>JAPOWR010000001.1:0-612125 GCA_026707545.1 Acidobacteriota bacterium | reverse complement strand
CTACTTCATCGGCGGCACCCGCCTGGACTACGAAGAGATCACCGTCTTCGACAAGCTGGAGGAGACCTTTGCGGACCAGGGCGCCTACATCGCCTTTGGCATGGAGAGGCCTTGGGGCGAGGCCCACCTCGACCTCCAGTACAGCCACTTCATCGACGACTTCGACCGCAGCCGGATCGAGTTCAACACGGACGTCGAGTACCACATCGTGCGCGGTCTGAGCTTCGACGTCTACGCCGGCGTATCGAGAATCAGGGATCAGATCTACCTGCCGAAGGGCGGAGCAACCGACGCAGAGGTCCTAGTCGCCAGGCGCCAATTGGAGACGGACCTCTCGTTCCGAGGCGGCGTTCAACTCCGCTACACCTTCGGCTCGATCTACAACAACGTGGTGAACTCCAGGTTGAGCAGCGAGAGCGGCGGCTTCTCGAGAATCTTCTAGACGCAAGGACCGCTCCGCTATCGTCACGGGATGACGGTCGTCATCGCCGGTGGCGGCGACATCGCATACCTGCTCGCGTCCTCCCTGGCACGCGACGAGGATGTCTTCGTCGTCGTGCCCAGCGAGATGGACCGTGGCCGGTTCGAGAACCTGGACCTGCAGATCACGGTCGGCCCGGCGGCAAGCCGCACCACGCTGAACCATGTCGGCCTATCCGACGGGGACACGTTCATCGCCTGCGCGGACTCGGACGAGCGCAACATCATCGCTTGCCTGGCAGCCCGCGGCCGGTCGAAGGCGACGACCTACTGCTTCATCTCGCAGGACGAGCACCACGAGAGCTTCAACGACCCGGAGCAGACGACCCTCGAAGAGGTCATCGACCACCTGATCTGGCCCCAGTGGTCATTGGCCAGGGAGATCGCGCGGATCGTGCTGGAGCCCCGGGCGCTCGATGTGGAGAACTTCCACCGAGGCAGGATCTGGCTGATGGAGTACCGCTTGCCGGCGGACTCCCCGCTGTGCGGACCGACGCTTGCCGCGGCGCCCCTCCCCGGCAACACCCTGGTCGTCAGCCGGGTGAGGAACGGCGAGCTGATCATTCCGCGCGGGCAGGACCGCCTGGAGGCCGGCGACAAGGTCCTGTTCATGGGTCGGCGCACCGCACTGCGGCAGGTTGCGAAGCAGTTCTTCGCCGCTCCCGAAACCGTCGTGCGCAGTGTGACAATCATCGGCGCCGGCCGTACGGGCAGGCTCCTGGCACAGGAGCTGACGCGGGGCCTCTGGCCCGAGGTGCGGGTCATCGAGGTCTCGCGACGCCGTTGCGAGGACATCGCCGGACAGGTGGGCCGCGCGATCGTCTTCTGCGGCGACGGCACGGACCTGAAGGTCCTCGAGGAAGTCGGCGTCGCGCGCAGCGACGCTCTGGTCGCCATGGCCGGCGACGACCAGACGAATCTGCTCTGCTCCCTGATCGCCAAGCAACTCGGGATTCCGAAGGTCGTGACCGGCGTCAGCCAGGACACGAGCAGCGCTCTGTTCGAACGGGTCGGCATCGACGTCACCCTGAACGCACGGGCCGCCGCGATCGCCGAGGTGCTGCACCAGATCCAGGCGCCCCGCCTGGAGTACCGGGCCACGCTTGAGGACGGGAGGGCGGAGGTGGTCGAAGTCGCCGTCCCGCCGGACTTCGAGACGACGCGGCTGCGCGAGATGGACATGCCGACCGGCGTCATCGTCGGCGCCGTCCTGCGGCAGTACAACACGATCGTGCCCGGTGGCGACGACGACGTGCGGCCCGGCGACCGCCTGCTGGTCGTCGCCACGCCCGAGGGCGCGGAGACCGTCGGTCCGGCCTTCGGCCTGACGCCGGACGATCGCTAGCGCCATCCCCAGTGCGCGTTTCCCTGGTCCTCCGCACGACGCTGGCCCTGGTCGGCTGCTTCGGGGCGGTTCTTCTGGCGCCGTCCGCGGTCGAGGCGGCCTACGGACACGGCCGCAGCGCGATCGCCTTTCTCGGCGCCGCCCTGCTCGCCATTCTGCTGGGGCTGGCTTCCAGGCTCCTTCCGGGGCGGGGGCTCGAGATGCGGAGGATGGAAGGTCTGGCGACCGTGGCCGTGGCCTGGCTGTTCCTGGTCCTGATCGGCGCCATCCCTTACTCCGTGAACGGCTTCGCTCCAGCCGACGCGCTCTTCGAGTCGATGTCGGGCCTGACCGGCACCGGCGCCACGATCCTCACCGACTTCGAGGCCGTGAGTGAAGGCGTCTTCCTGTGGCGCAGCCTGAGCGAGTGGGTCGGCAGCATGGGCATCATCGCCCTCTTCATCGCCGTGCTGCCGGCGCTGCGCATCGCGGGTCGCCAGATGTTCTTCGCCGAAGCGCCCGGGCCCACCGAGGAGCGCCTGACGCCTCGTATCCGCAACACGGCGCTCTATCTGTACTCCCTCTACGTCGGCCTGACCGCCCTGGAAGTCGGTCTCCTCATCCGGTTCGGCATGCCGCCCTTCGACGCCGTCTGCAACTCCCTCTCCACCGTGTCGGCCGGCGGCTTCTCTCCCAACCCGAGCAGCATCGGCGGCTACAGCAGCAGCCTGATCGAGTGGACCGTCATGGCGTTCATGCTGCTGGCCGGAGCGAACTACGCCTTTCAGTTCCAGGCCGTCCGGGGCCGACCGCTCACGTTGCTGCGCAGCGAAGAGTTCCGGCTCTACCTTCTGATCGTCGCCGCCGCGACCCTGCTTCTGGCCTGCACCCTGAAGAGCGACGACGTCTCCCTGCTGGACTGGATCGCCACGGACGCCCTGTCGGAGGACACCCTGCGGCGCGCCGGCTTCCAGGCACTGACGATCATCACGACGACCGGATTCGCGACCGAGGACTTCGCGCTATGGGCTCAGGCGAGTCAGACGATCCTGCTGCTGCTCATGTTCTGCGGCGGCTGCGGCGGATCGGCGGCAGGCGGTCCCAAGCTCGTGCGCGTCTGGCTGATCGCCAAGTCGACCCTGCTCGAACTGTTCCAGACGATCTTCCCGCGAGCCGTGCGACCGCTGCGCCTGGACGGCCGCAGGGTGCCCGGTGACGTGGTCCGCGCCGTCGTGTCCTTCCTCCTTCTCTACCTCGTGCTGTTCGCCCTGAGCGTCGGCGTCGTCGGGCTGGCAGGCACCGACATGCCCACCGCGGTGACCGCCAGCATCGCCACGCTGGGCAACATCGGTCCCGGCCTGGGCGATGTCGGTCCATTCGGCAGCTACGCCCACTTTTCCGATCCGATCAAGCTCTATCTGGCCCTCAACATGTGGATCGGTCGGCTCGAGATCATCACCGTCCTGATCTTCCTGCACCCCGCCGCCTGGTTGGGGGTTCGCTGGCGCTAGGTTGTTACAGTGCCCGCGCCATGGAACTCCTGGCGTCCGGCTACACACTCGTCGAAGGACCTCGCGTCGACGCGGAAGACCGTCTCTACTTCAGCGACGTTCTGAACGGCGGCGTCTACCGGCGCAGCCCGGACGGCGAGATCGCAACGGTCGTGCCCAAGCGTCGCGGCGTCGGCGGCATCGCGCTCCACGCAGACGGCGGCATCGTGTGCTCCGGCCGCAACATCTGCCACGTCCGGGACGGCGTGACGCGGATTCTGTTCGACCCGCCCGAGACTCCCGGCTTCAACGACCTGTTCGTCGACTCGGAGGGCCGCGTGATCACCGGCACGATGCGCACGAGCCCGTTCACCGGAGAGAAGGAACGGACACCTGGTGAGTGCTGGCGGATCGAGGCGGAAGGCGAAGCGACCGAACTCTACGGCGAGATCAGCCTGACCAACGGCATCGGCTTCTCACCGGACGGCCGAACCCTGTACCACGCCGACACCGCTCGCGGTCACGTGGTCGCCCACGACGTGACGGACGACGGTCGCTGCGTGAACCGGCGCGCCATCGCCGAGCCCGACCGCGGCCGCCCCGACGGCCTCGCCGTCGACGAGGAGGGCTGCCTCTGGGTCGCCTGCGTCGCCGGCGGCTGCGTCACCCGCTTCGATCCCACGGGCCGGATCCTCAGTCACCTGGAAGTTCCGACCAGGAACATCACCAGCGTCTGCTTCGGCGGCAGCGACCGGCGCGATCTCTACGTCGTCACGACCGGCGACCCGGACGAGCCTGGAAGCAGCGGCTCAATCTTCCGGACGCGTTCGCCGGTGGCCGGGCTGGCGGTGCCGATGGCGACGATCTGACGAGCTACGAACCCAGGCGCTCGACCTCGTAGACCACCCGGCCGGACACATCCCGGTGCCGGAGCACGATCCGTGGCCGGTCGTCGATCCAATCGACGTCGACGCTGAGGAACCCGCCGCCGACACGGTGGAATCGGTGATACGCCGGGTCTTCACCCGGCGTACCGCCGGCGTGGGCGTCGCTGGCCGGACCGACTGAGAACTCGTCGAGCCCCGTCTCCGGGTGGACCGAGTGGTACTGCCAGTGGCGGTCGCCGACGACGACCAGGAAGCGGTCGTTCAGGTTCGCCCGGAACCACTCGCGGACCGCGTCGCCTTCGTGGCTGAACGCGGCGTTGGCGTGATTGTCGGCCTTGTTGCTCCGGTCCGGACCGACGATCGGCGTGGGTGAGACGAGGATCTTCCAGTCCGCGTCGCTCGCGAGCAGTGAGTCCCGCAGCCACCGCCACTGCTCGGTTCCCCAGATCGTCTTGCCGGGGCCGTCCGGCATGTCATTCGGCGACCGGAAGTCGCGGCCCTCGACCAGCCAGAGTTGCAGCCCCTTGCCCCAGCGAACGGTCCGGTAAGGGCGTTCCGGGGCCGGGTTCTGCTCCGCGAACACCGCCAGACCCTCCTCGAAGGTCAGCGGCGCGGAGATACCGGGTTCGATCTCCGGCCACGAGTCGTTCAGCAGCAGGTCGTGGTCGTCCTTGAGCCAGTAACCGGGCACCGAGCGCAGGAAGGACGCGATCGCCGGCAGGGTGAACATCCGCTGCCAGTGATAGCGCGCCAGCTCGACCGAGGTCGCCCGAGGCGACTCGTTGTCGTAGTAGACGTTGTCGCCGATCGACAGGTAGAAGTCCGGCCGGGCTGCGGCCATCGACGGATAGATCTGGAAGCCGTCGGGCCGGTCACGCCGCCCGTAGTACTGGCAGGTCATCGCAGTGAAGCGAATCGGCCGCCGCTCGTCAGGTGTCGGAGCGGTTCGGAAGCTCGCAGTCTCGATGGCGCTCGTTGCCCCGTCAACGGCCGAGCGCGCTTCGACAGTGACCAGGTAGACGGTATCGGGCCTCAGCTCGTCGAAAACCACCTGGCGAGTGAAGTCTCGGTCGGAATAGGTCGGCAACCAGCCGGAGACTCGCACCGGATGCCTGTCGCCGTTGTCGCCAGTAGGCTCGCCCTCCCGCAGGGTGACCCGGATCTCCCCGTCCGCACCAGGAACGGCGCCCTCGAGCGACGAGACGTTCACACCAGCCGCAAGGGTGACCACAGGACGGCCCGAAACTTCCCGCCCGGCCCGCCGCCGCGGCTCGGCCGTCGTCCTGGCCCAGACGATCGCTGAGGTCGCGCTTACCTCTCCGACCCGAGCGCCGCTGGCGAGGAACACGCCACCCGGATGGTCGCCAGCCGTCTGCCCGACCAGCGCACCCGCGGCGAGCAGCAGTGCGGCAGGGAAGGAAATCAACCGCAGCCGACTACTCCGCCGTCGACGGTGAAGCTCTGGCCCGTGGTCCACGAGCCGGCACGTGAGGCGAGGTAGACCGCGATACCGGCGCAGTCCTCCGGTTCGCCGAGGCGCCGGAGCGGAGTTCTCGCGGCGACCGCCTTCTCCCGTTCCGGGTCCGCCCAAAGGGCGCGGGCGAAATCCGTCTTGACCAGACCGGGGCAGATGCTGTTGACGCGGATGTTGTCGGGACCGAACTCCGCCGCCAGGTTCCGCGCGAGTTGCATGTCCGCGGCCTTGGAGATCGCGTAGGCGCCGAGCACCGCGTTGCCACGGAAGCCGCCGACGGAGGAAACGATGACGATCGACCCGTCCCTTCGTTCCTGCATCTCGGGAATCACCATCTGGCACAGCCAGTGGACGCTACGGATGTTGACCTCCATCACCTTGTCGAACGCCGAGTCCGGAATGCCCAGGCTCGATCCGTAGTACGGATTCACCGCGGCGTTGACGACCAGGTTGTCGATTTTCCCCCAGCGCTCCCGGGTCGCCGCGACCAGCCGCTCCAACTGGTCCTTGTGACCGACGTGGCACGGATGCGCCATCGCCTCGCCGCCGTTCTCGTTGATTCCCCCCGCGACCGCGTCGCAGGCGTCCGCCTTGCGGCTCGAGATGACGACCTTCGACCCGAAGGCAGCGAGCGCTTCGGCGATCGCCTTGCCGATTCCCTTGGTCGAGCCGGTGACTACGCTCACCTTGCCGGTGAGGTCGAAGAGGTCCTTCATTGTTGGCTTCTCCTTGTACGGGGGTTGAGGGTCGCAGAGGGTACCAGCCCGCCATGCGCTGCTACAGTGCCGCCGCCATGGTCGAACCGGAAACTCCCACAACAACTCCGGCCAACCCGATCCCAATGCGGGTCGGCATGACCGCGCCCGAAGCCTTCCCGGCCGCCGAGATGGCCGAGGCGGCGGGCCGCGCCATCCTCGACATCGGCAAGGACTTCGCCTTCTACCCCGGCGACCTGGGTCATCCCGGTCTGCGCGAGGTGCTGGCCCGGCGCGAAGCGGACCGCGAAGGCGCCGACTTCGACCCCGACGAGATCGCGCTGACCAACGGCTCCATGCAGGCGGTGACGCTCGTGGGCAGGGTGCTGATGGAAGAGCCGGGCGACGTCGTGGTCACGGAGGAGACGACGTACTCGGGCACCCTCGGTGCTTATCGGGGCCTCGGCTACCGTCTGGTCGGCGTGCCGGTCGACGAGCAGGGGATGGACATCGGCGCGCTCCGCCGGACACTGGAAAGCTTGACCTCGGCCGGTGAGAAGCCGCGTTTCATCTACACGCTGCCCACGTACCACAACCCGACCGGCGCGGTGATGCCCCGCCAGCGCCGACTCGAGATGATCCAGGCCGCGCGCGAGTTCGATGTTCTCCTGGTCGAGGACAACTGCTACGCCGACGTCCACTACGACGACGCGCCGCGGCCGCCGCAGAGCCTCTACACGCTGGCGAACGGCGAGGGCGTCGTCTACATCGGCTCGCTGTCCAAGATCCTCGGCGCCGGCGTCCGGATCGGCTACCTCGTCGCCAGGCAGCCGCTCCAGCAGCGCTTCCTCGACGAACGCTTCGACGCCGGACAGAGCACCCTGTCGTCCAGCATCGTGGCGGAACTGCTGCGGGGCCGTCTGCCCGCGCAGATCGAGCGCAACAACGCCGCCCTGCTACCGAAGCGTGACACCCTGCTGGCCGCTCTGGAACAAGAACTCGGCGGCGTCTGCACCTGGCGAAAGCCCGCCGGCGCCATGTTCCTGTGGGTCGGCCTGCCCCAAGAAGTGGACCGCGAAGCGCTGTTCGCGCTGAGCGAACAGCGCGGCCTCGAGTACGGCTACGGCGCCGCCTACCACGCCGGCGGCGAAGACGTGCCGTTCCTGCGCCTGGCGTACGCCTGCCCTTCCGTCGCCGGGATCCAGGAAGGCGTCGAGTTGCTGGCCGGGTGCCTGCGTCAACTCGTGCCGGAGCGCTTTCCTCAGTCCACGTAGCCGAGCGCCCTGAGCCTCCGGCGCACGTCCTCGTCGATCTGGTCGTCCTCGATCTCCTGGGCGGAGACGATCTCGCCGGCCAGGTTCTGGTCAGCCAGAAGGTCGAGCATCCGCTCGACGATCCCCGGCCGTTCCGCAGCCAGGTCCTCCAGCTCCCCCGGATCCACCTCCAGGTCGAAGAGCATCGGCTCCGTTCCCTGGGACGGCGACTGCGGCAGCACGAGCTTGTAGCGACCGCGGATCACGGAGGCGGCGCGGTGGCCGTCGACGTCGAGGTGGGTGTAGACATCCGGCGGATCGTCGCCGCGACGGCGGGCCGCCAACAGGTCCCGTCCGTCGGTGGCCGGCGCCTCGATGCCGAGGTAGCCGAGCAGCGTCGGCAACACGTCGACGTGCTGAGCCGGCGCCTCGACGCGCCGCGCCGACACACCGGGGAGCCTCATGACGAGGGGTATCCGCAGCACTTCCTCGTACAGCGACAGCCCGTGCTCCCAGCGGCCGTGCTCCTGGAACTCCTCGCCGTGGTCCGAGGCGTAGACGATGGCGGTGTCCTCGGCCAGACCGCGCGTCTCCAGTACGTCGAGCAAGTCGCCGAAGACGCGGTCGTTCTGGGCCACCTCGGCGTCGTACAGCCGCGACAGCGCCTCGGCTGTACCGGCATCCGGCTCGACCTCGCCGCGGTTCAGCTGGAGCAGATAGCGCACGGTACGGTAGTGAACAGGAGCGCCGCCGGCCTCGAACATCTCCTCGAACTCGGGCGCGGGATCGTAGGGCCCGTGGGGGTCGATCGCGTGCAGGAAGAGGAAGAAGGGCTGTTCGCTCCCTTCGCGCTCATCCAGCCACAGGCGAACACGGTCCAGCATCGTCTCGTCCCGGTCGCGGTCCTCGCTGCGGAAGCGGGCGAACCCTTGCGCGAAGCCGAACGCGCGGCTGACGTTCGGATTGCGGACCAGGCCCATCCCCTCGTAGCCGTTGGCGGTCAGGATCTCGGCCAGGGTCATCGCGTCCTCGGGCAGCACGGAGCGGCGGCCGACGGTGCGATGCGCCGGCGGCAGCAGGCCGGTGAACAGGGAGGCCACGGCCGGCCGCGTCCACGAGGACTGGGCGTAGGCGTTCTCGAACAGAACGGCGCCCGCCGCGAAGTCGTCGAGCCGAGGCGACGTCGGCTTCTCGTAACCGTAGACGCCGAGGCGGTCCGCGCGGACGGTATCGACGACATAGAGGACAATGTTCGGCCGCCGCGGCTCGGCCGTCCCGTCCGACAGCCCACCGCCGCAGGCAGCCAGCACGGCCGCCAGAGCCGCCGCCAGAGCCGGTCCCCACAGGAGGCGGAACATGGAACGAACGTCGCTCACGAGGCAGCCGAACCGTAGCAACTCCGCTCCTGTTACCCTCCGCCCGCCATGAACTCAACGACCGCGCTTGCTTCCCCGCTGGTGGCCGGCCTAGCGCTCGTGACCGGCCTGGTCGGCGTGCTCGGTGCCCGCATCGACCTGATCGATCCCCTTGCGGGCTTCCTCCTGTTCGCCCTCCTGATGCCCCTGGGCGCCGCGATCGGCCTGCTTCTCGGCCTGATCGGCGTGCTCCGGACGCGGCCCCGGCAGCGTCGCGGAGGCGCTTCGCAAGCCTGGGGCGGCACGCTCCTCTCGATGGTGATCATCGGCTGGGTCTTCGTGCTCGGCTACGACACGACCCAGGCGCCGCCGATCCACGACATCACGACGAACATCGACGATCCGCCGACCTTCCTTGCGGCCGCTTCGGAGGACAGTCGCGGCGCGGGCTTCGCCTACCCGAGCGGCGGCGCGCAGGTCCCGGATCTCCAGCGGCAGGGCTATCCCGACCTGGGCACGCTGCACCTGGACATCTCACGGCAGGAAGCACTCTGGCGCGTCCGGCACACTGCCGAAGACATGGGCTGGGAACTGCTCCGAGGCGACGACGAGAGCGGCGAGGTCGAGTTCGCCGACGCGACCCCGTGGTTCCACTTCATCGACTTCGTCGCGGTCCGGGTCCGCGCAGAAGAGGCCGGCGCGGCCGTCGACGTGCGTTCCGTGTCCCAGGTCGGAGGCGGCGACCTGGGCGAGAACGCGGATCGCATTCGACGCTTTCTCGACCGGCTCGGCCACGCCCACTGAGCGGCTACGATACCGCTCCCCTCCGCGCAACGATCCAAGGTCAACACAACGGCGCGCCCGCGCCAGGAGAGAACTGAAGCATGACCCCACTCACCGACATGGTCGACTACGAAGTCCGCGGCGAGATCGCCCTGATCGTGATCGACAATCCGCCCGTCAACGCGCTCAGCCACGGTGTGCGCGCCGGCATGGTCGAGGGACTGGCGAAGGCCGCGGCCGACGACGAAGTGGCCGCGGTGCTCCTGGTCTGCAAGGGCCGCACGTTCATCGCGGGCGCCGACATCACCGAGTTCGGCAAGCCGATGAAGGAGCCCGGACTCAACGAGGCGATCGAGGCGATGGAGCACGCGACGAAGCCCGTCGTGGCGGCGATCCACGGCACCGCGCTCGGCGGCGGCCTGGAGACGGCGATGGCCTGCCACTACCGGGTGGGAGTCGCGTCGGCCCGGTTCGGCCAGCCCGAGGTCAAGTTGGGGATCCTGCCGGGCGCGGGCGGCACGCAGCGGCTGCCGCGGCTGGTCGGCTACCCGAAGGCGCTCGAGATGTGCGTCATGGGCAACCCGATCGGCGCCGCGGAGGCCCTGGAAGGCGGTTTGATCGACGAGATCGTCGACGACGTGTTCGAGGGCGGCGTCGTCTTCGCCGAGAAGGTGATCGCCGAGGACCGGCCGCTCAAGAAGATCCGCGACCTGGACGAGAAGGTCAACGAGGCGCGGGCCAACCGCAAGGAGATCTTCGACGGTTTCCGGCGCAAGATCGCCCGCCGCACCCGCGGCTTCGAGGCGCCGGAAGCGAACGTGCGGGCGATCGAGGCCGGTCTCGACATGTCCTTCGACGAAGCGCTCGACTACGAGCGGAAACTGTTCGCCGAACTCATGTCGGGCAAGCAGTCGATCGCCCAGCGCTACTACTTCTTCGCCGAACGCCAGGCGGCCAAGGTGCCCGACGTGCCCCGGGACACACAGATGCGCAAGATCGAGAAGGTCGGCGTACTCGGCTGCGGCACGATGGGCGGCGGCATCTCGATGAACTTCGCCAACCGCGGCATCGGCGTGACGATCGTCGAGGCCGAGCAGAGCCGGCTCGACCACGGTTTCGGCGTCATCCGCAAGAACTACGAGCGCACGGCGAGCCGTGGCCGGATGACGATGGAACAGGTCGACCAGTGCATGGGCCTGCTCGACGGCGTGACCGACCGCGAAGCGCTCGCCGACTGCGACCTCGTGATCGAAGCCGTGTTCGAGAACATGGATCTGAAGAAGGACATCTTCGCCAGCCTCGACCGGATCGTGAAGCCGGGCGCGGTACTGGCCACGAACACGTCGGCGCTCGACGTGAACGAGATCGCCGCCGCCACCAGCCGGCCCGAGGACGTGATCGGCATGCACTTCTTCTCGCCCGCCAACATCATGCGCCTGCTCGAGGTGGTACGCGGCGAGAAGACGGCGAAGGACGTGATCCACACCGCGATGACGATCTCCAAGCAGATCGGCAAGGTGCCGGTGCTGGTCGGCGTCTGCCGCGGCTTCGTCGGCAACCGGATCCTGTTCCAGCGCCAGCAGCAGGCGCAGGCGATCATCCTTCAGGGCGCGAAGTACTACGATGTCGACCGCGTCCTCTACGACTTCGGCTTCCCGATGGGGCCCTTCGCGATGAGTGACCTGGCCGGTCTCGACATCGGCTGGAACGAGAAGGAGTCGGCATCCCGCGACATCCGCGAGATCCTCTGCGAATCCGGACGGCGCGGCCAGAAGAACGGCCGCGGTTACTACGTCTACGACCCGGAGACACGTGCCTCCGCGCCAGACCCCGAGGTCGAGCAGATCATCAGCGACTTCGGCTCCGCCCAGGGCATCGAACAGCGCGAGGTCGGCGAGGACGAGATCCTCGAACGCTGCCTCTACCCGATGGTGAACGAAGGCGCGAGGATCCTCGAGGAGGGGATCGCGATCCGGCCCTCCGACATCGACGTGATCTGGGTCAACGGCTACGGCTGGCCGGTGTACCGCGGCGGCCCGATGCACTGGGGCGACAGCGTCGGTCTTTCGAAGATCGCGGCTCGGATGCGCGAGTTCGCGGACGAGAGCGGAGACGAGTTCTGGCAGCCTTCGGCACTTCTCGCTGAGCTGGCCGACGCAGGTAAGAGCTTCAGCGACTGGAGAGCCGGCTGAAGGAGACGCGCGTCGAGATCGGGTTGACGCCCTGGGTGGACCGCCTGGGAGACCAGGTGGCCGCGATCGCCGACCAGGCGGAGTTCGCCGACCGGCTGGGCTTCCACTCGCTCTTCCTGCCGGAAAGCCACTTCACCGGCGCCGCCGCCTGCCCATCGCCCATCGTCGTTCTCGCCGCAGCCGCCGCAAGAACGACGAACCTGCGGCTGGGGACGACGTCCTATCTGCTCCCGGTCCGCAACCCGTTCCAGGCCGCCGAGGAGGTCGCCGTTCTCGACCGCCTCTCGAACGGCCGGGTCATCCTCGGCCTCGGCCGCGGTTTCCGACCGGCCCTCTTCGCCGCTTTCGGCGTCGATCCACGCACCAAGCGCCAGCAGTTCGCCTGGTCCCTTGACCTGATGCAGCGCGCCTGGGCGGGCGAGGCGATCGAGGTCGGCGAGGGAGAGGCACGTCGTCCGATCCGGCTGGCGCCCCTACCGGTCCAGAAGCCGCACCCGGAACTCTGGGTCGCGGCCTTCGGCCCCCTGGCACTCAAGCAGGCCGGCGAGCTGGGCCTGCCGTACCTGTCGTCACCGCTCGAGACGATCGAGCGGCTCGTCCGGAACCACGAACTCCACCGCGCCGCGTTGCCCGAAGGCGTCCCCCGCCCGATCGTGCCGGTCATGCGCACCGTGTTCATCTCGGACGACCGCCGGACCATCGCGCGTGTCAGCTCCGCCCTGACGGCTCAGGCGATCCGCATGGCACGCGCAGGCAGCCGCCTGGTGCCGGAAGAGGACCTGGCCCGGATCGACACCTGGGCCATCGTCGGCAACCAGGACGAAGTCCGCGCGGGCCTTGAGCGGTACAGGGAGCAGATCGGAATGACCCATGTCATCGCCCGTTGCGGAGTACCCGAAGCCACACTCCGGGAGATCGAGGACTCGATCCGGCTGCTGGCGCAGCTCTATGAGTGAACGTCCCCGTCGCTAGGACTCGCAGGCGTCGGGAAACGCGCCGGATTCCGTTAGCGCCGGGTGTCCCTTCGCGAGAACATTCGCCTGATAGTCCTCCTCCGACTCGCCGGGCATCCGAGCCCGCCTGTTATGCGGCTCAAAGGTGTAGGTCCTCGAGTTGACGTTCATCGTGCCATCGTCCTTCGTGTCCGGCAGGGTCGTATCCCGAACCATCAAGGTCATGCCGAGGTCGCTGGCCGAGGCCGCGTAGACCCAGTGGTGTCCGTTGACGCCGCAGCCGTCCAGCACCTTCAGCAGCACTTCCCAGTTGTTGTAGTCGAAGAAGTAGAACAGGCCGGAATCCCTCGTCCGGGGTCTAGCGACGCTGGCCTGGCCTGCCTCGCCGTCGGGCGTCGTCCACTCCAGTGTCGCTTCATAGCGCCCATCCTGCAGACACATCACCGTGTCACTTTCGACGCAACCGCCGCTCTGCGAGCTGTTCGAGGCTTCGAGATCCGATGCCGGCACGTTCGCCTCGCCAGCCAGCAGCGGCACCGCGAGCAACAGGAACGAAACGATCGGGACGTTCACACCCAGCATCCTAATGGCTGATCCAGTCAGTGACAACGCGCGTCACCCGCGTTCATCGCTCCGCTAGGATGCCGTCTTCGCCACCAAGTCCGCCGCGATTGCATATCGCGGCTCGACCACAGCCCGAGCTCAGGCACCAAGGGGAGAGATCATGACCATTCACCGCTTCCGGGGCGCCTTCGCGCTATTCGCCGCCACGGGCGTCCTCGCCCTCGGCTTCCTCACCGCTTCAAGTGCGAACGCTGCTGGCAGCGCTGCCGTCGTCGACATCGACACCGGTTCGCTCCGGGGCGAGGTCCTCGATGCGGCAAGCGGTTTGACGGTCTTCCGCGGCATCCCGTTCGCGGCGCCTCCTGTCGGCGACCAGCGCTGGAAGGTCCCCCAGCCGATGACGAAGTGGACCGGCGTCCGCGGCGCGACGGAGTTCGGCGCGATCTGCCCGCAAAGCCCCGTTCTGGCCATGATGACCGGCGAGGCCCTGCCGGAGAGTTCCGAGGATTGCCTGTTCCTGAACGTCTGGACGGCGGCTGGGGAAGGCGACGATCCGCGGCCGGTGATGGTCTGGATCCACGGGGGTGGCCTGAGCCTGGGCTGGAGCAACCAGGTCGGCTATGACGGCTCCGCCTTCGCCGCCAAGGGGGTCGTCCTAGTCTCGATCAACTACCGGCTCGGCCCGCTCGGCTACCTCGCGCACCCCGCCTTGTCTCGGGAGGCAGGCGGTGAATCCGGCAACTACGGCTTCCTCGATCAGATCGCGGCGCTCCAGTGGGTCGAGCGGAACATCGCCAGTTTCGGCGGCGATCCGGACAACGTGACGATCTTCGGCGAGTCCGCCGGCGGCACCAGCGTTCACGCGCTGATGGCGAGCCCGTTGGCTACCGGCCTGATCCACCGGGCGATCGCTGAGAGCCCCTGGGTTACGGACACGAACATCCGCCCGCTCCGGGGAGAGAACGGACTGCACAAGAGCGCCGAGGATGTCGGCGTCGCCTGGGCGACGACGATGCTCGGCGACGGCACCAAGCAGACGGCCGGGGCGCTGCGCGCACTGGACGCCGGCACGATCATCACCAGGACCGCCCAGGGCGGCGCGCTCGGCGGCTATGAACCGCACGTCACCTTCGGCACCGACTTCATGCCCGAGTCGAGCGAAGACCGGTACACGGCAGGGAAGCAGAACGACATTCCCCTGATCGCAGGCACGAACCGCAACGAGGGCACGATGTTCATGGCCTTCCAACCGCTCACCGAGCGGGCGGAGTTCCTCGAGATGCTGAAGGGCGTCTACGGCGACCAGGCCGAGGAAGTGGCGAAGCTCTACCCCTCGAAGAGCGCCGAGGAACTCAAGGTGCAGCAGGACCGCTTCCTGACCGACACCTGGTTCCTGCGCGGCACGCGCCGGATGCTCCTCGGGATGGACTCGGTCTCCTCCCCGGCGTTCCAGTACTTCTTCACCCGCGTGAACCCGGAGAACCCGGCCTGGGGCGCGCACCACGCGGCCGAGCTCGGCTACGTCTTCAACACGCTGCAGGGCGAAACCTACGACGAGACGGATGACCGGCTCGCGGCGCTCATGATCGACTACTGGGTCCAGTTCGCCCGCACCGGCGACCCGAACGGCGGCGGCCGGCCGGCCTGGCCGGAGTTCGATGGCGACAGGCAGGCGTATCTCGAACTCGGTGACGAGGTGAAGACGGGCGCCGAGTTAGAGCGGGAGATCAACGACCGGCTGGAAGCGATCCGCGGTCAGTAGGCGACAAGCTAACCAACTAGACGAAGCTGCGGGACCGGGAATGACGAGCAACCCGCCTCGCAGCTTCCTCGGTTGGAAGATGGTCGGGCTCGGCTCCGTCTGCTACGGCCTCGCCATCTCGCCGATGTACTACTGCTGGGGCTTCTTCCTGCCCGAGATGCAGGCCGACCTCGGCATGAACGACACGCAGGGCGGCCTCATCTTCAGCGTCTTCAGCTGGATCTACCACGGGCTCGGCCCGGTTGCCGGCTTCGCCATCGGACGCTGGGGAATCCGGTCCATGATGAGCCTCGGCGCCGTGGTCGGGGTCGTCGCTTTCTGGCTCATGAGCCGGGTCGAGTCGTTCGCCGACGCCATGTTCGCGTACGCCGTGCTCGGCGGTATCTCGGTCGGCTTCGGCACGATCCTCGCGGCCCAGGCACTGGCCTCGAACTGGTTCATCCGCTTTCGCTCACGGGCCATGGCCCTGATTCTCGCCGGCGGAGCGGTCTTCGGTTACGTGACGCTCAAGTACTTTGCCCCGGGGATCCTCGAGATCGCCGACTGGCGCACGGGCTGGCTGATCATCTCCGGCATCTCCGCCCTCGTAGCCGTCCTGGCCGCCGTGTTCATGCGCGGCGAGCCTGAGCGAATCGGGCAGCAGCCGGATGGAGGCGGCCAGGCCAAGGAACCCGAGAGCGACGCTCCATCCGGCCCAACCGGCCGCGGCGAATGGACCGCACCGCTCGCCCTGCGCACGTCCCAGTTCTACGTTCTGATCGGTCTGTCCATCGCCTACGGCGTGCCCTGGGGCATCATCGCCGTCTTCGGCCGCCACCATCTCGATGCTCTCGGCTTCACCACCGCGATGGCGGGTTCGATCCTGGGCGCCCGGGTGCTGGTCAGCCTGTTCGGCCGTCTCAGCGCCTTCGCGGGCGACTTCATGACGCCGCAGCGGCTGCTCGGCATCGTCCTGATCCTGGAGGGTGTCGGCTGCGCGCTGTTCATCGTCGCGAACACCGAGTTGATCGCTTACCTGTCCATGATCCTGATCGGACTCGGCTTCGGCGCGGCCTACGTCTGTATCCCGGTCGTCTACTCGGCCTTCTACGGCCGCCGCGCCTTCGCCACGACGGTCGGCACCCGCTTCGCGATCACCGGCATGATCTCCCCAGCGGCTCCGACCCTGGCCGGAATGCTCTCGGACTGGTCAGACTCCCACGTGCTGACTCTCACCATCCTGACGGGCCTCTGCTTCGTCGGATCCCTTGTCGCCTTCGGCCTGCGCGCGCCGGTCCTTGGAGCCAGGCCGATCACGCCGCCGGCCACAGGCTAGGAATGCGCAAACTGGAGCCCGTCATCGCCGACCAGGCGTACGTCGACTGGGAGAGTTGGGCCGATCCGGCCAATACCTCCCCGAGCGCCATTCGCTGGAAGCTGCTGATCAGCCGCGAGCGCAGTCCGAGCGGTGGGCTCGTCACCGGCGTGGCGAAGATCGAGCCCGGTGCCGCGCTTTCGCGACACCACCACGAGCCGGAGGAGACGTACTACGTGCTCAGCGGACGCGCTCTCATCGAGATCGAGAACACGCGGGAAGAGATTGGCCCGGGCACGGCCATCTACATCCCACCAAACGCCAGACACGCCCTTCGCTGCATCGGCCCCGAACCGCTGGTCTTCATCTTCACGTTTCCACGCGACCGATTCGAGGACATCGACTACCATCTGGATCCGTAGTCGTCACGAGAACCTGCGCGTGGCCCGTGCGGGTCCGGTCGAGCTAGCTTCCTGGCACTTACGACCTGAGGCCGGCGACCGTCGTCTGCCAGCGATGCTCGCCCCAGGACAGCGTTAGCGTCCCCGGGGTGTCGCCTTCGGGCGGCTCGATCTCGATCGTCAGGCGCGGCTTCCCGCCCTCCACGATCGAGTGCTCAAGCCGGATCTCGCCCAGGTCCTTCGCCGGATCGTGCATCGTGCCCCAGACGTCGGGCTCGTTGTTCACGATCAGCACCCACTGCCCGTCGTCGTCGAGGCGGAGCCACAAGCTGTAGAGGCCCGCGAAACCGGGTGAGACGTTGCCGGCCGGCACCTCGAGGTCGCCGACCACGATGTCGGCCTCCGTGCGCAGCTTGATCGCGGCCGCGGTCTGGAACTCGAACAGGCCCTGTTCGTGTTCCTGCAACGCCTCCCAGTCCACGCCGAGGAGCGGCAGCCTGCCGGCGTTCACCTCGACCATGCCGCCGCCGATCTCGGCTCTGTCGATCGAACGCGTCGCGTTGACCAGCACCGCGAATGCGTTGGTCAGACCCGAGGCGTCGAGCTTGCGACCCTCTCCCTCCTTCGAGGGTTTCTCGATGACTTTCTCGGTCTCGGCGAACTGACCCGCCGCAGGCGCCCCAAACGCCGCTGCCGAGAGCAGCAGGACGGCAGCGACCGAAGGCAGCCGCCACCACCCGCGCGAACCGGTCATTCCCGCCTACCTACTCCCCGCCGCCGGTGCTCTGAATCGAGGCGACTCCAAGCCGCAGCGCGATCGGATCGACCGGCTCGACCGGCGCCCAGGCCACGAAGCCGAGCATCATCTCGTCGGTCGTGGCCGTGCCGTTGACGACGTTGTCCGCCGGGTCGAAGCCGCGCTCCTCGCCGCGCTCGGGCGAGTTCTCGAACCACATCGAAACCTCGACCCGGGTGCCGGCAGGGATCGTCTTCGGCTTCTTGTACTGGTACGTCGTCTGCCACTCCTGGTCGTAGTTCGGCACGTCGAGAAGAACCTCGGTCGTGCCGTCGGGGTAGAAGGCGTCGTAGCGCACCGCGACCGACCGCAGGTGGGCGTGGGGCCACAGGGCCAGGATGTCCGTCTCGACCGGGAAAACCCGCGCGGCACCGACCTTCCAGCGCTCGTGGCCGGGCGGAATCTCGAAGGTCAGATTGCCGATCGAGTCGAACTTGACCTCGCGCAGCTCGCTCTCCGGAGCGTCGGCGAACACGAAGCCGATCTCGGACCGGTCATGGAAGCCGCTTCCCTCGCCGGCCTCCTTGTTGTAGTGCATCGAGAACTCGATCGTCGAACCCGGCTCGAGCTTCATCGCGTAGCCGGGTTCCATCAAGTGGCTCTCGGCGCCGAGGGCGATGCAGCCAATCGAGCTGTCGCTGAACTTGCCAAGCGCGGTGGCGCCGCCGGGTGGCCGAACACTCGCGCACATGTGGTGAACGTCGCTGCCGCCGACCTTGAACTCGACGCCGCGCACCCAGACAGTCTCCGGCAGCATTTCTTCGGTGAGCTCGGTCTCGAAGTTGATGTTGATGTCGGCGATGTCGTCGGCCACCCAGTAGTTCTCCGGCATCTGAACGACAAGGTCCGGACGCCCGAGCGACCAGCCGCCCGAGCCCTCCTCGACGAACTTCTTCGGCGCCGGCGCATCGGCCGCGTCGCCCGCCGGCGAACCGCCACGGGCCCAGGCCAGAACCGTCTCGATCTCGTCGTCCGACATCACCCGCTCATGGTGGAACTTCCCGCGTGTCGCCTCGGTCGCGAACCAGGGCGGCATCGAGCGGTTCTCGACCGCCCGAGCGATCGAGCGCGCCCAGGGCCGGGTCTGCTGGTAGGTCATCAGCGGCATCGGTGCGATCATGCCGCCGATGTTCTCGCCCTCGCCTTCCGGCCGGTGGCAGGTCTGGCAATTCTCCTGCAGAACCGGCAGGACGTCGGCGTAGAACGTCGGCGTGTCGGCCTCGGCCGCCAGACCAAGGCCGGGGACGGCAACGGCGGCAACGAGCATGAGCAGGATCGGACGAGAGGTCTGGGTCTTCATCTTCGTGTACTCCCGGTATCGCGGACCGCTACGTCCGCTGTCGACGACCAGGAAACGCCTGCCGGCCCGGATCCTTGGTCGGTGCTCAGTAAGTGTACCCGAACGGGAGTGGCGTATTGTGGATCACCGCAGATCAATCGACGATGTCAAGCGAAACGGAGATGGCCACTATGCGGAAGTCGCTCGCCAACTCAGCCGGAGCTCTGGGTACCACGATCTTCCTGATGCTCTGCGGCACGCTCGCCGCGACAGCCCAGGAAGCCGACCGAAGGGCATTGTTCGGCGACCTCCACGTCCACACGCGCTATTCGTTCGACGCCTTCATCTTCGGCACCCGCACGACTCCCGACGACGCCTACGAGTTCGCCAGGGGCAAGGCGATCGAACACCCTGGCGGCTTCGACCTCCAGCTCGACCGACCGCTCGACTTCCTCGCGGTGACCGACCACGCGAACTACCTCGGCATGCTGGAAGCGATGTCCCAGCCCGACCACCCGCTGTCGAAGCTCGACCGCGCCGCGGACTTCACGCAGGCACGGACGATCAGCGAGAAGCGGAATGCCTTCCGCAGCGGCGCCTACGTCCGGGAGCACCGCGACGTGGACGTCATCCGCTCGGCCTGGAAGCGGACAGTCGAGGCCGCCGAGCGCCACAACGACCCGGGGGCCTTCACCACCTTCCCTGCCTACGAGTACACGTCGAGCCGAGAAGGCGGCAACCTGCACCGCAACGTGATCTTCCGCGGCGACGCGGTGCCGGACTACCCATACGGCCGCAGCGACTCGATCAACCCGGAGGACCTCTGGGCGTGGATGGATGATCTCCGGTCGCACGGGATCGAGGCCCTCGCCATCCCCCACAACTCGAACGGCTCCGACGGCCACATGTTCCAGCTCGTCAACTTCGCCGGCGAGCCGATCGACGCCGCCTACGCCGAAACCCGGATGCGGAACGAGCCCCTGGTCGAGGTCACCCAGGTCAAGGGCACCTCCGACACCCACCCCTTCCTGTCGCCGAACGACGAGTGGGCGGACTTCGAGATCATGCCCTACCGGATCGCGCAGTGGAACAAGTCGAAGCCGCGCGGCTCCTACGCCCGCGACGCCTACCTGCGCGGACTCAAGCTCCAGGCCGAGCGGCGCGTCAACCCTTATCGCTTCGGCCTGGTGGGCGCCAGCGACACCCACAACGGCGGCGCCTCGCTCGACGAATCGAACTTCGTCGCAAAGGTCGGCATCCTGGACGCGACGGCCGAACTCCGCGGCTCCGTGCCGATCGCGTCGGAGGAGGGCGTCACGGCCTACAACGACACCTACTACAAAACCTGGAGCGCCTCCGGCCTGGCCGGCGTCTGGGCCGAGGAGAACACCCGCGACTCGATCTACGACGCCTTCCGCCGCAAGGAAACCTTCGCGACGAGCGGCCCCCGCATCGTCGTCCGCTTCTTCGCCGGCGACTATCCGGACGACCTGGCTGAGCGCGACGACGCGGTCGAAGTGGCCTATGCCGAGGGCGTGCCGATGGGCGGCGAACTGCCAGCAGCGTCCGAAAGCGCGGAGCCTCCGCGGTTCCTCGTCTGGGCTCTTCAGGATCCACTCGGCACGCCGCTGCAGCGGGTTCAGGTGATCAAGGGCTGGAGTGACGACGGACACGGGATGGAACAGGTGTTCGACGTCGCCTGCTCGGACGGCCTGACTCCCGATCCCGAAACCCATCGCTGCCCCGACAACGGCGCCGAAGTGAATCTCAGCGACTGCAGCCTCACGCCCGACAGGGGGGCGTCGGAGCTCGTCACGCTCTGGCAGGATCCGACCTTCGAAGCCGGGCAGCACGCCTTCTACTACCTCCGGGCGCTGGAGAACCCCACCTGCCGCTGGTCGACCTGGGACGCTGTCAAGGCCGGAGTCGATCCGAGGCCGGGGCTCCAGGCGACGATCCAGGAACGCGCCTGGTCGTCGCCGATCTGGGTCGGCGGCCCACCGACCGAGTGAAAGGACGTGTACTGCCGGCGGACCCCTCAACAGCCGGCCTATATACTTCCGCCGGCCGCCGGTCACTCCAGCTTCATCATCCCGAGTACCAGTACCCGATCATGCGCAAGTGTCTGATTCCGCTCGCGCTGAGCATGACCGTCGGCACTTCGCCCGGTCTTGCACAAGGCGACGAGGAGAACGCTCCTCAGGAGCCGGCGACGCTCGGACAGGCCATCCGCGACGCGGACGTTTCGCTCGGTCTCCGCTACCGGGTCGAGCAATCCGACGACGACGCCTTCGACGCTACTGCGCTCGCTTCGACCCTGCGGACCACGCTCAAGCTGCAGACCAAGGCCTTTCGCGGCTTCTCCTTCCTGCTCGAAGCGGAGGATGTCACCCCCGTCGGCAACGACCGCACGTACCGGAACCTCGGCTACGGCGGACTCGACAACGGCGTCCGCGACCGGCCGATCATCGCCGATCCCGCTCTCACCGCGATCAACCAGGCGGCGGCTCGCCTGGAGCGGGGGCCGGTGGCCTTCACCCTCGGCCGGACCGAGCTTCTGATCGGCGACCAGCGCTTCGTCGGCGCGGTCGGCTGGCGCCAGCATCACCAGGCCTTCGACGCCGCCGCCCTCGACGCGCAAATGGGCGCCGACTGGTCGCTGCGCTACGCCTTCCTGAACCGGGCCCACCGGATCACCGGCGCCGAGGAGCCGATGGGCTCCCACGTGATCTACGTTTCCGGCCCGGCGGGTCCCGGCAACCTGGCCCTCTTCGGCTACCTGCTGGACTACGACCGACCCGGAGCCGCAGCGAACTCGACCTCCAACTGGGGCGCCAGCTACAACGGTTCGCGCGAGGCCGGTGCGGTCTCCGTTCTGTGGGAACTCCAGTACGCGGTCCAATCGGACTGGGCGGACCACCCCGGCAGCGTTGACCTCGACTACCAGAAGACCGGGATCGGCTTCACCCGGGGAGACGTCAGCGTGCGCGCCGTGCGCGAGGCCCTGGACGGCGACGGCGCCTACGGGTTCCGCACCCCGCTCGCCACCCTGCACGGCTTCAACGGCTGGACCGACAAGTTCCTCGGCACTCCCGCCCACGGCCTGGTCGACCTGTACCTGCGCCTGGACCACAACCTGGACACCTGGAACTGGACGGTCCGCTGGCACCAGTTCCGCTCCGCGGTCGGGAGCATGGACTACGGCACCGAAATCGACGCGATGGCGGTGTGGAACACCCCCTGGAAGCAGGACTTCGGCATCAAGCTGGCGCAGTACAACGCGGACGAGTGGAGCACGGACACGTTCAAGATCTGGGTCTGGACGTCCTGGACCGTCAACCTGCGATCCGCAGGCGGCCGCTGACGTCGACCGAGGCCTCGGCTCCTTCCGACGGAGCCTCCCAGTCGGCCGCATCGAGCAGGATCACGGGTGGCGACCGCTCGTAGAGCTCGCGGGCCACCGCGGCGCCCAGCGCGAGAATACCGTCGAGCTCGCGAAGCACGACGGCGGCCGGCCCCGTACCCAGACGAACGCCCTCCAGCAGCACCGAGCTCGAACTGCTCGACCCGCGCCCGTACGGCACGACCAGGATGCGGCCGCGGACACTCTCACCGCAACGCGGATGGCGCCGGTCGATGATCGTCCCGGTGACCGGATCGACACCACCCCAGAACGAAAGCGGCTCCTCCAGCCGGAGCACCCGCCCGGCGCCGGTCCCGGCCACCAGGACCCGCCCTTCCAGCTCCACGCCGCTCACGGCCACAGATCCGGGTCGCGCCAGAGCCGGCCGGCCTGGGCTGAACGAACGCACTCGGCCAGGCTGCCAAAGACGACATCGAAGCCGACGTTGCCGGGCGCGTAGTGAGCGAACTTGCCCGAGTTCGTCATCAGCACGCCGCCGGCCGGCGTGCGCAGGATCGGCGCCACGACGACGCAGGTATCGACGACCACGCGGACACCGAAGGCGCGCAGCCGCTCCAGAGCCCCTTCCCGTTCCAGGAAGTCGAGCGAGAGCCGGTTGGTGCAGACGACGAACTCGACCCCGGCCGAGGGCGGATGACGCTCGACGAGCGGCAGCAGTTCAGCGAACTCGCGCGGAGAGAAGTGAGGGCTGCCCAGGGCCACGACGTCGATCGCCAGGTCTCCGCCGGCCCCGGGACGCGAAGCCGCAGCCGCGGGGACCGTCGAGAGACTGCGCAGCCCGGCCTGCAAATCATCCACCGTGACGTCGATCCACTCCTCGGCTTCGTGACCGCCGAGCGCCGCATCCAGAGTCGGTGCCTCCGGCGTGATGCCGACCGCGTGAAAGAGCGCCACCGCGCCCGACGAGGCCGCCGCCGCGCCCAACGCCTTCAGGCCGTCTTCGTCCACCTCCTCCAGGCCGAGCAGTACGGGCACCCGATTGCCGCAGCGTTCGCCCACCAGGTAGCCGATCGCCGGCAGCAGCCAGGACGCCGACCGGAGAGCCCGCGGCAACGACCGCAGATCGAAGACGATCTGGCCACGCCGGTTCTCCTCCAGGTGCAATCCCACCGCGGGCGCCCGCCCGGTGATCGCCGCGCAGATGTCGATGAAGTCCCCGTAGCGGTGGGTGCGCGCACCGAGCACCGAGTTCGCGAACACGATCGCGTTGCTCTCCGCCCAGGCGACCTGCTGCCCGAACGCCGGTCGCGGCGTCGTCTGGTAGGGGGCGCAGGTCCAGATGGTGCGGCAGCCCATTTCGTCGTAGCACTCCATCAATCGCAACGCCTTGGCCCGGCGCTCGGCCGTTCCCGCGAACTCGTCAGGGTGCAGCAGATCGAGACCGCCCACGTTCAACGTCGTCGGCACGCACACCCGGGCGCCGCCCGCCACCAGCAACTCCGCGAAGTCGACTCCGGAATCGCCGTGGTAGAGGCAACCGTCGATGTGGGCGCCCTCGATATCCAGGAGACGTTTGGCGCCGTAGACCCCCGCCATCGTGACCAGGATGCGCATGGCGACCGCCGTTGCTGCACCATGGTCGCCCGCAAGCATCGCACGGTCGCGGACCGTCAGCGCGACGGTTTCGGGCGGCGCTCCGGCGGGCATGGGCGGTCAGTGTAACTAGGGGCTACACTCCCCGCTCCGAACCTCCGCAACCGACGACTCAAGGAACCAGCGACAAGCGGCGCCGGCATAGCCGGCACCGACGGAGAGGGCCGCATGGCGATCGACCTCGAACTACAGGAACGACTGATGGCGGCAGCGCCCTACGGCATGGGCTTCGCGGTGCACGCCGAGCTGGCTCCCGAACGAATGGCGGTGCTATCGAAGTTCGGCGGCCGGTCGCTCGGCGAGCTGAACGCCAATGCGAATCGCCTGGCCCGCGTGCTGCGGGCGCACGACGTCGGTCCTGACGTTGGCGTCGCCCTGCTGTGCCGGAACCGGCCCGAGTTCATCGAAACGGTTGTCGCCTGCCAGCGATCCGGCGGACGCATGACGCCGATCAACTGGCACCTCTCGCCACCCGAGGTTGCCTACATCGTCGACAACTGCGAGGCCCTCGTGTTGATCGCCGACGAGGCCTTCGCGCCGGCCGTCGCCGCCGCCCAAGCTGCTTCCGGCCACTTGCGCCTGACTCTCGCAGTCGGCGGCGAGATCGAGGGCGCCGAGTCCTATGACGAAGCGCTCGCAGCGGAGGACGGCTCGAACATCGACAACCCGATCCTCGGCGCGCCGATGCTCTACACGTCCGGCACCACGGGCCACCCCAAGGGGGTCTACCGCAAGGCGAACGCGACGCCGACGCCGTTCCTGCTGGCGGTTCGCGAGTCGGGCGACTTCGAGCCGGACACGGATTGCTCGCTCGTCACCGGGCCCCTGTACCACGCCGCGCCACTGGGCCTCAACCTGGCGATGCCCATGGGCGCCGGCGTCGGTTCGGTGTTGATGGACAAGTGGGACGCGGAAGAGACCCTGGCGCTCATCGACCGGCACCGGGTCACCCACACCCACATGGTCGCGACGATGTTCCACCGCATGCTCGCACTGCCGTCGGAGGTCCGCGAGCGCTACGACGTTTCCTCGATGCGCTGGCTCTGCCACGGCGCGGCGCCGACGCCGGTCCACGTCAAGCACAAGATCATCGACTGGTTCGGCCCCGTGGTCTGGGAGTACTACGCCGCCACCGAAGGCGGCACGTTCTGGGTCGACTCGAAGGAGTGGCTGGAGAAGCCGGGTAGCGTCGGCCGCACGGTCGAAGGAACGAAGTACAAGGTGCTCGACGACGAGGGCGAGCCGGTGCCGAGCGGAACTACCGGCACGGTCTACTTCGAGGCCCCTGAGAACAGCTTCGTCTACTTCAAGGCCCCCGAGAAGACCGCCTCCGCCTATCGCGACGATTACTTCACGATGGGCGACATGGGCTACGTCGACGAGCACGGGTACCTGTTCCTGACCGGCCGGTCGGCGGAGACGATCATCGCCGGCGGCGTCAACATCTACCCCCAGGAGATCGACGACGTGCTCCAGCAGCATCCCGCGGTCTACGAGGTCTGCACCGTCGGCGTGCCCCACGAGGAGTGGGGCGAGAGCGTCAAGTCGGTGGTCGAAGTCGACGAGGGCTTCGAGGCGGGCGAGGACCTCGCCGAGGAACTCCTCGCCTGGTGCCGCGAGAACCTGCCCGACTTCAAGCGCCCGCGCTCGATCGACTTCGCGACCGACCTGCCGCGCATGCCCACCGGCAAGATCCAGCGCGGCCTGGTCCGGGCGCCGTACTGGAAGGGCCGCGAGCGGCAGATCTGACAGCTTCCCCAAACTACATCCCGAGGCAACCATGAAGGCAGTTGTATGCAGCGCGTTCGGCCCCCCGGAGAACCTGACGATCGAGGAACTCCCCGATCCGGTTGCCGGGCCGGGCGAGGTCGTCGTCGACATCCACGCGGCGGCAATCACCTGGCCCGACACGCTGATCATCGAGAACCGTTACCAGTTCCGGGGAGAGCCACCCTTCGTGCTCGGCGGTGAGGTGGGCGGCAGGATCGCGGCCGTCGGGCCGGATGTGGACGGCCTGGCAGTCGGCGACGACGTGGTCGGCGGCGGCGGCACCGGCGGTTTCGCCGAGCAGGTGCTGCTCAAGGCGTCCCAGGTCCGCAAACTGCCGCCGGGGCTCGGCCACGCGGAGGCTACGGGATACGGCTACGCCTACGGCACCGGCCACTACGCGCTGAAGTACCGCGGCAACCTCAAGCCGGGCGAGACGCTCCTCGTGCTGGGCGCCGCCGGCGGCGTCGGCCTTGCCGCGCTGGAGCTCGGCAAGGTGATGGGCGCGCGCGTGATCGCAGCCGCTTCGAGCGAGGAGAAGCTGGCGCTCTGCCGCGAACGCGGCGCCGACGAGACGATCAACTACGCCGCGGAGGACCTGAAGAACCGCGCCAAGGAGTTGACGGACGGTAAGGGCGTCGACCTCGTCTACGACGCGGTCGGCGGCGACTACGCCGAGGCGGCGCTCCGCGCCACGAACTGGCGCGGCCGGTTCCTGGTCATCGGGTTCACCGCGGGCATTCCGCGCATGCCGCTCAATCTCACCCTGCTCAAGGGCTGCGACATCGTCGGCGTGTTCTGGGGCGCCTCCAGGATGCGCGAGCCCGAGATCTTCGAAGCGACGAGGGTGGAGACCGAGGCGCTGGCCGCCGCCGGCAAGATCCAGCCCTACATCTCGCGCCGCTATCCCCTGGAAGAGGTGCCGCAGGCGCTTCGCGACATGATGGACCGCAAGGTCATCGGCAAGATGGTCATGCAGCGCGGCGCCTAGCGTCGCAGCAGGAGAGGAGCACAACATGAAGTTCGGCGCGCAGGTCACCGTCTACCGCAACACCTGGGACAGCGTCCGGGACGTGGCCGAGCTGCTCGACCAGGGCCCCTGGGACAGCATCTGGTACGCCGACCACTACCTGCCGCCCCCGGGACTCAAGGAAGAGGAGCACCTCGCGGCACAGGAGGCCTTCACCGTCGCCGCGGCGACCGCGAGCATCACGAACAACCTGAAGATCGGCCACCTGGTTCTCGGCAACACGTACCGGAATCCCGGCTTGGTGGCCAAGATGGCAGGCACCCTGGACCACATCTGCCACGGCCGCTTCGTGCTCGGGATCGGCGCGGCCTGGTTCAAGCGCGAGCACGAGGCCTACGGCTGGACATTCCCTTCGATGAAGGAGCGCCAGGACCGCTTCGAGGAGGCGGTCGAACTGATCCGGGCCCTGTTCCGTTCGAACGAGCCGGTCGATTTCAGCGGCGAGTACTACGATCTCGACTCCGCGCCCCTCTCGCCCGGTTGCTACGGAGACCCGATTCCCATCCTGATCGGCGGCACCGGCGAGAAGCGGACGCTGCGCACCCTGGCGCGCCACGGTGACGTGATGAACCTGGACGGCTGGGCCCGCGGACCGATGACTCGCGAGTACTTCAGGCACAAGGTCTCCGTCGTCAACAGGCACTGCGAAGACGCCGGCCGGGATCCGGGCGAGATCCGGCACACGGTGCTGATGCCGACCTTCGTGACGGACGACGAGGCCGCCGCCGGGCGCTTCATCGCCGCTCGCGGCCTCGGCGAAGGAACTGCGGCCGGCTCGAAGAGCTACGTGATCGACCGGATCGGCGAGATGATCGACGCCGGCGCCCACGAGATCATGATCGGCGGCATTCCGACGCACCGTCTCGACCACTACCAGATGGTCGCGGAAGAGATCATTCCCGCCTTCGACTGAGGCGGATGTCCGGCGAGGCTCAGCCGGCACCCGTGGCGGCGCTCCTTGGCGCCGCACTTCTACTGCCGGGCCTTGCCCAGATTCAGGCACAGGACACCGACTGGCCGACGATCACCGGCGGCAACGACGCAGGCCGGTACGCCGCGCTCGACCAGATCGATGCCTCGAACTTCGCCCGCCTCGAACCGGCCTGGCGCTGGCGGCTGCCGGACAACGACCTGATGGCGAACGATCCGCGGTTCGAAGACGCGTCGATGAAGCAGCGGACACACGTCACGACGCCGATCAAGATCGGCGATCGGCTGTACGTCGTCACGGGCTACGGCGTCGCCGCCGCGGTGGATCCGGCAACGGGCACGACGGTCTGGCAGCACGATCCACAGAGCTACGGCCACGGCCGGCCCACGAACCACGGCTTCACCCACAAGGGTCCCAGCTTCTGGCACGATCCCGAGCGCCCGGACGCTCCTGGCCGCCTGATCTACGCCAGCACGGACGCCATCCTGCGCGCCGTCTACGCCGACGAAGGCACGCCGGTGCGCTCCTTCGGGAACCACGGCGGCGTCGATCTGACCACCGGACTGCACCGGGCCGTGGAACGCCGCAAGTACACCGTTAGCTCGCCTGCGACCATCTGCCGCGACGTCGCGATCGTCGGCTCGTCCATCTCGGACGGTCCGCTGGGACCGGGCGACGGACCGCCGGGCGACGTACGCGGCTTCGACGTGCGCACGGGGCGACAGCTCTGGACCTTCCACACCGTGCCCCAGGAGGGTGAGCACGGCACGGACACCTGGGAGGACGAATCCTGGCGGATCACCGGCGGCGCGAACGTTTGGGGCCTGATGAGCGCCGACGAGGAACTCGGCCTCGCCTACCTGCCGACCAGCACACCGACGAACGACTGGTACGGCGGTCATCGCCGCGGCGACAACCTCTACGCGGAGAGCCTGGTCGCGGTCGACTGCGAGACGGGCGAACGCCGCTGGCACTTCCAGGCCGTCCATCACGGCCTCTGGGACTACGACTTCGCCGCGCCGGCCGTGCTGGGCGACGTCGTCGTCGACGGTCGGAGCGTCAAGGCGGCGATGTTGCCCAGCAAGCAGGCGTTCCTCTACGTCTTCGATCGGGAGACCGGCGAACCCCTCTGGCCCATCGAGGAACGGCAGGTTCCCCAGACGGGCATCCCCGGCGAGCAGACCTCGGCCACCCAGCCCTTCCCCACCAAACCGCCGGCGTTCGACCGCCAGGGCATGCAGCTCGCCGACGTGATCGACTTCACGCCCGAGATCCGCGCCGAGGCGGAGCACATCCTGACCTCGCACCAGTACGGGCCGATGTACACGCCGCCGAGCGAGCGCGGCACCGTCGCCATGCCCGGCTTCGAGGGCGGTGCGAGCTGGCCCGGCGGCGCATTCGATCCGGAGACGGACAAGCTCTACGTGCCTTCCTTCACGGCGCCGATCCTGATCACGCTGCGGAGGCCCGACCCGAGCCGCTCCTCCTTCGACTTCGTGGCCAGGGTGTCGGGCTTCCACGGCCCCTTCGACCTGCCGATCTCGAAGCCGCCGTACTCGCGGGTGACCGCCTACGACATGAACCGCGGCGACATCGTCTGGCAGATGCCGCTCGGCGAGGGCCCTCGCCGACACCCCCGGCTCGCCGGCCTCGACCTGCCGCTTCTGGGCTCGGGCGTCCGCGGCCACGCCCTCGTGACCAAGACGCTGCTCATCGTGAGTTCCGGCCATTCCCGCTCGTTCCGGTACCAGGAGGCGAAGGCGGAGCGGGAGTGGAACGAACAGCCCGAGGACGTCACCGGCGGCCTCGCCTGGACCAATCCGCGGTCGGCGGCGCGCGAAGACTGGCGCTACACCGTGCCGGCGCTCCGCGCCTTCGACAAGGCGACCGGAGAGCTGCTCGCGGAGGTCGAACTGCCGGCCCACTCCGACGGCAGCCCGATCACGTACCTGCACCGCGGCGTGCAGTACGTCGTGATCTCCATCGGCGGCCGCGGCGAGCCGTTCGAGCTGATCGCGTACCGGTTGCCGGGCTAGTCCGAAGGCCAGGGGGTGCCCAGGTCCTCCTCCGGCACCGCGCGCATCCCCAGGTTGACGAACTTCTGCAGCCGCTTCCCCTCGTAGGTCTCGGTCGTGTAGATGTTGCCCTTCGAGTCCGTGGCGATGGAGTGGACGGCGAAGAACTGGCCCGGCTGGCGGCCGCCGTCGCCGAAGGCGTAGAGCACCTCCATGCTCGCGCGCTCGATCACGTAGACCTTCATGTTCTGGCCGTCGGCGAGGTAGAGGAACTTCTGCTCCTCGTCCGGCGAGAACGCGACGTCCCACGTCGAGCCCTGAGACAGGGTCTCGGGCGCGATGAAGACCTCGTTCACGAAGGTGCCGTCGGCCTGGAACACCTGGATCCGGTCGGCGGCGCGGTCACAGACGTAGAGCAGGCCGTCGGCCGAGATGTCGGCGCAGTGAATCGGACCGCGGAACTGGGTCGCCGGCGGATCGCCGGGGACGTACTGGCCGAGGTCCAGCTCGTCGTCGGGGGCCTCGCCGTAGGCGCCCCAGTAGCGCTTGAACTCACCGGTGTCCGCGTCGATCACGACGACCCGGCGGTTGAAGTAGCCATCGGCGACGTAGATCTCGTTCGCTTCCGGATCGACCGAGAGCTTCGCCACCCGGCCGAAGTTCTCCATGTCGTGGCTGTTGCGCACGAAGCGCGGCTCGTCCTCGCCGGCGCCCTCGTTGACCAGGGCGTTGGCCTTCCCCACCTGCATGAGGAACTGACCGTCCCGGGTGAACTTCAGCGTGTGGGAATCGCCGCCGCCGTTGCCGCCGATCCACACGTTGTCCATGTGATCGACCAGGATGCCGTGGTTCGACGCCGGCCACTCGAACTCGCCGGTCTCGCTCGGACCGCCCCAGTGTCCGACCAGGTTGCCGTCCGGGTCGAACTCCAGCACCGGCGGCGCCGGAATGCAGCACTCGGAGAGCGGCGGATCCTGCGCCGCGCCGATCTCGTTGATCGCGCCGAACGCGTTCGGCGTGTTCCGATGAACGATCCAGACGTGGTCGCGAGAGTCGACGGTGACACCGATCGCCGGGCCCAGGATCCAGTGGTTCGGCAGCGGCTGCGGCCAGAACGGATCGACCTCGAAACGCGGCGCCATCGGCCCGTCGCCAGCGGCCTCGTCACCGCCGTCGTAGCTGCCGCCACCGCAGGCGGCGAGCAGGAAAGCAAGGGCTGCCACGCAGCCGAGTACGGAGTACGTACGATTCGATGTCATCGTCGGTCCATCCAGTCGTTGGAATCCGTCGTCTGCCGCGCTGCCGGCGGTTGCTGCAACACCAGGGAGGTGCGGTCAGTGTACAACGGGCCAGACTGGGTGCGCCGGCGTGTCATCCGTGCGTCCGATGACGGACGCACGGACCGGTTCACGGGTGACGCGGACCGTGTCACCCGGGTTCTCGCCGGCATTCTGGACGGCGCGACGGCTAGCATTCGCCCCCTGTACCGCCTCCGCTCCAACGCGTTTCCGCGACTTCAGATCGGCTGCGTCGTCCTCGCCGCAGCGCCGCTGCTCTTCGCCGCTGATTCCGCCGCGGCCCACGAGGTGCCCGGCAGCGTCACGGTCCAGGTCCTAGTCAAACAGCAGGACGACCGGCTCCAAGTGCTCGTGCGGACGCCGCTCGAAGCGATGCAGGAGATGCAGTTCCCGGTCGACTACCGGGGCATCCTGGACCTGGAGGCGCTACGAGCGAGCAACCTGCTCGTGGAAGCCGCCAACCGCTGGATCACGCCCAACCTCGACCTGTACGCCGGTCGCGACCAACTGCCGACGACGACGGTTCAGGCGGTCCGGCTGTCGATCCCGTCCGACCGCTCCTTCCTCGATTTCGACCGCGCCCTTGCCCACATCCGCGAGCCCCCCCTGCCGGCGACAACCCAGCTCGTCTGGCGGCAGGCACTGCTCGATGTCCACCTGGAGACGCCGCTCGGAGCTCACGGCGCCAACGAACGACCCCGATTCTCGATCGACCCGCGCTTCGGCCGCCTGGGCCTGCGGGTCCTCACGGTCATTCGCTACGAGTCGTCCGACGGCGATGCGCGAGCGCTTCAACTCGCCGCCGAACCGGGCCGGGTCCGGCTCGACCCGAACTGGGCGCAGGCCTCGATCCACTTCATCGCGATGGGTTTCGAACACATCCTGAGCGGCCTCGACCACCTGCTCTTCCTGGTCTGCCTGGTGGCACCGCTTCGCCGCCTGCGCCAGCTCGTGCTCGTCGTGACCTCGTTCACGGTGGCCCACTCGATTACCCTGATCGCGTCCGCCGCAGGACTCGCGCCACGCGCGCTGTGGTTCCCCACTCTGGTCGAAGTCCTGATCGCGCTTTCCATCGTCTACATGGCCTTCGAGAACATCCTCGGAGTCGGCCAGGAGCGCCGCTGGACCGCCGCCTTCGGCTTCGGCCTCGTCCACGGCTTCGGTTTCTCGTTCGCCCTCAACGAATCGCTCCAGTTCGCAGGCTCGCACCTGGTGACCTCCCTGCTCGCCTTCAACGTCGGCGTCGAACTCGGCCAGCTCCTGGTCCTGCTGCTCCTGATTCCCCTGCTGGACTTCGTGTTCCGCCGCCTCCCCAACGAGCGGCTCGGAACCATCCTCATCTCCGCCCTGATCGTCCACACTGCCTGGCACTGGACCGGCGACCGGGGGTCGGATCTCCTGCAATACCGCCCCCTGGCGCCGCTGCTGGATACCGTGCCTCAGGGCGTCCTGCCGTGGATTCTGGTGATTGCGGCGGCCGCGGTTCCCACAAGCCAGTGGCTGCGCCGACGACCCTCAAACGGTCATCGTTGCCCAAACAACCTGCGACGATGGAGAAACGCGCTCCCCAAGCGGCGCAGAGAACGCGCTGCCCGTTGCCGCTCGCCTACCCGCGATCAGTGACCGCGACGTCCGACGGCGAGCCCATCAGCCTCCTCGCGGCGGCCCGTCGCCAGAGCCTGTCTACCTTCGCCATTCCTCGGTGTACACCCGTCCGAACCGATCTGTGGCTTCGACTAGGACGACTCGCTCACGGCCCGTCAACGCGACACGGAAGAGATGATCCGTGGGGACCGGCTCGACCCACTCGCGCCGCGGCGGCAGGTCAGGCCCGGTGTGCAGCTCCACACTCAGGGGATCGAGTCCGCGGTGGCGCTCCATCTCGCCTCGAGGCTCGCCGTCGACGAACCAGCGGACCGTCCATTCGGGGTCCCAGTTCCAGATGTTGGCGATCAGCTCGCCGGGGGCGGCCGGATTGGACCCCGTGCGGTAGAGACGCATCTGGTGATCGGCGGGGTAGCCGGTGGCCTTGTAACGCCAACGCACCTCCTCGCCGCGGATCGAGTAGACGCAATAGCCGTTGGGGGTGCCGTCGAAGCAGATCGGGCCGCTCCACCAGGCGCCGCAGACGGCCGCGGTGACGTGCTCGTGCGTGCCCTGCTCGAAGACGTGCTCGCTCTCGTGCGTGTGGCCCGTCAGGATGTGCGCGTTGAAGGGCTCGAGGAGGCGGTAGAGCGCGTCGCGGTTGACGACCGCAACGTTGGTGCGCGGCTTCTCGTCGCCCATGCGAGTGTGCCGGCTGCCCAGGACGGGAATGTGGGTGGCGACGATCACGGTCGAGCCTGGTTCCACCCTCGCCAGGTCCTGCTCCAGCCAGGCCAGGACGTCGGCTCCGAGGTATCCCAGATATCCCTCGCCGTACCAGAAGACGTCATCGAGCACCACGTAGTGGACGGCGCCCCGGTTGAAGGAGTACCACGTGGGCCCGAAGTGGTCGCTGAAGGTCTCGGCCGACGCGCGGTCGGTGAAGCTATGGAAATCGAGGTCGTGATTGCCGACCACCTGGAAGAAGGGAACCTCCATCATGCGCACCCCGCGCTCGTAGTCGGGATAGAGGTAGAGGTTGTCGTACATGATGTCGCCGCACGAGATGCCGAAAACGTGCTCGCCGCCGAGCCCGGCGATCGTTTCGCTGATATCGGGCACCGACTGGCCCAGGAAGAGGCCGGTCTCCCGCTCGTCCTGCGCCTGAATGTCGCCGAGGAGGAGCAGGGTGTGGTCGTCCTGGGGCACCGGGTCGGGTTCGAGGTCGAAGGTCGCTGTTTGCTGCTGCCGGCCCGACAGCGCCTGGTAGAAGCGGGCGGTCCCGGGGCGGTTGAGGGGGATGCGGTAGCCGGATGGCGGCGTGAACCACACGAACCCGCGCTCGGACCGGGTGAGGATCTCGAAGGTGCCATCTGCGTCAGTGTCCACGACCTGAACGCCGTCCGAGACCGGGACCCGGGGGATGCCGCGGCCGCGGGAGCGCACCACGCCCTGAACGACGATGGGAGAGGAGCGGGTGGTCGGCGCGGCTGGCATGCCGGGCCGAGTCGGTGTCGGCTGGGAACCGAGCGGGGCGTAGGGATCGGCGAGAAGCCCTTCCGGGCGGAGTGCCGCGCCGGCGAAGGCTGCGGCGCCGGTCCTGAGGAAGGTGCGGCGGGAGGTGGCGTGTCGGTTCATGGATCGAATCTGCTTTGCGACGCTACCACTGAGTCGTGGTGACCACCGGGCCAGGTGCGGAACGGCCGCTGGCGATTGTCCCCTTCAGACCCAGCCCAGGCGAGTGCGGCGCCGCCGACGCGCCGCTACCGCACGGCGCCGGCGAGCGCCGCGACCAGGGCCGCGCGGTGGCGGCTGTACTCCGCGTTCGTCGCGTATGGCCAGGCGCTGTGGGTCACGATCACGATGTTGGACGACGGATCCATCCACAGGTACTGGCCGAAGATGCCGATGCCGGCGAAGACGCCGTCGCCGGCCAGCCACCAGAGGTAGCCGTAGCCGTCATAGCCGTCGCTGGGGGTCGTGGACTCCTCCATCCAGCCTTCGGGCAGCACCCGCGTCCCGTCGCGCAGGACGCCGCCGTTCATCGCGAAGATCCCGATCCGGCCGTAGTCGCGGAGCGTCGCGTTGATGCAGCAGCCGCCCAGTTCGCCGCCACCCTCCTCGTGGAGCAGCCAGTTCGCGTCGGCCTCCATGCCGAACGGGCCCCAGATCTTGTGCTCGAGGTAGGTCGAGAGGTTGTTGCCGATCGCCGCCCTCAGCACGGCGCCGGCCATGTTCGTCTCGCCGGTGTTGTAGTTGAAGACCTCGCCCGGAGGATGGAGTTCCTCAAGCCCCGCCATGTACTTCGTCTGCTGAACGATCGGCCCCGGCAACGTCGCGACATCGGACTCGGGATCCGCGTAGTCCTCGTTCCAGCCCACGCCTGAAGCCATCTGGAGTACGTCCCTGATCGACACTTCGTCGTAGCCACCGCCCGAAAGCAACGGCAGGTACTTCGTGACCGGATCGTCGACGCTGTCGATGTAGCCGTCGGCGATCGCGGCGCCGTAGAGCATCGAGACGACGGACTTGGCGATCGAGAACGAGATCCAGCGGCTGTTCTCGTCGTTGCCGAGGCCGTAGCGCTCGAACACGACGTGGTCATCCTTGACGACCAGGAGACCGGCGATCCTGCGATCCTGGACGTAGTCCTCGACCGTGAACGTCTCGCCCTCGACCTCGTAGGTCACCGCCGACAGGTCCCGCGGCACCGGCGGCAGCGGGTACGGATCGTCGGAGGCCTCGAACCAGCGGGCGTCGCCGACGAGGTCCGCATTCCGGTAGCCCGCGACCTGCTGCTCCGGCGTCCAGAACAGCACTTCCTCCCGCGGCCCCAGGTTCTCCAGATCGGGATTCACCGGCTCGGCCGCGCCGGCCGTCTCGGTGTCCGCGACCGGTCCGGCGCAGGCGGCGAACGCCAGCATCATCGCGATTCCGGCGATCAACCACCGGTCGCCCCACCCTCGCCTACTCACGATCCGCTTTCCCCGCCTTCCAGACATTTCATCCTCCTCTTGGTCGGAAGGTCTGATCGTACTCTCCACTGGCCCTCGTAAGGCCGGCGCCGGTAGGCTGACCTCCGATTGCCATGAACGACGAACGAGCCACCGCCGAACCAGCGGCCGCCGCGCTCGCTTCGGTTCACTCCGCCGGCGGCGACGATGGCGTGCGCGAACTGTTCGAGGCCCGCGGCTGGACGGACGGGCTTCCCATCACGCCGCCGACGCCCGAACGCGTGGCGGCCGCTCTCCAGGCCGCGTTCCTGGAGCCGGGCCAGGTGCTGGGCGTGGAGACCGTCCGCGGCCGGGCGATCACGGCGCAGAAGGCGGCGATCAACGCCGTGATGGCCGGCTGTCGCCCCCGCGACTTCGCGGTCGTTGCCGCCGCCGTGGAAGCGATGTGCGACCCGGCCTTCCTGCTTCACGGCGCCACCTCCAGCACCGGCGGTTGCGCCGTGATGATCATCGTGAACGGACCGATTCGCCGGGAACTGGGCATGACCGGGAGGTTCAACGCGCTCGGCGGCGCCGACCGGTCCTCGCTGGCCATTGGCCGGGCCGTGCGGCTCATCCTCCGCAACCTGCTCGGCGTGCGGCCCGGAGAACTCGACCGCTCCACCCTGGGGCATCCCGGCAAGCTCAGCTACTGCCTCGCCGAAGACGAGGAGAACTCACCCTGGCTCTCGCTCGCGACGGAACGCGGCGCGCCTCCTGGCAGTTCGACCGTGACCGTCCTGGCGGCCGGCGCGCCGCGCCAACTCATGAACGAGTGGACGACGGAACCGGAGGCGATCCTGGATACGGTCGCCGCCGAGATTCGCGCCAACATGCTCCACTACTCCATCTGGGCCGGGAATCACTGCCTGGTCCTGCCGCCGCAGTTGCGTGAGCGCTTCGCGGCCGCAAAGTGGACGCGGGCGGACATCCGCGACTACCTGCACCGGCAGGCGCGGGTGCGGCGCGGCGACTGGGAACGGGTCGGCAAGGCAGCCGTGGTCAGCGATGCGAACCGGAACCGCGAGTACCGGGCACTGCAGTCGCCGGACGACCTGCTGATCGTCGCCGCCGGGGGTCCCGCAGGCGGGTTCGCGGCGGTGATTCCGCCCTGGTTCGGCAACAAGTCCCGGGCCGTGACGGCCGGCGTCGGCTTCTGCCTGGAGTGTTGACGCCGATCAGCTACAGGCGGCGCTGAACAGCTCGTCGAGTGCTTCCGCCGACACGACACCCCGGACGCGGGCGCAGACCGAGCCATTCTCCAGCCGGACGACGAAGACCGCGTCCTTGCGGTTCTCGCCGTCGCCGCTCGAGCCGACCAGGGCCCGCCACGCATCCGAGTTCTCCTCGACGATCAAGAACGAGCCGTGCCGATCCTCCGGTACCTCTCCCCGAACGCCGCGTACGACGAAACGACGGATCATCTCCGGTGCCCCGTCGAGGACGATCACCGTGTAGGCGGACCACTCCGCCGCGCGGGGATCGTCTTCCAGAGCGGCTCGCCATGCCCGCGCGCTCCCGTTCGCCGCGCGATGAAAGCTGGCAACGAGCAGGGACCGCCGGCCCAGGTCGGCCGGCGCCAGGATTTGCCGCCCAGCGAGCGTGACCGCCCGTGCCGGATCGCTTGTCCTGTCGGGGCCGTCATCGCCCAGGGCCCCGCTCACGCCCACAGCCGCGAGAGCCAGGATCGCGGAAAGCACCGCCGCCCCGAGCCGGCGGCGGTGCATCACCGAGCGCTCCTGAAGCGCATCACGCGGTACTGCTTCACGCGGGCGAAGCGCTCCGGATCGATCAGCCGGTCGAGCCGATCCAGGCGGCCGGTGAGCGGCCGGGCCAGTCGCCAGCCGAAGCCGGCGAACCGCGGCGACCGGCGCATCGTCGTCTCCCGCAGGAGCTCCACCGCTCCGCGTCCGAAGCGGTCCAGGATGGCTTGGCCCAACCGCAAGGTCGGCAGCACGGCCGGGGTCACATCCTCGTCGACTTCGAGGACGAGACCGGCCTTCGCCGCCCGTCCCAGGAAGTCACCCAGCGGGTGACCGCTCCTCGATTGCTCCCCGTCGTTCGGACGAACGACGAAGTAGTCGCACAGCAGCACGGTTCCACCGGGCGCCAGGGAGCGCTCGACCGCCTCGAACAGTTCTTCGAGCCACACGTACTGAGCCGACTCGCAAAGGAACAGGAGGTCGTAGCGTCGGTCCGGCTCGAACTCCTGAAAGCGGCCGAGGTGGAAGCGTCGATCCGGAAGCCGCGCCGCGAACAGCTCGCCGTGGTAGGGATCAGGCGACAGACCCTCCACGTCGTAGCCGAGGGCGGCCAGGCGTTCGGTGATCGCACCTGTACCGCAGCCGACGTCGAGCACGGACGACACACCCGGGGGCAGCAGTTCGAACAGCCGCTCCACCAGGCGCTCCTGTGCACGGCGCAAACCGGCCAGATCCAGCGGGTCTTCGGCGCTCCATATGCCGAAGTTCAGGTACTCCAGCCCCACGATCCGGTGCAGGCACTTGAGCGAGAAGCTCGTCTTGACCTGGCGCGGGCTGTTCGGATCCGCGGGCCTGCGGAACAACTGTCGGCCCTGGGGCGCGGACGGCCAGCGGCGGCCCGCCGGCTGAACCGAAGCGGCGTCGGCGCCCGCATTCAAACGCCGCGACGGTGGAACGATCTTCAGGCTCACCGGTTTGCCAGTCTACAGGCCGCGATAGGGTGATTCCCTGAACGCCGGAACTTCCCGGTGCGGCCGGTGCGGCGGCGCCGGATCCGTGCAACAAGGAGCATCCATGAAGACGTCGCCCCTCCTCGTCACGTTGACCGTCGCGATCGCTGCCGGCCTTCCCGCCGCGGCAGCGGAGCACCCGCTCGATCCCCTGAGCGACAAGGAGATCTGGCGCACCCTGGTGTTGCTGCGGGACGCGGGCCATCTCGACAGGGACACGAAGTTCTCCCAGTTGACGCTCCAGGAGCCGGCCAAGCAGAACGTCCTGGCCTGGAAGCAGGGCGATCCGATGCCCCGCAGAGCCTACGCACTGGTGCGCAGGGACAAGGACTCCTTCGAGGCGATCGTCGACCTGATCGAAGAGAAAGTCGTCTCCTGGCAATCGCTCGAAGGCGTCGAGCCGAACTGGCACGGCGGCGAGTTCGGATCGCTGACCGACAAGGTGCTGGAGCACCCCGACTTCCTCGCCGGGCTCGAGGCGCGCGGCATCACCGATCTCACCTTCGTCGATTGCGCCGCCGGACCGCGCGGCTACTTCGGGACGGACGAGGAGCGGGGCCGCCGAATCGCCCACGTGAGCTGCAGCGAGCCCGACGGTGTCAGCCAGCATGCGATCGAAGGCCTGGTCGCGGTCGTGGACCTCGAATCCGAGGAAGTGCTCCGCGTCGTCGACGAGGGCCCCGGCCCGATTCGCGCGGTTCCGACAGACTTCGGCGAGATGCTCGGCGAGGAGCGCGAGGTGGCCGGTCCGATCGAGGTGCGTCAGCCGCTCGGACCCGGCTTCGAGATGGATGGCTACGAGGTCGCCTGGCAGAACTGGAGTTTCCACCTCCGTCCGGATCAGCGTACGGGGCTCGTCGTCTCCCTGGTGGACTACCGCGAGGGTTCCGAAGCCACGCCGCGGCGCGTCCTTTACCAGGGCTACCTGTCCGAGATCTTCGTCCCCTACATGGACCCCAGGTTCAACTGGTACACCATGAACTTCATCGATGCCGGCGAGTTCGTGGCGGGCGGTCTCGGCAAACCGTTGATGCCCGGAGACGACTGTCCGGACCACGCCGTCTACATCGACACGACGAAGACCGGCGCCAACGGTCATCCACGCACCGTGCCCGGCACGATCTGCGTCTACGAGCGCGAGACGGGCGATCCTTCCTGGCGGCACTGGTCCTCCGAGCGGCCCGAGAGCCGCAGGAGCCGAGACCTGGTCGTGCGGGTCGGAGGCGTCGTCGGCAACTACGACTACCTGCTCGACTGGATCTTCCGGCAGGACGGTTCGATCGAGGTCCGGGTCGGCGCCACCGGCATTCTCGCCTACGAGACGACCACCGCGGCCTCCGCCGACCGGCCCACGCCTGCCGCCGGACCGGTGAACGCCGGCGCTGCGGACGCCCTGCTCGAGAACGCCTCCGCCGACGCCTACGGACGCTTCGTGCAGGAGAACGTCGTCGCCATCAACCACGATCACTACTTCAGCTTCCGACTCGACATCGACGTCGACGGCACGGACAACCGCTTCGTCGCCGACCGCCTGGTCGCCCGCAGCCTTCCCGACGGCCATCCCCGGCGCAGCCTGTGGGTGCAGGAACCGCGGGTCGCCTCGAGCGAACAGGAGGCCCGGCTCAACATCGACCTGAACCGGCCCACGCTGTGGCGGGTGCAGAGCACGAGTCGCAGGAACGCGGTCGGCTACCCCACCAGCTTCCAGGTGATGCCCGGACGGAACATGAACACGCTGCTATCCGCGGATGACTATCCGCGGAGACGCGCCGGCTTCATCGACCACCACCTCTGGGTGACGCCGCAGCGCGACGGGGAGCGGTTCGCCGCCGGTGACCACCCGACGCTCAGCGAGCCCGGCATGGGTCTGCCGGAATGGACGGAGGCCGACCGGCCGATCCAGGACACGGACATCGTCCTGTGGCACACCGTCGGCATGCACCACCTGCCGCGCGCGGAGGACTGGCCGGTAATGCCGGTCCTGTGGCACGGTTTCGAGCTCCGTCCGTTCGACTTCTTCGACCGCAATCCGGCGCTCGACCTTCCCTGAGCCGCGAAGACCCGGCCTACAGTTCTGTCGCACTACCACTCTCAGCCGAACAGGAATGTTTGGCTGAGATTGACGTGCGGCCGTCCAGGCCCGTCTCCCAAAGCAGCGCCGGGGCCCGTGCCCGCCGAACCAATCCGGCGTTAAGTCGCATAACCGCACCGGTTTCCGCCCCGCGCCGCGACCTCGCATCCGCTCCGGCTCCCGCAGGCCAGCGGCCCCCGCACGGTTGGCACGATTCTCGATACGGCGAACGGGCACGCCAGGGCGTCAGTTCCAGGGACCTGACCTCGCCCGTGCCGCCGGGAGGAAGCACGGGCAAGACGACCAGCCGGGCGGATCAACGACTTGGAGGGACTCGTATGAGCTTCAGAACGCGTGGCCGGACCCTGGGTCTGGGTTCGGCCCTGGGACTCACGTTGCTGCTTGCACTCTTCGGAGCCGCCCCGGCCGCGGCGCAGGAAGGAGTCGATAGCGGCGATACGGCATGGATGCTGACCGCCAGTGCCTTGGTGTTGCTCATGACGCCGGGACTGGCGTTCTTCTACGGCGGACTGGTCCGTCGCAAGAACATCCTCTCGATCCTCATGCAGTGCTTCCTCTGCATGGGACTCATGACGGTGCTCTGGGTCGTCGTCGGCTTCAGCCTCGCCTTCGGCTCGGACGCTCTCGGCGGCGTGATCGGCGGCGGCGACTACTTCCTGCTGGCCGGCCTGAGCCACGACGCCTGGGACGGGACGGGCATTCCCGGACCGCTCTTCATGATCTTCCAGGGCATGTTCGCGATCATCACGCCCGCCCTGATGGTCGGCGCCTTCGCGGAGCGGATGAAGTTCAGCGCCATCTGCCTGTTCATGGGCGCCTGGCTGCTGGTTGTTTACGCGCCGATCTGTCACTGGGTCTGGGGCGGTTCGGAGGGCTTCTTCGGACTCGGCGGCGACGGTGCGCTCGATTTCGCCGGCGGTACGGTCGTTCACATCAACGCTGGCGTTTCGGCCCTGGTGGCGGCGATCGTGCTTGGCCGGCGACGTGACTATCCCGAACATGCTTCCCCGCCGCACAACCTGCCCTTCGCGGTGCTCGGCACGGGCCTCCTCTGGTTCGGATGGTTCGGGTTCAACGCCGGCAGCGCCGTGGCCGCCAACGCTTCGGCCTCCAACGCCTTCGTCGTCACCCAGGTCGCTACCGCAACGGCGGCCGCCACCTGGGGCCTGATCGACTGGTTCAAGGACTCGAAGCCCACGCTTCTGGGTGTCATCACCGGCGCTGTCGCCGGGCTCGTCGCGATCACCCCGGCCTGCGGCTCGGTCAGCGCCATCGGCGCACTCGGCGTCGGCGCCGGCGCTTCCGTGTTCGCCTACCTTGCCGTCACCTGGCTGAAGTCGAAGCTCGGCTACGACGATTCGCTGGACGTCTTCGGCGTCCACGGCGTCGCCGGCATGTGGGGCGCGATCGCCGCCGGCCTCTGGGCCACGGACGTGGTGCCCGGCAACGACACGAACGGCCTCTTCTACGGCAACGCCGGACAGGTTGCGATTCAGCTCAAGGCGGTCGCCTACACCATCGTCTGGGCGGCGGTCGTGTCCTTCATCCTGCTCAAGATCGTCGACCTGATCGTCGGCCTGCGCGTCAGCGACGACGAGGAGCGGATCGGGCTCGACCTCACCGACCACCGCGAAAACGCCTACACCCTGGTCGACTAGGGCAGAAGGAGGAGTGACATGAAGTACATCGTGGCAATCGTTCAGCCCGACCGGATGCAGGAGGTTCTCGACCTCCTGGAAGAGAAGGAGATTCACCTGCTGACCGTCTCCAACGTGATGGGACGAGGCCGCCAGCGGGGAGTAGCCGAGGTCTACCGCGGTCACAAGGAGGCCGGCGCCCTGCTGCGCAAGCTGAAGCTGGAGATCGCGGTGAACGACGACTACGTCGACGTCGTGGTCGACGCGATCACCCAAGGCGCTCAGACCGGCCGGGTCGGCGACGGCAAGATCTTCATCCTGCCGCTCGAAGAGACGATCCGCATCCGAACCGGCGAGACCGGAAACGTCGCGATCGGCTAGGCCCACCGCATCGCACGGCACGCGCGCGCCGGGAGCCTCGCGGCTTCCGGCGCGCGTTTCCGTTCTGGGGCGCCGAGAGCGTGCGGATGCTCAGGCGACCTGGTCGTCGAACAGGCGCTGAAGAGCCGCCATCCGCTCCGCGATCCGGTCCCAGGCGCCGTCCTCGTCCGGCAGTTGGCCAAGGCTGTGCAGCCGGCGCGCCAGAAAGCGAAACCCGCTCGTCTGCCGCTCAGGAATGACCAGATCCTTACTGTGGCCGCGGACGATGCGCAGGCAGTTGATCACCGCGCGCAGCAGTCGATAGCCAGCGGTCACTTCGTCGAACACGTCCCGCGTGATGTAGCCGCGGTCATGAAGCGCCGTGACCGCCTCCAGGGTGTTCGTCTGCCGCACTTCGGGATCGTCCGCGCCGGCCGCGATCTGACGCACCTGGACGAAGTACTCGGCGTCCAGCAGACCGCCGGCACTGAACTTCGCGTTCGTCGTCCCGCGGGCTGTGAGTTCCGAGCGCTGGCGGTTTCTCAGATGCCGGATCCGCGCCAGATCGTGGGGACGCCGATCGAACACGAACTGCCCCCGGTGCGCCTCGATCCGGTCCCGCAGCTCCGGGTCGCCGGCGACCGTGCGCAGCCGTACCAGGGCCTGGCGCTCGTAGGGATCGGCCTCACCCTCGGAGCTGTAGTACGAAGCGAAGCGCTGGAACGATGCGGCCAGCGGCGATGAGGCGCCGCCCGGGCGAAGGCGCCAGTCCAGCTCGAAGATCCCGTCGCGCTTGGCCCGGATCAGTCGCGCCAGCCGCATCGCCGCGCGTTCGTAGGCCTCTCCTGCCCACGCCTGCTCCGCCCGCGGCGCGTCCCAGATGAACATGAGTTCGATGTCCGAGGCATAGCCGAGGTCGCGTCCGCCCCACTTGCCGAGCGCGCACAGGCACCACGTTCCGGGATCATCCGCGCCTCGGAGAACCTCCGTGACCGCCTCCTCGGCCGCGCGCGTGAGGACGACATCGGAGAGCGTCGAGAGTTCGTCTCCGAAATCGCTGAAGTGTTCGATCCGGCGGGTCAGGTGCCGCATGTCGATCCGACCGATCTCGTCGTCCTTGAACCGGTTGAGGGCCTCGTCCGGCGTCTTCCGGCCCTCGAGCGCGGTATCGAGCCGCCGCCTCAGGTCCTCGGCGGCGACGCCCCGGTCCAGGTCGGCCATGTTGGCGAGCAGCGGCATCAGGTTCTCGTGCTGCCGGCGCAGGAACTCCTCCCACAGGTAAGTCCCGGCCCCCAGGACGCGGGCCAGTTCGTCCAGTGACGAGGTGAGCGCCTGGGTCGGATCGGAAACCTGCTCGCACGCCGCGTCGATCAACGCGCCGAACTGACGGAGCGCCAGGTGTGGATTCGGCGCCACGGCCAGCCGTCGGGCGAACTGCTTCATCAGCGTGACCGTCAGCCGCAGCTTGTCGACGTCGACGCGATTCTCGATCTTCCCGCCCTGCCGGGTCGTCACGAACAGCCGGTCACGTACCTCACCGTCCACCGTGTCGAACACGACCTTGTCGATCCAGTAGTCACGGGTCGAAAGTACGTTCGCGAACTCGAACAGGAACATGAAGCTGTCAGGGCTTCGGATCTCGAGAACGGTGCAGTGCTCGTCCGACCGGTTGTCGACCGAGATGGAGATCGGCGGCAGAACCCGGTCCTCATCGGCTCCGGGTTGCGTCTGCCGCGCCGCTTCCATCACCCGCAGCGTGAGCTCCTCGTTGGCGCGCCGCGCCTCGCCCTTCTCGAGCAGCGCCAGCAAGCCGTTCAGATCCCGCTCGAACTCGTTCCAGGAGAAGACGTGCGCAGGCCGGTCCGGAGCCGGCTGGACCTCCGCCGAGTACACGATGCGGGTCGGTCCCTGCTGCGGCCGCGGCGGACTCGAAGGCCTGCGCCGGCGCCGTCTGCCCCGCCGAGGCGCCGGACCTCGGCGCCGCGCCCGCTGAGGCCGGCGATAGAACTCGATGTCGCCCACATCCTGGTACGTGTAGGAGCTGCCGCTCAGGATGGACTGGCCATACGCCGCGAGCAGACCGCAGATTTTGGCGAACTCGCCCTGGTAGTCGTTCGCCACGACCGTCACCCGCCGCGTCGAGCCGACATAGCGCACATCGACCCGGCACAACCGATCGGCGTCGAGCTCCTGGATCATCTCCAGGTGGCGCACCACGTCTTCGACCGGATGCGCCTGGAAGTAGCCTCGCTCCAACCGGCGGAAGTGCTCATCGATGACCTCCGCGGGCAGGTCCGGACACCGATCCCGTACCTGCTGCTTGTGCTCGAGGAGTTCGATCGTCTCGTCGAAGAACTCACCGAAGATCCGGCGCACTTCGGCCGCCGTCTCCTCGTAGCGGCCACCCAGATCGAGGGTGTCGAGCGGCTGGCGCAGTGCGAACGCCACCCGCCACTGGAACGTCGCCCACTGTTTCGGCTCGCGCGGAAGCTGGCGCACGGGAAGATCCCGCTCCAACTGCAGTACGTGCTCGACCACTCGCAGGAAGATGTAGGCCTCGCGCAACCGGTCGTACTCGTCCTGCGTGATCACGCGGTGCGCCCGCAACCGCGACATGGCCCGCAGCGTGTTCGGCGAGCGCAGGCTCTTGTTGGAGGCGCCGTGGTAGAGCTGCAGCAACTGGACGATGAACTCGATGTCGCGGATGCTGCCGGCGCCGAGCTTCACGTTGCCGATCTCGGTGCCCTTGGAGCGGAGCGACTTCTCGATCATCCGCTTCATCTCGAAGACCTCCCGCAGCAGGGTCTCCGGCGATCTATCCGGGTCGAAGACGAACCCCCGCGTACCGTCGATCAGCGCCTCGGCCGCCGCCGCGTCGCCTCCGGCGAAGCGCGCCTTGAGCAGCGCCTGGAACGTCCAGTTCATCCCGTAGCGCTCGTAGAAGCGGAGGTACTGCCCCACCGTCCGCACCAGGGGGCCCATCTTCCCCTCGGGCCGCAGCCGCATGTCCACGCGGAAGACGAAACCGTCGCCCGTGTTGTCGGAGATCAGGCGAATGAACTGCGGCGCCCGCCGCTGCAGCCGGTGCAGGGCCTCCTGGTCGACGTCGTCCGAGGCCACGAACAGGGCGTCGATATCCGAGCTGTAGTTGACCTCCAACCCGCCCCACTTGCCCATTGCGATCACCGCGAACGGTTCCCTGTCCAGGCCGGTCGCATCGAGCGCCCGCTGGACGCAGACATCCGCCACCTGGGAGATCTTCTGCGTCGTCTCCGCGAAGTCGTCGAGGCCGCTGAAGTCGGCTACCGCGACCCGGATCAGCTCCCGATACCGAAGGATGCGGAGCCAGCGGCGTACGTCCTCGTCCGGCGCCGGCCGTAGCGCCGCCATGCGCTCGCGCTGCTCGTCCACCGACTCCTGCTCGACGGGAAAGAGCCCCTCGTCCGCTTCTTGATGCGCGTCGAGCCACCGGGCGTAGGCCGGCGCGTACTCGCGCAGGATGTCGCGCTGGGAGAGTGCGAGCGTCTCGCGCGGATCCTCGGCGTCCTCGACATCCATGGCCGCGAAGGCCTCGATCGCTTGCTCAAGGCGCGAGTTCACGCCGCATCCTCCTCGTCGCTGACCCGCCGGCAGCGGCGGAGGCAAGATGCTAGCGAACGGTGCACCGGCTAGCTTCGACATCGCCGGTATGGTTCACGAAGTCCTGACGGAGGAGTTCGCCATGAGATCAGCTATCGCCATCGCCTGCTCGCTACTCACTTTCGCCTTCCTCGACGCGGCCGCGGCGCAGTCGCACCCCGGTTCTGCCGGCGGCTATCTCACCCCGCCGCAGGAGATCGTCGACATCCTCGACGCGCCGCCGACTCCCGGCGTGCTCGTGAGCCCGAACCGGGACGTGATTCTGCTGACGGAGGGACGAAGCATGCCGCCGATCTCCTGGCAGGCGCGGCCGCTGGAGCGTCTGGCGGGCTACCGGATCGACCCGCGCAACAGCGGACCCTGGCGGGCGCCCGAGACCGCGGCGCTGACGATTCGCCGCGTCGACGGCGAGCCGGTCGACGGCGGCCTCCGGATTGAGGCGCCCCGCGGCACAACGCTCGGCTGGCCGCGGTTCTCACCCGACGGCGCTCACCTCTCCTACGCCGTCCTCCGCGACACGGGGATCGAGCTCTGGGTCGTCGACATCGGGAGCGGCAAGCCGAGAGCGCTTACTTCGGCATCGCTCAATGCGACGTGGGGGAACCCGTGCGAATGGCTGTTCGATTCGAGCGGCGTGCTCTGCCGCTTCCGGGTGCCCGGAAGGGGCGCGCCGCCGTCGCCGCCGCGCCAGCCCGACGGACCGAACATCCAGGAGCACGATGGGCGCCTGTCGCCGGTACGCACCTACCAGGACCTGCTCGCGAACGCCCACGACGAAGCGCTGTTCGAGTACCACTTCACGAGCCGGATCGAGACAGTCGACCTGGCCACCGGGAAGCGGACCCAGATCGGCGAGCCCGGCCTCTTCATGCGTGTCTCCGGCGCTCCGGACAGCCGCCAGGTGCTCGTCGAGCGGCTCGAGCGTCCCTTCTCCTGGCTACATCCGGCGAGCCGCTTCCCGCGTGCAGTTGAAGTGTGGACCCGGGACGGCGGCAAGGTCGCAACCGTGGCGAACCTGCCGCTCGCCGACGCCGTGCCGATCGGCGGCGTTCCCACCGGGCCGCGAGGTCACCGCTGGAATCCCACGGCGCCGGCCACGCTCGTCTGGAGCGAGGCGCAGGACGGCGGCGACCCGAAGGCCGAGGTTCCGCACCGCGACCATCTGTTCGCGGTCGACGCGCCGTTCGACGGCGAACCGCGGGAGCTGACCCGCACGGAGTACCGCTTCACGGGGATCGGCTGGACAGCCGACGGCACCGCCCTGGTCAACGAGTACGACCGCGAGACCCGCTGGTTCCGTACCTCCTTGCTCGATGTCGGCGGCGACGAGCCGCGGACGCTGTTCGACCGTAGCGCCGAGGATCGCTACGGCGATCCGGGGTTCCCGTGGCAGCGGCCTGGGGGCGGCACCGCGAGCTCCGTGGTCCTGCAGGACGGCGACAGCATCTACCTCGTCGGCCGCGGCGCCTCGCCCGAAGGCGACCTGCCCTTCGTCGACCGTCTGAATCTCGACACCCTGGCCACGGAGCGCCTTTTCCGCAGTGAGTCCGGGACCTATGAAACGGCTGTTGCCGTGCTTTCGGCAGACGGCGGCTCGCTCCTGACCCGCCGCGAGAGCACCACGGAGCCGCCCAACTACTTCGCGACGGACCTCTCGACAGGCGACCGGCGCGCCCTGACCGACTTCAGCGACCCGGCGCCGATCCTCCGGCAGGTCGAAAAGCGGCTACTGACCTACGAGCGCGAGGACGGAGTCGGCCTGTCGGCGACCCTCTACCTGCCGCCCGGCTACCAGGAGGGCGACCGCCCGCCGATGCTGCTCTGGGCCTATCCGCGCGAGTTCACGAACGTCAACGCGGCGAGCCAGGTGACCGGCTCGCCCCACCGTTTCACCACCCTGCGCGGCGCCTCGCATCTGCTGCTACTGACCCAGGGCTACGCGATCCTGGACGGACCGGCGATGCCGATCGTCGGCGAGGGCGAGACGGCGAACGACACCTACGTCGAGCAGCTCGTCTCGAGCGCGAAGGCGGCGATCGACAGGGTCGTCGAACTCGGCGTCGCCGACCCCGACCGGATCGCCATCGGCGGCCACAGCTACGGCGCCTTCATGACCGCCAACCTGCTCGCCCACTCCGACCTGTTCGCGGCCGGCATCGCCCGCAGCGGCGCCTACAACCGGTCACTCACCCCGTTCGGCTTCCAGAACGGCATCGCTACAGACCAACTAAGGTCTTGAAAACAAAGGACTTTAGGCGACACTCTAACGGTTGTGTCCCCTTCCTAGTCCCCGTGCTCGTCGCTTCCCCAGAGCTACCTGTCTGTAGCGAGTTTCCCTCGGCAACCGGCGCGGGTCTGGATTTCTGGCAGCTTCTTCGAGGCGGAGCGCGCTGGTGGGCTCTTGCAAGTCCGGTGATGGCTCTGCGCCCTACCAGTCCGCCCGCTTGATACCAACGATCTCACCGAGACTGCAAAGGACGCAGCCGCACTCACCGTGTTGACCCGAACGGCGCTTGTCGGACTCCAGGCTCAGGCTCGCGGCAACGACGCCGATCACTAGGAGTAGCCAGAACATCGTCTGAGCGTAGCACCGGCGGGCGAGAGGCAAGAAGGCCATCGGCGCGAAGTCATGCAAGCTAACTTAGCCTGACCAGTCGACAGCCTCGACGGAGTCGGCACCGCACGCCGAAACGCCGAACGCGCGCAGGACTCGATCGCGGCCGGCTCCGAGGACCGCTCCGCCCGGCGCGTTACGGCGGGGCCGTCCGCAACCTGGGAACGACGCCGGTCAGGTTGCCACGGGAGAACATCGTCCCCAGCGGTCCTTCCTCCGCTTCCACGCCTGCCGGGATCAGCGGCACGGTCAACTCGTCCTCCCCCCGATCCCTGGCGACCAGGGGCGCGGCGAACGGCACCGAAGCGTTGATCCAGTACCACACACCGTCCTCGAAACCGTCCGCCTCCAGGTGGCCCGCGATCGCGGCGCCGTCGCTGTCGAAGCAGCGCCGGGGCAGCAGGGTGACGATGATCCCGTCCTCGCCGGGTTCCAGCGTGAACGTCTCCGCTTCGCCGTCTCCGCACGACAGGCGGACCTCCGCCGATTCGCCGTCTAGCGGCCGGCCGACGATCCCGCCGCGGCCCTTCCAGTACGGCGCTACGTGCGCGCCGTCGCCTTCCATGTCGACCAGGTGCGGAACGATGCCCATCATCCCGTTCCCCTCGTGGACCATCAGGGTGCCGTAGAGCCTCCCGGTGACCTCCCGGACGAAGCGGGAGTCGCCCGACGGGCTCGCGGTGACGCCGCCGGGGACCGGCGGCCTCAGCTCGCCGTTGAGCGACGCTTTGACGACCAGCGGGGCGACCGCCACGTTCCGGTCGCCGTTGAGCCAGTACCAGCCGCCGTCCTCGATCCCCTCGAAGATCAGGTCCCCCGGGTACGGTCGCCCGTCCTTACCGAGGCACCGTTGAATGTCCCGCACGATCAGGCCGTCGTCGCCGGCGTACTCCCGGCTCGTGCGGCGACGTCCGCCGCAGTGGATCCGGACCACCGCCGACCGGCCGTCGGACGGGCGGACGACGAAGCCGCCGTTGCCCTGCCAGTACGGCGCCAGCCACGGCACCACGGGCGTGCCGCTGGCGGTGGGCGACCAGGGGCCTTTGCCGGCGTCGCTTAGTGCCTGGACGCGGACCTCGTAGAGCGTGCCGTTGTCGAGCCCGTCGATCGTGTGGCGAATGACGCTGCTGTCGATCGCATAGTCGTCGCCGGCAGCCAAGTGCACGACGGTCCAGTCCTCGGCGCTGGCTTCGCGCCAGTTCAGGTTGTAGCCCGTGACCGGCAGGGAACGCTCGCCGGTGACCGGCGGCCTCCAACTGACGTGGAGTCCGGAGGGACGGGGTGTCACCTGGAGCCGCTCGGGAACGGCCGGTGGGTCCGCGGGGGGTTCAGGCGGCGCACTTGCTTCGTAGCCGTAGATGGCGAACTGGATCACGTAAGCCTGAACGATCCAAGAACCCACGCTGTTCCAGCTCCGGCCGAGCGCTGCGTCCGCAGCGCTCCAGCCCGCCGCGCCGTTCTCCAGTGTGGACGCCGTTGTCCTGAACGCTGTGTCGGTGGTCGGGTTCCCGCTGACGTCGATCACGATGTGGTACGTCGTGCCGGCAGCCAGGTCGATGCCGGAGGCGGATGTGAACTGGACGGTCCCGAACGAAGTGGGCAGGGCCGGGTTCGTCAGTGTGCCCACGATCGTTCCCGGACTCCCGGACGAGTCCGACTGGATGGTCATGCTGTAGGCCGGCAACGTGCCGCCAACCCTCTGCATCCTCAGGTCCACCCTGGTCAGCCTGTAGCCGGCCGCGGAGTCGCCAGTCGTGAACGCCTGGCGATAGTCAGCGTTCAGGCGCGGAATGGTGGCGCTCGTCGTCTGATCGAGGTTGCCCACCAGTTGGACCACCGTCTGCGCCTGCGCCGCCCCGGGCAGCGACAGCGTCAGGGCGAGGGCTGCGAGCGTGTATGCGCCCGCTCTGCGGACACGGGCGCGCGGCCTTGAGAAGCGTGCGCCATCGACCAAGACGCTGGCTGGCTGGCTGGCTGGCTGGCTGGCTGGGCAAGAATCATGCCTATTCGTCTCCTCGCGCTCAAGCTCAAGTGGGGTTGTCTTCGGTCCCGCAAAGCTTGACAGGAAGTGAATCTCCCTGCATCTCGCATTTGTTAGATAGCTTCAGCCGATCCAGGCAAGCCGACGGACCTCTGCCCACGGTGGAACTCGCCCTGGCGGAGGGCCGGCCACATGCAGGTCATCCGCGGGCCTATGTCCGTCCAGGCTGGTCAAAACGCGGCCCCACAATCCCTCGACCCGCTCCACGAGCGCCGTGCTGGCCAGCCGCGTACCGATCGACACATAGCACTTGATAAGTGTCGACGAAGCAAGACCCGCGAGCGCACGCCCGATCCGCGGCCCGCCGTAAGAAGCGGCGGTCCAAGCGGGTCACCGGAGTCGGAATGCCCTGCCGTGGGGCGCGGCCGCGAAGGAGTTGCCGCACTCAGCGCGGCAGGAGTAGTGGGCGCGGCACAGTGCGCCTAGCTAGCTAGCGCCTCCAGAACCGGTTGTCAGCCGACGACGAACGGGCTTGTGGGCCGGAGGCGTAGCGAGGGCCGAGGCCTGACCGCCAACGCGTTCACCGGTCCCGATCGAACCCGTCGCGGTCTCGGTCCTCCCTGGCGATCTGGCGGAGCCTGTTCACCGTCCTCTCGACGCCTGGACGATTGAGTTCATGTCGGCTTCGAGCCGACTGTACGCGCTCGCCAGCCTCTCGTACTCGGCCACGAGCTGCTGATAGTCGCTCAGCAAAGCGTCGACCCGACCGTTCAACTGCGAGACGGACGCGTTCAGCTGCCTGACGGAGGCGGCGTGCTCGGCGTCGAGCCTCTTCAAGGATGCGGCGAGCAAGCGCTCCAGTTCGGTCATCGTCTACTCCACCTCCTGGCTCAGTTCGTCGAGCGTCTGGTTCCGATCTTCGATCTGCTGGTCGAGGTAGTCGAGGAGTTCGATCTTCTCCCTGATCTCGCGGTGCTGCCACTGCCCGACCGCCCAGAGACTCGACCAGATGCCCATGCAGACTCCGAGGCCGATCACCAGGCTCCGGATCCACTGCGCCGCGATCGACCGGCGGGCCTGCTGGCGGATAGCGCTCGTGGTTTGCGTCAGCTCGTGCCCGGCATATCGCCTCAAGGTCTCGCCAAGCTCGCGCAGCTGCTCTTTCGCTGCGTCCTGCATCTGGCGGCCGTAGGTCTCGATCGCCTCCTGGTCTGTCGCCGTCTGCTCTTTCAACCTGTCGGCGAAGCTCGGCGGCTTGGAAGTCTTGCTCATAGAGGGTTCCTTTCAGCCGCAACCGCTGCCCGGTCTCCGGGTGGGCCACGGTCAGATAGTTCTTGCCCTGGCGCGGCACCTCGTAGCCGGCCTCCTCGAACGCGGCGACCACGCCGGCGCGGTCGTGGACGAGACCCGCGGCGACCCGCTGGCGGAGGTAGTCGTCGATGGCGTCTCGGTCGGCGGCGTCGGCCGGGAACCGGCCCGGCCGGGTGGACCGGGCGCGGGCCGGGTCGTCCGGCCGCGCCCAGCCGTGTTCGTGGTTCAGCGCACGCTCGAGCAGGCCGTAGGTCCTCTCCCAGCCGGGAGGGGCGATGTTGTGGCTCTTGCCGGTCTCAAGCTCCACGCGGGCGGCCAGGACATGCACGTGCGCGCCGCCGTCATCGTCCCGGTGAAGCACCGCCGACCAGGCGTAGCGGTCCGGCTCGAGGCCGGACCAGGAGACGTACTCGAACTGGTCGAGCGTCTCCTCGATCTCCCGGTCCGTCGGGTCATCCTCGGGCGCCCAGGCGATCACGGCGCTGCGGTAGCGGTGCTCGAAGTCCAGGGAGTCGGCGACCTGGGCGACCTGGTGCGGATCGCCGCGCAGCACCGTGACCTCGGCCCGCTCCTTGCCGGCGTGATCCCGGTCGGCGAGGAGATAGTCCGCCGCGGCCGCCGCGCTGCCCTGGCCGTGCTTGGCGAACGTGATCAGCACGGGCCTTCCTCCTCGCGCGGCGGAACGTGGGGATCGCGGGTCAGCGTCAGTTCGCGGACCTCGCGATCGAGGGCGACCAGGTGTGCGATCACCTGGGCCGCGTCGGCGGCGCCGCGGTAGCGGTTCGCCCAGCGGGCGATCTGGTTCAGGTTGTTCCCGATGCGGGCAACCTGCCGCGAGCGCTCGCGCACCGCCGCGGAGTCCTCCGCGGTCCATGTGCGGGTCCGGCGCATCGCCGCCCGCATCAACTCCGAGAGCGTCGTGCCGGCGCTCTCGGCCTTGGCCCGCCACTCCGCCAGCTCGGCCGCGGTGACGCGGCAGTGCGCGATCGCTGTGCGGTGGGGCGTGGCCATGTCTGGGCGGGGGGTTCGACGGGGGGGCCGCAGGCCCTCCCTCGCTAGCCCCTCGGGCGGAGTGAGCGCAGCGAGCGTAGCACGTGGGGTCTGCTAGCTTCTGACTCGGACACCGGGCAAGGCCGGGACAGCCAGCTGCGCCGACCGCCCCAGCTAGGCTGCACGTTCCAAGGCGGCAGTGATCCTACGCTACTACGAAGAGCGGGCCGCCCGGCGTCCTCCGCCGCTGGTTCTCGCCCTTCTGACCACAAGGGAGGAACGAGAGCTATCCAAGCTACGAAGACTGGATCTGGCGCGCGGCAAGCCTCCACGCCCCCGGTCTCAGAGGTCGTCCGGGCTCAGACCTGTTCTCTTGGCGATCCGAGACAACATGCGCGGCCCGATCTCTTCACCGGACCGAAACGCGAACACGTACTTCGCCCAACCGCGGCGCGAGAGAGTCTTGTGAGATCCCGAGGAGCGCTCGACGCGCCAACCGATGCGCAACAGGGCCGCCAGCACGCGTCGAGCCTTGACGGCTGGCCAGGCGCTCACGCGGCGGCGAACTGGATGGTGTTCGGCCTCGGCGAGGGTTCACCTTGTTCCAACCGCTCGGCAACAACGCGAAGCGCCAACGCCTTCACTCGCCTCGTTGCGTCTTCGCGGCTCTCGCCGTACGCCATCGCGCCCGGGAGCTCAATGACCTCCGCAAGCCAGCGGCCATCGTCCTCGCACTCTGTTTCGATCGTCAACCGCATCTGCCTCGCCGGGTCGGTCAGGAGGGAGATTCTAGCAACACCGCGAACAGGCACCTGCTGTGTAGAGTCTCATTGCGGATCGACCGCATCCGCCCAAGCCTGCATGACTTCGCGTCGCTGTTCGAGTAGGTCGGAGCGCTGATACGCAGCCTCCACCTGGTTTCGAACCACATGACCAAGCGCCTGCTCCGCCACTTCGCGGCGAACGTCCGTCTCCGCCGCCCACGACCGGAAGCTGGATCGGAGACCATGGGGAGTCCCGGAAAGATCGAGATCTCGAAACAGCTTCCCGATCGTTCTATCCGCCACTGGGCGACCTGCTCTCTGACCGTTGAACACGAGACCCTCGCCGCCAGTCAGGGTGCCCGCCCTCTCTAGTACCTCGATAGCCTGTCGGCTCAACGGAATGCGATGATCCCGACCCGTCTTGGTCCGCGGACCAGGGATGCACCAGACGGCAGCCTCCGTGCTTATCTCTCCCCACCTCGCTAGCCGTACCTCTCCCGTCCTGGCCGCCGTCAAGGTCAAGAAGCGTACTGCCAGCTTCGTCCCAACGGCGGCCCGGGAACTCTGCACACGTTCAAGTGCATCGCCGAGCTCTGCATGCGGAATAGCTCTGTGGTGCCGCGTGAGACCCGTTCTGCGTGGGAGCGCCGCTCGAACGGGAGGACAGGGATCATCGTCACGCAAGCCCTCCGCCACCGCCCACTTCAGAACCGTCGATACTCGGCGCAGCACACGGTCAGCCGTTGCGTGCTTCTCCAGCCAGATTGGCAGGACGACCGCCAGCACATCGCTAGCCTGCACATCGGCCACCGGCCGATCTAAGAGTGCGGGCATGTAGGCGCGGGCGGTCTGCCGCCAACCGGCCTCAGTAGATGACCCTTTCTTCCAGGATCGCCGCTGAATCTCGATCACGCGCTCGAGGGCTTCCCCGAACGACAGCCCTGCCCGATTCTTCACTCTCGGGTCGATCCCCGACACAGAAAGGCGGCGATACTCGAACGCGCGTTCCCTAGCCTCGCGGAGCGTCACATACCTGACGCTACCGAGGCCCAGTTCAACAGCTCGACCTCGAACCGTGCCCCGCCACGTCCATCGCTTGGCGCCGGTCGGTGTCACACGGAGAATCAGTCCATGTCCACCGCCGTCGTAGTGCCGTCCCGATCGCGCCGCCCTTACGTAGGCTACCGTCAACCGTCGGTTCTTTCTCCCCACTTTGAGCCCCTTTTCTGTCCCCTTTTGTCCCCTTCTATCCCCTGACAGGCTAGCTAAGCGGACGATAGCACAGGAGGGCCTATGAACCGACTAAATCCCCATAAACACTGGCTTTTCTTCCAGTCCACGACAGCATGTGACATCCACGGATAGGCATAGTACTTCTTCCAGAACGAACGCCGCACCTTCTGGGAAGCCCAGCACATCTACGCCGCCATGTCGCCGTTCTTCCACGCCGAGAAGGTGAACGAGCCGATCCTGCTCACCCACGGCGAAATCGACAACAACTCCGGCACCTTCCCGATCCAGTCCGAGCGCTTCTACCAGGCCCTGAAGGGCCACGGCGCCACAGTGCGCTACGTCACGATGCCCCACGAGTCCCACGGCTACGCGGCGCGGGAGTCGGTGCTACATGTCGTAGCCGAAATGCTGAACTGGTGCGACCGCTACCTGCGTAAGGGGCAGTGAATCAGGGCTGGGGAGCAGGGCCGCATCGGCGGATTCCTCGATGACCCGGTCGAGCTCCAGCTCGACACTCTCCGCGTCGGGCGGCGTCTCGACTTCGCCCGTCGTCACGAGGTCGAGCAACCGGCCCTCCTCGTCGAAGGCGCGGAAGACCGATCCCTCGCCGGACAGGTCGGCCATCCAGAAATGGGGCTCGCTCGCCGAGCGCGCGATGTACCAGCGTTCCTCGGCATCGACCGTGCGAGCGTCCACGCCCATCGTACCGTCGCCCAGGTAGAGCACGCCCTCGTCCGGCCCGACGACCTCGCCGAGCCGGATCGGATGGCTGCGCTTGAGGACGTGGTCGTGGTTCTCCAGCGCCACCGTCAACCCGCCCCGATCGAAGACCCCCTCCCACGCTTCGCGCGCCTTGGCCGAAGCCTCATAAGACCGATGGGCCGGATAGAGCGGGACGTGGTAGAGCGCGACCCTGTTCGGCAGATCGGCGTCGGCCGCCAGGTGGGCCTCCAGCCACGAAGCCTGGTCTGCGTGGGCCACGAGGTGGCCGGTGTCCAGGACGTAGAGCGCGCCAGCGGCGCCCAGGCCGCGGCGAAAGTACGTCGCGCCGCCGGCGTCGGCGGAGTTCCCGGGCGCCTGGTTTTGCGCGAACAGCCCGAAGAAGAACGGCGCCTTCCGTTCCGCCGGCGCCGACACGGGAACCCCGCCGTCGCGGCCGACGTTGACCTCGTGGTTGCCGATCGCCAGCACCATCGGAACCGTGTGGCCTTCCGGCGTGATCAGTGCTTCGGTGACGTACTCGAGCCACGTCCGCCAGCGCGGCCACCTCGAAACGAGCCCGTTCGCGTACGCTAGGTCACCGCCGATGACGAGCATGTGCGGCGACCGCCGCGACGCCTCAGCCAGAAGCGCCAGCGAAAGCGGTTCCGTGCCAACGTCGCCGCCCGCCGCCATACGGACCGGGCCATCGCGCGGCACGGTACGGAAGCTGCGCACGTTGCCCAGGGGCCGGCCCTCGGCCGTTGTCGTGAAGTCGTAGCTGGCGCCGGGTTCCAGGTCGCGCAGCTCAAAGTGGAACACGCGAACGCCCGGGACGCCTTCGATCTCGACGGCTGTCCCCGCAACCGAGGAGGACTGACCCTCCGTCCCCGACGGACGCCATTCGACGCTTGCCGCCCCTGGCAGTCTCTGGTCCGAGCCGTCCGCCTCGACGACCAGGTTCACGGTCATCGTCGTCGACGTGTCGCCCTGCCAGGTCAGGTGGACCGAGTGCCAGGGCGGCTCGCCGCCTGGGGCGGAGCATCCCGCAACGAGGAGCGCCGCGAGAAGGACGGTCGATGGCGTTGAGAGTCGCAGACGTCGAACACTAGCGCGAAAGAAGCTACGGTGCGGCTTCACGGAGTTGCTCCATCACGGCCTGCGCGTTCTCCGGCCGCCCGAGGTGCAGTCCCATGCCCGGCATCGGCGCCACCGGCACGAGAACGCGAGCGACACCCAGCTCGGCCAGCGAACGCAGACCCGACAGGTCCTCGCCGATGCCCGTGGTGATCTCGAGCGCGTCCGGGTCGCGGCCATGCTCGGCGGCCACGTCCCGGGCGAGGCCGATCAGTTCGGCCGAGGCCCCCCGCGCGGGGAAGAACCCGTCTCCCAGCCGGCCCGCGCGTCGCGCCGCCGGCTTCGAGTGGCCGCCGACGATGATCGGAACGCTGCCGCTGACCGGCTGCGGGCGGCAGTACGCGGCGTCGAAGTGGACGAAGTCACCGTGGTAGGTCGGCCGCTCGGCGCCCCAGAGCTCGCGCATCGCCTCGATGTACTCATCCGTGCGCCGTCCACGATCGGCGAAGGAGGCGCCGATCGCGTCGAACTCCTCCTTCAGCCAGCCGACGCCGATCCCCAGCAGGAGCCGTCCTCCGGTCAGGTGATCGAGGGTCGCGATCTGTTTGGCCGCGACCACCGGATTGTGCTGGGGCACGATCAGGATGCCCGTCGCGAGCCGGATCCGCCGCGTCTGCGAACTGACGTAGGCCATCCAGATCAAGGGATCGGGCAGCGGAAAGTCGTCGCGGCCTCCGGCCATCTTGCCATCCGGCGAGTAGGGATAGGCCGATTCGTACCCGCCGGGCACGACTGTGTGTTCCACCGTCCAGATCGACTCGAAGCCCGCCTCGTCCGCGGCAACTGCCAACTCCACCGCCAGGCCGGGGTCGACGAAGCGACCCGTGTTGCAGTACCTGAGTCCGAATCTCATAGGCGACGCAGTGTAGCCCGCTCCTCCGCTACGATGCCGGCGGTGCGCGAAGCCGCGGGCAAGAGGAAGGTCGCCGACATCGATTGGCGATCGTGGCGGGCCGTCGACAAGGCAACGCTGACCTTCGTCCTCGACGAGGAACGCGTTCTCCTGATCCGCAAGAAGCGGGGCCTGGGCGCCGGCAAGGTGAACGGCCCCGGCGGCCGCCTCGAACCGGGCGAAGAACCGATCGTCTGCGCGGTCCGCGAAGTCGAGGAAGAGGTCGGCATCACGCCACTCGACCTCGAGTACAGGGGCGAGAACCTGTTCCAGTTCGTCGACGGCTACTCCATCCATGTCTACGCGTTCACGGCGTGCGGGTACCGCGGTGAACTCCGCGAGACCGAGGAAGCCACGCCCATGTGGACGGACCTGGACTCCATCCCCTACGACGAGATGTGGGAAGACGACCGGCTCTGGTTGCCCCACTCCCTCAGCGGCCTGAAACCGCAAGGCCGGTACATCTTCGACGGCGACCGCATGCTGGACTGGGAACTCGAAGTCGGCGGCAAGCTCTACCGTCCTGACTAGCCCCTGCACGGGCAGGTGTTACGATTTCGGTGCGCGAATTGGCACAGATCGAATCGGAGGATGTCGGGGTGGATGGAGGACGCGCCGGCCGGACCAGGGATGCCCCGACCGGGCCGCGGCGGTTCTCGTTGGCGGACTTCGTTGTCGGGATCGAAGAAGGCTGGCCGGAAGGCGATATCCAACGGTGGATCGTGTGCGGGCTGCCGCGGGAGTTCCTCGCGTTGAGCGCAGCCGACCAGCGCAAGGTACTTGCGGAACGCGTGCCGCTGACGCACACGAAATGGGATGCGCTCCTGGCCGCGATGGTGGAGCACCTGGCGAGACTTCACGGGCATGAGCAGCCGGCCTGGGTGGACGAGCCGGAACGCTTCCTGGACAGTCCGTGGGTGCTGTCACCGGTTCCCGTGATCCGGATGGAGGCACTGATGTTCGCGCCAGCCGCGTTCCTGCGGCACGGGGCGATCCCGGACCCGCGGGACCTGGATGACCGCGGCGGAGAACGGGATGAGTGGGCCCCTGGGCCGTGACCGAATCCTAGAGCTCTTCGACGAGCTGTCCGAGGAGCTGCGGTTCAGCCGAACGCGCGCACAGGTCTACGTGGTCGGGGGGGCGGCGATGAGCTTGGCCTTCGACCGGGAGAGAACGACAAGGGACGTGGACGCACGGATCGCCTCCGGGCACCATCGGCTCTCGCTGGCGGTGCGTACGGTCGGGCTGAGGCACGGGCTGCCCGACACATGGTTGAACGAGCAGGCGACGGCGTGGATGCCTCTTTCGGACGACGCGCGGGCGCAGACGCTGTACGAGAGTCCCTACCTGACGGTCACCGGCGCGTCTGCCGGCCACCTGCTGGCGATGAAGCTGAGAAGCGCGCGGGAGCGAGACCGGGAGGACGTCGCGCTGCTCTGCAGGCACCTGGAATTGGAAGGCCCGAAGGAGGCGATCCGGATCTACGAGCAGGTGTTCCCTGGGGAGCGCTTGCTCTCTCGCGCACGGGCATTGCTGGACAGCCTGTTCCAGGATCGGGGAGAGACTTAGAGCGCTAACCGCCTCTACTCGCCGCCGCCGGTGGATCCGGCGGAGCCGGCCGCACGGTTCGTGCCGGGCTAGTGGAAGAAGTACGAAGCGCCCAGCCGCACCCGCCCGAGGCTTGCCACGGCCTGGCTCAGCGTGGCTCGGCTCCCGTACCGACAGGAGCCTTGAAGATAACTGAGAATCGAGTATCATCTCTCCATGAAGAGAGCCAAGCAGCAACTGACCGTCCTGCGAGCCCTTGTCGAGGCGGACGGCCCCCTATCCGCCAGGGAACTCTGGAGCCGCCTGAGCGGAACGGGTGTCGGTCTCGCCACGGTGTACCGCGCCCTCCAACGGGGTGTCGACGAAGGCACGCTAGAGGCGGTTGAAGTGTTGGGCGGCGGCCTTCGGTACGAGCCCAAGGACCGCGAGCATCACCACTTCTTCCTCTGCTCGATCTGCGACCACGCGTTCGACCTCTTCGGCTGCGTCGAGGGCCTCGAGTTCCTGGTTCCCGACGGGTTTCAGATGATGAGACACGAGGTGGTACTGCTCGGAACCTGCGACGCGTGTGGCAATGCGGCATGACGGTCGCCCACGACGGGGAGGGCGCTGATGCACTTGGCGGAGGGCGTGCTACCGCTGAGCCATGCTGTGGCCTGGAGTGCCCTGGCCGCACCCGCCGTGGTCTGGAGCCTTCGTGACGAGCAACGAACGCGACGCGAGAAACCGTCCTCCACGGTCATCATGGCGGGCGCCACGAGCCTGCTCTTCGCCGGCACTCTGCTGCCGCTACCGGTTCCCGTCGCAGGCGTAACCAGCCACATCTGCCTGACGCCGGTGCTCGCCCTGATCGTCGGCGTTCCCCGCATCGTGTGGCCCACGTTCTTCGTGCTCTTGCTGCAGGCGGTCTTCTTCGCTCACGGCGGGCTGACGACACTGGGGGTCAACCTCCTCACGCTCGGACTGCTGGGGCCTCTGGCGACCGTTGGGCTCTGGGCCTTGCTCCGCCGGCTCGGTGTCGACGGGGCTTTCAGCCTCGGTCTCGCATGCGGCGTCGGTGGCCTGAGCGTGTACGTGGCGGACGCCGTGGTGCTCGCCGCGGCGTTGTCCGATGTGGCGGCGCCTACAACGACCTTCGGCGCGGTGCTGATCGGCTTGGCCCCGGTCCAGATCCCCCTGGCGGTTCTTGAAGCGATCGCCTCCGTCGGCATCGTACGGCTGCTGGCCACACGTCGGCCGGACCTCCTGCCGAACCCGCTGAGAAGAGGCTCGCGCACCCTGTCAGCGCCCGTTGCTTCCGTCGGCCTCCTGCTCCTGCTCGGCCTGTCGGGGTGCAGCTATGAAGGCATCGACGGGACCGTGTTCGGTGCGACCGCGGAGGGAGCGGGGCGACCGCCCACAGGGAGCATCGTGGACCTGAGCCAGGGGGAGGTCGGGCTCGCGATGTCCGTCCTCATCCTCTTCGGGCTGGGATTCGTCGCGGGGCGCAGCTGGGAACGAGTTCTCGGAAGGCGGCGAGATGCACTTCCACGCTGAGCACTCCCTGTTCTTTGAGCGTGCCCAACCCCCATGGGTTGCGCCCTTGGGTGTGGCGCTGACCGGCGGCGTGCTGATCGTCAACGCAGGCGCGCACAGTACCGCCCTCTCCCTGACCGGCTCCGGGATCGGCGCGGTGCTTCTGCTGTTCGCACATGCCCATGGACGCCGCAGGATCAAGCCTGCCCTCGCGTGGACCCTGGCCGTCGTAGCGCTGGCACTGCTCGGTGGGGTCGCCCTGGATGCCGCCACGGACGTCATCGTCCAAACCGGCGCCAGGGTCCTGTGCGGCGCCATCTGGATCCTCTGGCTGGGCACCCAGGTCGACTGGGCGTCGCTGCGGCAACTCCTGCTTCGGCTTCGGATTCCCGAGGGCGTCGTGGCCAGCCTCGACCACGCGCTCATGCACGGTGTTCTCGCCCAGCGTGAGTGGGTCCAGCGGCGTGACGCGGCCCGTGTCCGCCTGGGGTCACCGCGTTTGCCTCTCGCCGCCTGGGGACCGCTGCTTGGCGAAGGCGCCCTCCACGCCTTCACGCGCCTCGAACGTTCCGAGGAGAACGCACTGCTGCGTAGTGCCTCCAGCGAAGACGCTCGGGCTCATGACGGCGTCCACCTCGACGCCATCAACGTCGAACGCGGTGGGCACCTCGTGCTCCAGCAGCTCGAACTTCGCCTGGCAGGAGCGGAGTGGCTGCTCGTGCTTGGACCAAGTGGAGCCGGAAAGTCGAGCCTGTTGCGTCTGCTCGCGGGGCTCGACGGACCCGCGCAGGGGACGATGACGCGCCTGGGAAACCGCGTGTCGCCCGATACGACGCTCCGCGACCGGCTCCACGGACGCGTGGCCCTTCTCGGCCAGAACCCGGAACACCACTTCATCGCAAGCACCGTTGCCGAGGACATTGCCTGGGGCCTGCTTCGCCGTGGCGTCCCGCCAGGCGAAGCGCGATGTCGATCCCGCGAGGTGGCGAAGGCCTTGCGCATAGACCATCTGCTGCAGCGTCCGTGTCATCAGCTCAGCTTCGGGGAGCAGCGTCGCGTTGCGCTTGCCGGTCTCCTCGTGCTCGAGCCCGAGCTGCTGCTCCTCGACGAGCCCACGGCCGGGCTCGATCCCGTCGCGGCGCTTGAGCTGCGGACGCTAGTTGCCGAGGCTGTTCGCCGAACGAGCGCCACGTGCGTCTGGGCAACCCATTGCCTTCACTCACTGCCATCCCAGGCAACGCGCGTCATCCTGCTGCGAGACCGGCGGGTGCTCTTCGATGGGTCGACGGCAGAAGGGCTGTCGAAGCCGTGGCTCATCCGCGCTGGTCTCGCCGTCTGGAAGGAGAACAGAGCCTATGTTGATCAGGACATCACCACGCTCCCCGAACCTCGAACAGGCTCGACGTATCAAGAAGGCATTGCGCGAAGCGCTGAGCCTCTCCGATGACGTGACGGTCACGGTCACAGAGCTGGCTTGTCTCGAAGAAGATTGCGCCCCCCTCGAAACCGCAATTGGCCTGCTTCGGCCCGATGCGCCACAGCTTCAGCACAAGCTGCACAAACCCATGGACTCCGTTGACGCCAAGGACCTGATCGAGGTCTGCACGGCGTGGGGATTCGACGTAGAGATTCCGGTGCTCGCACCGATGCTTCAGGAGGACTAGATGAACGCACCCCAGAAGATCCCTGTCACGATCCTCACCGGCTTCCTCGGCTCCGGCAAGACGACCCTGCTGAACCGGATCCTGCGGGAGGAACACGGCAAACGCATCGCCGTGATCGAAAATGAGTTCGGAGAGGTCGGCATCGACCAGGCGCTCGTCATCAACGCTGACGAGGAGATCTTCGAGATGTCGAACGGCTGCATCTGCTGCACGGTGCGCGGAGACCTGATTCGCGTGCTTGGCAACCTCATGAAGCGCAGGGACAAGTTCGACTACGTGCTGGTGGAGACCACGGGGCTCGCGGATCCCGGTCCCGTCGCCCAGACCTTCTTCATGGACGACGAGATTCGCGCGGAGTTCGAGCTGGACGGGATCGTCACGCTCGTCGACGCTGCACACATCGAGCAGCAGCTCGGCCGAAGCGACGAGAGCACGGAACAGGTCGCGTTAGCGGATGTCCTCGTTCTCAACAAGACGGACCTGGTCGACGACGACGCGCTCGACGGGATCGAGGCTCGGCTCCGGGAAATGAACCGGATGGCACGAGTCATCCGTAGCGAAATGGCGGAGGTTTCCGTCGAGACGGTACTCAACCTCGCCGCCTTCGACCTGGACCAGGCGCTCGAGCGTCGTCCCACCTTCCTCGAGCCGGAGTACCCGTTCGAATGGACCGGCGTCTACTCGCTCGACACCGGCCGCTACGAACTCAGCCTGGCCGAGGGACCTGATCCGGCGATGTCTCTTGTCGTCGTACCGGACCAGGGCACCGATGACTCCGCACTTCGTGAAGGTGCGGAGTGGTGTGTGCGGCGGTACGCCGAACCCGCGGACGTCATTCGTCCGGGGGGCGAGATTGCTGTCGGAAAGCACGTGAACCTCGTGCTTGACTCCCCGGGGCGCAAGTCGTTCTTCCTGGAGGTCGAGACGCAGGTGAGAATCGGCCTCTACGCCCAGCACACCGCGGAGGAATTCGATCTGCAGCTGACGAACGGCGTCCCACACGTCAACGGAGCGGTTCCCGCCGAGGTCGAGCGAACCTGGGTCGCACAGCATGAGCACGACGACGAAGTCGGCTCGATCGCAATCGAGACGGAGGGCGATGTCGATCCCGGCAGGCTCAACGCGTGGCTTGGCGAACTGCTCCGTGAACGCGGCGTGGACATCTTTCGCATGAAGGGGTTCATCAGCCTCGCAGGTGAGTCGCGTCGCTTCGTCTTCCAGGGGGTTCACATGCTCTTCGACGGACAGCCGGATCGTCCATGGGGGGACGCGCCCCGCCGCAATCAGCTCATCTTCATCGGCCGCAACCTCGACGAGCGCTCGATGCGGCTGGGATTCGAGGCATGCCTGGTCTGAATGGCGGCAGTCCGAAGGGTGTCCTTCGCCCGGGTTGGTCCGCGGTGGTCGGCGACTACGCCATCGCCGGTGGGTGGACCCCGCGCGGTGAGGCGCTGGTGGTCGGAGATGCCGCGGGTGGCGTCTACGCGTTCGACGGCAGGACCGGCGCCATCATCTGGGCGCGGCGCGGAGTCCATGAAGGCGGGGTGCTCGCGCTGGCAATGCAGCCGAACCGAGCCGCGTTCGCAACGGCCGGCCAGGATGGCCGAGTCCTGGTCTGGAGTGCCGCCGACGGCCGGATCATCCAGACGATCGACCTCGGGAGCGGCTGGGTGGAGAATGTCGCGTGGTCGCCGGACGGCCAGTCCCTGGCCGCATCCTGCTCCCGAGAGGTTCACGCGTACAGCGCCGATGGAACGGAGATCCGGCGATTCAACACTCATCCGAGCACCGTCAGCGCGATCGCGTGGTCCCGCGCGGGCGAACTGGCGACCGCCTGTTACGGTCGGGTGACGTTCTTCGACGCGTCCACCGGGACGGTTCGCCAGAAGCTGGAGTGGAAGGGCTCCCTGGTGTCGATGGTACTGAGCCCGGACGGCGACATTGTGGCGTGCGGCAGTCAGGACAACTCGGTGCACTTCTGGCGTCGCTCCACGGAGCAGGACTCGATGATGTCGGGCTATCCCGGCAAACCGTCGGCCCTGGCCTTCAATGACACCGGCACCCTCCTGGCCACAGGCGGAGGCGACGCGATCACGGTCTGGAGCTTCCAGGGGAAAGGCCCCGAAGGCACGCGGCCCGGCGTTCTGGAACTTCATTTTGGGGCCGTTACAACGCTCGCCTTCGCTCGCGGGGGAAGGCGCCTCGCCTCCGGAGCTCGGGATGGCGCGGTCGTCGTGTGGTCACTTGGGCGCAACGGACAAGGCGATCCGGTGGGAATAGCGCCTGTCGCGGACATTGTCGGCGCGGTGTACTGGCGACCAGATGGACGCGCGCTTGCCGCGCTCGACGCTCAGGGTGGCGTCACGGCTTGGCGGACAGCATGAACAAGGGCCCGTGCTTCCCGGGGAGTCAGCAGGACCACCGCCGCGCTCTACTCGCCCGGAAGCCGGCTTGGCTCGGAACGGTCCAAGAGGATCACGGCGTCAAACGACATGACGAGATCCCAGTACTCCCACCCATCCGGATAGAACTGGAGTCCGTTCAGTCGCGCTTGCCTTAGCGGTGCGCGCAGCCCTCGAAGGTCGAACAGTGTCCAGTCTGCTACGGCAGCGGAGCGAAACGGCCGTAGCGCTCTCTGTTGCTCCCAGGTGCAAGGTCTCGGAAAGACCCCGGGAGACGTATCCTGGCAGTTGACGATCGCGAGGTTCAGCATCCCTGTTCGCTCGGCGACCGCCAATTCCGCTACGAAGTTCGCGAGTGTAGAGGTGCCGAAGTCGTGCATCAGCCCACGGGCGGCATGGTAAGCGCCGAGCCGGAACATCACCCGCGGCCTCGAGTCGCCTGCTTCCTTCGCAGCTCGGTACTGGCGCAGGAAGAGCTCCTTCTTGAGGTTGTCGCTCGTGTGTTCCCGGGGCGCGGAGATTCGCCAACGCAGCGCATCGAGTATGTAGCGCAGCTCGGTCTCCGGCTTGGCTCGAGTCTGTTGGACGACCTGCTCGATGGCATCTCGGAAGGCACGAGTGTTGTAGTCGCCGCTTCTCTCCGCTGCCCCTACCCGCTCCAGAAGGGACTGGACCGCCTGTCGCCTGGCGGGCCGCGGCGACAGCTCCGCCAGCCTCTTCAGCAATGGAGCAGCTCGATACTCGGCATCCAGTCCCCAGATCAAGGGAGCTGCGGACTTGCGGTGTGGGCCGCTGACGCTGCCAAGTTCCGCGTAGAAGGCAACGTCCTCCTCCGAGATCGGCGGCACGCTGTTGTTCGGCAGACGAGGCCAGGTTGCCCTCTGGAAGTGAGAAAGGGCCTGTTGATCGGCAAATCTTGCGAACTGGTCGAGCCTTTCACCCAGCCAGGGACCAGCTTCGATCGCTACGTGCTCGTAGCCTAAGGGAACGAGTTCCCGCCAAAGAGCGCCCACCAGAATCGGGACCTCCCGGACATCGTGCTCTTCGCCGATGAACACGAACTGGGATCCGGCCGCCTCGGCGCGAAACCACTCCGCCGCAGGCCCTTCGAGCCCTCCCTCAGCACTCAGGGTCACCTCGTAGGCGTTCTGTTCCAGATACGCGGCGACCGTCTCATGGATTCCCGGCTCCGGGCCATCCTGAGCTGCCGCGGCTTCGCAAAACGCCACACAGGTCAAGAGTCGCAGCAAGAACTGCACAGACGCGTCTCGTGAACGTCCCTTGGCCCCCTCCCACCGTGCCCTCGGCAGGCGGGTGTGCTCGCCGTCGCTACCCGCCGCCGCCCGTCGATCCCGCGGCGCCGCCGGCCAGGATCGCGGCCGCATCTTCCGGCTCGACGTAGGTCCAGGCCAGGAAGGGCGCCATCATCTCGTCGGTGCTCTGGGCGCCCCAGTCCACTGCCCGGCCGATGTTGAGGAACGGGTACTCGTCGAGCTTGGTCTCCGAGTTGTCGTAGATCGCTTCGATCTCGACCCGAGTACCGGACGGCAGCACCTTGGGCTCCCGGTAGATGTAGTTCGTCTGCCAACTGTAGTCGTACTCCGGCACGTCGAGCAGCACCTCGGTGCCGCCATCGGGGTAGTGCGCGGTGTACTTCATGCTCTGGCCGCGGAAGTGCATGTGCGGATGGAGCGACAGCAGCACCGTGTCCTTCTCGAACACCTTGGACGACCCGACGCGCCAGCTTCCGTGACCCGGCGGGATCTCGAAGGCGCCGGCGCCGATCGTGTTCCAGGTCACCTTGTGCCTGACCTCGGCGCCGACCGGGTGGAACCTGAAGGCGACCGCCGAACGGTCGTAGCCGCCGGAGCCCGGACCGGGTTCCTTGTGGTAGTGGACGTTGAGACGCACGACCATGCCGGCCCGTAGCAGGTTGCCGAAGCCCGGCGGGTAGATCGTCGGGTCCTCGCCGGCGGCAATCGACCCGAGCGAGAACGTGTTTTCGCTCAGCACGTCGACCTCGCCGTCCTCGTTAGGTATCAGCGCCCGGCCGGTGATGTGATGGACGAACTCCGCGTCCGGCTGGTACTCGATCGCCTGGAGCCAGCGGGGCTCCGGGAGCATCTCCTCGGTCAACGTGATGTAGAAGCTCGGCTGCTCGTCCTCCACGTCGTCGCCCACGTAGTAGGGCTCCTCCATGTACACGAGCAGGTCCGGCTTGCCGATCAGGAAGCCGCCGGTGTCCTCCCACTCGCGCGGCGCCGGGCCCCTGCCCGGGTCGCCCTTGGGAGCGCCGCCCTGGACCCAGGCCACAACCGTGTCGATCTCCTGCTGGGTCAGGGTCCGCTCGTTGAGAAAGACGCCGGCGGTGTGGTCCGTCGCGTCCCAGGGGGGCATTTCGCGGCTCTGCACGAGGCGCGCGATCGACCGCGCCCACGGCCGCACTTCCTCGTAGGTCATCAGCGACATCGGCGCAACCATGCCGGCCACGTTGTCGCCGCCCGGGCGGTGACAGGTCTGACAGTTCTGCTGGAAGATGGCCAGCACGTCCTCGTGGAAGGTGACGGCTTCCCCGCTGTCGGCCGCCACCGCTGCGGAAGCCGCTCCAAGCGGCCCAAGTACGAGAAGTGCTGCGGTCGTACGGCTCATTCGCGCCTCCAGCTTCCAACCTGTTGTCCGAGTGGCAGGCGGACTCTAGCAGCTTGCTGGCGGCTCACTCAGTCCCAGACGCCCTCGGGGATCGGCTTCGCCTCGACGATCTCCACCGCGACCTTGTCCGGCCCCATCACGAAGAAGCTCCGCATGTCGAGTTCCGGCCGGTAGGTGATCGGTTCGACGATCTCGACGCCCGCCGTCCGCAGCCGTTCGAACACCGGTTCGATGTCGCGGTAGGAGAAGGCGAAGTGGTCGATCGCCCTACCCCGCTGCGGCTGGGTCTCCAGCAGCGGCGCCGCGTCCTCGGGCCACCACGGTGCCAGCGGCTCGTAGTCCGGCAGGTTGTAGACGATGAAGTTCACGTTGTCGGCGCGAAACGCGTTCGCCCAGGCACGGTGCTCGTGGTGAAACTCCTCCCAGGTCGCGAACGCGGCGCCCTCGCCGACCGGCCGGGGGTTGCCCCTGGCGGACCGCCGCGCCGGCAGCCCGAAGTGCCGCTCGTACCAGGCGGCCGTCTCGTTCACGTCCGCCGCGAACAGGTGGACGTGAGCGAAACGGTGATGGCCCATCGTGTTCACCTCGATCATCTCCCGGTCCGGACCGTTGACGTAGATGACATGTCCGCGGCCCAGGCGGTAGATCGGCGTGTGAATGTCGACGCCGCGGGACACCAGCCAGCGATACTGGCTGGGCAGGTCGACACCACCCCAGCCGAAGTGCCAGATGCCGCTAGTCTGGCTGCCGTCCGGCGGCTCCTCGACTTCGTTGAACAGGATGAAGGACCGCTCGGTGAACACCGCGTCCGCGACCCCGCGAAACTCGATCGGCAGGGCGCCGAAGGTGGCGCGGTAGAAGTCGACCGAACGGTCGACGTCGGTGACGTTGAGGTGAATGTGGTGAAAGCGCGCCCGCTCGACTGCGGTCGTCGCTTCCTGGGCCGCGAGCGGCGCCACCATGAACGCGGCCGCCGCCACGGCCAGGCCGAGCGCCCGGCCCGGGAACCGCCGCCAGGTCAGGCCACCAGGCCCCCGACTCAAGGAACCCCCCCGGCGAGGTTCTCCACCAGCTCGATCTTCGTGCCGTCGGGGCCCTCGACGTAGGCGATCCGGTGCCCGGCGTCCAGCACCATCGGCTCGACGACGAACTTCACGCCGTCGCCACGCAACCGTTCGAGCCAGGAGTCGTACTCCGTGGTGTGCCAACCGATGTGATCGACCACCGTGCCGTCGGTGCCGGTCCGCTCCCCCGGCACCTGGTTGACGATCAGCCAGGTCTCGTCGCCGCCGTTGTCGTAGAGGATCGAGTGCAGCGGCGCAAGTCCCTTGAACGCCACGACTTCGCCGCCGAACTGCTTCGCGTACCAGGCCGCCGTCGAGACCGCGTCGTTCGAGAAGACGTGAACGTGATGGAGACCCGGGGCGCCGCCGTGGTCCATGTCGTCGATCACTTCGATTCGCGTTCCCCACGGGTCTTCGCAGAAACCGAAGGTGAATCCGGCTGCCTCCACGTATCGCGCGGCGCCGACGACCTTGCCGCCCGCGGCCTCGCACTCTTCCAGGGTCGCCGCCACGTCCGCGACGGAGAAACTGATGTGATCGAGCGAGGTGGCGCCGCTGCCGCTGGTCGGTTCGCCTTCCCGCACCTTCAGGATGTCGTTGCCGTAGAACACGGAGTCGAAGGGACCGCTCTTGCCGAGCCTGCCGCCGAAGAGCTCGTGGTACCACTTCGCCGCCGCCATCGTGTCCGGAGCCACCAGGTGAACGTGGTCGAACTCTTCGGCGACCACAGACGGCGTAGCGCCGAAAGCGAGGCCCAGAACCGCCAGCGAGACGACGAGATCGGGAGCAGTGACTCTTGGAGAATCGGGGCGCATGTGAGTCCTCCGACGCTTGTATGATTCCTGGAGCGGCAACCGGCAGCGTACCAGTCCGACGGGGTACAACTGCCATGAACACCACGAACGGAAGGGCCGGCGCGACGCTCGCAGCGTGCGCCGTGTTTCTGTTGTGTCTGGCGAGTTTCGGCTGCAACGGCGTCGGCGCCAAGCGGGCCGCCGGCCAGACGGAAGCGTCCGGAGCCGTTTCGGCGTTCCGCAGCGAAACCGCACCGACCACCCGCGTGCGGTACGGCCAGGTAGACGCCCTGGTGACGGCCTCCGGTTCCGTCGTCGCGCCGCGCCTGACCGAGCTCGGCCCCGAAGTCTCGGGGCGACTGTCGGCCGTCTACTACAACGTAGGCGACCAGGTCACGGAGGGCGACGTCGTCCTGCAACTCGATCCCGTTCCCTTCCGGATCGACCTTCAGCGGGCGCGCGCCGGTCTGGCCCTGGCCCAGGCCGAGGCCGCACAGGCGCTGCAGGAACTCGAGCGGGTCGAGCGGCTTGCCGAGCAGGAAGTGGCCCCACCCCAGGAGCTCGACCGGCAACGGACCCAGCTCGCGGTCGCCAAGGCCCGGGTCGAGCAGGAACTCGCCGCCGTGAAGAGCGCCGAGCAGGACCTGACGCGGACCGCGGTGATCAGCCCCTACGACGCCCACGTGGTCGAACGCCAGCTTCACGAGGGAGCGATCGTCGGCCCCGGTTCGGTCGTCGTCACGATTCAGGAACTGAACGGTTTCGCGGCGGAACTCGACGTGCCGGCCGCGGCGGCGGCGCCGGTCCAGGTGGGCGACCCGGCAGTCCTGATCGTCGAGGGCGCGGCCGAACCCCTCCCCTCCACGATCGCGGCGGTGAACGCTCGAATCGACCCGGATACGCGGACCTACCGCGTGCGAGCCCCCGTGCCCGGGGAGACACCGGAGGCCAAGGCGGGCGCCTTCGTCCGCGCCGAGATCCGGCCGCGGACCCGCGACGGCGCGGTGATCGTCGAACGCGCCGCGGTGCTCAACCGCGACGGACGCACCTACGTGTTCAGCGCCGTGGGCGGCCGAGCCGAGCAGATCGAGGTCTCCGTCGGCGCCACCGGTCAGCGATGGGTTGAGATCAGGCGCGGCGCCGAGGCCGGCGACGCCCTGATCATCGGACCGGTCATCGACCGACTGGCCCACGGCGCGCCGATCGAGGTCACCGAACCGCCGCTGCTCGAAGCGGGCGGCGAGACGCCATAGGCGTCGCCGACGTCATGCTGAACCTGCCGCTCACCTCGATCCGGCGGCCCGTCTTCGCCCTCATGCTGAACGTGGGGCTCGTCGTTCTCGGCCTCGTGTCCCTGAACCGGCTGAACGTCGATCTGAACCCGGACGTCGAGTTCCCCTTCGTCACGGTCACCACCGTGCTCGAAGGGGCTTCCCCGGAGACGGTCGAGACCGAGGTCACCGATGTCCTCGAAGAGCAGATCAACACGATCGAGGGGATTCGCGACCTGAGTTCGGTCTCGTCCGAGGGCATCTCCCAGATCTTCGTCGAGTTCGAGACGGACTACGACGTCGACGTGAAGGCGCAGCACGTACGGGAGAAGATCGCGCCGGTTCGTGCCGACCTGCCGCTCGATGTCGAGGACCCGGTCGTCACCCAGCTCGATCCGGACGCGACTCCGATCCTCTCCGTCATGCTTGGCGGCCCGGTCTCGGTCCGTGAACTGTCCGAACTTGCGGAAACCACCGTCAAGGACCGGCTCGAGAGACTGCCGGGCGTCGGCAGCATCGAGATCGTCGGTTCCCGCCGGCGGGAGGTCCGGATCTGGCTCGACCCGGTTCGACTGGCCGGCTACGGCCTGTCGATCGACGACGTGCGCTCGACGCTCCTGCTGGAGAACGCCGAAACTGCCGGCGGCCGGGTCGAAGGGCGTGAACGGGAATGGACGGTCACCACGTCCGGCAAGGTCAAGCGGGTCGAGGACTTCGGCGCCCTGATCGCCGCCGAGCGCGGCGGCCGGCTGGTCTACCTGCGGGACGTGGCGAAGATCGAGGACGGTCTCGCCGAGGAGCGGTCCATCGCGCGCTTCAACGGCCAGCGCGGCGTCTCCCTCGAGGTGCGCAGACGAAGCGGAGCGAACACGGTCGTCGTCGCCGAAGCGGTACGCGCCGAGGTCGAGGCGCTGGGGCAGGACCTGCCGCCGGGCATGGAGGTCCTGATCACCCGCGACATGGCGGTGTTCATCGAGGACTCCATCTACTCGGTGTTCTCCAACATGATCTGGGGCGGCGCCCTGGTGGTCCTGGTCGTGCTGCTGTTCCTGCGCAACCCGCGTTCCACCCTCATTTCGGCGCTTGCCATTCCGTCCTCCGTCATCGCTTCGTTCACGTTCTTCTATCTGGCCGGGTTCACCCTGAACGTGATGACGCTGATGGCGCTGTCTCTTTCGATCGGCGTCGTGATCGACGACGCGATCGTCGTGCTGGAGGTCATCTATCGGCGAATCGAGCGGGGCCAGGAGCGCCGCGAGGCGGCCGAAGAGGGCGCCAGCCAGGTCATGCTGGCGGTCGTCTCGACCACGCTCGCCCTGTGCGCCGTGTTCGTGCCGATCGCCTTCCTGAGCGGCACGGTTGGCCAGTTCTTCTACGAGTTCGGGATGGTGATGACGATCGCCGTCTGCGTCTCCAGCCTGTTCGCGTTGACGCTGACACCGATGCTCGGCAGCAGGGTGCTCAAGGCGACTCAGGGACGCGATCCGGTGAGCCGCACCCTGGGCCGCGGCCTCGACGCACTCGACCATTCCTACAAGATCATCCTGCGGCGGGCGCTTGGGCACAGGGCGCTGACGCTCGTCGTCGCCGTGGGGGCGATGGTCGGTGGCGTCCTCGTCGCGTTCACGCTTCCCTTCGACCTGTTCGGCACCGAAGACCGGAGCGAGTTCAACGTCAACCTCAAGATGCCGGTCGGAACTCCGCTGGCCGTGACGTCCCTGACCGCGCGGCGCACGGAGGAACTGATCGCACAGGACCCGGATGTACGCAACCGCTTCGCCACGATCGGCGGCGGCAGCCGCCAGGAGCCTCATCGAGCCTCGATCTACGTCCAGTTGACGAACAAACGGGACCGCGAACTCAGCCAGGCGGCGATCATGGACCGGGTCCGTGACCGGCTGCTCGGGGAGGTCCCCGAAGCTGAGGAAATCGTCGTGTCGCCGATCAGCTGGATCGCCGGCAGCGAGGATCAGACGGGAACGCGCTCCGTTTCCTACAGCCTCCGCGGTCCCCGTATCGCCGACCTGGAGCTGTACTCCGAGCGGCTGGTGGCGCAGATGCGAGCCGACCCTTCCTTCGTCGACGTTGGCACGTCCTGGGAGACCGGCAAGCCCGAGATCGAGATCGACGTCGACCGCGATCGCGCCGCCGACCTCGGGGTGCCGGCCACGGTCATCGGGCGCACGATCCGCACCCTGCTCGCCGGCGAGAAGCTGGGCGCCTTCGAGGAGGACGGCGAACGTTACGACGTGCGCGTCCAGGTGCTGCCGGAGTACCGGGACGAACCCGGGAAGCTCGATCTGATTCAGATCCGCACGGCTTCCGGGCAACTGACGCCCATGACGAACGTCGCCAACATCCGGCTCGGCGAGGGCGCGGTCCAGATCAGGCGGCAGAACCGTTCACGCGAGATCACGATCGCCACGAACGGCGCGGAGGGCGTCGCCCAATCCGAACTCGCGGCCCGCATCGAGGAGTACAGCCGCCAGATCGGTCTCGCTCCTCCGAACACCCTCGTGCCAAGCGGCACGACGGTGATCATGCAGGAGACCGGCCTATCCCTGATGTTCGCGTTCGTGCTCGCCGTCGTCGCCATCTACATGGTCCTGGCGTCGCTCTTCAACTCGCTCGTCCATCCGATCACGATCATGATGTCGGCGCCGCTTTCCTTCATTGGTGCTTTCCTGGCGCTCAAACTCTCCGGCCAACCGCTCGACATGATGAGCGGCATCGGCCTGTTGGTGCTGATGGGCCTGGTGATGAAGAACGGCATCCTCCTGATCGACTACATCAACAAGCTGCGCCAGGACGGACAAAGCCGCAGGGACGCGATTCTCGAAGCGGGCCCGGCCCGATTGCGACCCGTGTTGATGACCGCTTTCTCGTTGATCTTCGGCCTGCTGCCGGTCGCGTTCTCCCAGGCCGCCGGTTCCGAGGGCCGCGCCGCGATCGCGGTGCTGATCATGGGCGGCATGGCGACTTCGACGCTGCTGACGCTGCTGGTCGTCCCCGTCGTCTACGACCTCGTGGACCGGTCGGTCGAGGAGGTCACGGCCTGGAGCCGCGCCGCTAGAGCCGCCGTCAGGGCGCCACGGCCCGCACTGGCACGCCGCGCAGCGCCACGGAGCGACAGGCCGCAATGAGGGCTGGCACGAACAGGTGCGGCTTCGCTACGCAGGCGTAGTGATCGGCATCGACCCGGTGCACCTCCGCGCCCGGAATCGCCTCCGCCATCGCCGCCTGGTACTGCGCCGGGATGTGCTCGTCACGCAGCGTGAGCACGACCGAAGCCGGCACGTCGATGTCGCCCAGCCAGTCGCTGGAGTCGAAGCGCGCGAGCGCGGCGGCGGCCTCGATCACCGAAGCCGGCTCCGTCGGGGCGAGTTGCTCCTTCAAAGCCAGACGCCGGCCGGGATCCTGGACGTTCTCGAGCATCCGCTCACCCATGCTGTCCCACATCGACTGGGGCGCCACGCGAGCCGCGAGCGACAGCAGCGGTGCAAGTGTCGAAGCGGCCCGCTTGGCCCGCGGTCCGCCGAAACGCGAACTGGTCGCACAGAGAACGAGACCGGCGGTGCGGTCCCGGTGCCGGCGCCAGAACAACTGCGCCACCGCGCCGCCCATCGAGTAGCCGACCGGGATCACCCGCTCCACGCCCAGCCGATCGGCAAGTGCCGCCGCGTCGTCCGCGCAGTCCTCCAGCTTGAAGGCGCCGATCCGCCGGATCCCGCGGCCGTGGCCACGGTGATCGAGCGCGATGACCCGGAAGCCCCGCGCCAGCGCGGCCAAGCTGGTCGACCAATTCAGAAGCGCGGTGGCCGCGAGGCCATGCAACAGAACCAGCGTGGGGGCGCCGGGCGGTCCGGCGATGTCGTACGCCCAGGTCGCTCCACGGCCGGGCAGGCCGATCCGGCGCCCCTTCGATGCCGTGTCCACGGCTCCGTCCTCAGGCGTGCCGCCCGGTCCTCTGGGTGCGGGCGTAGACGTCGTCGACGACCCAGTGGAACAGGCACACATGGACGCTCTCGACCATGCCCATGTCGTCCAGGTCGACGTGAACGCCGTCCTGCTGGAGTTGCTTCAGCCGGCCCCCGTCGAACCCCGTGAGCCCGAACGTGCGGACATCATGGCGGTTCGCCCAGTCCACGGCGGCCAGCACGTTCGGGCTGTTTCCCGAGCCGCTGAACGCCATCAAGGCGTCGCCCGGGACGGCAGCGCTCATCAACTGCTGGACGAAGACCTGCTCGTAGTCCAGGTCGTTCGCCACCGCCGTGATCCACGGCACGTTGTCGGTCAGGCTGACTACCCGCAGGCGCCGGCGCGACTCGTCGCGCAGGCGGTCCGCCCCGACCGTACCCTTCCCCAGGTCGACACTCAGGTGGCTCGCCGCCGCCGCCGAACCGCCGTTCCCGATCAGGTAGAGAGTGCTGCCACGGTTCCAGACATCGAAGACAACGGCGGCCCAGCGTTCCACCGCCGCCGCGTCGATCCTCGCCAACTCGGCTCTCAGCCGGTCGATGTAGGCCGAGGCATCGAGGGTCGTGCCGAGCATGTCGGCATCGTACCCCGGCGATACGTGTTCCTTCTCCCCGGCGGATCCTTCAGTACGGCTCCCGCATCACGCGGTCCGCCGGCACCTGGCAGATGCGGCGCATCCGGTGGCTGCCGGCCTGGGGATGGGTCCAGCGCAGTTCGTCGCCCTCCATCCACCGTTCCACCCGGATCCAGGAGATGCCGTAGCCGTCCATTTCGAGGACGCCGTCCCGATAGCGCGTGCGGTTGCGGATCCGCAAGCAACTCGGGTTTACGTCGTTGGCGCCATTCCGCAGCGTGCCGTCGGCGCGCATGTCGTGAAGCAGACCCGCGGCGGTCACGACGACGCGATCACCGCACTGTTCGACGCGTTCAAGGTGCCCGCTGTTGGGGTCCAGCCACAGGCCGCGCAGGTCGGGCGCGCCGTCCGGAAGCGGCTCGGTGCAGGCGGCCAGCACCGGGACCGGCCATTCCGTGTAGCCCTCACAACCGGGCGTGTAGGCGACCGGTATCTCGTCCGCGGTCAGGCCCGAGCCGTCGAGGACCGGCAGGTCGCAGTGGTCGACCTCGCCGCCGCCACCGGCAAGCAGTCTCGCTTCCGTCGTGTCCGGCGGCCGTGGCGCAAACCGGAGGTAGGCGCCAGCCCCCGCGGCCGTCGACGCCGTCAGTACCACGAGAACCAGTGCACCCAGTACCAGCGTGCGTCGCTTGATCGCCACGCGGAACCTGGCCACTACCCGGGCGGCACCTGCTTGCGCACCTTGCACCGCCGTGCGTCGCTTGATGGCCACTCCCAGCTACCCCTCGGCCGGCGTCGAGTCGATGAAGTCGGCGACGATCGTGGCCAGTTCCACGCCCCGGCCTTCCTGGAGGAAGTGCCCGCCACCCTCAATCGTTCGATGCGACTGCCCCTTCGCGCCAGGAACACGCTCCTCGAACGGCCGCCGGGCCGCGCCCGTCACCGGATCGTTGTCGGCGAAGGCGCAGAGGAACGGCCTGGTCCACTCCGCGAACACCTTCCAAGCCTCGATCTGGGCCGGCACCGAGGGGTCGGTCGGCAGCATCGGGACCCGGCTGGGCATGGCGCGAATCCCCGCCTTGTAGGAGGGATCGGGAAAGGGCGCGTCGTAGGCCGCGATCTCTTCGGGCGTGAGGGTCACCCCGTCGACGCTGCCCGCGAGGAGCATCCCGACCGGAATGTCCTCGGTCTCCCAGGTCCACTTCTGCCAGTACGCGAACTTCATCGCCGGAACCCGGCTGGCGCGTCCCCGCGCCAGCCGCGTCACAGTCCGAACGCCCGTCTTCGGGCGGTCGGATGTCTCGGCGCCCATCTGCGAGATCTGCTGCTGCATTTCCATGATGGTCGGCGTCGGCGCCTCGGCGCGGAATCTCGCGATCTTCTCCACGGTTTCTTGCGGCACGTTCATCGGCAGGGGCAGACCGGTGTTCGCGGCGACGATGCGGTCGAAGCGCGCCGGGTCGGCAGCCGCCATCCGCAGACCGATGAGGCCTCCCCAGTCCTGGCCGACCAGCGTCGCCTGAACGACGCCGTTGGCTCGCAGCCAGGCGCTCAACCAGTCGACCTGCCGCTGGTACGTGTAGTCGTCGCGCTCGGCCGGTTTGTCGGACCGGCCGTAGCCGACGAGATCCGGCGCGATCACCCGCATTCCGCGCTCGACCAGCACCGGGATCATGCGCCGGTAGAGAAAGCTCCAGGTCGGCTGCCCGTGCATCAGGAGCACCAGCGGACCGTCGCTTGGGCCGGCCTCCACGTGGTGGATCCGAAGACCATCGCCGTCGTCGTCGCCGCTGGGCACCACGGTGTAGTGCGGCTCGTAGTCGAAGTCCGGCAGGTTGGCGAAACGCTCGTCGGGCGTGCGGAGGATCTTCATGGGCGCGTAGGATAGCGGCCCTTCCGAACCGAGGGCATGCGTCCCATGAAGCTCCTGATCGCCAACCGCGGCGAGATCGCGGTCCGAATCGCTCGCGCCGCGGCGGAACTCGACATTCCCACGGTCGCCGTGTTCTCGGAGGACGACGACCAGTCGCTTCACGTACGCAGAGCGGACGAGGCGGCGGCGCTCGGCGGCTCCGGCCCGGCGGCCTACCTCGACGGCGAGCAACTGCTGCGGGCCGCGGCCGAACATGGATGCGATGCGGTCCATCCCGGCTACGGCTTCCTGAGTGAGAACGCCGGCTTCGCCCGCGCGTGCCAGGACAACGGGATCACGTTCGTCGGACCGGCGCCGGAAGCGCTGGAGTTGTTCGGCGACAAGGCGCGGGCCCGGGCCCTCGCTGAGAAGCACGGCGTGCCGGTCGTTCCCGGGATCTCCGAGCCGGTGACGATCGAACAGGCCCACACGTTCTTCGACGAGCTGCCCACTGGCGCCTCGATGCTCATCAAGGCGATCGGGGGCGGCGGTGGCCGCGGCATGCGCGTGGTCGCCGCTGCGGACGAGATCGAGGACGCTTACCGGCGCGCAACGTCCGAGGCCGGGGCCGCCTTCGACACCGACGGCGTCTTCGTTGAACAACTGCTCTCCGCGGTTCGCCATGTGGAGGTGCAGATCGCCGCCGACGACAGCGGCGCCGTCCGCCACTTCGGCGACCGCGACTGCAGTCTCCAGCGACGTCACCAGAAGCTGATCGAGATCGCGCCCGCTCCGGCTTTGCCGGAAGACCTGCGGGTGGCGCTGCGGGAGGCAGCGATCACCCTCGCCTCGGCGGCCGGCTACCGGAGCCTGGGCACGGTGGAGTTTCTGGTCGAGGCCGGCGCTGAGCCGCGCTTCTACTTCATCGAGGCGAACGCCCGCCTCCAGGTCGAGCACACGGTGACCGAGGAGGTCTTCGGTGTCGACCTCGTCCAGCTCCAGCTCGAACTAGCCCGCGGACGGCTGTTGGCCGAGTCGGGCTTCGGCGGGGAGGTGACGCCGCGCGGCTGCGCGGTCCAGGCCCGCGTCAACATGGAGACGATGGCGGCTGACGGCCGGGTGCTTCCCGGCGGCGGGGTCCTGGCCGCTTTCGAGCCGGCCTCGGGTCCCGGCTTGCGCACGGACACCTTCGGTTACACGGGCTACCAGACGAATCCCCGCTTCGACTCGCTGCTCGCCAAGGTCGTGGGACGGACGCCGTCACCGGGCCATGCCGCAGCCCTTACGCGGACGGCGCGGGCGCTCGCCGACTTCAGGACCGACGGCATCGACACGAACGCTTCCTTCCTGCGCGCCCTTCTCGGCCACCCCGAGGTCGTGGCCTGGAACGTCCACACCCGCTTCGTCGACGAGCGGCTGTCCGAACTGGTCGAAGCCGCCAAGGGGTTCGACGACCGCCCCTGCCAGGCCGGCAAGCCTCTCGACACCGGACAGGGCCTTGCCGGCGTCAAGGTGGACGCCGTCGACCCGCTGGCGGTGCTGGATCATGGCAAGTCCGGTGCCCCCTCGGTGAGCGTGCAGGCCGCTGAACCGGCTCCGGTCGACCAGACGCCGGTGCCAGAAGGTCTCACCGCGGTCCGCGCCCCGATGCAGGGCACCGTCCTCAGCCACGAGGCCGGACCCGGCGAGGCCATCGCGCCCGGGCAGATCCTCTTCATCATGGAAGCGATGAAGATGGAGCACGAGATCCGGTCCGAAGTTGGCGGCGTGCTGCGGGAACTGCGCGCGGCGGTCGGCGACGCGGTGTGGGAGGGCCATGTCCTCGCCCTGGTCGAGGAAGGGGATGTCGGGGTCGCGAGCGTGGAACAGGAAACCCAGGTCGACCTCGACGCGATCCGGCCCGACCTCGGAGAGGTCCTCGAGCGCCACCGGGTGACCCTGGATGACGCACGGCCCGACGCGGTGAAGAAGCGCCGCAACACGAACCAGCGCACCGCGCGCGAGAACATCGACGACCTGTGCGACGACGGCAGCTTCGTGGAACACGGCCAACTCGTCCTCACCCCCGGCACCGGCCTCCCGAAGGAAGAGGTCATCCGCAAGTTCCCGACCGACGGCATGGTCACCGGCGTCGGCTCGATCAACGGCCACCTGTTCCCGGACGAGCGTTCGCGCTGCGTCGTCATGGCCTACGACTACACCGTGCTCGCCGGCACCCAGGGCGCTCTCAACCATCCGAAGACGGACCGCATGGTCGAACTGGCTCATCGCTGGAAGCGCCCCGTTGTCCTGTTCGCGGAGGGCGGAGGCGGCCGCGCCGGCACCGGGGGCAAGCGCAAGGGCGGCGCCTCGACCTCCAAGGCCGGCCAGGGCCGCAGCGCCGACACCTATCGGCCCCTGGACACGCCGACCTTCACCTCGTTCGCCCGCCTCTCCGGCCTGGTCCCGATCGTCGGCGTCACGTCCCGCTTCTGTTTCGCCGGCAACGCGGCGTTGCTCGGCTGCTGCGACGTGATCATCGCCACCGCCGACTCGAGCATCGGCATGGGCGGTCCGGCCCTGATCGAAGGCGGCGGCCTGGGCGTGTTCCGGCCCGAGGAGGTCGGCCCGATGGACGTCCAGGTCCCGAACGGCGTCGTCGACATCGCCGTCGAGGACGAGGCCGAGGCGGTCGCCGCAACGAAGCAGTACCTGTCCTACTTCCAGGGCCGCACCGGGGACTGGGAGGCACCCGATCAGCGACTCCTGCGCCGGATCATCCCCGAGAACCGTCTCCGCGTCTACAACGTCCGGGAAGTCATCGAGACGCTCGCCGACACCGGCAGCGTGCTGGAACTCCGACCCTCGTTCGGCCTCGGCATGGTGACCTCCCTGATCCGCATCGAGGGGCGGCCGGTCGGCGTGCTCGCGAACAACCCCGAGTTCCTGTCGGGAGCCATCGACAGCGACGGCTCCGACAAGGGCGCGCGCTTCCTGCAGCTCTGCGACGCCTTCGACATCCCGGTGCTCGTGCTCTGCGACACCCCCGGCATGATGGTCGGCCCGGAGATCGAGCGCACCGCCCTGGTCCGCCACTGCTGCCGGTTGTTCGTCGTCGGCGCCAACATCACGGTGCCGTCGCTGACGATCGTTCTGCGCAAGGCCTACGGGCTCGGCGCCCAGGCCATGGCCGGCGGCGACCTGAAAGAGCCGTTCTTCACCGTCGCCTGGCCGACGGCCGAGTTTGGCGGCATGGGCCTGGAAGGCCAGGTCAAACTCGGCTTCCGCAACGAGCTGGCGGCGATCGAGGACCCCGAAGAGCGCCGCGCCCGCTACGAGGAGCTGGTCGCCGCGGCCTACGAGCGCGGCAGCGCCCTCACCGCCGGCGCCTCGTTCGCGGTCGACGACGTGATCGACCCCGCCGACTCACGGCGCTGGATCGCCCGCACCCTCGACTCCGTGCCGCCGCCCCCGGTCCGCGACGGCAAGAAGCGCCGTCACATCGACACCTGGTAGGGAACACTGGGTGCGCCGGCCTTCCGGCCGGCTGTGGCCGCGGGTCTGACATCCGACCGCCCGAAGACGGGCGCTCGGACTGTGACGCGGCTGGCGCGGGGACGCGCCAGCCGGGTTCTGACCCGCGGAAGACTCGCAGCGAAGCGGCGAGCCCGAAACGCAGTCCTACTCGCCGGCCCCCGCCGGTTCGATCACGCCGTACATCAGGCCGCCGTACGGACCGTGGTCCCAGGTTCCGGCGTACCGCTCGTCGTAGAACAGAACCCGCGCCCCGAACTGGTCGCCAAGGCCCGGGATCTCGAAGTCGGTGATGCTGACCATCGGCGTATCGCCGGCCCACACGATCGGCACCACGACCGGCAACGTGACGTCGACCGTCATGTAGACGACCCGGACGTCGAAGCGCCAGCGGTCGCCCTCCCCCTCGAGCTTCGAGACGCTCGCGATCTCGTAACGCTCCGGGTTCTTGTCGCGGCTGACGCCATCGACCTCTTCGAGCCCGGAGATGTTCTGGATCGTGAAGTGTCCCACCAGGTCGACGTCCTGCATCCGCTCAGCGAACGCCCGCTCCCGCTCCGAGAGATCCTCCAGCGGAACAGTACGCCCCACACCGGTCACGCCGGTAAGCCAGCCGATGCCGTAGCCAACGCCGAGCAGCACGAGGCCGGCGACGACGGCGACAATCCAGAGTGTTGCCTTCTTCATGGTGCGCGTGAAGGTAGCTGTCACCAGGTCCCGCGTCAACCGTTAGGAGCGCGGTTACAATCCTCCGGCCCGATGCGACAACTGACCGCCGCCGGCCTGACGGTCGCAGCCACCGTTCTGTTCGCCGGCGCTGTCGGCGCTCAGGAGCTGACCGGCAACCCCTGGTCCGACATGGATTACGGGCCGTTCAAGGTCCACTCGTACATCGTCGAACCCGGCAACAACGCGAACAAGGGCATCGCCATCAGGGTCGACGAGGGTCCGGGTGGCATTGCCAAGGGCAACGAGTTCCTGCTCTTCGACACGGACACCCTGCGCTGGGCGGCGGGCTGGACCGGAGCCGGCTTCATGGACTGGAACTCCATCAACTACAACGGCAGGCACGTGGTGGAGCCGGCGATCGTCGGCGACCTGCTGTTCACGAACCCGGACGCACCGGGCTGGTCCCGGGCGGGCGATGACTTCCGCGACACCCGCATCACCGGCCGCGGAGGCCGCCGTTTCGGGCCGCAGGATCCCGACATCGCCCGCTGGCTAGGCCACTACGTCCATGGCTCCAAGGTGGTATTGCACTACCGGGTCGGCGACACGGAGGTCCTGGAACTCGGCGCCTCGGAAGGCGGCGGGCTGTTCAGTCGGACACTGAACATGGGGCCCCGGGACGCGGACCTGGTCGTCCAAGTGGCGCATCAGCAGGGCGGCCGGGCCTGGAGCGACGGCGAGGCCGCCGGCTTCCGCGAACCCCGCCCGAACGCGGCAGACCGAGGCGAGCACAGCGGACCCATCGTTGCGGCCCTCGTCGGCGCGCCGGACGCCGTCCAATGGGTCGACGACGTCGGCGACGACCTGCGCCTGAGAGTTCACGCCGGCGACGAACCGGTCCGGTTCAAGGTCGTGATCGGGCGGCGCGGCCGGTCGAACGCCGGATTCCTGGCCAGGGCGGCCGGCGTCGAGCCGCCCGCCGATCTCGAACCGCTGACCCAAGGCGGGCCAGCGCAATGGACCGAGACGATCACGACCGAGAGCCGCGTCCTGGGCCGCCGAGGTGGTCCCTTCGAACTCGAGGCGATCACGACGCCCCTCGAGAATCCCTACCGCTCCTGGATGCGCCTGGGCGGATTCGACTTCCTCGACGGCGGCATGCGGGCGGTCGTCGCGACCTGGATGGGCGATGTCTGGCTGGTCGACGGGCTGGGCGGCGAAGACATCGGAGCCGTCACCTGGAAGCGCTTCGCCACCGGGATGTACGAGCCGCTCGGCGTGAACACGCGCGGCGGCGAGATCTTCGTCACGTCGCGCGACCAGATCACCCGCCTTCACGACCTGAACGGCGACGGCGGGGCGGACCGGTACGAGGCGTTCAATCACGACGCCCAGGCCTCGGCCCACTTCCACGAGTTCGCCGTCGGCCTGGAGGCCGACAAGGACGGCAACTTCTACTACGCCAAGGGCGCCGGACACGACTTCGACGCCCGTGTGCCGCAGCACGGCACGATCCTCAGGGTCGCCGCCGACGGCTCCGGGACGGAGATCATCGCCAACGGCTTTCGGGCGCCCAACGGCCTCGTGGTCAACCCGGACGGCAGCGTGATCGTGACCGACCAGGAGGGCCACTGGATCCCCGAGAACCGGGTCAACTGGGTCGAACCGGGGACGTTCCATGGCTACATGCGGGCCTGGCGCGAGCCCGACCGCGACCCCGACGACTTCGTCCAGCCGGTGACCTGGATTCACCACGATGTCGACCGCTCCCCGTCGGCACCCGTATGGGTGCGGAGCCAGCGCTGGGGCGAACTCGACGACTCCCTGATCTACCTCTCCTACGGCAACGGCAAGATGTTCTCCGTGCTCTTCGACCACGCGTTGGCCGCGGGCGACGGGCCGCCACGCCAGGCGGCCGTCACCGAATTGCCGGTCACGGCCGCGCCGACCGGCCTGATCCGTGGCCGCTTCAACCCCGCCGACGACCATCTCTACGTCTGCGGCCTCTTCGCATGGGCGGGCGACCGCACCCAGCCGGGCGGCTTCTACCGCGTGCGGCGCACGGACGAACCCCTGCGCATCCCCATGGCCTACGAAACCGCCCGCGACGGCATCGTCGTCCGTTTCACCACCGCGCTCGACCGGGATGCTGCCGCCGACCCGGGCAACTACTCGATGCGGATCTGGCAGTACGTTCGTCAAGCCAGCTACGGCTCGGAGGACTACCGCGTGCTGGGTGAGGGAGTCGGTGAAGACGTCCTCGCGATCCCGTCCGCGACTGTCTCCGAAGACGGCCGCTCGGTCTTCGTCGAGATTCCGGACATTCTTCCGGTGCAGCAGTACCACCTGGAGATGAACCTCCGAAGCGCCGATGGAGACCGGATCCGCGAATTCGTCCACGGCACGATCCACGAACTGAGGACCCGCGCCGGCGCCGAGATCCTCGCGGGCTCCGACTGAGCAGGGGTCGGCTTGGGCATCCGCGGGCAGTCATCATGCGCCGCGGCAGTGCTCGTCGCGACGGTCTGGGCGGCCGCGGCCGCGGCCCAGCCTGGTTCGCCGGACGACGTCTTCGAGCACCGGGGTCTGGAACTTTCCCTTCGTTCGCTCGAGACCGGAACAGTCGACACGCGCGTCGCGCGTCTGGCCGCCCTCCATGTCCCCCGAAACGAGCCCGTGAGCCCCTTCCTGGACCCCGGCCCGTTCGAAGCGACCTTCCGGGGCGCGGTCGAGATCGACCTGAACGACTCCTTTCACTTCACCATCCGCGGCAACGGCGGCATCCGCCTGCGCATCGGCGGCGAGGTCGTGCTCGAGCGGGAGACTCTACGCGCGGGCGGCGAGCCGGCTTCCACCGCCGGCGAGGTGCGCCTGCGAAAGGGCTACAACCCGATCGAACTCGTCTACCGGAGCCCCCGCGGCGGTGACGCCTCGGTTCGGCTCAGTTGGAGCAACGACTACGTGCCAGAGGAGCCGGTGCCGCCAGCGGCCCTGCGCCGGACCGCTTCCCCGGAACTGGACCGGGCTCTGGAGCGCCGGGCCGCTCGCCGCCTCGTCGCCGACGCGATGTGCGTGCGTTGCCATCCCGTGGCGGCAGCCCCGGGCGAACCGTCGCACGTGATGCCCGAACTCGCCGCGGCCGCGCCCGATCTCGACGGCGTCGGCTCACGCCTGCGTCCAGGCTGGATCGAACAGTGGCTACTCGATCCGCGGTCCGTTCGCCGGTACGCCCGCATGCCCCGGCTCCTGTCGACTGATCCGACCGAGGCGCGGCGCCAGGCCGCCGATCTCGCCGCGTACCTGGTCGCCGACCACCGCGACGGCGACGGCCAGGCTTCTCCTCCGGCCACGTCACCGACGGCCGGCGAGCTGGCGGACGGCCGCCGCCTGTACGACGAGATCGGCTGTGCGGCCTGCCACGGCGACGCGACTTCCCCGCCGCCGGTCGACGCCGCTCACCGGCTGGTCGCGCCAGACCCTGCCGACAACGAAGAAACGGATGACCGGGCGCTTCGACTTCGGGACAAGTGGGAACCGTCGGCCCTGATCCGCTATCTCCGCGACCCGACGGCGTTCGATCCCTGGAGCCGAATGCCGAGGCTCGAACTCGAAGCGGCCGAGGCCGCTTCGCTCGCCGCGTACCTGCTCGCTCCGGCCGCCGAAGGCGGCGCGGCGCAGATCGCGGCCTCTCCGACGACCGCAACCTTCAGCCGAGCCGGCGACCCCGAGCGCGGACGGCGCCTGGCAGACGAACTCCGATGTCGCAGTTGCCACTCGCTCTCCGATGGAGAACCGCCGCCCTCCGCGTCTCCGATCGGCGAGTTGGCAGGCCGCACCTCGACCTGGGCCGGCGGCGACACGGACTCCGGCCACCCGCGCTACGAACTCGATCCCGCACGGGCCGCGGAGATCGAACGGTTTCTCGGCGAAGACGCCTCTTCCCTCGCCCGCGCCGTGCCTGCGGAGTACGCGGAACGCCGGATCCAATCCGGAGGCTGTCTTGCCTGCCACGCCCGCGACGGCATGCCGGCCGCCTGGTCACCCTCTCTCTCGGCGACGGCGAGCGCCGCCTCCGAAGATTCCGCCGCGGACGACTTCGCCGTCTCAACCGAGGACGAAACCGGCCCGGACTTCCTGCCGCCCGACCTGACCTGGACCGGCGAGAAGCTGCGCAGCGATTGGCTCGCTCCGTTTCTGGCCGGCCGCCTCGGCGACCGCCCGCGGCCGCACCTGCGCGTCCGGATGCCCGGCTTCCCCTCCGGTGCGGACACTCTCGCCGCGGGACTCCATCACCAGCACGGCCTCTCGGCCTCGCCGGTTCCCAACCCTCCGGTCGACGCGGAGCTGGCCGCCATCGGTCGGGACCTGATCCGCGGCGACCGACTGGGCTGCCACTCCTGCCACGGCCTGGGCGCAGAACCGGCCCTCGGCGGCGAAGGCTCCGAGGAGACGATCAACTTCGCGCTCGTCCGCCCTCGCCTGAGGCGCGCCTACTTCGACCGCTTCCTGCGCGATCCTCAGCGGATCATGCCGGGTAGCAAGATGCCCCAGTTCGTGGACGAGGACGGCTACACGGCGCTCTACGACGTGTTCGACGGTGAGGCCGGGCGTCAGTTCGAAGCGATCTGGCAGTACCTGGGCACGCTCGACTGAAGCGGATGCCGGCCTCTCGGCCGACGCGTTTGCCGGCCGCCAGCGGCGGCAGCCGGCGGGGACGCCGGCGCACCCAGTCTGCCACCCCTCGGACGGCAGCTTAGACTGGCGATATGCGACGAAGCACTCTCCCAGCTCTCGGTTTGTCACTGACGCTTGCGACCGGCGCCGCCGCACAGGAGGTCGCGCCGGCCTTCGAGCCGGCCTCGACGGTCGAGGAGAACCTGCGCCAGCACCATGGCCTGCCGGATCCGGCCGACGAAGTGTGGTGGACCGAAACCGGCGAGGCAATGGCCTGGCGCAACCGCAACCTCCACCAGATCGTGCCTTCCGTCAATGTCTACCGGGCCGGACAGGTCAGCGAACTGGCGGCGCGGCCCATGGCGGAGATCGCCGAATTCCCGGTCACGACACCGGCGGGCGAAGTGGCGTTCGACGCCTACCTGCACGGCGAGCACTCGACGACGATGGGCATCGTCATCCTCCATCGGGGCGACATCGTGTTCGAGCGCTACCCCCGGATGCAGCCGTACGAGAAACCGATCTGGTGGTCGGTGACCAAGGTCTTCCCGGCGACCCTGGTGGCGATCCTCGAACACCGTGGCCTGGTCGACACGGCGCAGCCGGTCGACCGCTACGTGCCCGCGCTCAAGGGTTCGGACTTCGAGGGCGTCACGGTGCGTAACGTGCTCGACATGGCCTCCGGCGTCGACTGCCCGGACGGCGACTACACGGACCGCAGCACCTGCTACTACCAGTTCGAGGCGTCGCTCGGCGACGGCGTGCGGAGCGAGCGCACGCCCGACGATCCCTACACGATGCTCGCCAATCTGAAGGTCGGCCGCTGGGCCGAGCAGGGCACGGGCTTCGACTACTCGGGCACGAACACCTTCGTGGCCGGCTGGCTCGTCGAGGAAGTCACCGGCATGCCGTTCCAGGACGCGTTGAGCCGCGAAGTCTGGACCCGGATCGGCGCCGAGGCGGGAGCCTCGATCTACGCCGGGCGCTACGGCATTCCATTGACCTCAGGCGGCCTGCTGGCCCGGCCCCGCGACATGGCCCGGTTCGGACTGCTGTTCACTCCGAGCTACGGCAAGGTCTCCTCGAAACGCATCGTGCCCGAAGAGCACATCAACACGCTCCTCCACGGGGGCCGGCCGGAACTGCTCGAGAACGCCCGGTTCGGCGGCCGCTCCCCCACGGTCAAGCACAACGTTTACCAGTGGGACCTCGTGTTCACGAACCACGACATCTACAAGGGCGGCTGGGCCGGACAGGGGTTGCTCGTCAACCCCGACCGGGACGTCGTCGCCGTGTGGGTCGGCTACACGGCCGCCGACTCCGATCCGAACACGTACCCCATCCTCCCGCGGGTTCGGGCGGTGCTCGACGGCGTCTTCGGCGACGCCGAAGCGGACTAGGCGCCCCGCCGCCTGCCGTTCCGGCTCCGCGGCCGTCCTCGCCGGCCCACGCCGGAGGTGCGGCGCAGCGGCACGCGACGACGGCGCAGGTGCGCCTGGCGCTTCACCCGGCGGCGCGCGGTGGCGAACGACTGGTTGATGGCGACCGGTATGGACGCGATGGCGGAGCGGTGCACGACCACGTCCGGACCGGGCAGCGCGACCTTCACGACCACGTCGAAGCTGGTGCCGCTACGGCGGCGCTTGCCGGGGCCGGTCACCGCGACCTCACAGTCCACGATGCGGGAGTTGAACCGTTCCAGACCCGCCGCCTCGGACTCGATCGTGCGCTTCAGATCGTCGTTCAACTGCACGCCATGGGTTCGGATGCGGACCGGGAAGCTCAACTTGCTGTTCAACTTGGATGCACCTCCATGGTTGTCCTCATCATCGTACAACGCGCCCGCGGACGACAGACTCCGCGGCGGCCGACCGGGCCGAGCCAACCCGCCCTTAGTTCAATGTCTCGCCGACGGTGCCCCGGAGATACACGTCGATCAACCGGGGCAGGGCGGCCAGGTCATAGCCGCCCTCGAGCACCGAGACGAGCCGGCCCTCGCAGACCTCCTCGGCCAGTTCGGCCAGCAGGGAGCCGAACCGAAGAAAGGCGGCGTCCGTCAGCTCCATTCCCGCGAGTGGATCGTTCCGCCAGGGATCGAAACCCGCCGACACCAGCAGCACGTCCGGAGCGAACGACCGCACCGCCGGCAGCAGCACGTCGTCCATGACCTCACTGTAAACATCGTCGCCGCTGCCGGCCGGCAGCGGTGCGTTGACCGTCGTGCCCTCGCCCTCGCCGATGCCCCGCTCCTTTGCCGCTCCCGTGCCCGGATAGAACGGATACTGATGGACGCTCAGGTAGGCGACGTCCGCGCGATGGTCGAACAGGTGCTGCGTGCCGTTGCCGTGATGGACGTCGAAGTCCAGGATCGCGACGCGCTCGACGCCATGGACGTCGATCAGACCCTGCGCCAGGATCGCGACCTGGTTCAGGTAGCAGAAGCCCATCGCCCGGTCCCGCTCGCAATGGTGCCCGGGCGGCCGGGTGACACTCATCGCCCGGTGACCGGCGCCCAGCATCGCGTGGTCGCCCGCGGCGAGCGCGGCATCCACCGCGGCCCAGGCGGCATCGGCCGTCCCCGGCGAGAGCGGGTTGTCGTTCGTGTCGAGCATCCGCGTCGGTCGCAGCGGGAAGTTCCCCTGCTCCGCCGAAGCCGCCACGGCGGCGACCGCCTCCTCCATCCGCGCGATGTACGCCGGGTCGTGGACGAGCGCCGCGAGCCGGCGGGCCTGCCCTGCCATTCCACCGGCCCCTGCGTCCTGATCTGCCTCCACCAGGTCCCAGCCGCGTTCTCTCAGGTAGGGCAGGGCAAGCTGCAGACGCTCCGGCCGCTCCGGGAATCCCCTTGGCACCGTATGCACGTCACAACGCGGGTCCCAGAAGACGCTCATCGGTGAACTCATCTCACTGCCCCCACAAACTCTGTTCCAGTGTCGACGTAGTCTTGAGGATGATCGCACATACTTCAGTCATGAAGACGCAAGCCACCTCACTGAGGATCCGACGCCTGCTGGGCCCGGCCGCGCTCGTTGCCGCAACCGCGGTCCCGATCGCCGCCTCGGACAACTGGCCGTCATTCCGCGGCCAGGGCGCTGACGGCAACGGCACCGGAACGCCGCCCGCCACATGGAACGTGGAGAGCGGCGAGAACGTCCTCTTCCGCGTCGCCGTACCGGGTCTCGGGCACTCGAGTCCCGTAATCTGGGGCGACCGCCTGTTCCTGACCTCATCCGTGCCCGAAGGCGAGGAGGCGTCGCTCAGGGTCGGGCTCTACGGCGACATTGCACCTGTCGTGGGCGAGCCGCCGCAGCGCTACGTCGTGCTGGCGTACGACAAGCGAAGCGGCGAACTTCTCTGGCAGCAAACGGCCTTCGAAGGCACGCCGGCGATCAAGCGCCACACCAAGGCGTCGCACACGAACTCGACGCCGGCGACCGACGGCGAGCTGCTGGTCGTCTTCTTCGGTTCGGAGGGGCTCCACGCCTACGACCTGGACGGCAAGCCGCTGTGGAACCGGCAGTTCGGCGTGCTCGACTCGGGCTACTTCGTGGTCAAGACCGCGCAATGGGGCTTCGCGAGTTCGCCCCTGGTCCACGATGGCCGCGTGATCATCCAGGTCGACGTGCAGGGCGACTCCTTCCTGGCGGCGCTCGACGCCAGGACGGGCGAGGAGACTTGGCGCACCGGGCGCGACGAGATTCCGACCTGGAGCACCCCGGCGGTCTTTCCCCGTGGCGACGGCGGCCGCCAGATCGTCGTCAACGGGTACAGGCACATCGGCGGCTACGACTTCGACACCGGAGAGGAGCTGTGGCGTCTCGAGGGCGGCGGCGACATCCCGGTGCCGACGCCGATCAGGGCCGGGGGCGACGGTCCGATACTCATCACCAGCGCCCACGGGCCCATGCGACCGATCTACGCGATCGACCCCGACGCCGCGGGCGGCATCGACCCCACACACGAAGCGATGCTCTGGTTCCACGAACGGCTTGGGAACTACATGCAGACGCCGATCGTCGTTGGCGATCTCGCCTACTTCGGTTTCGACAACGGCGTCGTCACCGTCGTCGACTGGAAGAGCGGCGAACGCGTCGGCCAGAAACGCCTGGGACGCGGTGCCTCCGGCTTCACCGCCTCGCCCGTCGCCGCCGGCGGCCGTATCTACATGAACAGCGAGGACGGCGATGTCTACGTCATCGAGACGGGCGAAGAGCTGAAGGAGATCGCGATCAACGAACTCGGTGAGACCCTGATGGCGACGCCGGCGATCTCGGACGGCGTCATCTACTTCCGGGGCCGCCGCCACCTGATCGCGGTCGGCGCGGGCTCGTAACTCCCGATGGTGGCTCACTGCAAGGGAAGGGTGGTCACGGCCGCGTCGTTCGCGCTAGTTTTCGCGACGACTCTGGCCGTGGCCGCCTCGGACAACTGGCCCTCCTTCCGCGGCAACGGGGCGGACGGCACGGGCACCGGATCGCCGCCCGCGACCTGGAACGTCGAGACCGGCGAGAACATCCTGTTTCGAGTATCCGTGCCCGGCCTCGGACACTCGAGTCCCGTCGTCTGGGAGGACCGCCTCTTCCTGACCTCGGCGGTTCCGGACGGCGCCGAAGCCTCGCTCAAGGTTGGGCTCTACGGCGACGGCACACCGGTCGAAGGTGAGCCGCCCCAGCGCTTCCAGGTGCTGGCCTTCGACAAGCAGACCGGCGAACTCCTGTGGGAACGCACGGCATTCCAGGGTACGCCCGCGATCAAGCGGCACACGAAGGCGTCGCACACGAACTCCACGCCCGCGACCGACGGCAAGGTCCTCGTGGCCTTCTTCGGCTCGGAAGGACTTCACGCCTACGACCTCGACGGAACGCCGTTGTGGAACCGGCAGTTCGGCGTGCTCGACTCGGGGCCCTACGACTTCCCCACCTACGAGTGGGGGTTCGCCAGTTCGCCGATCCTCCACGACGACCGGGTGATCATCCAGGTCGACATCCTCAGTCAGTCCTTCGTTGCCGTTCTCGATGCGGCAACCGGAGAGGACGTCTGGCGGAAGACACGCGAGGAGGTCGCCACCTGGAGCACGCCCGCCGTCTTCCCGCGCCAAGACGGCCGACACCAGGTCGTGCTGAACGGCTATCGCCACATCGGCGGCTACGACGTCGACACCGGTGAAGAACTGTGGCGCCTGGAAGGCGGCGGCGACATCCCGGTACCCACGCCGATCCGGGCCGGCGACGGTCCGATCCTGATCACCAACGCCCACGGCCGGCTGAAGCCGATCTATGCGATCGATCCGGATGCCGAGGGCAAGCTCGATCCCGACCACGACGCGATGGTCTGGTTCCACGAACGGCTCGGGAACTACATGCAGACGCCGATCGTGGTCGGCGATCTCGCCTACTTCTGCTACGACAACGGCGTCGTCACCGTCGTCGACTGGACGACCGGCGAACGCCTGACCCAGAAGCGCCTGGGACGCGGCGCCTCCGGCTTCAGCGCTTCGGCGGTCGCCGCCGGTGGACGCATCTACTTCAACAGCGAGGTCGGAGACGTCTACGTGATCGAGCCAGGTCCTGAACTCAACGAGATCGCGGTCAACGAGCTGGGTGAAACCCTGATGGCGACGCCCGCCATCTCGGACGGCGTTATCTACTTCAGGGCGCGCCGGCACCTGGTCGCCGTCGGCGCGGGTCCGTAGCGCCCACCGGGCGCCGGATCAGCTCGGTCAGGCCTTGCGCTTCAGGACGCCGCTGAAGCTCTCCCGATGCTGGTGGGCCGTGTAGAGGCCCAGCACCAGCAAGAACAGGCCGATGGCCACGCCGGAAGGCTCCAGGAAAACGTGGAAGAGCAGGATGTTGAGCACGACCGGGGCCAGCACGACGAGGGCCAGCGGCACGAACACCCCAAGGATCAGCAGGACGCCGCAGACGATCTCGGTCACCTTGAGGACCGGCCACAGGTAGCCGGTGTCCATGATCGCGCCCATGAAGGCCGTCGCCTCCTCTCCCATCTCGGGCTCCGCCAGTTCGAGCAGGCCGGTCACGCCGCCGAACACGAACATCAGCCCCAGCAGAATGCGCGCAATGAGCGGAAGATGCTTCATCCCGTTCCTCCCATGACTCCCCAGCTTCCCCATGAGGCGGGAGATCAGCTTAGCTGTAGCAGGTGCGGCCTGCGGATAAGCAACGACGCCGCACAAGTCGATCGCAAGGGGCCAAGGGTAGCCCGTATCCTCCCCCCCGAATGAAGACGAACACCTCCGATTGACGTGAACCGCGACGACACGCTCTGGCGGCCGAATGCGGCGCAGGTCGAGACCTGCAACCTGACCGGCTATCTGCGCTGGCTGGAGAGCGAGTGGAATCTGCGCTTCGCCGGCTACGACGAACTCTGGCGCTGGTCCGTCACCGATCTCGAGGCGTTCTGGGGCTCGATCGCCGACTACTTCGACGTCAGGTTTCGTGTACCGCCCGAGCGTGTGATCCCCAATCGTGCGATGCCCGGCGCAAGCTGGTTTCCCGGCGCCGAACTGAACTACGCCGAGTATGCGCTCGCCCACGAAGGGGGCGCGCCGGCGCTGATCTGTCGTGGCGAGACGAGCGAGCGGCGCGAGTTCAGCCGCGACGACCTGCGTCGCGAAGTCGGTGCCGTGAGGGCGGGTCTCCGCCGCCTCGGCGTCGGCGCCGGCGACCGTGTGGTCGCCTACCTTCCGAACGACGCGGAAGCGGTGATCGCCTTCCTCGCCACCGCGAGTCTGGGCGCGATCTGGTCGAGCTGTCCGCCCGAGTTCGGGGTCGAAAGCGTGCTCGACCGCTTCCGGCAGATCGAGCCGAAGGTGCTGATCGGTGTCGATTGCTACACGTACAACGGCCGCGCGTACGACCGCGGCCCCGACCTGGACCGGATCGTCGGTTCGCTACCGACGCTCCGCGCGGCGGTCGTGGTGCAGCCCGCCGTCGGCACATCCGCCGACACGAACGGCTCCCCGCGACGCCTGTCCTGGCAGGAGCTCACCGCCGACCGCGACGAACTCGTCTTCGAGCCCGTGCCCTTCGACCACCCGCTCTGGATCCTCTACTCGTCCGGAACTACCGGGCTGCCGAAGGCGATCGTCCAGGGCCACGGCGGCATCCTCGTCGAGCACCTGAAGCAACTCGCGCTGCACACCGATCTGGGCGTCGGCGACCGGTTCTTCTGGTACACGACGACCGGTTGGATGATGTGGAACTACCTCGTCTCGGGGCTGCTCCTGGGCACGACCGTCGTGCTCTACGACGGGTCGCCCGGCTGGCCCGACCTCCTGACGCTCTACCGCCTGGCAGACGAGGAAGCGGTGACCTGCTTCGGCGTCAGCGCGCCCTTCCTGATGGCCTGCCGGGCGGCCGGTCTCGAACCCGGCAAGCAGTTCGGCTTCGACGCTCTGCGCGCCATCGGCTCGACCGGTGCGCCGCTGCCGGCCGAGGGCTTTGACTGGGTCTACGAACACGTCAAGTCCGACGTCTGGCTCGGCTCGCTGTCCGGCGGCACGGATGTCTGCACCGGCTTCGTGGGCCCGAACCCCCACCAACCGGTCCGCCGCGGCCGCATCCAGTGCCGCTCCCTCGGCGCAAAGGTCGAGGCCTTCGACGAGAGCGGCCACGCGGTGACCGGCCAGGTCGGCGAACTCGTGATCACCGAGCCGCTGCCGTCCATGCCGCTCTTCTTCTGGAACGATGACTCCGGCGAGCGGTACCGCGAGAGCTACTTCGATCACTGGCCGGGCGTCTGGCGCCACGGCGACTGGATCGAGTTCGACGAAGACGGCAGCTCCGTCATCTGGGGCCGCTCCGACTCGACGCTCAACCGCGGCGGCGTCCGGATGGGCACGGCCGAGTTCTACCGCGCCGCCGCCGAGCTGCCGGAAGTCGAGGACTGCGTGATCGTCGACACGGGCAGCCTCGATCGCGAGGGCAAGCTGTGGCTGTTCGTTGTCCTGGCCGAGGGCATCGCCCTCGACGCGGCGCTCGCCGGCCGCATCCGCCGGCATCTGCGCACCCGGCTCTCGCCCCGTCACGGACCGGACGAGATCCGGGCGATCCCGGAGGTGCCAACGACCCTCTCCGGCAAGAAACTCGAGGTGCCGATCAAGCGCATCCTTGCCGGCGAGCCCGTGGAGAACGCCGTCAACATCGGGACACTGAAGAACCCGGAGTCGATCGGCGCCCTGGTCGCGACGCTGTAGTCGCTCTACTGACTCAGCTTGTTGGCGAAGTCCCCGCCGCGGAAGATCGAGACCTTCTCAAGCGAGATGTACTTCCGCAGCGCCTCGTTCACCTCGTCCAGCGTCAGTTCGGCTATCGCCTGCTCCTGGGCCGCCACGAACGCCATCGTACGGCCGGTGAAGAGGTTGTTGTGGAGCGTCGTCGCGAGCGCCGCATCCCGAGACCGACCGTTCTGCTGCGCGTCCAGGTAACCCCGCCGGGCGACCTCGAACTCCTCCTCGGTAAAGCCGCCTTCGAGCGCCTTCCCCACTTCGGCGCGGAAAGCGGCGACCACCTTGTCGGCGTTCTCGGGAGCGAAGATGGCGTAGGTCATGAACAGCGCGCTGTCATCGAGCGGCGGCGCCGCAATCTGCGACCCGACGCCGTACGACAGACCTTCCTCCTGGCGGATCCTCGTGGCAAGACGCGAACTCAGGAAGCCGCCGCCCAGCATGTAGTTCGCCATGACCAGTGCCGGATAGTCCTCGTCGTCGTCGCGCATGGAGAAGCTCGTCGCCGCCATCATCATCGCGTTCGTCTTGTCCGGAGTCTCAAGGTCGGTGCTCACCGTCTCGACTTCGTGGTGCGGATCGGCGACACGCTCGTAAGGCTCCGCGGCCCGCCAGTCTCCGAACAACTCCTCGAGCACGCCCGCGACCTCGTCCGGGTCGAAGTCGCCGACCACGGCGATCGTGCCGCCTTCGGCGCCGTAGAAGGAAGACCAGAACTCCCTCGTCTCCTCGACCGTGACCCCATTCAGGCGCTCAGTCTGCTCGTCGAACGTCGGCGAGTACCGGGGATGATCGACGGGCCAGCGGTTGAAGTGCCTGTTCATCGCCATCGGCACCTGGGCCATCGGCTCGGACCGTTGGTTCTCGATCGCCGCCAGACGCTCCTCGCGCAGGAGGTCGAACTCCTTCGCGTCGAAAGCCGGTTCACGCAGGATCTCGCCCGCGAGGCGCAGGACGTCGACCAGATGCTCCCGGACGGTCGTAAAGGTACCGGTCACGATCAACGCGTTGCCGCCCACGCCGCCCTGCGCCTTGAGACGATCCAGTTCGTCGCTGATCTCCTGCCGCGAGCGCTGCCTCGTACCGCGCATCAGCATGGATCCGGCGAGGTCGCCGGCCGTGGAACGCCCCATGAGCGCTTCCTCGGTTCCGTGGCGAAAGCCCAGGTAGACGCTCACCGACTCGCCGCGGGTCTGCTTCGGGAGCAGGGCGACCTTGACGCCGTTCGAGAGGTCGACCAGCCGCGTGCGGCGGTCGATGTTCGCCGGCGTCGGATCGAACGCCTCGCCCTCGGCGACCGCCTCGCGCCCGGCGTAGTCGGCGACCAGCGCCGCGACGTCCGGCGGCTCGGGGATCTCGGCCCGCTCCGGCGTCTCGTCCGTCGGATGGAAGTACCCGACCGTTCGGTTCGAATCGCGCAGGTAGGTCTGCGCGACCTCGTGGACTCCCTCCGCCGTGACCTTCTCCAACCGGTCGCGGTGGAGGAAGAACAGCCGCCAGTCCCCCATCGACGCCCACTCGCTGAGGTCGAGCGCGATCCGCTGGGGATCGTTGAACGCGAGTTCGATGCGCGAGAGGTAGTCCCGCTTGGCGCGCTCGACCTCTTCCTCGCTGGGCGGCTCGGCCGCGACCTCGTCCAGAGTGGCGAACAGCACCTCGGCCGCCTCCTCCAGCGAGTCCTGCTCCCGGACCATCACGTTGGCCATCAGCACGCCCGGCTCGTTCAGTTGAAGAGCGGACGCGAAGACCGCCGCCGCCAGTCCCGGCTCGACCAGGTTCCTGTACAGGCGGCCCGCAGGCTCCACGCCCAGGATGTGGCTGAGCACCTCGATCGCAGCGTACTGTTCGTGCGCGCCCGGCGGCACGTGGTAGACGGCCATCACGAGCTGTGTGTCGCCGACGCGCCGCAGCGTCACCGTCCGCTCGCCGTCCTGGGCCGGCTCGGCGGTGTACGTGTCGAAGAGCTGGTTCGCGCCGGTTCGGTCCGGCCGCGGAATGCGGCCGAACTTCTCCGCTACGAGTTCCAGCGCCCGCTCGACCTCGAACCGCCCGGCGACGACCAGGATCGCGTTGTCCGGCTGGTAGTACTTCCGATAGAAGGCCTGTAACCGCTCGATCGGCACGTTCTCGAGGTCCGCCCGTGCGCCGATCGTCGAGTTTCCGTAGTTGTGCCAATCGAAGGCGGCGGACATGACGCGCTTGCGGAGCACGCCCATCGGCTGGTTCTCGCCCCGCTCCCACTCGTTGCGCACGACCGTCATCTCGGACTCGAGGTCCTCGGCCGAGATGAAGGAGTTGACCATCCGGTCCGCCTCCAGGTCGAGCGCCCACTCCAGGTTCTCGTCCGTCGCCGGGAAGGTCTCGAAGTAGTTCGTCCGGTCGAACCAGGTCGTCCCATTCGGAAAAGCGCCGTGCTCCGTCAGCTCGGCGGGAATGTCCGGGTGGTTCGGCGTTCCCTTGAACACCAGGTGCTCCAGCAGGTGCGCCATCCCCGTCTCGCCGTAGCCCTCGTGGCGCGAGCCGACCAGGTAGGTGATGTTCACCGTGATCTGCTGCTTGCTCTGGTCCGGGAACAGGAGGAATCGAAGCCCGTTCTCCAACTGGTACTCGGTGATTCCCTCCACCGAGGCGACCTTCGTGGCGCCGTCCGGCAAGTCCTGGGCCGCAGCCGGCAGAGCGACCGCCAACCAGAGCAACAGACAGGTGGTCAGGGTCAGGGCGCGTTTCGACTTCATGATGTTCCTCCAAGGGGCCTCAAGCCGCCTACAGTACAACCGGAAGCGAGTCCGAAGCGGACCCGGCCCGCCGCTCAGGAGCGTCCGGCCCGCGTGTCCAGGCTGACGCTCTTGAGCAGCGCGAAAACCGGCGAACCGACCGCGAGGCCGAGTTCCGCCGCCGACGCCCGGGTGATGCGCGCCCGTAGCCGGTGCGAACCGAGATCGACCGTCGCTTCGGCGAAGGCGGTCGCTTCGTCCTGGTGCAACGCGACCAGAACGCCGGACAGCACGTTGCGGATGCTGGTCGGCGACGGCCGTTCGGTGGCGAGCGAGACATCGCGGGAGCGCACCAGCAGCCGTGCCGACTCGCCGACCGCGAGGTGCTCGATCCGGGGCACGCTGATCCGCTGGCCGTCCACGTCGAGCCAGGTCAGGCGGTACTCGTCGTCATGGGAGCTGACCCGCGCCTCCAGCACGGCCGCGGCCTGGAAGCGCTCGGTAAGCGGTGCCAAGTCTAGTTGTTCGAGGACTTCGACCGTGCCGCCGAAGGCCTGTACGCGGCCTTCGGAAAGGACCAGGATGCGGTCCGCCAGGAGCGCCACTTCATCCACCGCGTGACTCACGTAGAGGGTCGGGATGCCGAAACGCGGATGTAAAGCCAGGAGGTACGGCATGATCTCCGCCTTGCGGCGCCGGTCGAGCGCCGAGAGGGGCTCGTCGAGCAGCAGCAGGCGCGGCCGGCTGAGCAGCGCCCGGCCCAAGGCCGCCCGCTGGCGCTCACCGCCGGAAAGCGTGTGGGGCCGCCGGTCGAGAAGCGGCTCCAGATCCAGGGCATCCACGACGTCGTCGTGGATGATCGACACCGCGCTCGCCTCGGCGCTTCGTCGATCGGCGTAGCGCAGATTGCCGGCGACATCCAGGTGGGGGAACAACCGTCCATCCTGGAACGTGCAACCGACGGGGCGGCGGTGCGGCGACACCGCGACTCCGGCCCGGCTGTCGAGCCACACCTCGCCGTTCAGGGCGATGCGGCCGCGGCTCTCCGTCTCGAACCCGAGCAGCGATCTCAGGAGGGTCGTCTTGCCGCTCCCCGAAGGCCCGAACACAGCGGTCACGCCGGCCGCCGGGATCGCCTGCTCAACCTGGAGATCGAAGCCGTCGAAGGCGACCTGAACGTCGACCTCGAGGGTCGTGCCTTCACGGTCAGGCGACATGAACCGGCAGCCTCCGGTTGAAGACGTAGACGAACAGGAGCACGACGAACGCGAACACCAGCAGACCGGCCGCGAGCGTGTGCGCCTCCGCGTAGCGCAGCGTCTCGACGTGCTCGTAGATCGCGATCGAGATGACCCGTGTCTTGCCCGGGATGTTCCCGCCGACCATCAGCACGACGCCGAACTCGCCGATCGTGTGGGCGAAGGTCAGCACGGCCGCGGTCAGGAAACCGCGCAGCGACAGCGGCGCGGCGACCGTCAGGAAGGCATCGAGCGGCGACGCGCGGAGCGAAGCGGCCGCTTCCAGAGGACCGCGGCCCAGCGACTCGAACGCGGCCTGGAGCGGCTGCACCATGAACGGCAGCGAGTAGATGACGGAGGCCACGAGCAGCCCGGCGAACGAGAACGTAAGCGTCGTGTCCGTGACCGCGACCCAGAGTCCGCCCAGCCAGGACCGGGGGCTCATCAACAGCAGGAGGTAGAAGCCAAGCACGGTCGGCGGCAGCACCAGCGGAAGCGCAGTCACCGCCTCGACCACCGGCTTCAGCCGCGATCGGGTACCGGACAGCCACCAGGCAAGCGGCGTTCCGAGCACCAGCAGTACCGCTGTCGCCGATGCCGCGAGTTGCAGGCTGAGCCACAGCGGGCCGAGTTCGGGCAGGTCCATGGTGCGCCGTCCTCAGTCGGCGGGCGCGTGGATGGGGCGGCGTGGCTTGCACCCGCCCGGTGAGAGGCCGGGGGCGCCGGCCCTGGGTACGCTCGCGCTCTCTCGGAGAGTGGAACGTAAGCGCTCGCTCCGGTCGGCTGCGCTCCGGTAAGTCATCGGTTGATGAACTGTCCCGGGCGTCGCTTGCCGACAGGCCCCTGGGCCGGCGCCCCCGGCCTCTCCCCGGGCTGACTGTCGTCCAGCGGCCCAACTGCTCCGTCGACGATGAAGCCGAACGACTCGACGACGTTTCGGGCCTCCGGGCTGCCGAGAAAGAGGTAGAAGTCGCGTGCAGCCGCCTTGCCTTGGCCGCGCTCCAGCAGGACTGAGTCCTGGCGGACCGGTGCGTGCAGGTTCGCCGGAACCTCCCAGAGACTCCCCGCACGGACGTTACGCGCACTGAGCACGGACGAGAGTGCAGTGAATCCGAGTTCCGCGTTTCCCGAGGCGATCATGGCGAAGGCCTGCCCGACATTCTCGCCGAAGGCGATCTTCCCACGGAGGCTCTTCCAAAGACCGAGTTCTTGCAGAGTCTCCCGAGCTGCGGCGCCGTACGGCGCGAGATCGGGGTTGGCGATCGCAAGTCGGCGGAACGAGCCCGCGCGCAGCGTCCCGACGGAGGCTTCGACCGTCGGATCCGGACTCCAAAGCGCCAGCCGCCCGACCGCGTAGGTGTGGCGAGACTCCTCGACAGCCAGTCCCTGTTCCACCAGCAGCCGCGGACGCTCCTGGTCAGCGGCAAGGAACACGTCGAAGGGCGCGCCATGGAGGATCTGGGCGTAGAGCTTGCCCGTCGAGCCGACGGTGACCGTGACCCGATGGCCGGTCCGCTGCTCGAAGTCGGCTGCGAGCGCCTCGACTGCTTCGGCGGCATTCGCCGCCACGGCGACGGTGACCTCTCCGGCAGAGGCCCCCGCTGCCGCCAGGAGTAGCACCGGCGCGAGCCGAAGAACTGCCCTCAAACGGCGACCGCCTGCGCCGTCCGCCTCGGATCGCCGCAGGCGACAGCGCCGTCCCCATCGATCAGGACGCCTTCGAAGGAACCGCAGAGCCAGTTCCAGGGATTGACCACTTCGACGGTGGCGCCCGCATCCTCCAGTCGCCCGACCGGGTCGCCGGCCAGGTCGGCCTCCACGATCAGGGCGCCGGGCACGCTCATCGACGAGCCGCCGAACCGTGGCTTGTGGACCGAGCTCTCGAGGTCGAGGCCAAAGTCGAGCAGGTTGACCGTGTTCTGGACGATGTTCTCGGTCAGGGACACGCTCGGCGACCCTGATGCGAGCACGGGCTTGCCGTCACGCGTGAACATGTTCGGGCAGATGCGCGCGTGCGCCCGGCCGCCCGGTTCGACCGGACCGGAGCCGAGGTGGACGCCAGAGGCGCAGGCATAGACGCCGTCGACGTAGATGCCGGTCCTGAACGGCATCGACATAACCGAGTGCAGCACCGTGGCGACGTTCCCCGCGGCGTCGACCACCGTGACGTGGTTCGAGCCCGGCGGAGGCGGCGGCACCACGCCCAATGCCTCGTACCGGTCGTTGGGGCTGGCCGGTTTGCCCTCGAGCGTCGTGAACCGCTCCGCCGCGTACTCCTTCGAGATCGCCCGCTCCACGTCGGGCAGGGTGCCGTCGAAGCGGCCGCCCACCGCGTCGGCGTACACCCGACCGATGATCTGCATCATCTTGAGCGTCGTCTCGCCGGACTCGAACGCGGGGCCCGCCTGCTGGAGGTCGAGCCGCTCGACCATGTTCATGATCTCGACCAGGGCCTGACCGCCGAAGTCCGGCGCCGGCGAACCGACGACGCCGTAGTCGCGGTAGGTGCCCTTCACCGGCTCGTCCCAGAACGCCTCATAGGCCGCCATGTCATCGGCGGTGATCAGGCCGCCCTTCGCCTGCACGGTCTCGGCGTACCGGCGGCCGAACTCGCCCCGGTAGAAGTGATCGCCGCCATCTTCGGCGAGCCGCTCGAGCGTGTCGGCGAGAGCGCTCTGCACCAGCTTGTCGCCGATGTCGCGCAGTGTGCTGCCGTTGAAGTAGATCTCCCGACTGAAGAGCTCCCGGCCCAGCACCGCCGACTCGACGAACATCTCGCCCCACAGGAAGGGATGGATCTCGAAGCCATCGCGGGCGTAGTGGATGGCCGGGGCCATCACGGTGGCCCGCGGCAGCAGCCCGTGGCGCTCGTGACCGGCCTCGAAGCCGCCCCAGAACCCCGGCACGAAGCAGAGTGTGCCGTCGGTCTTCGTCATCAGCGCCCCGAACTCGGCCACGTTCATGTTCCGCACGTCCGGCACCGCCTGCGGTGCCGCCATCATGCCGTTGACGTAGGTGTACTCGCCGGAGGCGGCGTCGTAGTAGAGCATCGACAGGCAGCCCGAGAGGGTCGTCATGTGGGGCTCGACGACGGCCTGGGCAATGCTGGCGGCGAGCACACCGTCGCAAGCGTTGCCGCCCAGGGCGAGCATGTCGGCCGCGGCGGCGGACGCCAGGGGATGTGTGCAGATGGCGAGGCCGGAAGTACTCCGGACGGCCTGCTTGGGTCCGAAGCGCGCCGTCGCCACGAGATCCCGCCGCCGCTCATCGTCCGGGGGCGTCCAGCCGTTGACCGCGGCCGGCGTGGAAGTCCTGGGTTCCGATCCCGGTCCGCACCCCATCGCCATGGCCGCGCCTCCGGCCGCCGCGGCCAGCAGGGTCCGGCGATTCAGGGTCAGGTCCGTCGTCTCAACGAGTCCTCTTCCCATCGCTTCCTCCCCTCGCACAGGTAAGGGAAAAGGTTACCGCGTAAGATGCCGCACCCGTTCCACGAAACAAGGAGAGTTCGAGCATGTCGGAGCCGGTTCTGCTGGTAGAGAAGTCCGAAGGCATCGCCACCCTCACGCTGAACCGTCCCGGGGTGCTGAACGCCCTCTCGGAAGAGCTACGCAACGACCTCGCCGGAGCGATCGAGGACCTGCGAGGGGACGACGACGTCGGCGTGGTCATCCTGACCGGCGCCGGCCGGGCCTTCTGCGCCGGCCTCGACCTGAAGGAGATGAGCGATCCGGACCGCAAGCGCAGGGCGATCGCCGATCCGCCGAAGCTGCTCCGCTCGCTCCATCAACCCGTCATCGGCGCGATCAACGGCATCGCCGTCACAGGCGGCTTCGAGATCGCTCTCTCCTGCGACCTCCTGATCGCAACTCCCGAGGCGCGCTTCGCCGACACCCACGCCCGCGTCGGCCTGCTCTCCGGCTGGGGTCTCTCCGCGCGGCTGTCGCGGGCCATCGGCCCCGGCCGGGCCAAGGAACTCTCGCTGACCGGCAACTACCTCTCCGCCGAGCGCGCCTGCGAGTGGGGCCTTGTCAACCGCATCGTGCCGCGTGAGGACCTGCTGCCCACCTGCCGCGAGCTGGCGACCGACATGCTGACCTGCCAGCGCGACGTCATGTTCCAGTACAAGCGGATGATCGACCGCGGCTTCGACCTGACCCTCGGCGATGCGATGGACTACGAGGTCGAAGTCAACCGCATGTACCGTGGTCCCCGGCCCGAAGAAGTCGGCGAACGACTCGCCGGCATCCGCGCCCGCGGTCGCGCGCAGGCCGAAGACGCCCGCTAGTCGAAGTACTTCTCGACGATCCAGTCCGGCTGCCAACGGTCGGGCTCGCGTTCGGTGCCCGTGAGGTCGCGGTGTAGGGGTGCCGGGTCGGAAACGGATAGGGGCACAGTGTCACCCATGGCGGTCTTCCAGCCCTCCAGCAAGGCTTCGAGGCGGGATGCTGTTTCCGCGTGGTCGGGATCGGCGACTAGGTTCTTGAGTTCGTTGGGGTCCTCGGCGAGATCGAAGAGCTGGCGGTGGTTGACCTTGGGGTACACGATCAGCTTGTAACGGTCATCGCGCACCGCGCGCATGACGTCTCGGTAGGGCAGGAACACGCTCTGCCGCCAAGTGGGATCGCCGCCGGACCAGAGGGGCGCCAGGTTCCGGCCGTCGATGCCAGGCGGCTTCTCGACGCCACCGGCGGTCAGCAGGGTCGGGAAGAGGTCGTAGAGGTACGTGAAGGCCTCGGTCCTCCCGTGCGGGATGCCCGGGCCGCGGATGATCAGCGGGCAGCGCATCGAGTGCTCGTACAGGTTCTGCTTGCCCAGCAGGCCGTGGCTGCCCACCGACAGTCCGTGGTCGGCGGCGTAGACGACGATCGTGTCCTCCGCCTGGCCGTTCTCGTCCAGGGTGTTGAGGATCCGGCCAACCTGTTCGTCGAGGTGGGTGATCAGGCCGTAGTACTCGGCGACCTGATCGCGAATCACCTCCTCGGTTCGCGGCCACGCCGCCAGGTTCTCGTCGCGGAGGATCAGCGCGCCGTTGTCGAAGGGGTGCTGGGGCATGTAGTTGGCAGGCAGCGGCAGGTTGCGCTGGTAGTAGCGCTCGCGGTACTCGGGCGGCGGTTGTCGCGGATCGTGCGGCGCCGTGAAGGGGACGTAGGCGAAGAACGGCACCTCCGACTCACCGCTCGCCTCCGCCCTGGCCTGCTCGTTGAGGAACTCGATGACCGCGTCGGCGAACATCTCGCTCGAGAACGTCTCCCCCACCCGCCGGCGCACCATGCCGCCGTTCTCGATGTCCTGGACCTCCGTCTGCGTATGGTCGGCCATGCCGCCGAGGTAGATCGCCGTGCCGCGGTCGAAGGCGCGGAGCAACGCGTCCTCGCCGTTGTGCCACTTACCGGTGATGAAGGTTCGGTAGCCCGCAGCCTCCAGCAGGCGCGGCAGCGTGGGGACACCCTCCATGTCGTTCGGCGAGCGCATCCAGCTACGGCCCGTCAGCACCATGGCCCGGCTCGGAACGCAGACGGCGCCGCTGTTCGAGCCGAACACGTAGTTGCGCCGGAAGCTCCATCCCTCGCCCGCCAGTCGATCCAGGTTCGGCGTGTCGATCAACTCGTTCCCCCAGGCGCGGATCGTGTCTGCGCGCTGGTCGTCGGCAAACAGGAACAGGATGTTCGGTCCGGCTTCCTGGGGCTCGGCCCCGGCTGCGGGCCCTTCGGTGTCAGGCGCCACACAGGACAGGAGCGTCAAGCCAACGATCGCGACGGCCGCGATGACCCGCTCCAAGGCAGGCAACCCTTCCGTCACGACTCTTCGCCGGCCGCCTCGGCGGCCGCGGCCACGTGCGCGATCGCGTCGAGCTTCTCCACGACCTCGGGGTCTATCTCCTCTTCGGGGACGAACTCCGCGAGACGGTGGAAGTTCGTCTTCGCCATCAGATTCGGCTGACCCAGGCTGGCGGCGTAGCTCTCGAACAGCGGCGCCAGGAACTCGACGCTCGCCTTCGCCTCTCCGCTCCACGGTGACGGCCGGCCGAGGTCGGCCAGCGATTTCTCCACCTCCGCCACGGATTCGCGCATCGCTTCGACATGGCGGTCGGCCTCCGACTCCTCGAACAGAGGACCCGACGCCTCCTGGCGCGCCCAGTCGGCGGCCCAGGCCTCGAGGGCGGGCCGGGAGCAGAGGTAGTTCTCGATCTCGTGCCTGCGCCAGGCAAGTCGCGCAAGACCGTCTGCGACGGGCTCCTTGTCCGGCAGCTCGTCGAGGAGAGCGAGACCCTTAAGCTGCGGAGACGCCTCCCTCAACCCGTGGAAGTGCCGCTCGGCGGAAGAGAGCCGGTCGCCCACGTACTGAACGAAGGGCCGGTCGAGCGCCCGGAGCGAGGCCTCATGGCCCAGTCGACGCGCGAACGCGCGCAGGATCGCGAGGTCCGTCGACCCCTCGAGATAGAGCACCCAGCCGGTCAGCTCCGCCTGCAGGTACTGGTTGAAGCCGATCCGGGTCAGGGCCTTGGCGACCTGACCGCCGCCGTCGTCGATCCGGTGGGGCCTGCCGACGAAGGCGATCACGGTGTCCGTCCCCGCGGCCTCGCCCAGCAGCACCTCGGAGTGGCTGGCGACGACGATCTGGCTGTTGCTTTCCTGCGCCACCTCCCGGATCAGGGAGTAGATCTCCCGTTGACGGAGGATCTCCAGGTGAGCGTCCGGCTCGTCGAGCAGGAGAAGGGCACCGGGCTTCGAGTACATGTACGCGAGGATGAGCAGCGTCTGCTGCAGGCCGCGCCCGCTGGAGGAGAGATCGAGCCAGATTCCCCGCTCGCGGTAGCGCATCGTGATCTCGCCCCGCTCCTCCACGTACACCGGCGCATCGAGTTCGACGCCGAACAGGCGATCGAGGCGCTCCGCCATCTGTCCCCAGGACGCGGCATCGTCCTGGTGGATCCGGAAGCACAGGTTGCGCAGCACCTCCGCGGTGCGGCCCTCGCCGATCCGGACGTTCACCGCGCCCGGATCGAGCCGCGTTTCGGACGACGCCAGGCCCGACATGGGCGGCAGGTAGGCGACCTCCACGCTGCTTGCCTGCTCCGGGATCGGCATGCGCGCGGCCGTGCCTCCCGTGCTGAGCCGTAACGGCCGGCAGTAGAAGGACTCCTGGTTCGCGTAGTCGAACTCAAGACCGCACGTCCACGTCTCGCCGCCCGTCGTCCCCTCGACGATCACATCGATGCAGATGTTGTCGGTGCGCTGGCGGCCGTCGACCAGGCGGACGTGCCGGGTGTGGAGTTCGCGCCACAGCAGGTTGGCGTTCGGAACCGGCATCGCCACCAGGTCGCGGCGGTTCACCGTCACACCAGGCCGTTTCTCCGGCGCGCTGCCGCCCCCGCGTCGCTCGCGCCAACGCCTGAGGCCGATGTCCCAGAGCGCCAGGGCCTGCATGGCCGAGGTCTTGCCCGAGTTGTTCGGGCCGATCAGGACGACCGGGTTGCCCAGCTCGATCTCGACCTCCTCGAAGCGCTTGAAGTTACGGATCGTGAGCTTGGTAAGCATGCGCCGGGCCGGTGAGGAGACCCGGCTACGTTAGCGCAGCGTTCGGCGGCCTCCCGAGAGCACCGGGCAAGCTACACTCGCCGCTCGCGGTTCCCCACTCGACAGCGTTCTACCAGCCCTGAAGGGCAAGCACACGATGACGAAACGCACTCCCGTTCTGGTCGGCATCGCACAGGTGCTTCAGCGTGCCGACGATCCGGCCGAGGCCCGCTCGCCGATCGAACTGATGGTCGAGGCGGTCGAGGCCGGCCTCGACGACGCCGAGGCCCCCGGCCTGCGCGACAGGATCGATTCGGTGCGTGCGATGAAGGGCGTGTGGGGATACCGGAACCCGGCGCTCATGGTGAGCGAGGCCCTCGGCCTCGCGGGGGTCGAGACCGGGCTCTCCGTGGTGGGCGGCAACCAGGTGCAGACGGTGTTCAACCAGAGCGCCCTGGACATCCAGAGCGGCCGCCGCGAGGCGATCGTGCTCTGCGCGGCCGAGTGCGGCCGCACGATGGGCCGGGCGCGCAAGATGGGGATGGACCTCGACTGGCTGCAGGACGACGACCCTCCCAAACTCCCGGACGCGAGCTACGGCGACACCCGCTGGACGCGGCACGAGATGGAGATGAACCGCGGCATCCAGCAGGCCGTCCAGTACTACTCCCTGTTCGACATCGCGCTGCGGAAGCAGGGCGGCGAAACGGTCGAGGGCCACCTCGCCCGCATCGCCGAACTCTGGGCGGGATTCAACCGGGTGGCGCAGGACAATCCCAACGCGTGGATCCGGACGCCTCTGACCGCTGCCGAGATCGGCACGGTGTCGCCGGCCAACCGCGCCGTGACCTTCCCCTACACGAAGCTGATGAACGCGAACATGCGCGTCGACATGGCGGCGGCGCTCGTGCTCTGCTCGCTCGACGTGGCGCTCGCGCTGGGCGTACCGCGGTCGAAGATGGTCTTTCCGGTCAGCGGCGCCGACGCCGTCGACCACTACTTCGTCTCCGAGCGCGACAATCTCCACTCGTCGCCGGCGATCCGGCTGGCCGGCAAGCGGGCGCTTGAACTCGCCGGCGTCGAAGCGACCGATCTCGACTTCGTCGATGTCTACAGTTGCTTCCCGAGTTCCGTACAGGTGGCGGCAAGAGAGCTCGGTCTCGATCCAAAGCGCCCGCTCACGGTCACCGGCGGCCTGACGTTCGGCGGCGGACCGCTCAACAGCTACGTGATGCACTCGATCGCCCGCACGGCCGAACTCCTGCGCGAAACGGACGGAGGCCGCGCGCTCGTCACCGCGAACGGCGGCATGCTGACCAAGCACTCCTTCGGTGTCTACAGCGCCGAGGAACCGGATCGACCCCACCGGCACGAGGACCTGACGGCCGAAGTCCACGCGCTCCCCAAGCGCGAAGCCGTAGCCGACTACACGGGGCCAGCCGAGATCGAGTCCTACACCGTCATGTTCGGCGGCGGCAGCGCGAAGTCGACCTCGTACCGTTCGACCTACGGCGAGCGCGAGGCGCCGAGCTTCGAACCCACCGTCGCTCACCTGGCCTGCCGCCTGCCGGACGGCCGGAGGAGCTGGGCCAACGTCGAAGATCGCGACACGCTGCGCGACATGTGCGCCCAGGAGTTCTGCGGGCGACCCGTCCAGATCGACGGAGCAGGCGGCGCCGTGTGCCGGTGATCGCTCGGCTCAGCGTCGCCGGCCTCGCCGCCCTGCTGCTGACGGGCTGCCTGGGCCATCCCGCCGCACCGGCCCGGAGCGCGATGTTCGACTACGACCCGGGCACGGATCCGATCTCCAACCCGGATTCGCTGTTCGCGCCGTTCGACTCCGAGCGGGCCGATACCGAGGCCACGATCAACCGCTACTCGCTCGACCAGCCGACGTCGCTCAACCCACTCTTCATCCGCGCCTGGACCGACGGCTTCCTCTATCGCCTGCTGTTCGACCCGATCGCTCACCGCGCCCCGGACCTCACCGCGGAGTGGAACCCGGCGATGGTGGACGAGGTCGAGGAACTGGAGGGCGGCCTCGTTCACCGCATCAGGCTCCATGCCGGCATGCGCTGGCACGACGGCGCGCCGGTCACCTCCGAGGACGTCCGCTTCACCTGGGAGGCGATCGCCGACGACAACGTGCCGGCGGTCGACTACAAGTACAAGGCCGCCGAGATCGAGGACATCCGCATCATCGACGACATCACCTTCGATGTCGTCCACCGGCAGGTCTCCGCGCTCCGCATCGACAACCTCTACTTCCCCGTCGTCCCGGCGCACATCCTGAACAACCCCGAGGAGCGCGCGGCCGATCCGACCCTGCGCACGAGCGCCTACTACAACCGCTACCTGCGGGAACTCGGCATCGGCAACGGGCCGTTCCGGTTCGTCGAGTGGATCCACGCCGACCGCGTGGTCGTCGAACGCTGGGAGGACTACCACCACGACAAGCCGCCCATTCGCCGCCAGGCGATCACCACCCACAGCGATCGCAACGCCGCCCTGCTCCAGTTCCGCAAGGGACAGCTCGACGACATCTGGCTGACCGTCCAGCAGCACGGCAGCCAGACCAACGACGAGGAGTTCCACGCCGCCGGCGTCAAGGCCTGGGGGCCGCGCTGGATGCAGGCCTACATCGGCTGGCAGCAGGGCGGTAACAACCACTTCTTCGGCGACGTCCGGGTGCGCCGCGCGATGGCCCACGCCTACGACGCCGAGCGCGTGCTGCGGCAGGTGAGCTGGAACGTCTACACCCGCTCCAACGGGATGTTCCCGCCCAGCCACTGGAGCCACAACCCCGATGTCGAGCCGCTGGCGTACGACCTCGAGAAGGCCGCCGCCCTGCTCGACGAGGCCGGCTGGCTGACCAGTCCCGACGACGGCTGGCGCTACAAGGAGATCGACGGCGAGCAGGTCCGCTTCCACTTCATGATGAACCTGCCCCAGTCCTTCGTCGACGCCCGCCGTATGGTCGACATCTACCGAGACGACCTGCGGCGCATCGGCGTCTCCTTCGACACCGAGATCCAGGAGAACGCGAGCCGCTCGCCGCTGCTCATCCAGCACGAGATGATCGCCCACGTCGACACCTACCAGGTCTTCGCCGACCCGGACATCTGGCGGAACTTCTTCCACACCGAAGCGATCGACAACGGCCGCAACTACGACAGCTACAGCAACCCCAAGGTCGACGAACTGTTCGACCGCTCCCGCATGGAACTCGACCGCGACCGCCGCGCCGAGCTGTTGCGCGAACTGCAGGCCCACGTCCAGGCCGACCAGCCGGCCCTGTTCCTGTGGAACTACAGCACGACCTGGGGCTTCAGCAAGCGGATGCGCGGCGTCGAACTCGGGCCGGCGGGCGTCACCGCGTTCGTCCCCGGTACGCGGGCGTGGTGGGTTGAGAAGGAGGAGTAAGCGGCCGCCCATGGAGACCGTGGACCCGTTCGTCGCCGCGGCGGCGCAGCGTACTCTCCGTCGCGTCGAATGGGACGACTCGGAAGAGGAGAACGGAACGATGGTGCTGCTCGTTCGCAACCGCGTAAAGGACATCGACCACTGGAAGAAGGTCTTCGACGAGCAGGAGGCGGCCGGACTGGCCGCGGGTCTGTCGGTCAAGCACGTGTGGCGCTCAGCCGACAACGCGGACGAGGTGTTCTTCATCCTCGGCGTCGAGGATCGGGCGAAGGCGGAGGCGTACATGGCGACGCCTGAAGCCGCCGCAGTCGGAGAGGAAGCCGGTGCGCTAGAGGGAGAGTTCTGGTTCCTGGAGGAGTTCCCGGCTCCTGTAGCCGACTGAACCCGTCAACCCCACCGACCTCGGCATCACGCCAGCCCAGGTTGCAGATCTGGTTTCTTTTCTGGTCTACTACTAGACCATGATGCGCCTCAACATCTCCGACGCGAAGACGCACCTTTCAAGGTACCTGGAGCGCGTAGAGCGGGGGGAGACGATCCTCCTCTGCCGTCGCAACCTCCCGATCGCAGAGATACGCCCCCTTCCCGGGCGCCCTTCCTCACGGCGGCCAGTCGGGATGGACCGCGGGCTGACGGTGCCCCCCGAGTTCTTCGATCCGCTGCCGGACGACGTTCTTGCAGCCTTCGAAGGCGGCAAGAACTCCGAGTGAACCTCCTCGTCGACACCTGCACGTTTCTCTGGTTGGCCGCCGACGATCCGCAGCTCTCACAGGCAGCACGGGCCGCATGCCGCGACCGCACAAACCGGGTCTACCTGAGCGCACTCTCCGCCTGGGAGATCAGCATCAAGCACCGTCTCGGCCGTCTGCCGCTGCCGGAGAGCCCGTCCCGCTATGTGAGCAGCCGGCGCCAGGCGATGGAGCTCGAACCCCTGGCGTTCGACGAAGCCAGCGCCGCCCGCGAGTGCCTGTTGCCGCTACACCACCGAGACCCGTTCGACCGGGGGCTGGTGTGCCAGGCGATCCTTCACGACCTCGTCATCGTGACGCCAGATCCGGCGATCGCCAACTACCCGGCACCGGTCCTCTGGTAGTGAACCGAAGCTCGTAGCGAAAGACCGATCGACCGGCTCCGGATACGCCGGCCGTCAGGCGCCGCTCTTCTCCCTCACCGCGGCCCACAGGCCGACCCAGATGCTGTAGCACATCGCCAGCAACACCAGTGTGAACGGCAGGCCGGTCGAGACGGTCATCGCCCGCAGGGCGTCCAGCGCGCCGGTGCCACCGACCAGGAGCAGGACCGCGGCGACCACGCCCTCAAGGGTGGCCCAGAAGACCCGTTGGCTGGTCGGCACGTCTTCCTTGCCGCCCGCGGTGATCGTGTCGACGACGAGCGAGCCGGAGTCGGACGAGGTGACGAAGAACACGAGCACCAGGACGATGCCGGCGAGCGACAGCACCGCGCTGAACGGGAACTGCTCGACCATCCGGAAGAGCATGACCTCCTGCGCCGCGGACGCCACCGGCGCCGTGCTGTCCGCGATCCTTTGGGAGATCGCGGTGCCGCCGAAGGCCGCCATCCAGACGATCGACAGCAGCGTCGGGATGAGAATCACGCACACGACGAACTCGCGCACGGTCCGGCCGCGGGACACTCGGGCGATGAACATGCCGACGAACGGCGACCAGGACACCCACCAGGCCCAGTAGAACGAGGTCCAGTCATGGGAGAAGCTCAGGTCCTCACGGCCGAACGGCATCGCCAGGGGCACCAGGTTCGCGCCATAGGCCAACGCACCCCTGGCAGCGGCAACCAGGATCTCGCCAGTCGGGCCAATCACGATGACCGCGAGCAACAGGGCAAGGGCAAGGGTCATGTTGACTCCCGACAACACCTTGATGCCGCGGTCAAGACCGCGTACGACCGAAACGACGGCGAGTGCCGTGATGCCGCCGATCAGCACCACGGCGGCCACACCGCCAGTACCCCAGCCGTAGAGCAGGTTGAAGCCGGCCAGGGCCTGGGTGGTTCCCAGTCCAAGCGAGGTCGCCAAGCCAAACAGGGTGGCGAACACCGCCAGGACGTCGATCAGGTGTCCCCACCAGCCGCGCACGCGGTCGCCCAGAATCGGGTAGAAGGCCGAGCGCAGGGTCAGCGGCAAGCCGTGGTTGTAGGCGAAGAACGCCAGCGCCAGGGCGACCACAGCGTAGATCGCCCACGGGTGCAGGCCCCAGTGGTAGATCGTCGCCGCCATCGCGAGGTCGCGCGCGGCCATCGCGTGACCGGCGGCGCCTCCCAACGGCGCGGCGTCGCTGCGCAGCCCGTCGCCGTCCATCACCGGCCCGTGGAAGGCGGCGCCGAAGTGGGACAGCGGCTCCGAAACGCCGAAGTACATCAGGCCGATCCCCATGCCGGCGGCGAACAGCATCCCGAACCAGCCCAGGTACGAGAACTCCGGCTTCGCGTCCGGGCCACCCAGCCGCACCCCGCCGACCGGCAGGAACACGAGCAGCAGGGCGAAGAGAACGAACACGTTGCCGGCCGACAGGAAGAACCAGTCGAAAGCGCCGATGATCGCCGGGAGCAACCAGCTGAAGAACTGGGCAGCCTGGCTCTGGAAGACCAGCGTGCCGAGGACGAACAGGACGATCACGGCACCCGAGACGACGAACACCGGGTGGTGAATGTCGAGCCCGAACGGGGTGATGTTGTCCTGCCCGACGCGGAGCTGGGGGCGCCGACTCAGTTGAACTGTTCGCGCAGCAACCGCTTGAGGATCTTCCCCGACGGGTTGCGCGGCAACTGGTCGATGAAGTGGACCGCGACCGGTTGCTTGAAGCGGGCCAGCTTGTCCTGGCAGAAGTCGAGGATCTCCTCGCCTTCCAGACTTTCGTCGGAGCGGACGACGATGGCGACCGGGGACTCGCCCCACTTCTCGCTCTCGCGGCCGATGACGCCGACTTCGAGCACCTTCGGGTGGCGGCCGATGACCTCTTCGAGCTCCGCGGGATAGACGTTCTCGCCGCCGGAGATGATCATGTCCTTCAGCCGGTCCTGGATGTAGACGAAGCCGTCCTCGTCCATCACCGCGCCGTCGCCGGTGTAGAACCAGCCGTCCACGAGACTCTCGGCCGTGGCCTCCGGCCGGTTCCAGTACTCCTTCATCAGGTGGCGGCCGGCGACCAGGACCTCACCCGCCTCACCGGGGGCGCAGTCGGCGCCGTCGTTGTCGACGAGCCGCACCGACGTGTGGAAGAACGCCTTGCCGGTGGAGCCGGCCTTGCGGATCGCGTCTTCGGGCGAGATCATGCAGGCCGGGCCGCAGGTTTCGGTCAGGCCGTAGACCTGGTGGACCTCGATGCCGAGCTTCTCGTAGGCCTCGATCAGGCTGACCGGCACCGGCGCCGCGCCGCTCATGCACCAGCGGAGCCGCTCGTGCTTGCAGCGCTCCGGGTCGTAGACCTGGAGCATGAAGTTGAGCATCGCCGGGACCTTCAGCATGATGTCGATCTTCTCGTCGCTGACCAACTGCCAGACGCTGACGGGATCGAAGGAGCGCATCACGACGCTGGTGCAGCCGGCGTGCACGTTGCAGGTCGCTGGGGTCAGGGCGCCGACGTGGAAGAGCGGCAAGGAGACCAGGAAGCGGTCGCCGTAACGAAAATCGGTGGTTGCCATGATCGTCAGGGACGCCCACAGCGCCGACGCGTGGGTGTGGACCGCGCCCTTGGGAAGGCCGGTCGTTCCCGACGTGTACATGATGTAGAGCAGGTCGCTGTCCGCGGCCGCGATCTCGGGCTCCGCGTCGCTCGCCGCCGTCGTCGCGTCGAGGTACGAGAGGCAGCCGTCGGGCCGCTGCTCGTCCGGGCCGACGTGGACCCACCTCGTGACGTTCGTGCCGTTCTCGCCGCCGCCGCGCGCGATCAGGTCCAGCACCTGGGCCTGGAACTCGTCGCCGAAGATCAGCGTCCCGGCGCCGGCGTCGCGGATGATGAAGGAGAGTTCCTCGGGCGTCAGCCGCCAGTTCAGCGGAACGCAGACGGCACCGATCTTGGCGATCGCGAAGAAGGTCTCCATGTACTCGACGCTGTTCATCAGCAGCAGCGCGACGCGGTCGCCCTTGCCCACGCCGAGGTCCCTGAGCGCGTTCGCGGTCCGGTTCGAGCGGAGGTTCCACTCGGTGAACGTGAAGCGGCGATCGCTCTCGACGTCGACGAAGCCCTCCATGTCCGGCGACAGGGAGGCGCGCTTGGTCAGGATGAGTCCGGCGTTGTCTTGCATCTACCCATCTCCTCAGGTGTTCTCGCCGACACCATAGCTCTCGAGCGTGCCGTGGAAGTCGACCACGTCGAGCGCCATGACCAGCAGATCGTGCTTTTCGCCGGCAAGGTCGCGCACATGGTTCCTCATCAGCCCCTCCGGGCGGAAACCGAGCCCCTCGAACGCGGCGACCGCCCCCTTCTGATCGGGAGTCATCCGGGCCATGAGCTTCTCGATCCCGGCGGCAACTGCCGCCTGGAACGCCTGCTCCACCAGGAGCCTCCCAAGACCCTTGCCACGCGCCGTCTCGGAGATGACGACGCGGATCTCGGCCACGTGGGAGGACCAGCGCAGCTGGCTGCGGTCGATCGAGGCATAGCCGACCATCTCGTCCTCAACGGTCGCCAGCAGGGTGACGATCTGCCCCGACTCGATCTCAGCGATCCACTCGTCGACGACTTCGGTGTCCCGGATGTCGCGCCGCAGGAACAGGAGATCGTGATCCGGCAGGCCGTCGGCGAACGACAGCACGGCGGTCCGGTCTCCCGCGCTCATCGGTCGCACCGTCAGGTCGATCGCGCCGAGCCGGCTCGCCACCTGTCCCAGGCTGCTCATACAGATCGCTCGGCGAGCCACTCCTCGAGCCGCGGCCACAGCCGCCGAACCGCGTTACGGCCCGCGACCAGACTGACATGACCGCCCTTGAGCATGATCTCCTGCTTGTCCTCGGAACCGACCATACCGATCAGGTCCCGCGCCGCCTCGTAGGGCACGATGTGGTCATGCTCCGCCACGACATGGATGAACGGAACGCGGATGTTCGACAGGTCGACCAACCGGCCACCGAGCTGGAACTCGCCCTTCATCAGCAGGTTCTGTTGCTGCAGCTCCTTCGTCGTCTGCCGGAAGCACTCCCCCGGGAAGGGGATCTGATCCGCCGCCCACCGCTGGAGGCGGCGGTACGAGGTGACGAACTCATCGTTCCACATGTTGTCCCAGAGCCGCACCCGGCCCGCGACCTGGGACGCCGGCCGCAACGCATTGAACGAGGCATACAGCATCTGGGGCGGGACGTTCCCCAGCCGGTCGACGATCCGGTCGACATCGAAGTGCGCCGGGTCGGTCCAGGTCCTGAACAGACCCATGCCGTCGTAGTTCACCGGCGTGGTGAAGCAGGCCAGGTTGCGAAGCCGGCCGCCCGACGAGACGTCCGGGTGAAGAGCGCCGTACAGCGCAGCCAACAGGCCACCCATGCAGTAGCCGACGACTGACACGTCGGGCTCGCCGCTTCGCTGATGGACCGTTTCGACGCACTCCGGAATGAAGTCGAGGACGTAGTCCTCGAGCCGTAGCCTCTTGTCCTCCGGCCTGGGCGTGCCCCAGTCGATCATGTAGACGTCGAAGCCGCGGTCCAGCAGGAACTCGATCAGGCTCTGCCCGGGCGCCAGGTCGAGAATGTATGGCTTGCTGATCAGCGACATGACCAGCAGGATCGGCGTCCGGTAGACCTCGTCCACACGCGGCCGGTAGTGGTACAGGCGAAGCGTGCCCCTGCTGTGAACGGTGTCCTTCGGCGTCAACCCGACTCCGGGGTCTCCGGTCCTGATGTACTCCAGACCCTTGACGCTGCGCCGGAAGGCGCGCTCCATCTCGCGCCGCACGCTCCGCTCGACGCCGGCCATGTCCAGGGCCGGCCGGTTCACCGATTGGCCGGTCCGGGCTCCCGCGGCGGTGGCGCTCATCGTTCGGACGGCGGGCGCCGGGTCCGCGCCGGGCGAACCGCCTCGTTCTGCTGTTCCCTGCGTCCGACGGCTGCCGCGAGCAGCGCCTCGATCCGTTGCAGCCGTTCCTCCACGGCCGTCAGGCGCTCGGAGAGTTCGGCGACATCGGCCCGTGTGGGCACGCCCGCCATCTCGAAGTAGCGCTGGGCGCCCTCGCTCATCGTCTGCTGGAACATCGTCATCGCTTCGACCCAGTTGCCCGAGGCGCGGGCGAACTCCTCCGTCCCCATCATCTCGTTGAGCATCGCGTTCATCTGATGCTCGGACTTCGTGACCCACTCCCGCCACATGGCGAAGGGATCGGGGGGCGGAGCTGGGGGCTTGCTATCGGCCATGACGGGGAACGATAGCCGCTTAAGACTCCTCGGTCGCCTCCGGGGCGAGCGAGTCGAGGTAGCTGTTGGCAAGTCCGAAGCTCGAGTCCATCGCGGCGCGGTAGGAACTGCGGCCGTCCTGGAACAGCCGGGTCCACTCCTGCACCAGGCTCTTGGCCTCGGCGGGAATCCGCTCGGACTTCTCGACCCAGTTCACGATCGCCTCTTCGCGGCGTTCCTGCATCTGCGCCACCATGTCGAAGGTGGTGTCGAACGCACGCTTCTGGAAATCGAGCACACGGCGGTTGGCGTCGATCATCGATCCCCGCCAGGCCCGCAGAGGGCTGTTCGTCGTGCTGGCTGCTGTGCTTGTCGTCATCTGGAATCTCCTGAATGGTAAGATCCGTGGTCCGAAACGTCCGTGTGGTCGCACGTTTCTTGTGCAGTGCAGCATGAATCCTGCACACTATGCTGCATCGTGTCAACCCCCACCCCATGACCGACACCATCGTCATCAAGAAGTACGAGAACCGGCGGCTCTACGACACCCGCAACAGCCGATACGTGAACCTCGACGGCGTGGCCCAGATGGTGCGGAGCGGCGAGGACATTCAGGTCGTCGACTCGAAGACGGGCGAGGACGTGACCCGGCACGTGCTGACCCAGATCATCGTCGACGGAGCCAGGGACCCGGAGCGGGGCCCGCCGCTGGAGTTCCTTCGTGACCTGGTGCGGGCTCGGGACCAGGCCGGCAGGGACTTCTTCCAGTGGTACCTGAGGAGCGCTGGCGAAGTCTACGAGCGCATGCGCGAGACGATGGCTCAAAGCCCGTTCACGCCCGACCCGTCCTGGATGCGACTCTGGGATCCGCGCGCCATCGCCGAGCAGATGCACGCGCAGATGACCCGCCAAGTGGAAGGTCTGTTCGGCGCCGGCCGAAGCCCCGGCAGCGCCCCGGGGCCCGGGGAAGCTGCGACGACCGCTTCCGACCCGGAAGCGTCTGCCGCAACGCAGCAAGAGGACGACGGCGCCGCCCGGGCCGAACTCGACGAACTGAAGAACCGGCTCTTCGATCTTGAACGTCGCCTAGCCGGCTCCGGCGACTGACGCGGCGCGACGAAGCAGGACCCTGCTCGATGCCCATCTCCACCGCCGCTGCCGGCCGGAGTCTGCCGCCTTCCGAACGCAGGATCACCGTGCGCGACGCGCTCGCCTATGCCGCGGGGATCGGCGACACCTGCGAGTCCGTGTTCGACGACGCCCGGGGTGGAGGCATCGCGGCGCCGCCCTCCTACTGCGTGTCTCTCGAGTGGCCCGTGGTCAGCAACGGCCGGGGCAGTCAACTCCTCGGCGGCGAGGCGGACGAACTGGTCCGCGGCGTCCACGCCAGCCAGGACTCCCACTTCCACCGGCCGATGCGGCCCGGCGACTCGCTCACCACGCGCGGCCGCTACGCAGCCGTCCGGGCCACCCGCGCCGGAGCCCTTCTGACGACCTGCCTGGAGACGGTGGACGGCGACGGCCGGCCCGTCGTCACCTCCTGGTCGCGTTCCATCTTTCGCGGCGTGGCAACGGAAGGCCGCAGCGCCAGGATCGAGCAGGCGCCCGAGGTGCCCCGGCTCCGTCTGAACGGCGCCGGCTCGAACCGCGCCGAGATCTTCGTGCCCCGTGAGATGCCCCACGTCTACACGGAGTGCGCCCGAATCTGGAACCCGATCCACACCGAGCGCGAGGTGGCTCTCCGGGCCGGCCTGCCCGACATCATCCTCCACGGCACCGCGACCTGGGCCCTCGCCGGGCGCGAAGTGCTGCGCGCCTACGGCGATGGCGACCCGCTCCGTCTGAGACGACTGTACGGCCGGTTCACGGCGATGGTCATTCCGGGCACGCGGATCGTCGTGGAGCACGCATCGGCCGGCACGACGAACGGCGGCGGCAGGCAGGTCGCCTTCCGGGTGTTGAACGAGGAAGGCGCGGAAGCGGTGAGCCAGGGTGTCGCCGTGATCGACTGAGCCTCGGCCAGGGGCGCGGAAGGCGCTAGAGTACGCGGCCCCGACACCGACTGGAACAACGACGGAGAGAGCACGAGATGGGAATCCTCGAAGGCAGGACGGCAATCGTCACCGGCGCCGGCCGCGGCATCGGCAAGGGCATCGCAATCAAGTTCGCGGAAGAAGGCGCCAACGTCGTCGTCAACGACCTCGGCGGCGCCACCGACGGCACCGGCGGCTCGCGCATCGCCGACGAGGTCGTGCAGGAGATTCAGGGCGCCGGCGGCTCGGCGGTTCCGAACTACGACAGTGTGGCCACGGTCGAGGGCGGACAGAGCATCTTCCAGACCGCCATCGACGCCTTCGGGGCCCTGGACATCCTGGTCAACAACGCCGGCATCCTTCGCGACAGGACGATCTTCAACCTCGTCGAGGAGGACTGGGATGCAGTGCTGGATGTCCACCTCAAGGGCCACTACTGCTGCAGCCGGCCCTTCGCGCGGTACATCCGCGAGACGAACCGGCCGGGCTGCCGGATCATCAACTTCTCGTCGGTATCCGGCCTCTACGGCAACTTCGGCCAGTCGAACTACGCCGCCGCCAAGGCCGGTATCGCCGGCCTTTCCCGCGTGCTGGCGCTCGAGCTCGCCAAGTACGGCTGCACCGTGAACACGATCTCCCCCGGCGCCACGACGCGCATGACGGCCGAACTGCGGGCCTCGCGCGGAATGCAGATCGATGAGGACGCCCCCGAACAGAGCCCCAACCAGATCGCTCCCGTGTGCGCCTGGCTGGCCTCGGAAGCCGGTCAGGACACGACCGCTCAGATCATCGACGTCATGCGCGGCTGGATCGGCATCATGCAGCAGCCCAAGGTCATCCGGAAGTTCAGCAAGGACGGGATGTGGAACAACCGCGAGATCGACCTGATCATGCCGCAACTGCTGAAGGCCAGGCAGGAGCACGACGCGGCGGTCGACGCGAAGGCCGAGCCGACGCCGGTAGCCTGATCAGGTCAGCCAGCGCACGTACCAGGGCGTACCGTCCGCCTTCTGCTGCTCCTTGAAGCGCTGGCGTTCCAGCTTCCGCAGGAACGCTTCGCCCTTGTTGTAGCAGCAGTCCTTGTACTTCCGGCCGCTGCCGCACGGGCATGGTTCGTTGCGCTGCACCTTGCTGAACCGGCGCGGCGCGGTAACCACCGACTTCCGCGTCGCGATCGCGTTGCTCAGCCTTCGTCCACCCTTCATCGACTCGTCCTGGTTGCCTGAGATGTCCTCCGTGCGCGCCGCGGCCCGTGGCGGGGGAAGCGACCCACTCGACCTGCTGCTATGTTACAGCCCAACCGTGCAGGGGACGCTGCCGGATCTGAGGAGAATCGCGTGAGAATCTGCGTCGTCGGTTCCGGTTACGTCGGCCTGGTCACGGGGGCCTGCCTGGCCGACTTCGGCATGGACGTCGTCTGCGTCGACCAGGACGAGTCGAAGATCGCCCAGTTGCAGGCGGGCCGGATTCCGATCTACGAGCCCGGCCTGGGCACCCTCGTCGCCAAGAACGAGGAAGCCGGGCGCCTGAGCTTCACGACCGAACTGGGACCGGCCCTTGAAGCGGCTTCCGCCGTGTTCATCGCCGTCGGCACGCCGCCCCGAGAGGACGGCTCTTCGGATCTCCGCTACGTGCGCGAAGTGGCCCAGGCGATCGGCGGACGGCTCAACAGCTACAAGGCGATCGTCACCAAGAGCACGGTCCCAGTGGGCACCGGCCGCATGATCGAGGAGATCATCGGCCACGGCCGCACCTTTTCCGTGGTCAGCAATCCGGAGTTTCTACGCGAGGGATCGGCGATCGAGGACTTCATGCGCCCGGACCGCCTGGTCATCGGCAGCCGGGACCAGCGTGCCACCGACATCATGCTCGACATCTACTCACCGCTGAGGGCCCGCGGAGTACCGATCGTTGTCACCGATGTCGAGACCGCGGAGATGATCAAGTACGCCTCGAACAGCTTCCTCGCTACCCGCATCTCCTTTATCAACGAGGTCGCGGAGCTTTGCGAACGGACGGGCGCCGACGTCCAGGTCGTGGCCCACGGCATGGGGCTTGACCGGCGCATCGGGCCGCTGTTCCTTCGTCCCGGGCCCGGCTTCGGCGGCTCCTGCTTTCCCAAGGACACCCGGGCCATGGTGTCGATGGCCCGGGAAGCGGGTGCAAGGGCCGAGATCGTCGAGGCGACGCTCGCGGTCAACCGCCGGATCCAGGAGCGGATGCTCGGCAAGATCGAGTCCGTGCTCGGGGATCCGAGAGGCCGCACCGTCGCCCTGCTCGGGCTGTCCTTCAAGCCCCACACCGACGACATCCGCGAATCGCCAGCCCTGTTCGTGCTCGACCAGCTCCTGGCCCGAGGCGCCGAGGTTCGCGTCTACGATCCGGCCGCGATGGACAAGGCTCGCCGGATCCGCCCCGAAGCCGTGTACTGCGGCGACCAGTACGAGGCCGCCGACGGCGCCGACCTGCTCGCCATTCTCACCGAGTGGAACCAGTTCCGCGCGCTCGAGTTCGGCCGGCTGAAGAAGCTGCTGCGCCAGCCTCGCGTCGTCGACCTGCGCAATCTCTACGAGCCCGAGCGGGTTGCCGCCGAAGGCCTCTGGTACTCCTCGCTCGGGCGGGCGGACGCGGTTCCACAGAGCGAGCCGGTAGCCGTTCCGACCGTCTCAACTCCGGCAGTCGAGGCCGCGGGGGTGAAGGCCTCGTGAGCGCGCCGCTCTCCGTGGTCACCGGCGGCGCCGGCTTCATCGGCTCCCATCTCTGCTCCCGACTGCTCGACGAGGGTCACCGGGTCTACTGCGTCGACAACTTCATCACCGGCAGCCCCGCGAACATCGAGCACTTACAGGGCAATGACCGCTTCACGCTGATCGAGCACGACGTGAGCAAGCCGGTCTACGTGGGTCCCGACGTCGACAACGTCCTCCACTTCGCCTCGCCGGCAAGCCCAGTCGACTACCTGGAGCTGCCGATCCAGACCCTGAAAGTCGGATCGCTCGGCACGCACAACTCGCTGGGCCTGGCCAAGCACCACGGCGCCCGCTACCTGCTCGCCTCGACCTCCGAGGTCTACGGCGATCCCCTGGTCCATCCGCAACCGGAGTCCTACTGGGGCAACGTGAACCCGGTCGGTCCGCGCGGCGTCTACGACGAGGCGAAGCGCTTCGCCGAAGCCATGGTCATGGCCTATCACCGCATCCACGGCCTCGACACCAGGATCGTCCGCATCTTCAACACCTACGGCCCGCGAATGCGGCTCCGGGACGGGCGGGTCGTTCCCAACTTCATCCGCCAGGCGCTCTCGGGCAAGGCCCTGACCGTGTACGGCGACGGCAAGCAGACCCGTTCCTTCTGCTACATCGACGACCTCGTCGAAGGTGTCTGGCGTCTGCTCAACTCGTCCGAGACCGACCCGGTCAATCTCGGCAATCCTCACGAGATGACCGTGCTGCAGTTCGCGCAGGTCATCCAGCGCCTGACCGACAGCCGCAGCGAGATCGAGTTCCAGCCCTTGCCGGTCGACGATCCGAAGACGCGCCAACCGGATATCGCGCGCGCTACCGCCCTGCTCGACTGGCGACCCCAGGTCGACCTGGAGACCGGGCTGGACAAGACGATCCGCTACTTCGCCGCGCTGCTGGGCGAGTAGCGCTCGGGCTAAGATGGACTGGATTCCATCAGACAAGCAGCCGAAGTGGACACCGCCGACCGCGAGGAGACGTCCATGAGCCCGTCCACTAGCCGGAATGCCTCCCATCGTTCGATTCCGATCGTCGCCGCTCTGGGCGCCGCCGTCCTGATCGCGGCACTCAACCCGGCACCCGCCGCCGCCCAGGACGAACGGTTCGCCGGATCCTGGGAAAGGGACGAGACTCGCAGCGACGCTCCCTGGCGACCGCCCGGCAGTCCGCCGACGAAACGGACCGAGACCAAGATCGACATCAGCCTGGTGGGCGAGGACGTCATGATGGTCTTCACGCTGCGCCCGCCGGACTGGGACACGTCCGTCCAGGTCCCGGCGAACTACATCACCGACAACAAGCCTCAGCAGGCGCCGGACTTCTTCGGCGGGCAACGGGAAGTGCGCGCCAGGTGGCGCAAGAAGAAGCTCAACATCGCCTACACGGTCAAAATCGGCCCGGTAGAGGCCGATGTGCAGGAGGTCTGGGAGATCTCCAAGAACGGCCAGGACCTGATCCAGACGACCTTCGGCCGCACGGCCAACAGTCCCCGTCCTGACGTGCGCAAGTACTACCACGTACGGGCGACCGAAGATCCATAGCGCCGCCCCAACAGAGGAGCAAGCAACGATGCGGACTGCGATCGGCATAGGGAGCGCCTACGCCTCCGGAACGAACTGGGACGCCCTGGCGGAGTACGTCGTCGAGGCGGACCGCATGGGCATCGACGATGTCTGGTCGGCCGAGGCATGGGGCACCGACGCGGTGACTCCGCTCGCCTTCCTCGCCGGGCGAACCGAGCGCGTTCGCCTCGGTACCGGCATCATGCAGATCTCGGCGCGCGCGCCGTCGATGACCGCGATGACCGCGATGTCGCTGGCGTCGATCTCGAAGGACCGCTTCGTGCTCGGTCTCGGCGTCAGCGGCCCCCAGGTGGTCGAGGGTCTTCACGGCGTGCCTTTCGCCATGCCGCTGGGCCGCCTCCGCGAGTACGTCGACATCCTGAAGATCGCCCTCTCCGGCGAGAAGATCGCCTACGACGGCAGGCACTACACCCTGCCCCGACCGGGCGGCGAGGGCAAGGCGATCCGCATGTCGCAGCCCGCGCGACCCGAGATGCCGATCTATCTTGCGACCCTCGGTCCGAAATCCCTGGAGTACACCGGCGAGGTTGCCGATGGCTGGCTCGGCACGTCCTTCATCCCGGAGCACACCGACGCCTTCTTTCCTGCGATGCGCGCCGGCGCCGAGCGCACCGGCAGGTCGTTCGGCGACATCGACATCCAGGTCGGCGGCGACGTCGAGTTCGGCGACGACCTGGAGCGGATGGCCGCCCGCCGCAAGCCCGCCATGGCCTTCACCCTCGGCGCGATGGGATCGGCGCAGACGAACTTCTACAACGACGCCTACCGGCGGGCAGGCTTCGTGGAAGCGGCCCGTGAGGTGCAGGCCCTTTGGATCTCCGGCAAGCGCGACGAGGCCGCGGCACGGGTTCCCGACGAGATGGTGCTCGGCAACACCCTGATCGGCGACGAGGGCCGCGTGCGGGAGCGCATTCGTGCCTACCGGAACGCCGGCGTCACCACGCTGCGCCTCAACCCGGCCGGAGCCACGGTGCGCGAGCGGCTCGACACCCTGGGACGGTTCCTGGAGCTGGTTCGCAAGGAGGCTCCCGCCGAGGGATGAGCTTCCCGGCACGGCACGGCACGGAACTCCTCGCCCACGCCGAGCGGAACCTGGGGCGTTTCGAGCAGCGCGCGCTCGACCCGGAAGCCGCGGCCGCGCGGGCCGCGGAGGCTTCCGGCCACACCGGAGCGGCGCCGGCCAACGCGCACGCCGCGGTCGCCGTCACGCTGCTGCCCGACAAGGGCGGCCGCGGTTGCTTTCTGCTCACGCGGCGGTCGCTCCGGCTGCGGCGACACCGCGGCCAGTGGGCTCTCCCGGGCGGCCGGATCGACGAGGCGGAGACACCCGAGCAGGCGGCTCTCCGCGAACTCCACGAAGAGGTCGGTCTGGACCTCGACGCGTCCGCCGTCCTCGGGCGCCTGGACGACTTCGGCACCCGCTCCGGCTTCGTCATCACGCCGGTCGTCTTCTGGTGCGACGACTACCGCGAACTGGCGCCGAATCCGGCAGAGGTCTACAGGGCCTACCGGATCCCGCTGATCGACCTGGACCGCCCGGACGTGCCGGTGCTGCGTGAGATACCGGAGAGCGAGAACCCCGTGCTCTCGATGCCGATCCGCGGCGGCCTCGTCCATTCACCGACCGCGGCGATCGTCTACCAGATGCTCGAGGTCGTGCTCCGCGGCAACGATGTCCGCGTGGCCCACTACGAACAACCCGTCTTCGCCTGGCGCTGAGGTCGGTGACCGCGGGCGGGCCTCTCGACGGCGTCCTCGTCGTGGCCATCGAGCAGGCGGTGGCCGCGCCGCTGGCGACCTGCCGGCTCGCCGACGCCGGAGCCCGGGTGATCAAGGTCGAGCGCGAAGGCGGCGACTTCGCCCGCGGCTACGACGGCAGCGCTGGTGTCTCGGCCTACTTCGCCTGGCTGAACCGCGGCAAGGAGTCCATCGTTCTCGACATCAAGGACGCCGAGGACCGGACTGTGCTCGAACGGATCGTCGGACGCGCGGATGTGTTCATCCAGAACCTCGCTCCGGGCGCCGCCGCGCGCGCCGGCTTCGGGTCGAAGGAACTCGGCAAGCGCCATCCGCGGCTGATCACCTGCGACATCTCGGGCTACGGCGAGGAGGGTCCGTACCGGTCGATGCGCGCCTACGACCTCCTGGTCCAGGCCGAGAGCGGCGTCGCATCGATCACCGGTTCGCCGCCGGAGCCCGGTCGGGTCGGCGTGTCGATCTGCGACTTCGCGACCGGCATCTACGCCTACTCCGCCATCCTCGAAGCCTTGATCGAGCGCGAGAGCACCGGCGCCGGCCGCAACGTCGAGGCCACCCTTTTCCACACGATGGCGGACTGGATGGCCGTGCCCCTGCTGAGCTTCGAGCAACAGGGGCTCGACTGGCCGCGCATCGGCCTCGGCCATCCGACGATCGTGCCCTACGGCCTGTTCCAGCTCGGTGACGGCGACTCGGTCCTGATCGGTGTCCAGAACGACCGCGAGTTCGCGCGACTGTGCAACGAGGTTCTCGACCAGCCGGAGCTGGCCGAGGCCTACCCGCGGAACGTGGACCGTGCCAATGCCCGCGACACCGTCGAAGCCGCTATCCGCGCCGTCTTCCTGCGACACGACCGGGCCTCGATCCAGGCCGCTCTGAACCAGGCCCGCATCGCCTACGGCTTCCTGAACGACGTGGCCGCCCTGTCGCGGCATCCGCAACTCCGCCGGGCCAGGCAACCTCTCCCAGACGGCACCGAGATCGAGATGGTCGCACCCGCTGCCGCTCCCAACGAGCCGGGAAGACGCCTGGCGCCTGTTCCCGAACTCGACGAGCACGGCGCCGCGATCCGCGCCGAGTTCGGGACCGGCTAGGCCTCCGTCGCGCCGACGACAGCCACTACAGGGTTGCGTGGCCAGTTACCAGGGCGATCCAGATCAGCGGTAGAACGACAAGGGAGCCGAGGAAGAGGGCTCGAGCGCGGGCGGGGCTGCGGTCGAGGACGAAACGGGCGGCGAGCAGGACGAAGGCGCCGCTGAAGGCGGCGGCCGCGACGGCGAAGGCCGCAGGCGTGAGGCCAATGGCGGACGCGAGAAGACAGAGGGCTGCCAGCAGGAGGGCCCAGAGGAGAGAGTGCGTTGCCGTCCGGCCACCGTCCGGATCGGTTGCGGCCAACACCTTGAAACCCGCTCTCGCGTAGTCGTCTCGGTGGAGCCAGGCCAGGGAGTGGAAGTGCGGGAGTTGCCAGGCGAAGACGATGCCGAAGAGATGCCATGCTTCGATCGTCAGGGCACCGGTGGCGGCGGCCCAGCCGATGACCGGCGGCAGGGCGCCGGGCACCGCGCCGACGAGGACGGCCCAGGACGTGCGGCGCTTGAGCGGCGTGTAGATCCATGCGTAGCTGACCAGCGTTACGAGGGCGACACAGGCCGCGATCAGATTCGTACCGAGGGCAAGCACGGTGAGGCCCCCGATGCTCAGAACGGTGGCGAAGAGCTGGCCCGCCGGCGGCGAGATGCCGCCCAGGGGCAGCGGCCGGGACCGGGTGCGGGTCATCAGGGCGTCGAGGTCACGCTCGGCGACCTGGTTGAAGGCGGCGCCGCCCGCGGCTACGAGACCGGAGCCGACCAGCACGGAGACGAGGACGCACAGATCGAGCACGTCCGCCCCGAGGTAGTAGCCGATGCCGACCGTGGCAACGGCCAGGGCGTTGAGTCGCGGCTTGGCCAGTGCCAGCCACAGAGCGGCACGGTTCGGCCGTGCGGCTTCCGCGGTAAGGAGCGTCACGCCGGTGCCCGCCCGGGAGCGTCGCCGGTACTCGGCACGAAGCGGCTCGCCCGGATCGCCGATGCGTCGCCGAACCAGGCGCGGTGCACGCGCAGCGCGAGAGCCACCGAAACGACCCACAGCAGGCCACCGGTCGCCACGTGCGCGGTGTTGATGTGCGGCTGCAGGCCGCTCCAGACGGTCCAGGCGCCGAGGCCGATCTGAGCGAGCACCACGGTACCCAGGAGCAGCGCCGGACGGGCGAGCTCCAGGCGGTGACGATGGACCCTGAGAACCCGCACGATCAGGGCCACCGCTCCGACGGTCACAGCGAGGGCGCCCAGTCGATGTGCGAAGTGAAGTGAGATGCCCATACTCCACTCGGGCGGGAGCAGCCGGCCGAAGGCCAGCGGGAAGTCCGGAATGGCAAGCCCGGCGTCGTTGTGGCGCATCGTCGCACCGACGAGGATCTGGATGTACACGAGAGCCGGAACCGCCAGCGCCAACCGGGCCAGCATTGGGTCGTCCAGCGGTTCCCGGCGCCCGAAGCCCGCTCGCCAGCCCGGCGACGTGAACACGCCCAGGCTCACGACGAGGGCGAAGAAGAGCTGGGCCAGACCGGCATGGCTGATGGAGATCGGTTTCGGCAGCAGGTAGATCACCGTGATGCCGCCGAGCAGTCCCTGCGCCACGACCGCGGCGAGCGCAATCCAAGCCAGCCGGCGCACCCAGGCGCGGGTCTCGACGCGCCAGGCCCATACGGCAAGTCCGATGGTCATCAACCCGACCACGCTCGCGATCAGGCGGTGGCCGTGCTCGTAGAGGATGCCGCCCACCATCTTGGAGAACGGAAAGGCGAACATGAAGTGACCGTAGGTGTTCGGCCAGTCGGGAACGGCGAGTCCCGAGTCGGTGCTGGTCACCAGACCACCCGCCGCGATCAGCAGCAGGGACGCCGCGGCCAGCAGCCGGAGGTAGTAGTGCAGCCAGCGCACGACCGGCGGACTCTATCCGGGCAGACCGCCGCCTTCTATCCCCCGGGGAACCCTCAGCCGACGATCTTCTGACGACGCAGTTCGTCGATCTCCTCGGAACTGATGCCGAGGCCGCCCAGCACGTCGTCGGCGGCCTCGCCCAGCACCGGCGACGGCGGGACCGGCTCGGGCGGCGTGCCCGAGAACCTCGCCGCCGCCCGCGGCACCCGCATGCGGCCGACCTGGGGATGGTCCAACTCCCGTAGCAACTCGTTGCGGATCACCTGGGGGTCGGTCAGCACCTCGTTGCGGCTCAGGATCTTCGCGCAGGGAACGTCTTCGGCTTCGAGCGCCTCGATCCACTCGGCCGAGGTGCGCGTCGGCAGCACGTCGCCGACCATGTCGAGCCGCTGGTCGGCGTTCGAGATCCGACCCGCCGCCGTCTTGTAGCGCTCGTCCTCCAGCCATTCCAGGTGGCCGGTGGCGCGCGCCATGCCCTCCCACTCCGCGTCCGAGATCGTGGAGGCCGTGATGTAGCCGTCGGCGGTGCGGTAGATCAGATCGCTGGTGGATCCGGGCCGGCCGTGGGCGACCTCGCCGCCAACCAGGATCTGGCGCACGAAGCCCTCCGGCCAGATGAAGGAGATCGTGGCATCGAGCATCGCCAGTTCGATGTGCTGGCCTTCGCCCGTGCGTTCGCGCGCGAGCAGCGCCGCGGTGATGGCCTGCGCGGCGGTGAGTCCGGTGACCTTGTCGGGAATGATCGTGCGGACCATCTTCGGCTCGCCCGTGACCCGATCGGCCTGGATGTCCGCGAAGCCGGACAGCGCCTGGATGATCGGGTCGTAGACCCGTTTCTGCGCGTAGGGCCCCTCCTGGCCGAAGCCGCTGATCGACACGTAGACGAGGCGGTCGTTGATCTTCCGCAGCCGGTCGACACCGAGCCCGAGACGATCGATCACGCCGGGCCGGAAGTTCTGGACGAAGACGTCGGCCGTCCGGACCAGGTCCAGGAGCAGACGGATGCCCCGCTCCTCCTTGAGGTCGAGCGCCAGCGACCGCTTGCCGCGGTTGATCGTCGCGAAGCCGGCCGTGACGCCGCCTCTCTGCGGCCCCAGGCGGCGCATGATGTCGCCATGGGGCGGCGCCTCGACCTTGATCACCTCGGCGCCCTGGTCGGCGAGGAGCATCGTCGCGATCGGAGCCGACACCATGGTCGCCAGTTCGATCACCCGGAAGCCGTCCAGCGGACCCATGGCGGCGCAGGGTACCACCGGGCGCGGCAACGGTCGGCGACCTTTGTCCGGCGCGCTACTGCTCGACGACCTGGGGCACGCGTGCCCCACCCGGTCGCAGGGAGTCCAGGTCGAACTTCGGCAACCGCAGGGTCACGGTCAGCGAAGCGGTCGGACTCACGACCCCCTCCACCGAGGCCCTCGCCAACCATCCGCCCATGCCGCGCGGATAGGCCGAGATGCGGATCCAGCCGACCGGCACGCCCCGCGCCGAGAAGCTGCCGTCGTCGCCGGCGCGGGTCTGATGCACGATCCGCTCGTCCGCCGTCTCGAAGCGAACGACCGCGCCGGCGGCCGGCTCGCCGGTCTCCGCGAAGACGACGCGGCCCTCGACCACCGTGTCGGCGATCTCCAGGGTCAGGGGTTCGTTCGGCGGCACATCGACATCGTGGAACGAGTGCGAGACCTGTTGCTCCGCCGAAACCACGTCGACCCGCCAGTCCTCGCGCCCGGGCAACGCGCCCCGGAACCACCCGTCCTCACCGGTCCTGAAGGTCAGGTCCGGCGACGCGCCGCGGCCGCCGAAGAACACGTAACCCTCGAGCGGAATGCCTTCCAGCGTCAACTGTCCGACGACCGGCACCAGCTCGAGTTCGACCACGGCGGACTGGTCGCCCACGACTTCGAGATAGTCCAGCTCCCCGAACAACCCCCCGTTCGCATCCTGGACTTCAACGGCGAACGCACCGTCTCCCGGAACCTGGAACCGCGCGTGGCCGTTCTCGACCACCGCGGTCTGTTGCGGGTACTCCCTCCGGACGAAGCGGGAGCGGAACCCCGGCGAGTCGTTCTCCCTGATCTGCCGGAGCAGGGCGAGCCAGTGGCTGCCGTAGGGGGGATCGCCCGGTTGGACGAAGACGTCCAGGACGTGGCTCCTCGCCAGCCGCACCCGCCTGCGCGAGAACGTCTCGGCGTCTTCGGTCAGTTCGTACGGTCCCGCCCGGGCCGCGACCCGATCGCCGCAGTCCACCTGAATCCAGCGCCTGCCGGCCGCAAGACCCCGGGCCTGGAAGAAACCGTCGTCGGCCACCTCGACCGTCGCGAGGACCGACTCGGGACCGGTCCTCCACAGGGCCGGATCGCCAGTGGAGACATGCACCACGCAGTGGTCCACGAAGCCCTGAAAGCCCGGTCCCGGAGCGACGAAGCCGGCAAGACTCGCTCCGGGAATGAGCCTCTGCTCTCCCAGGGCGAGCTGCCGCCGACCGCGCAGGGAGGCGTTCCACCGGTACTCGGGAGAGTGTCCGGGACGCCAGAACACGAGGTGAACGAGCGCGGCCGGCAAATCGCACGACCAGCGCCCGTCTCCCCCGACCGGGCACCGGACCACCTCGCCGCGAAGGTGAAACCGCGGATCCGTGTTCTCAGGATCGACGTCACCGAGCCCGATCCGCAGCACTCCACCCGGACGGGAGGCGCCGACCACGCGGCCGCTGACCTCTACCGCCGCGTAGACCGGCACCTCGAACACGGGCACAACCTCCGGCTGGACCTCCGCCTCGCCCTCGACGGACGCGATCCCCTCGCTGGCCACCGAGTCGAGGTCGATCAGGGTCGCGCGACCCCAGAACCCACTGCCCGAAGCGGGGCGCACGCGCCACGGCCCCGGCTCGAACAGGTACACCTCGTAGACCTGATCGCTGGTGAGGGGCACTTCCTGCTCGACGCCGTGCGCGTTCGTGGTCACGAGAGTCACTTTCGCCGGATCCTCGCGGTAGACCACCGCCTTCAGGACGACCTTCGCGACTCCCTCCGCCGGTCCCGACTCGGCCGACGACGGCTCCTGCGCCGGCGACGCCGACGGGACGAGCAGCCCACTCGCGAGCCCGAGGACCGCGATCTGCCAGCGACACCGTGTCATCACACTCTCGTTCCCCCGCGGCAGGCGCCCTACGGCAACGTCATCACCAGGGGCTTCTTGCGCGTAACGACGATCGTGTGCTCGAACTGGACCGTCGTCGTTCCGGGCTTGTTCAGCAGCGTCCAGCCGTCCTTCGCGGTCTTCGCCTGCTCGCGGCCGTTGGTCAGGAACGGCTCGATCGTCAGCACCATCCCGTCGTGCAGGAAGCGGTCGTCGTTCGGGTCGTCGAAGCCGGGCACGAACTTCGGCTCCTCGTGGAGCGAGCGGCCGATGCCATGCGAGCCCAGGTTGCGAATCAGACCGAAGCCGGCCCTGGTCGCCGTGTCCTCGATCGCGCGGCCGATGTTGCGCAGCCGGCGGCCGTGGCGGGCCTGCTGCATCGCCGAGCGCAGCGCTCGCCGGGTGGCAGAGATCATCCGCCGCCGCTCCTCGGTCACTGGCGGTACGGCGTAGGCCGCACCGGTGTCGCTGAAGTAACCGTCGAGCTCCAGCGACACGTCGATATGAACGAGGTCGCCGGCCTCGACGTGCCTCTCGCCGGCGATGCCGTGCGCCACTTCCTCGTTGACGCTGATGCACGTGGCGGCCGGAAAGTCGTAGCAGAACTCGGGCGCCGAACGGGCGCCGTGGGCTTCCATGTACGCCCGGCCGATCTGGTCCAGTTCGCCGGTCGTGATGCCCGGCCCGACCGCCTTGCCCATCCGGGCCAGGCAGCGGGCCGCCACCCGGCCCGCCCGGCGAAGGGCCTCCAGATCCTCGCGGCCGCCGATCGTCATTGCAGTCTCCGTCTCAAACCAGCAGGGGGTCGGCAACGATCTCGACCGTTGCCGGGCCCTCGTGCTCCAGCGCCCGCTCGAGCGCGCTGTCCAGTTCCGTCGCGTCCTCGACGCGGACACCGAGCCCGCCGCAACTCGTCACGAAGTCGGCGAAGTTCGGATTCGTCAGGTCGGTCATCCACACCGGCAGTTCGATCGCCCGCTGCTCCTTCGAGATCTTGCCGAGTTCGCTGTTGTTGAGCAGCACGTGGGTGATGTTCATCCGGTGGTGGACGGCGGTCATCACTTCCCCCAGGTACTGGCCGAAGCCACCGTCGCCGGTGATCGCCACCACGGGACGGCCGGCAAACCGCTCGTCGGTCGTCTGCGTCGCCGCCCAGGCGCCCATGGCCGCCGGATAGCCGAACCCGATCGACCCGAGATAGCCCGACATGAGCACCGCCTGGCGGCGGCACTCGAAGTAGCGGCCGAAGGAGTACGTGTTATTGCCGACGTCGACCGCGATGATCGCGTCTTCCGGCAGCCGCCGGTTGAGCGCCGCGAACACGGCGGCGGAACTTACTCCCGCATCGCCCACGTCCGCGAGCCGGCGCTCCTTCTCCAGTCGCCAGATCCGCCACCGCTCGGCGACCTCGGGGCGCTGATCCACCGTGTCGGCGCCACCCTGGTCCAGCGCCTCGGCGAACAACCGCGCCGTCATCCCGATCTCGCCCCACACGGGCACGTCGACGGCGTGGAACTTGCCGAGCGCCATCGCCTCGAAGTCGACCTGGATGACCGGCTTGAAAGTCGTGATCCCGGTGTGATTCGAGAACGACGCGCCGAACACGATGAGCAGATCGCTCTCGTTCATGAACCAGCTCGCGACCGGCGTACCGCTCCGGCCGAGGACGCCGCACCCGAGCGGATGATCGTCCGGAATCAGCCCCTTCGCCTTGAATGTCGTCACCACCGGCGCGTTCAGGCGTTCGGCCAGGGCCGTGACGTCCTCCATCTCGAACCGGGCGCCGTGACCGACGATGATCACCGGCCGCCGGGCGCCCCGGATCAGCGCCAGGGCGCGCTCGACCGACTCGGGCGGCGGCGTGATGCCCGAAGGCGTGACCCGGCCCTCGGGCGAACCGGCCTCGGTGCTCGAGGGCAGGGTCTGGACCTCGTCCGGGAAGATGAGGTGGGCCACGTCCCGCTTGAGGATCGCGTTCTTGCACGCCAGGTTCGCGAGCTCCACGTGCCGGCTGTCCCGGTAGACGGCGTGACTCATCGCGGCGACACCGGCAAAGGCGGCGGAGAGATCCACCTCCTGAAAGGCACCCGGCCCGAGTACCTGGGTGTCGACCTGTCCGGTGAGCGCCAGGATCGGCGCCCGGTCCATGCGCGCATCCCACATCCCGGTGAGCAGATTCGTCGCACCCGGGCCGGCGATCGTCAGACAGGCCGCCGGCCTCCCGGTCAGCTTGCCGTAGGCCGAAGCCGCGAACGCCGCGGCGCCCTCGTGGCGAACGCCCACGTACTGGAGCGAGCCCGTCTCGCACTGCGCGCGGATCGCGTCCGCCAGACCGAGGTTCGAGTGGCCGACCATGCCGAAGACGTGGGTCACGCCCCAGTTGACGAAGGTCTCCACCATCGCGTCGCTGACCGTCCGCTCCCGTTCGACCTCGGGTTCGACACCCACGTAGATGCCGTCGGTCCGCACGTCGACCGCGTAGCTCGTCACCCGCTCGTCGTAGCCCTCCGGCGACTTGCCCGTGAGCGGGCAGTAGTCCCAGCCGTGCCACGGGCAGCGGAGCCAGCCGTTCTCGATCGACCCCTCGCCGAGCGGACCGCCCTGGTGCGGGCAGCGGTTGTCCAGAGCGCCGTACTGCCCGTCGTAGTGGGTCAGGCAGACCGAGCGGCTACCCGCGACCACCGTCTTGACGCGGTTCTCGGGCAGCTCATCCCGTTCCGCAACCTTGAACCACCGAAGGTCCGACGCGGCGCGGGGGTCGTCCATCAGTCGGGAAGCACAAGAATCCGGAGGTTGCGGAACCAGATCTCGTTGCCGTGGTCCTGGAGCGCGATGTGGCCGGTTTCCATCATCCCGTAGCCGGGCATCGAGGCGAACTTGCTGGCCGCGACGAGCTCCTTCCACTCGTCGTCCCAGAGCGTGTACTCCACGACCTTCTCGCCGTTCAGCCAATGGGTGACCGCGGCGCCCTCGACGCGCAGCGCGCTCGTGTTGAACTCGCCGACCGGCACGAGTTCGCCGCCCTGCCGGGCGTGGAGGGCGTAGTTGGAGGCTGCCGAGGTTTCCATGCGCTGACCGTCCCGGTGCCCGCCGTCGTCCAGGATCTGGAACTCGGGGCCCGTTGAGTAGGACGCGCCGGCGTCTTCTGAAACGTGGAACATCACGCCGCTATTTCCGCCCGGCGTCACCGCCCAGTCGAAGCGGAACTCGAAGTTCCTGTACTGCTCCCGGGTCATCAGATCGGCCCGCGGCCCCGCGTCGTCGCCGGTGGGTGGCACGAAGTGAATCACGCCGTCCGCCACCGCCCAGCCGGCCGGCACCTGGTCCAGCCTGAAGCCGCGCCAGTGCTCCAGCGACTCGCCGTCGAAGAGCGACTGGAATCCCGCCTCCGCCTCTTCGGCGCTGAGCTCGGCTCGGGCCGGGGCCGCGCCGATCGCGGCCTCTTCGGTCTCGGCACCGTCCGCCGCGCCCACCCGAACTTCGACGCAGGCGACCGCTCCGATCGCCAGCACCATGGCAACGACAACTGTCAACATCTTCTTCATCCGTTCATCCTCCCGAGTGTGGCGCTACGGCCCATAACGAATCCCGATCCTCACCGACCGTTCGGGGCCGGGGAATCCGACCTGCGTCTCGTAGTCCTCGTCCAGGGCATTGTCCGCGCGCAGCGTGAGCCGCCACCGATCCGCCGCCTGCCAGGCCAGCGAGAAGCCGACGACGTCGCGGCCGGCGACGGAAGTCCGGAACGGGGCCGGAATCTGTTCGTCCAGGTAGGAGCCGGTGTGCCGCGCTTCGAGGCCCAGCCGGACCGCGGCGCTCAGGTCGACCCGCAGCGCGACGCCGCCGAAGAGATCCGGCCGGCGCCGCAGGCTTCGACCGGTGGCCAGGTCCTCGGTGTCCTGGGACGTCACGCGCACGTCGAGGCCGACCCGCGCGGAGGGGCTCCAGACCAGAAACGCCTCCACGCCCTCGGCGTCCACCTTGCTCCGGTTGACGATCTGGAACGTGTCGAAGTCGAAGTCGACCAGGTTCTCGAAGCGGTTCGAGAACACGGTGACGCCACCACGGGCAGCACCCGTCGCCGACTGGGCCTCGAACCCCAGATCGAGGCCGACGCTCGTCTCCGGCTGGAGGTCCGGATTGCCGCCGATCGCCCGCGGCGTGGCCAATCCGTACAGGCTCGGCAGCTTGAACGCCTCGCCCGCCGAGGCCCGAACGGACCACGAACCGCCTGCCGGCGCGTAGCGCACGCCGACCCGTGGGCTCAGCTCCTCCCCCTCGCCCTCGAAGAAGTCGGCCCGGGCGCCGATCTCGGCCACCAGCCCGCCGCTGGTCCAGCGCCACTCGGCGAACGCGCCCACGCGTTCCCGCTCGATCAGGTAGTCGCCCGCCAGAGGGCCACCGAAGTAGGGAGGCAACAACAGGAGACTCCGGTTCCGGCCCTCCTCGCTCAATCCCTCGACGCCCAGGCTCACGTCGTATGGCGCGCCGGAGGCCGGCGAGAACGCGGCGCTCCACGCGACCCGCAGGTCGCTGAACTCCGTGGCCTCCGTGATCGGGGGCACGAGCGGCACGATCGGCGGACTGGCCCGGTCGAGTGTGTGTTCGTAGAACGTGGAGCGCAGGGTGTGACTCCAAGCGCTGCCCGCGCCGATCTCCGCCGTAGCGGCCAGACCGAGGTCGCCGTGGTCCGACGTCCTTAGCTCGCCGCTGCCGAAGACCGGACCGCCCGAGCCGTCCGAGTAGTCGTCGGTCTGCCAGTCGGCGTAGCGCGCGGACAGGCTGAGTGCCGAGGCAACACCCAGGTTCCGGCCCCAGCGTCCGCTCACCGTCTGCTGTTCGAGCGCATCGTCGCCGACCCGGCCCTGCTCCTCACGGAACCCGGCGCTGATCGATCCGTGCGACGACTCGCCGGCCCGGCCCCAGGAAAGCCGGCTGCCGCGGTGATCGTGGTCGCCCAGGTCGGCGCTCCAGCCGAGGAACGGCGCCGCGTCGCGCGGCGCCGCGGTGATCAGTTGCACCGCCCCGGCCAGGGAACTCGATCCGTAGAACGACGACAGCGGCCCGCGCACCACTTCCAGACGCTCGATCTCGGCCGCTCCCACGCTGCCGAGCGGGAAGGCGCCGCCGTACTGGTCCGTGCTGTCGGCCATCGGCACGCCGTCGATCAGGACGAGAGAGAAGTTCGCATCGCCGCCCCGCAGGGAGACGCCGGCCAGTGCGGCGCTCGAGTCGTTGCCGAGCACCCAGGCGCCGGGCACCAGGCGCAGGGCCTCCGCCGCGTCGCGGACCGCCAGGCGCCGGAGATCCGAGCCCTCGACGACCTGTACCGAAGCGGTTGCCGCGTCGACGGCCCTGGCGCGCACGGTGGCCGTCTCGTAGAAGACAGCTTCGGGAGCTGCTTCCTGCTCGTTCGCCGCCAACTCCGCCTCCTGCTCACTGTCCTGTGCGAAGAGAGCCGGCGCCGCCAGCAGCAGCGCGGCGAGAGCCGTGACGCGGCACATGGGAACCAAACAGACCTGTACAGACACGGGCCGAGAGCTTAGCCGAGCGACCCGTTGGTATCGTGCCCTCTCGCGCATGAACAAGCTCCGCCAGACGGCCCCGGCGATCGCCCTGCTCGTCGCCGCCGCGACGGCCGCCCAGGAGATCGAGACGGCCCGCTTCGAGGTTGCCGGTCTCGATGCGCCGGTCGAGATCCTGGTCGACCGCTGGGGCGTGGCCCACATCTTCGCCGCCGGCCAGGACGATCTGTTTCTGGCCCAGGGCTGGAACGCGGCCCGCGACCGCCTGTGGCAGATCGACCTCTGGCGGCGGCGCGGCGAGGGCACCCTTTCCGAAGTGTTCGGGTCCGACTACGTCGAGCAGGATCGGGCAGCCCGGCTCTTTCTCTACCGGGGCGACATGCACGCGGAGTGGCTCGCCTACGCCTCGGACACGAAGCGCATCGTCACCGCCTGGACGCGTGGTGTGAACGCCTACGTCGACCTGGTCCTCGAGAGGCCGGAGTTGATGCCGCCGGAGTTCGGCGTGATGGGCTACCAGCCCTCGCACTGGACACCGGAGGCCGTGCCCAGGATCCGCAGCCACGGTCTGATCCGGAACGCACGTAGTGAACTGGACCGCGTGCCGCTGGTCGCAAGGCATGGACCCGAGTCCGTAGCGCTTCGCGACCGCTACGAGCCGGCTCATCGTCTGGTGGTGCCGGACGGCCTCGATCTCAGCCCGTTTCGAGGCGGGCCGAACCCCTCGTGGCCAGCGAGACGGACCCACAGCATCGGCACGCAGACCCTTCCGTTCCGCTCGACAGCCTCGGACTCCGATGAAGAGGAGGCAGCGACCACCCCCGATCCGGCCACGCAGGGCAGCAACAACTGGGCGATCTCGCCGCATCGCACGGCCACCGGCCGGCCCCTGCTCGCCAACGATCCGCACCGCACCCAGGCAGTACCTTCGCTCCGTTACATCGTCCACCTCAGTTCGCCCGACCTGGACGTGATCGGCGCCGGCGAGCCCGCCCTGCCCGGCATCTCGATCGGCCACAACGGCACGATCGCCTTTGGCCTGACGATCTTCAGCATCGACCAGGAGGACATCTACATCTACCGGACGAAGCCGGGCGAACCGGACTTCTACGAGTACCGCGGAAACTGGCTGCCGATGGACGTGATCGAGGAATCGATTCCGGTCCTCGGCGACCAGCCCCGAACAGTCGAACTCCGCTTCACGCGCCACGGTCCCGTTCTCCACCAGGATCCCGACAGCAACATCGCGATCGGGCTGAGAGCCGCCTGGCTCGAACCCGGCATGGCGCCCTATCTCGGCTCGATCGAGTACATCCGGGCGCGCAACTGGGACCAGTTCCTGGCCGCGATGAACCGCTGGGGCGCCCCCTCCGAGAACCAGGTCTACGCCGACATCCACGGCAACATCGGCTGGAAACCCGGAGGTCTCGCGCCGATCCGGCCGAACTGGGACGGCCTGCTGCCGGTTCCCGGCGACGGCCGCTACGAGTGGCAGGGTTTCCGCGACATGGATGAGCTGCCGGTCGAGTTCAACCCGGAGCGCGGCTGGGTCGCAACCGCCAACGAGATGAACCTGCCACCCGGCTACGACGTCCCGCTGGGCTGGCAGTGGGCGCCTCCCTACCGCCGCCAGCGGATTGGCGAAGTGCTCGCCGAAGACGACGCGATGACGGTCGCCGACTCCGTGCGTCTGCAGGCCGACTACGTGTCGATTCCGGCTCGCCGCCTGGTCGCGGTGCTCCAGGACCTCGAACCCACACCGGAGATCGAGCCGGCCCTCGAACTGCTCAAGCCCTGGAACGGAGAACTCGGGAAGGACAGCGCCGCCGCCGCCCTCTTCGAGGTCTGGTGGCGGGATCACCTGGAGATGGAAGTCGGGCGGAGGATCGCCAGGACACTGGGAATCGGCGCCCTCGCCGATGAGCACCTGCTCCAGGTCATCGAACAGGCGGATCCGCGCCTCGGCGAATCGCCGGCGCACGCGCGCGACGAGGTGCTGCGCACCAGCCTGAAGAGCGCGCTGGCAGACGTGACGCAACGCCTCGGCCCCGATCCCGCCGACTGGCGCTGGGGCGATCTGCACCGGATCGGGCTCCGCCACCTCTGGTCCGACCGGTTTCCGGACGAGTTGCGCGCCGCGGCCGAAATCGATTCGGCGCCCCGAGGCGGTTCGGGAAACACGGTCGGCAACACCAGCTACAACTCGAGTTTCCACCAGAGATCCGGCGCCTCCTTCCGGATGGTGATCGACGTCGGCAACTGGGACGCCTCGGTGGCGATGAACAATCCCGGCCAGTCCGGCGATCCCCGGAGTCCGCACTACAAGGACCTGTTCGAGCCCTGGGCCAACGACGAGGCGTTTCCGCTTCTCTACTCCCGAGGCGCGATCCTCGAAGCAGCGGAGGCCCGGATCGACCTGGTTCCCGCTCCGGTGGACCAGCGCTAGCCGAATCGGCGCGGTTACACTGTCTGGGCCATCCCGATGACAGTTGCCACAAGAGCGCTCCGCTTCGCGACGTTCCTCTCGCTCGGCATGGCCGCCGCGGCGGCCGGCCAGTCCGAGGCTCCCGGAGACGCCAGCCAGGCAGGCGGCCAAGCGGTCGTCGTCGTCAACCCGACACCGTACACCGACGCCGCCCAGAAGAGGGGCCGCACCCATTACCTGCGGCACTGCCAGATCTGCCACGGCTTCGACGGTCGCGCGCTCGAGAACATCGACTTCGAAGCCACCGACCTCACCGACCCAGAGCGCTGGCGGTTCGGCACAACCGATGGCGACCTCTTCCGTTCCACCAAGTTCGGCGCCGGCCTCGACATGCCGCCGTTCGAGGCCGAACTCGACGACGGGGAGATCTGGGACCTCGTCCACTACCTGCGGAGCATCGGTCCGAAGGCGCTGCGACCGAAGACGTCCGCCGAAGGCGCACCGCACACTCAGGAGAACCGACGATGAGCGAATCGCACCCAACGCCCGAGCCTCAGGCCAGAGAGACACGCGAAGACGGGGCGCCCAAGAGCAAGTCAGTCTCCCGGCGCCGCTTCGTCGCCTCCAGTGCCGCCGGCGTCGGCGCCGCCGCCCTGTTCGCGAACCAGGCCCGGGCGGCCGCGGCCGACCGCGATGCCCGACCGATCAACATCCCCGACGAGATCCCGCGCACCCGCAACGAGGCGCCCGACCCGGCCGAGTTCCCGATGAACGGCGCCCAGGTCTTCGCCCGCGCGTGCGCCAACGAGGGCCTCAAGGCGCTCTTCTGCGCCCCCGGCAACTACCAGGTGATCAACGCGATCGCCGCCGAGGGCATCCCCACCTACGGCGGGCGCACCGAGGGGAGCATGTGCGCCGCCGCCGACGGCTTCGTCCGCGTCACCGGCGAGGCCGCGGCCTGCTCGGGCACCGAGGGACCGGGCTTCACGAACATGATCATGAACATCGGCGCCGCCAACGCCGCCCGAACCCCGCTCCTCGTTCTCGCCAGCAACATGACGGTCGGCGGCGACGACACGGAGCGCGGCATCCAGCGCGGCTACCAGCAGCCGACGACGGTCGGCATGAAGAAGTACGGCAAGCGGCTGATCACCCCGAACCGGGTCTACGAGTACGCCGCCTACGCCTTCCGGCACCTGCGGACCGGCGTGCCCCGGCCCGTCCACCTGGACTTCACCGGCGAGGTCGCCCGAGCCCAGTTCGACGCCCCCGACGACCTGCTCTACTACCACGACAAGAGTTCCTACCGCACCGAGTCCCACCCCTACCCGTCCAAGGCGGACACGGCGAAGGCGGTGGAGATGATCCAGCGTTCCGAACGGCCGATGATCGTCGCCTCGACCGGTGTCTTCTACGACCGGGCCTGGGACGTGCTGCGCACCGTCGCAGAACGCGCCGACATCGCGGTCGTCGAGTCGGGGCCGATGCGGGGCCACTTCCCGGACAGCCATCCGCTGTCGGCGAGCACCGGTCCCGACGCGCTCCTCTCGGCCGATCTCGTCATCTTCGCCGGCCAGTACTCGATGCCGGGCGTCGGCGAGGTCGCCTTCGACCCGGACGCCAGGATCATCCGCATCGATCCGGACGCCGCCGACATCGGCCGCAACCTGCCCGTCGACCTCGGCCTGGTCGCGAGTGCCCGCGGCGGGCTCGAGGCGCTCGCCGAGGCCCTGCCGTCCGCGTCCCGTCCGTCCTGGCGGGCCGAGCTCGCCGCCGCCCGCGACGCGTTCGAGAAGCAGAACTCGGAGTGGGTCGAGCTCGGACTGAAACACAGCGCCGCCACCGACACGATCCATCCGGCCGTCATCGCGCAGGAGCTCTCGTCCTTCCTCTACTCCGGCGACCTGCCCAAGGAGCAGACGACCGTGGTCTCCGGCGGCTACGGCATCGCCCGCTACACCCGCCGCTGGCTGCGCGCCCATCGGCCCGGCCAGATCCTGAACGGCGCCTACCAGTACGGCGCGATCGGACCCGACGTCGGCTACACGGTCGGCGCCGGCGCCGCGGTGATGAACGGAGTCGGCCCCCAGGAGCCTTACCGTGGCGCACCCGTGTTCGGGATCACGGGCGATGGCGGCATCGCCTACTCCGGCATGGAGTTCGAGACGTTGGCCAAGTACCGGATCCCCGCGGTCATGCTCGTCTACAACAACAACGCCTGGGGCGTCTACGGATCGGCCCGTCGCGCCACCCGCTCGATGCACATGTACCTGTTCCAGGAGAACCTCCGCTACGACAAGATCGCCGAAGGTCTGGGCGCCCGCGGCGAGTACGTCACCTCCCCCGAGGAACTCCGGGAGGCCCTGCCGAGAAGCTACGAGATGGCCGCCAACGACGGTGTTTCGACGCTGATCAACTGCCAGGCGATCAAGGAGTTCTGGACCAACGAGTACCCGCCCGGCCTGCCTCGCAAAGTCGAACCGGGCTGCATGGCGTACTACCACTAGAACTCGATTAGCAGGGTCTCCAGATGACCTCGCGCCAGGCCCTGCTTGCCTGCCTGCAGCGATACGCGGACCGCGGGATCTTCAAAGGGTTCGGGGCGACGGCCACACGCGGAGGCGGCCTGGAGTGCCGCTTCCTGTGGCATGCGCCGTTCCCCCACCGACTGCGGTTCGAACCACGGCGCAAGACTCTGGTGTTCGTCGATCTCTTGCCCGGCGTTCCCTATCCGTCGGCCATGGACCGGGCCCTTCGCGCATTCGTCGCCGGCCGCTCGAGCGAGAAGCTGCCGGAGCACAGGCGCGTCGACGCCGCGAAGGCCGGCGCCGGATGCCGCAACCGGGCCGGCGCCGTCTCGATCGAGGTGCGCTGCCTGGACGGCGACTGGGAGTACACCGCCACGAGAGCAGTCAAGCTGGTCAACGAGGTCTTTCTCGACTTCCTGGCGGGCCCCTACGACGCCTACATGATCGAGCACTTCGGGGCTCCGGAAGAATGACGGCATGCACGCCGCACCTCCGCCCCAACCAGGCGCTACACTGATTGGCTACCGCTAACTGCAGAAAGGAGTGTGCACATGCATCTCGCCGACCTGAACTGGCTCGCCGTGATCGTGTCCGCCGTCGCCTTCTACGCCTTTGGCGCGCTGTGGTACTCCGTCCTCTTCGGCAAGGCATGGGCCGCCGAGCAGGGGATCGACATGGAGAACCCGCCCGAGGTGAACATGGTCCAGACAATGGGCGGGACCCTGGTGCTCGAGTTGATCGCCGCCATCGTCGTCGGCATGCTCCTGATGGACATGGGCGGGGGCTACATGGTCGGGATCCACGTCGGACTGCTCCTCGGTCTCGGCATCGCCTCGGTGATGATGGGCGTCAACTACCTGCACGAGCAGCGGTCGCTCAAGCTCTGGCTGATCAACGCCGCGCACCTGACGATCGGCTTCGCCATCGTCGGCGCCATCCAGGGAGCCTGGCAGTAGGAATCGGCTTCAGGCGCGCTTTCGGCTGTCTGCGGTTCGGATTTCTCGGCGTCCTGGCGACCGGTTGCTCGCCGCCACCCGACGCCGAACCGGGCCCACCAACCGCCAGCGTCGAAACGGACGCGGCCGGCACACCGCGCGTCCGCTTCGTCGACGTAACGGCCGAGATCGGTCTCGACTTCGTCCTGCCGAGCGGCACGGACTCGACGTATCCGATGCCCGCCGTCATGGGCGGCGGCGCCGCCGTCTTCGATGCCGACGGTGACGGGGACCTCGATCTCTACTTCATCGCGCCGGCACCCGGCGGGAACAGGTTCTACCTGCAACAGGACAACGGCGGATTCACTGACGCCACGAAGGCCTCCGGTCTGGAAGGCGACGGCATGGGCGCCGCCGCCGGCGACCTGGACAACGACGGCGACGTCGACCTCTACATCACCCGCGTCGGCCCCGATCGTGTGCTGCTGAACGAGGGCAGCGGCGTCTTCGCCGACCGGAGCGCTGCCTGGGGCTCCGCCACGCCGGGCTGGTCGTCCTCAGCCGCGTTGCTGGACTACGACCGAGACGGCTACCTCGACGTCTACGTCGCCCGTTACGTTGCCTTCGATCCCGAGCGGGTCTGCTCCCAGCACGGCGGCCGCCGCGACTTCTGCGGGCCGACCGAGTTCGAGGGCGTCAGCGACGTGCTGCTGCACAACCTGGGCGGGCGGGGGTTCGAGGACGTGAGCGCAGCCGCCGGAATCACCGCCGTGACCGACGCCGGACTCGGCGTCGTCGCTGCCGACTTCGACCACGATGGCGAGGTCGATATCTACGTCGCCAACGACGCCGACCCGAACAACCTCTGGATCCACCAGGGCGGCGGCCGCTTCGTGGACGACGGCTTACTCCAGGGCTCGGCCTACAACCGCTGGGGCAACAGCGAGGCGGGAATGGGCATCGCCACAGGCGACGCGGACCTCGACCTGGACCTCGATCTGTTCGTCACCCACCTGATCACCGAGACGAACACCTACTACCGGAACCTCCTCCTGCCCGGCTTCGAAGACGCGACGATCGAAACCGACCTCGGCGCGTCGAGCCTCGACCTGACCGGCTTCGGCACCGCCTTCTTCGACGCCGACAACGACGGCGATCTCGACCTCGCGGTCGCCAACGGCGCGGTCAAACGAAGGCCGTCCGCGCTGGCGCCGGCTGAGAACGCGACCGGCCTTTGCACGCCCGGGAGCCCGGGCGGCCCGCCCGGATTCTGGTCCGACTACGTCGAACCCAACCTGTTCCTGATCAACCGGGACGGCCGGTTCCTTGATGCCTCCTCCGCGTCGCCGTGGGCGGAACTCGGTCTCAGCCGGGCACTCGTTCCCGCCGACCTCGACCGGGACGGCGACCTCGACCTGGTGATCGCGAACCTGGACGGACCGCCGCAGATACTGCGGAACCTGACGATCGACCCGGAGCCCCCGGCCAACCGCGCAGCCGCGAACTGGCTCCAGATCCAGGTCATCGATCCACGACAGGGCCGCGAAGCGATCGGCACCAGGATCAGGGTCCATACCGCGAGCGGCCCGCGCCTCCTCCACGCGCAGGCATCCGGCAGCTACCTCTCCGCGGGGCCTGCAACCGTTCACCTTGGGCTCGGCACAGCCGACGCCATTGACGGCTTCGACGTCGTCTGGCCCGACGGCCTGATCGAGAGCTTCGAGGGCGTCGCCGCCAACCAGGTCGTGGAACTCATCCGGGGCCGAGGACAGGCGCAGCGATGAACCGACAGTTGCGTAGAGACCTTCGGCAGGGCAACGCCCGTTCTCTGGGTGCGCGGACCTTCTGGTCCGCATCCGGCGCGCACGCGCGTCGGTCTCCGCGACTCTGGTCCGCAGCACTTCTCCTCCTCGCAACCGTCACCCTCCACGCCCAGCAGATCCCCGAACCCCCGCTCGACGGGGCCGAACCCGCGGTCCGCCAACGTCTCGCCTCCCTCCAGGCCGACCTCCGCGCCGACCCCGAGAACGGCGAGGCCTGGGGCCGCTACGGCATGATGCTCGAGGCGCACACCTTCACCAACGAAGCGATCGCCGTCTACCGCCAGGCCCACGCACTTTCGCCGAAGACCTTTCGCTGGCCCTACCTCCTCGCCGCCCTCGTCGACGAGCGCTCCACCGCCGAGAGCCTGCCGCTCTACCGCGCCGCCCTCGCCCTCGATCCCGACTACGCACCGGGCCGCGTCCGCTACGCCGAGGCTTTGGAACGGACCGGGCAGTTCGACGAAGCCGCTGCGGAGTTCGAGCGGGCAGCGCGGCTCCTGCCGGCCAACGCCCACGCCCACGCCGGCCTCGGCCGCCTCACCCTCGCTGCCGGCGATCCCGTCGCCGCCGTCCGGCATCTGACCCGGGCCCGCGAACTCGCCCCCGAGAATCGATCGTTCGCCGTCACTCTGGCCCAGGCCCACGCCCGCGCCGGCGAGCAGAAGCTCGCCCGCGAGATCGCAGCCGCCGCCCGCTCGCTGGGACGCATCAACTACCGCAACGACCCCATCCGCTCCAGCGTCCACGATCTCGCCCTCGACGTTCGCAGCTACCTGCGGCGAGCGAACGCCCACCGCGTCCACGGCAAACTCGAACTGGCCCAGCGTGAACTGCGGGCCGGCATCGCCGTCGACGGTTCCAGGCCGGAACTCCACTTCGCCCTCGCCGAAGTGCTCGCGGCGTCCGGCGATCAGCCCGGCTCTCTTGCGGCCGCCCGAAGCGCGTACGAGCTGCATCCCGGCCTCGAGGGCGTGGCCGCCTTCCTGGCCCGCGCCCTCTTCCAGAGCGGCGACCTGAGCGGCGCACTCGCAATGGCTGAAGAGGCTCTCGACCTGAACCCCGGCGACGTGAACATGATGCTGCTCATCGCGATCATCAGCGCCGAGCAGGGCGATGTCGTCCGCACCGTGGAGGTCCTCGACCGGGCCTACCAGGCTCGTCCCCAGGACGCCCCGACCCGAAACGCCCTGATCCAGCTGCTCACCAATGTCGGCGAGGCGATGGCGAACAGCGGACTGCAGGACGCTGCCGCCGTCCAGTTCGAAAAGGCGCTAGACCTAGCCGAGGAAGCGGAGAGCCCCGAGGTCGCCCGACTCCGGCGGCGACTCGCTCAACTCGGTCGCTGAGCCGGCTCGGGTTCGCGGCCGAGCTTCGCGTCGAGGCCCCTGCGTGAAGGTCGACCAATCGGCACAGACGTTGCACGTCATCTGGCTGTCCTGATCCTGAACACAAGGTAGGAGAGTCGTCTTGAGGCTCGGTTGGACCGCGGCCGTCACCCTGCTTAGCGCGAACGTCCCCCTTTGGGGACAGGAAGAGGCGCTGCCCGAGCTGTTCTCCGACATGATCGACGTCCGCGTCGTCAATGTGGAGGCCGTCGTCACCGACAGGAGGGGCAACCGGATCCGTGGTCTGAACGCCTCGGACTTCCAACTCCTGGTGGATGGCGAGCCGGTACCGATCGACCACTTCACAGAAGTCGACGAGGGTCACGCCCGAGGCTCATTCGACGACGGAATCCCTGGAGTGCCGTCGGTCGTCAACGACGAGCCGGTGGGCACGAGCTACCTCATCTTCATCGACGACCTGCACGCGGTACGGCAGCACCGTGATCGGGTGCTGAGCCGGCTGGAGCAGGATCTTGTTCTGCTGAACCCGGCGGATCGCGTCGCCGTCGTCGCCTTCGATGGTACGGACGTCTCCCGGCTGACGGACTGGACCAACTCCCGCCAGAAGATCAGCCAGGCCCTGTCGCTGGCGCGGCAGCGCAGAACCCGTGGCGGCGCGAGGCTGCCCGACCGGGGCGCCCGAGAGAATCAGGTGCGGAAAGCCGTGATGGCCGCTACAGCCACGGTGCGCGCCTTTGCCGGCGCCACCGGCCGCAAGGTGGCGCTTCTCCTGGCCGACGGCTGGAGCAGGCCGGCCCGCGGGCTGACGATCATGGAGTCCACTCCGCCCTGGGGCGACACGGAAAGCCTGTACAACCCCCTGGTCCACGCCGCCAATCAGGTCGGCTTCAGCCTGTATCCGATCGATCTCCCCGGATTCCGGGACATGGTCACCTGTTCGCCAGGCCCACCCTGGACGACTTCCTCCACCGGCGACTCAAGGTTCAACGAACTCGGCGCTTCCGGCGCTCCCTGGTGGGGTGCACTCTGGACCACCTCCTCCACCGGCGACCCCCGCTACAACGACGACCGCGGCTGGACCCTGGGCGCGTCCAGCCGATCACTCCGAATCCCGACCCCGTCGCTCCAAGGGTGGTGCAAGAGAGAGAACGGGCACGAGGTCCTCCGGTTCCTGGCCACGCAGACCGGCGGACTGCCAATGCTCGACGCGTCCCGCGACAGAGCCCTCGGGGAAACCGCCGAGGACACGCGCACCTACTACTGGCTCGGTTTCGAAGCGCCTCGTGACAAGAACGACGAGTTGCACGACATCAAGGTGCGGTTGCCCGGGCGCCGCGGCCTGCGCGTTCGCGCCCGAAAGCACTACCTGGACATGTCCCGGAGCATCGAAGTCACGATGCTCGTCGAAGGTGCTCTGGTGTTCGACGACTCGCCGGGCCAGGACGTCCTTGACGCACGCTTCGGCACACCTCGCAAGGCCGGATTCAGGAAGATCTCGATACCGGTAGAGGTGTCGATTCCTCTCGACGACGTTCAACTTCTGCCGATGGGCGGCTTCTGGATGAACGAACTGGAGTTCCGGGTGACGCTGATCGACGAACACGGCGACCGCTCCGAAACGCCGATTGACAAGATCCCGATCCACGGCTCAAGAGCGCCGTCGCCTGGAGACACCTTCGTGTACGAAACGGATCTCGTGATGCGCAAGCGCCCGCACCGCTACGTCGCGGCGGTGTACGACCCTGTTTCCGGCGCAATCCTGTCGGCGACGGGGAAGGTTGGACCTGACGCCGGAACAACCGCCTCGCCGGAGGGCGCCAGGTGAGTCTCCGTCAGACCATCTCCGCTCTGTTGCTGGTCACGGCACTTCCCGCCGCCGCGCAGGATGAGTCTCTACCCGACCTGTTTTCCGACGTCATGGACGTCCGCGTCGTCAACCTCGAGGTCGTCGTCACCGACAGGAAGGGCAACCGTATCCAGGGTCTCGAGGCCTCCGACTTCGAACTCCTGGTGGACCGGAAACCGCTACCGATCGCCTACTTCACGGAGGTGGACGACGGCTACGCGCGAAGTTCCACCGACGATCAGGTCCCGGCCGCGACGGCCCTGTCCGCGGATGAGCCGGTGGGCACGAACTACCTCATCTTCATCGACGATCTGCACGCCCAGGGACACCACCGCGACCGGGTGCTGAGCCGTCTCGAAGGGGATCTGACATCGCTGAATCCGGCGGATCGCGTCGCGATCGTCGCCTTCGACGGCCGCGACGTGTCCCTGCTCGCGGACTGGACGAACTCTCGCCCGAGGATCATCCAGGCACTGGTTCAGGCGCGCCAGCGCAAGGCACACGGCCGCGCGAGACAACTCGACGTGGGCAGCGGGTCAGGGCCCACCCGGAGGACCGTGATGGCCGCGGCGGCAACGATCCGCAGTTTCGCCGATGCTCCGGGCCGCAAGGTGATGCTGCTCCTGGCGCAGGACTGGAGTGCGCCGAACAGCTTTCGGACCACCCAGCCGAGCATGCAAAGCCTGTACAGCCCTCTCGTTCATGCCGCCAACAGGGTCGGCTACAGCCTCTACCCGATCGACCTTCCCGGGCTCAGACCAAGGCCCAGGACCAGGGAGTCCGGGATGGGCGCGGCCGCGAGCTGGTCCAGACCAAGTGGCGAGTACCTCTCCACCGGCGATTCGCGTGGCAGCAACATCGTCTCCTACCCTGGTTCCTATCTGGCCAGGTTCGGGTCGGATCAAACTCGCTTCGACCGTTCGTTCACCGAGACCGCCTACGGACAGTGGTACACGGAAACGCGAGAGCACGATGTCCTCCGCTTCCTCGCCGCGCAGACGGGCGGGCAGCCGATGATCAACTCCTTCCGCGATCGAGCCCTCGCTGAGACCGCCGCCGACACCCGCTCGTACTACTGGCTCGGGTTCGAACCCCCTCGGGCCGACGATGACGAGCTCCACCGCATCATGGTGCGTCTCGCCGGCCACCGCGGCCTCCGTGTCCGGGCGCGGAAGCACTACCTGGACATGTCCAGAGGCACGGAACTCTCGATGCTCCTGGAAGGCTCGCTGCTATTCGGCGGATCCCCCGGCGCGGACACCCTCGAAGTGCGCTTCGGTACGCCGCGCAAGGCCGGCTTCCTGAGAGTCGCCGTGCCGATGACGATCGAGATCCCTCTCGACGACCTGGAGTTGCTGCCGATGGATGGCCGGTGGATGAACGAAGTCGAACTTCGGGTCAGCACTCTCAGCGAACGCGGCCGCCTGTCGCCGCTGCCGGTTCGGAGAATCCCGGTGCTGAAACCAGAAGCGCCGGCGCCCGGCGAGACGTTCATCTACGAAACGGACCTTCGCCTCCGCAGGCGCAGTCACCGCTACGTCGCGGCGGTCTACGACCCCTTGTCCGGGGCGATCTTCTCGGCGAGCGGCGAGGTGGGACCAGCGCACTCTTCTCGCGACCCGAGGGGACCGTCCCCAAAGATAGAGTGAACGGACGCTGAACGGTACGCCTGAGGAGAGTCCATGAGATGTCCACCCGTACTCCTGGTCGCCCTGGTCCTCGCCGCGCTCCCGGCCGCCGGGCAGGAGACCCCCGCGCCGGAGATGTTCTCCGAGGTGATCGACGTTCGGGTCGTGAACGTCGAAGCGGTGGTCACCGACAGGGACGGAAACCGGATCCGCGGACTGCCGGTCTCGGACTTCGAACTCTGGGTGGACGGCTGGCGGGTGCCGATCGACTACTTCTCGGAGATCGACGACGGAATGGCCCGGTCGACGTCGGAGACCAGCGCGACCCCCGAGAGCGGTGCACCGCGGAAAACTCCGCGCGCGGCGCCTACCGTCCCTCCCGACGAGCGGGTGCGCACGAACTATCTCGTGTTCATCGACGAGTTCTTCGCGATCAAGAAGAACCGTGACCGGGTGCTCAAGCGGCTGGAGAAGGACCTGTCGGAACTCCATCCGGAGGATCACGTCGCCGTGGTCGCCTTCGACGGCGGCAACGTCGCACGCCTGACCGACTGGACGAACGAGGACGACCAGCTCCGGGATGCCCTGCGCGAGGCGCGCAAGCGCAAGGCGCTCGGGCTCATGCGAAGAGCCGACCTGGACCCGGTGGCGATGCCCTCGGCCGGCACCGACCAGGCGGGCGAAGCCCTCGCTCAAGCTGGCGTTGGCGACCAGCCCGGACTCCTCGACGTGCGGCGCTCCTCGACATCGCTGCTCCAGAACAAGCGTGAGCGCCAGATCCACCGATCCGTCCTGGCGGCCGCGACGACGCTGCGCAGCTTCGGGGACCCTCCGGGCCGCAAGGTGATGCTGATCCTCACCGACGGCTGGGGCGTGCCGTCCTGGGAAAGCGTGAACCCGATTGGACCGCTTCCTCCAAGCCTGGAGGACCTCTACGGGCCGCTGGCGCACGCCGCGAATCGGGTCGGCTACACGCTCTATCCGGTCGACCTTCCCGGCTTGAACCCCGCCTTCCGAAACAGTCCCCTCGGTATCGGAGACGCGTCCACCGGGTACAACGAAGGCGACTTTGCCGACCCGACGGTCACGACGACGGCAGGTGCCTTCAGTGTCCCCGAGGGAATCAACGCCGAGTGGTTCCAGGAGGGGGCGCTCGCGTACCTTGCCTACGAGACCGGCGGATTGCCGATGATCAACGCCTTCAGAGACGTGGCCCTCGCCGAGGCCGCGGCCGACACGCGTTCCTACTATTGGCTCGGCTTCGAGCCGCGTGTCAACCAGACCGACGAACTCCACGAGATCGAGGTGCGCGTGATCGGGCATCCCGACCTCCGCGTCAGGTCGCGGCGGAGCTTCTTCGACCTGTCCAGGAGCGCCGAAGTCACGATGATGACGGAGGGCGCGGTGCTGTTCGGCGGCGCCCCCGGCAAGGAAACGCTGGGGGTGCGATTCGGCGTTCCGGAACCCACCAGGGGCCGGAAGATCCACGTGCCGATGGAGATCGCGATCCCGCTCGACGACATCGCGCTGCTGCCGATGGGCGATCGCTTGATGAACGAGCTGGAGTTCCGGGTCACCTTGATCAACGAGGGCGGCGAGCGGTCCGACACGCCGATCCAGAAGGTCCAGATCTCCGGAGCGTCGGCGCCGCCGCCGGGAGCCGTCTTCGTCTTCGAGACGACGCTCCTGCTTCGCTCCCATGAGCATCGGTTCGTCGCCTCGGTCTACGACCCGCTCACCGGCGCCGTCCTCTCGGCCCAGGGAACGGTAGGGCCCAAGTCGGGCCGGGAGGCAGGCGAAGAAGGATGAGATCGTGAAGTTCCATCCGATCGCGGCAGCCGCTCTGCTCCTGGCCGCCCTCCCCGCCGCCCCGCAGGACACGCCCCTGCCGGACCTGTTCGCCGACGTGATCGACGTCCGGGTCGTCAACGTCGAAGTCGTCGTCACGGACAGGAAGGGGAACCGGATCCGGGGGCTCGAGGCGAGCGACTTCGAACTCCGGGTCGACGGCGAGCCGGTGCCCATCGAGTACTTCACCGAGATCGACGACGGGCGCGCAAGGACCTCGCTCGACGACGGCGTCGGCAACGTGCCCTCGCTGACGCCCGACAAACAGGTAGGCACGAACTACCTCGTCTTCATCGATGAACTCTCGGCAATCCGGCGCGATCGGGACCGGGTGCTGAACGGGCTGGAGCAGGACCTGGCATTGCTCAGCCCTGCCGACCGCGTTGCGGTCGTCGCCTTCGACGGGTACAACCTCGCGCGGCTGACGGACTGGACGAACTCCCGCGACGAGATCGAGCACGCGCTGCAGCAGGCGCGGGAGCGGAAGGGTCTCGGCCTGATGAGGATGACCGGTCTCGGCGACCAGACGGAGCAGACGCGACGAGCCGTCCTGGCCGCTACGGCTACTGTTCGCAGTTTCGCCGGCGCTCCGGGCCGCAAGGCGATGCTGCTGCTCGCCGATGGCTGGAGCGGGTCGGTCGACTCGTTCGGTCGCTCGACGCTCGCTTCGCCGGTGAGCCTCTACACGAGCACATGGGACGTTGTCCGCCCCCTGGTCGATGCGGCGAATCTGGTCGGCTACACGCTCTATCCGGTCAACCTTCCAGGTCTACGATTCTCAGTCGATCTGGGGCTGTCCCGTGACGACATCACCGCGTTCCGCCATCCACGCAGCCACCCCCTCTCCTATCCCCACAGGAATCCGTTCTACGTGGGCGACGACCTGGTGGATTCGTGGCTCATCAACCCCTTCCCCCTCTTCCCCAGCGCAAGCTCCCAGTGGTCGCGGCAGGCGGCACTCCGACACCTCGCCGGCGAGACCGGAGGTCTGGCCATGATCAATGCGCAGCGAGATGAAGCGCTCGCCATCGCCACCGACGACACCCGCTCCTACTACTGGCTCGGATTCGAGCCGCCACGCGACGAGAACGACGTGCTGCACGACATCGACGTGCGCGTGGTGGGGCGCCGTAACCTCCGGGTCCGTGCGCGCGAGAGCTACATGGACATGTCGAAGAGCACCGAGGTCACCATGCTCGTCGAAGGTTCGTTGCTGTTCGGCGGCTCCCCGGGGACCGACTCGCTCGACGTGCGGTTCGGCACCCCCGAGCGCGCCGGATTCAGGAAGATCGCCGTGCCGATGGAGGTCACGATCCCGCTCGACGATCTGACCCTGCTGCCGATCGGCGGTCAGTGGATGAACGAGTTGGAGTTTCGGGTCACCGTGATCAACGAGCGGGGCGACCGCTCCGAGATCCCGGTCAGGAGGATTCCGATTCTCGGTCCCGCGGCTCCGCTGCCGGGCCAGACCTTCACCTACGACACAGGCATCGTGATTCGAAGACGCGAGCACCGCTACGTCGCGGCAATCTACGACCCTCTTTCGGGCGCGATCCTGTCGAGCAGCGGAGAGGTCGGCTCCAGCCAACGGCCAGAGCCCAAGAGGAGAGTACGCCGTTGAGATTCCACAGGCCCCTTGTGGCGACACTGGTCCTCGCCACGCTCCCCGCCGCCGCCCAGGAGAGCCCCCTGCCGGACCTGTTCTCCGACGTGATCGACGTCCGCGTCGTCAACGTCGAGGTCGTCGTCACGGACAGGAGGGGAAACCGGATTCGGGGTCTCGAGGCAAGCGACTTCGAACTCCGCGTGGACGGTGAGCCGGTACCGATCGACTACTTCACGGAGATCGACGACGGCAGAGCGCTGGCCACGGCCGACCAGCGCGTCGACGGAGTGCCAACGCTGGCCGCGGGCGAGCAGGTCGGCACGAACTACCTGATCTTCATCGACGACCTGCACGCGATCCAGCAACGAAGAAACCGCGTGCTGGAACGCTTCGCGCAGGACCTGGCCCACCTGGGACCGGCCGACCGCGTGGCGGTCGTCGCCTTCGACGGGCACGACCTGACGCGGTTCACGGACTGGACGAGTTCGGGAGATGAGATCGAGGCCGCGCTGCGGCGGGCCAGGAAGCGGACGCCCTACGGACTGCTGTACAGGTACGGCATGGGCTCGGAGCCGGGCGACAAGACCCGGCGCTCGGTGATGGCCGCCGCCGGCACCATGCGCAGCTTCGCCAACGCACCGGGCCGCAAGGTCATGCTGCTGCTGATCGAGGGGTGGGCCACCGTGTCCGACTTCTGGGACTCCGGGTCGCCGTACGTGGCCGCGTTCGCCGGCGCAAGGCTGAACCGGCTCTATGGGCCTCTGGTCAGTGCGGCGAACCTGGTCGGCTACAGCCTTTACCCGATCGACCTTCCGGGCCTGCGCGGCCCGAACTTTCCGATCAGCGGCTTCGGAGCCACAGGCCTCACTTCAACCTTCACGGGTGCTATTGGCGGGTACTCACTGATGGAGTCGCCCGAGCGGCGATTCCATGACGTCCTCCAGTTCCTGGCCGACGAGACCGGCGGGCTTCCCATGATCAACTCCTTCAGCAACAAGGCCCTTGCCGAGGCGACGGAGGACACGCGTTCCTACTACTGGCTCGGTTTCGAGCCCCCCCGGAACGAGGACGACAGGGTTCACGACCTGGAAGTTCGCCTGCCCGGGCACCGCGGCCTCCGTGCCCGGTCGCGGGAGAACTACGTGGACATGTCGAAGGCGACCGAAGTCTCGATGCTGGTCGAGGGCGCGCTCCTGTTCGGCGGTTCTCCAGGCGCCGGGTCCCTGAACGTCGACTTCGGCACTCCCCGGAAGGCCGGGTTCCGGAAGATCTTCGTGCCGATGAAGGTGACGATTCCTCTCGACGAGGTGGAGCTGCTGCCGATGGACGGCCAGTGGATCAACGAGCTCGAGTTCAGGATCAGGCTGATGGACAGGTTCGGCGATCAGGCGGTGCCGCCGGCGGCGAAGGTCACGGTGGCCATTCCGAACGAGCCCTCGCCGGGCGACCGTTTCGTTTTCGAGACCGACCTCCGGATCCGGAAGCGCAAGCACCGCTACGTCGCGGCGGTCTACGACCCGCTCGCCGGCGAGCTGCTTTCGGCGAGCGGGACGGTGGGCGCCCGGTAGGGTAAGCAGAAGAAGGGCCAAGGTACGAAAGGAAGTCGCCGTGAAAGCCGCCATGGTGCCCGTCGTCACGATGCTCCTGGCCGCGCTCCCGGCCGCGGCCCAGGAAGCCCCCCTGCCGAACCTGTTCTCCGACGTGATGGACGTCCGCGTCGTGAACGTGGAAGCGGTCGTCACCGACAGGAAGGGAAACCGGGTTCGGGGGCTCGAGGCGAACGACTTCGAACTCCTCGTCGACGGCAAGCCCGCGCCGATCGACTACTTCACCGAGATCGACGGGGGACTGGCGGTTGCCACCCGCGACGACCGCATCGGAGGCGTGCCGACGCTCACACCGGATAAGCAGGTGGGCACGAACTTCCTCATCTTCATCGACGAGCTGTTCGCCATCCGCCGCCAGCGTGACGGTTTCCTGAATCGGCTCGAGAGGGATCTGGCTCTGCTCAACCCGTCCGACCAGGTAGCCATCGTCGCCTTCGACGGCTACAACGTCACCCGGTTGACCGACTGGACGAACTCACGCCACAAGATGGAGGAGGCGATCGGGCAGGCGAGGGAACGCAAGGCGCTCGGCCTGACGCGGATCCTCGGTCTGGGCAATCTCGAGGATCAGATCCGGCGGACCGTCATGGCCGCCACCGCCAGCATCCGCAGCCTGGCCGACGTTCCGGGCCGCAAGGTGATGCTCCTGCTGGTCGAGACCTACTGCACGCCGACCCGTTCCTGGGCGTTCTCGTCGTTCTGGCAGGAAGGAACCTGTTGGGAAAGCGTTGGCAACGTCTACCAGCCTCTCGTGACCACCGCCAATCTTGTCGGCTACACCGTCTACCCGGTGGACATGGCCGGCCTTCGCCCCACCTTCGGTCTCGACCCCGGCACAGGCGCGCTCCTGATGAACACCTCGGTGGAGGTTCCGGAGGCGGCTCTGTGGTTCCTCGCCCACGAGACCGGCGGCAAGGCGATGATCAACGCCTACCGCAAGGTCGCGCTCGCCGAGACGGTGGCCGACACGCGCTCGTACTATTGGCTCGGCTTCGAGCCGCCGCGCGACGAGAACGACATGCGACACGACATCGAGGTCCGGCTCATCGACCGCCAGGGCCTACGCGTCCGCACCCGCACGCACTACCTCGACATGTCGAGGAGCGCCGAGTTCACGATGCTGGTCGAAGGTTCGCTGATGTTCGGCAGCACGCCGGGCGAGGGCGCCCTGCAAGTTCGTTTCGGCACGCCGCGCAGGGCCGGATTCAGGAAGATCCTCGTGCCCATGTGGGTCACGATTCCGGTAGACGATCTGACCCTGCTCCCGATCGGCGGGCAGTGGCGGAACGAGGTGGAGTTCAGGATCTCGGTCGTCGACAAGTACGGCGACCACTCGAAGAACCTGGGCAGCAGGATCCCGATCCTCTACTCGGAGGCGCCGCCTCCGGGAAAGACCTTCATCTACGGAACGGAACTGCCGATCCTCAAACGCGAGCATCGCTACCTGGCCGCAGTCTACGACCCTGTCACAGGCGAGATCCTGTCGCGCCGGGGCACGGTCGGACCGAGATAGAAGAAGAGCCCGGCCGAAGCCGGGCTCCCCTCAAGGCCGGCCCGGCTGCGGTGAACACACCGCAGCCGAACGCCGTCTTCCGGCCTAGAAGCTCAAGCCGAGCACCACATTGAAACGGCGTGGCGACTGCCAGCCGATGTAGCGGGAGGCACTGACCTCGCCGTCGCCGTTGATCCGCTGCAGCTTCTGGTTGTCCGTGATGTTCTGGGCATCGACGCGGACGAAGCCCCTGAAGTCCTCCCTCCACCCGAGCGGGAAGAAGTACATCACGTTCAGGTTCGCACTCCATAGGGAGTTGAAGGGGTCACGCGTGCCCCGAGGCTCCAGGTAGAGACCCGTGCCGCTGTCGACCAGGAACTGGCTGGGGTCGCACTCGAGTGCAAAGCCCGGTTCCCAGAACTGCGTGTCGCAAGGTTCTCCGAGGGACGCTCCCTCAGTCCGCTGCCAGGGCTTGCCCGACCGCCACTGGAAGCCGCCTCCCAGGATCACGCTGTGACCGCGGCTGCCGATCCGGAAGTTCTTGAACCCGTAGGTGTTCCACACGTACTTGTTGTTCTCGTGGACAGTGCCGTAGCGGTTGATCGTCGACACCGGCACGCCCAGGAACGGCTCCAGCAGCGCCTGGCAGTCCATCGGGTACTTTCGTTCGAGTACGGTGCCGTCGGGCCCGGTCACCGGCACCTGTTCTCGCGTGCAGCCGTTGATATGCCCCTGATTCAGGACGACATCGAGATTGCGGCCGTAGTCGGAGTTCGTGTTGTCGAACAGGCCGCCCCAGTAGTGCCCCTGGGCATCGGCGTACGTGAAGTTGTTGTAGAGCGCCCAGTCGTTCCTGAACAACCTGTTGAGCTGCAGTTGCACGGATTCGTAGGTGCGCTTGCCCTCCTCGAAGTTGGCCATGACCTGGGGATCCACCACGCCGAGGGCGCCGAGCACTCGCTCGTAGTCCTTGTAGTTCTCGGTGAACCTGAAGTAGTCGCCGTTGGGCAGCCGCTGCTCGGTGGTGCCGATCGAGTTCCGGTACTCCCAGTAGATGGCACTGCCCTGGAAGAACCACTGCCGTCTCGAACCGAAGGACCAGCTATAGATGAGGTCGACCTCGTCCTTGTAGTAGGGCTCGATGTTCACCGCCGGGATCGTGCCGGCGTCGATCTGCCGGTACATCTCGCCAGGCCGGAGCTTGCCGAGCAGACCGGTGTAGCCCGGGCCGTCGCAGACCTCGATGTAGAACGCGTCGATCGGGGCGCAGTACACGATGCGGTCGTACGCGTTGACACCGTTCCAGCCCTCGAGCAGGTAGTTGTTCACCAGTTCCTGGTTCAGATGCTGGTAGGCCCGCGCCAGGTTCAGGTGGAACACCATCGAGCCGTCCCGCTTCACATCGTAGGAGGCGAGAAGCCGCGGCGAGACGCTCTGCGAGTCGACCACCGTTCGGCGCACGTCGTTCTTGTGCACCTGGTCCTCGTAGCGCAGGCCGAGGTTGAAGGCCCAGTTGTCGCCGACCGTGAACCGGTCCCGCACGAAGCCGGCAAGGTTGGAGGACTTGGTACCTCGCAGCCGCTCGGTTCCCACCAGGTCGGGTGGCGTGTAGTTCTCGTAGTGGCAGTAGTACGTCGTCGTCGGCCAGTCGATCAGTCCGCAGTTGTTGAAACCGGTGGGACTCGATGCGTTGAACTCCTGCCCGAAGTAGACGTTGTTCCGCTGCAGGTCCTGCTCCCAGCCGACCGCCTGCCAGTCGACCCCGAAGAGGGCCTCGTGGCTTTCGCTAGCGAACCAGGTCGCCCGCACGTTCGCCTGATCACGCGGGTAGTCGTTCAGGCCGAAGCCGTTGTCGAGCAACCAACCGTTGAACAGGTGCCACTCGCCGCCCCGGTAGCCGATGTAGCCGTGGGAGTTGTTGCCCGGGCTGTGAGGCCCGAAGTTGTTCGGCGGATAGCGTGGATCCTGCTGCTTCTCCAGGAGCGCCGACTCGAGGTCGAAACCGCTGCCGGCGTTGAGGCGCTTGTGCTCGCTCGAGTCATGCGCGGACAGCTTGAACTCCATGAACAGGTCCTGGCTGGCCGTCCAGTTCCAGCTCCCGGTGATCAGTTCTCCACCGAACTCGTGCGGCGTCGCGCTGTACCTGTCCGCGGGGAAATCGCCCAGGAGGAAGGTGATGTCGAGCGGCGAGGCGTTGTAGTTCAACTGCAGGCTGTTCGAGGGGTTGGGCTGGTAGTCGAGCTTCGCCAGCCGTCCTTCGACGTAGGCGCTGTTGTCGACGATGTCGCCGCTGAAGAGTTCCTGGCTCTGAAAGCTGTTCGTCTCCGCGAGCGAAACGGCGAACCACAGCTTGTTCCGAGACAGCGGTCCGCCGAGGAACGCCTGATAGTTCGTCACCTTGTTCTGCTTCTCGAGCTCCTCGCGCTTGAAGAAGTCCGCGTCGCAGGAGGGAGCGAACGGGACGTTCTGCGGGTTGAAGATCTCCCTCGCCCTGCAGCCCCAGCGCTCCTCCAGTTCCGGGTGCGACTGGTACTCGGTAACCCAGTCTCCCCGCTGGTGGAAGCCCAGTGCCTGACCGTGGAAGATGTTCGTCCCCGACTTCGTGATCACGTTGACCACCCCGCCAGTGGCGCGTCCGTACTCGGCGCTGCCCGACGTCGATTGCAGATTGGTCTCGGCCACGGCGAGGTTGGGAAGGTACATCCGCGATCCCCCCCGGCGGGTGTACGTCGTGTCCACGCCGTCCACGAAGACCGCGGCCTCCTGCCAACGCGATCCGTTGACGCCGGGGTACTGGTCGGCGAGATCGCCGTCCGATGTCACGCCCGGCATCATCCGGAGATTCGAGAAGTAGTCCGAGTTGACTCCGATAACGTTCGACGCGATGTCCGACGAGACCGAGCCCGCCGAGGTGACCTCGAACTTGTTGATCACGGGCGTTTCGGCGGTGACCGTGATCTCGCCGGCCGCTTCGAGCACCATCCTCAACTCGATCTGCGCGCGGCCGCCGGCGGCGACCGTCACGTTCGCCTCGGGGGAGGCGTAGCTCTCCAGAGATCCCCTGACCGTGTACGGTCCCGGAGGGAGCAGAGCGAACCGGTAACCGCCCTCCTCGCCGGTGATCGCGACCCTCTCGCCGCGATCGCCCGCGATCGTCACGGTGACGCCGGGCATCGGGGCTCCATTCGAGTCGACGGCCCTTCCGAGGACGACCCCGGTTTCGGGGCTATCTGCCGCAACGGGCGGCGCGAGTCCCACGAGAACCAGGGTTCCGATGAGAGCCAGGGTGCGTTTCATGAGCCGATCCTCCTTTGGTTTCTGGCTAGCCAGCCACTAAGAGTGAGAGTTCATGCGATTCCCCGGGTCGGGCAGGACGGGGGAATCGGAGGGAACTCACGGCTGCGAATGACCCTTCAGACCATCCGAGCCCGGCCGCCACGATCGGAGACAGCTACCTGTCGCTTAACTGGATCGCGGACTATAACAGTGTTGCAGTTAGGCGGAAGTCCTCACGGAATTCTCGCCAATTTCTCGTCAAACCGTCCAATCGAATGGATCTTCACGAGACCGGATGGGCTCGCCGGCGCGGCGCCAGTGCGCCGGCAAGCGTCCGGCCCACCCAGGCACGACCGTCCTCGATCAGGGTGTAGAAGACCGGCACCGCGAGCAGCGTCAGCAGGGTCGCGGCGGCCATGCCGCCGATCAGGGTCAAGGCGAAGCTCTTGTAGCTCAGGCCCATCTGGGTCGGCTGCCCGAACAGCAGCGGCACCATGCCGCCGATCGTGGTCAGCGCGGTCATCATGATCGGCCGGAAGCGCCGGTCGGCTGCTTCGAGCAGTGCCTCGGCCCTCTCCATGCCTTCCGCGCGGAGACGGTTCACCGCGTCAAGCAGCACGATCCCGTTGTTCACGACCACCCCGATCAGGATGATCAGGCCCACCAGGCCCAGGAAGTCCAGCTCGCGGCCGGCGAGGAGGTGGATCCAGGTCACCCCCATGCTCGCCAGCGGGATCGTGACCAGGATCGCCAGCGGCCGGAGGAAGCTCTCGAACAGGAAGCCCATCAACAGGTAGACGAAGGCGATCGACATGAGGGCGGCGAGCATCATGTTCCGGATCTCCTCGGCGGCCACGTTGCGCACCAGCCGCGCCCAGGCCACACCCTCAGGCAGTTCCGTCTGCGCCGCCGCCGCGCGCACGGCCCGGCGCGCCTCGCTCTCCCGGCCCTCTTCGAGTTCCACCGTGATCCGGCGCGCGGTCTGCTTGTCGCGGCGCGAGATCCGGGTCGGCGCCGGCTGTTGACGAACATCGACCAGGGTGCCGATGGCCAGCGTCTCGCCGGTCCCGGCCGGAACCGAGAAGTCGCGCAACTCGGCGAGGCTCTGCCGGTCCTGTTCCTCGAAGCGGATGCGGACCGGGATGTCCCGGCCGCCGAAGTAGATCCGCGGCAGGGCCTGGCCGCGCAGGGCGTAGCCGACCATCACGGCCAGCGTTCGCGGGTTCACCTGCTGGCGCATGGCGAGGTCCCGGTCGAGCACCAGGGCGAGTTCGTTCGGCGCCTCATCGGCCCCTCTCTTCACCGCGAGCACGCCTGGAAGGCGCACCAGGCGGTCCTCGATCCCGCTCGCCACCTCCTCCAGAACGTCGGCGTCCTCTCCGAACAGGGTCAGCGTTTCGAGCGCCTTGTCCGTCGTCTCCTGCTCCGAGGCGAAGCCCGTATGGAAGCGCACCCCCGGCATCTCGGGCATCAGATCGATCACCCGCTGTGTCACTTCGCGCGGCTTCAGCCCGGTGTCGGCGTCGGTGGCCATGATCCCCTGGATCTGGCCCCAGGTGCGCTCGTGGAAGAACACGAGGTACTCGAGGCCGAGCTCGTCGCGCAGGCCGTCGATCTTCTCCTCGGCGCGCGCGAAGTACTCGATCGTCTCGTCGAAGGACAGGTTGCGCGGCAACCGGACCTCGATGTTGAAGAATGCCTGGTCGTCCTCCGACATGGGCACGATCTCCAGGCGGCCCTGGGCAGCGATCTGGGTCAGCGCCATCGCCGCCACCAGCGCCAGCACGACGTCCAGCCGGCGCCGCAGGCCGTAGGCGAGCATGCCGCGGTAGGCGCGGTTCAGGAGGCCGAAGGTCGCCTCGTAGCCGCGGCGCAGGACGGCGTTGGACGCGTCGCGCACTCGGCGCACGGCGCCGTTCGCCGATGCTCCCCGTGAGGGCAGCGTGACGTAGACCATGAGCGGCACGACGACCAGCGCCACGACCAGGGACGCCAGCAGGGAGACCGTGATCGGGATGACCAGCCGCAGGAGCATGAACTGACCCTGACCGTCGACCAGGGATACCGGAAGGAAGACGATCACCGTGGTCAGGGTCGCCGTCGTGATTGCCAGCGCAATCTCCCCCGCGCCCTGGAGCGCCGCCTGGCGGCGGGCCATGCCGTTCTGATGCAGGCGGTGGATGTTCTCAGCCACGACCACCGAGTTGTCGACCAGGAGCCCGACCGAGATCATCAGGCCGAGGAGGGAGATGACGTTGAACGTCTCGCCGAAGAAGTACATCGCGACGACCGCCGCGACCATCGAAAGCGGGATGGAGAACGCGATGATCAGCGACATCCGCAGCCGGCGGAGGAAGAAGAAGAGAACGATCATCGCGAACATGGCGCCGATCCGGCCGCTCGAGAGCAGAACGCCCATCGAATCGCGGATGATCTCGCCCGAACTCATGATCACGTCCACTTCGATCGCGGCCAGCCGCGGATTCCGAGCCAACTCACCGATCAGGCGTTCAACCTCCGCGGCCACCTCCAGCGCGTTCGCCTCGCCCTCCTTCTGGACCCGGATCGCGTAGGCGGGCAACCCGTTCACCCGCACGCGGAACTCGTCGTCCGGCACGTCGTACCGCACCGACGCGATGTCTCCGAGACGTACCGTGTCGGTGATCCACAGATCACGGACGTTCTGCGGCGCCGGATACCTCGCCACCGACCGGAGCAGCAGTTTCCGGTCGCCGGCCCTGACACTGCCCGAGGCCAGGGTGAAGTAGTCGCTTGCCAGGTCCTGGGCGATCTCGAAGATGTTGAGTCCCGCCGCCTCGACCCGCTGCCGGTCGAGTTCGATCAGGACCTCCCGCTCCAGCAGTCCCTGGGCGTCGACCGAAGCCACACCCGGAACGCGCTCCAGCTTCAGGATGATCTCGTTCTGGATCAGGTTGTAGACGTCCGCCGTGTCCTCCTCGGCGATCACACCGACCATGGCAACCGGCATCATCGCGTCGTCGTCCTTGCGGATGAAGACCTGCTCGACATCGTCGGGCATCCGGGCCCGGGCGCGTTCGATCCGGTCGCGGACCTCGCGGTAGGCGACATCCATGTCCGTGCCGTGCGCGAAGCTCAGGAAGACCTGGGTGAAACCGACGCTGCAGTACGAGTACTGGTTCTCCAGGCCGCGGACGGTGGCCAGCTCCTCCTCGAGCGGAATCGTGATCTTGTCCTGGAGCTCCTGCGGCGGCGCGTCCCGCCAAGGCACAGTCACGCGCAGGAACGGCGAGCTGTAGCCGGAGGGGATGAGTTCGATCGGCAGGGACAGGGCGGCAACCAGGCCCACGACGAGGAGCGCCCCGACCAGGACGACGACGCCGATCGGACGGCGGAGCGACAGCCGGGGCAGGGAGACGCCGAGCGAGGTGGGGCCGCGGGCCGGCGCTTGATCTCCACCGCCCCTGTGCCGCGAATCGTTCACCGTCCAGTCCCCTCCGGAACCGCCGCGGCCGGAGCCGGCGCTCCCCCGCTGGCCGGCACCTTGTGCCCGGCACGCCTGCGCGAGAACGACAGCGCATCGCGCAGCCGTTCGATCAGTTCGTAGATGGTCGGCACGACGATCAGCGTCAGCACGGTCGACGTGGCCAGTCCGCCGATCACAGCCAGCGCCATCGGCGTGCGGATCTCGGCGCCCTGACCGAGGCCCAGGGCCATCGGCAGGAGACCCAGGGTGGTCGTCGCGGTCGTCATCAGGATCGGCCGCAGCCGCACGACGCCGGCGCCAACGATCGCCCGCTGGCGCGGCAAGCCGCGGCCGCGCAGCCGGTTGATGTAGTCGACGAGGACGATCGCGTTGTTCACCACGATCCCGGCCAGCATGATCATCCCCAGGAAGACGACGATCGACAGGTTGACGTCCAGCAGGTACAGCGTGAGCAGGGTGCCGAAGAACGCAAGCGGGATCGAGAACATGATGACCAGGGGGTGCAAGAGGGACTCGAACTGGGCCGCCATGATCACGTAGACCAGGAATACCGACAGCCCCAGCGCCAGCCACAGGCTCGCGCTCGACCGCTGCCACTCCTGACTCTGGCCGCCGACCAGGAAGCTCATGTCCGCGGGCCACTCGATCTCGCTCGAAAGCTCTTCCTCGATCCGATCCACCGCGCGGCCGAGCGACGCCTCTCCCAGATTCGCCTGGACCACGGCCACCCGCTTGCCGTCGATCCGGCGCACCTCCGAGGGCCCCTCGCCCACGGCCACGGACGCCACCGCATGGAGCGGGATCGGCCGCTCGCCGCCAGGATTGACGACCAGGCCGTTCAACTGGTCCGTCGTGCGGCGGTCTTCTTCGGCAAGTCGCACGATGATCGGGATCCGCCGGTCCTTCAGGTTGTAGAGCGTGGCCTCGAAGCCCTCGATCTGGTTGCGCACCATCTGCGCGACCACCGAGGTCTGGAGTTCGTAGCGGTTCAGCAGCGCGCGGTCGTAGACGATCTGGACCTCCGGAGCGCCCCGCTTCAACGTCGTCTCGACGTCGGCGAGTTCGGGCATCGCCGCCATCAGATCCCGCACCCGGTCGCCGTACTCCTGCAGGCGTCCGAGGTCCTCGCCGTGGACCTCCACCTCGATCGGGGTCTTGAAGCTGAAGAGGACCGGCCGGGTCACGCGCGAGGCGGCGTCCGGCACTTCCGCGAAACGACGTCGCAGCCTCTCCACCACCTGGTCCTCAACCGCCGCCGGCACCGGGCCGAGCAGCACCTTGAAGCGCACGGTGTGCTCACCCTCGTCTGAGCGCTGCGTGTTCGTCACGTCGTAGCCGTAGGTGACGAGAAGCCGCTGGATGTAGCGCTCCTCCTCGAGGATTGCACTCTCGACGGCGGCCAGCGTGCGCTCGGTCTCGGCGAGGGGCGTTCCCACCGGAAGCGAGACCTCGATCGTGAACTCGCCCTGGCGCACCTCAGGCAGCAACTCGCTGTCCAGGCGGCCGAGCAACCACCAGGAACTCCACAGCGTGAGCGCGACCAGCGCCACCACCGCGACCGGGAAGCGCACCGCGCCCTGAAGAACCACCGGGTAGACCCGGTTCAGCCAATCGAGGAAACGTCGCACAACGACCAGCGGTCCGCGGCTGAGCCAGCCGAACGCGACGACCAGCACCGGCGCGATGAAGCGGGCGACAACGGTCACCACGCCCCCGAGAACCAGCAACACCAGCTTGGCGACGAGTTCGAGCACGGTCCCCACCACCAGCCGGAGGGCGACGAACACGAACGCCAGCGCCAGGCCAGGCCACGCGATCACGGCGGACCGCGATCGCGACCACTCGCGCAGCGACGCCGCGTCCCGCAGGAACACCCCCAGCGCCGCGTACCGGAGCAACCGGGAAGCCACCCCGCCACGCTCGGGCAGCTTCCAGCCACGGCGGCTGGCCAGCATCGGGATGAACCCCAGGGCCACCGCCAGCGAAGCCAGGAGCGAGATGACGACCGCCAGACCGAGGTCGCCGAAGGCCTGTCCGGCGATCCCCTCCACGAAGACCATCGGCAGGAACACCGCGATCGAGGTCAGGATCGACGCGACGACGGCCGAGCGGACCTCCGCCGTGCCGCGGATCGCGGACGCGACCAGGTCGTCGCCCTCCTCGCGGCACCTGAAGATGGACTCCAGCACGACGATCGAGGAGTCGACCAGCATGCCGATGCCCAGGGCCAGACCGCCCAGCGACATGATGTTGAGCGACACGGAAGCCACCGAGAGCGGCGCGAACGTGATCAGGAGCGAGATCGGGATGGAGACCGCGACGATCAGCGTGGTCAGCAGGTTGCGCAGAAACAGGTAGAGGACGATCACGGCGAGCAGCCCGCCCAGAACCGCCGTGTTGCGGACCTCCGAGATGCTCCCCTCGATGAACTCGGAGCGGTCGGAGACGACGGTCAGCACGGCGCCCTCGGACCGGTAGAGCTCGACCGCGAGTTCCGGATCGCCCAGCCGCGCCGGCCTGCCGCGGCCGGCACTCGCCGATCCGCCCGTGAGCCGCTGCAGGAGGGTCCTCGGCCGTTCGACCGTCTCGCCGCGGGCGGCGGCGCGTTCCCGCTCCAGGTCGAGTTCGCCGACCCGCGACCGCACCCGGTCCGCCAAGGCGACCATGTTCGCGTCCGCCTCCTTGTAGACGTCGAGCTGGACGCTCTCCCCGCCATCGGTCCGCGTCTGGATCTCGCGGTCCTTGTTCGAGCGCCGGACTTCGCCCAGATCGCCGACCCGGACCTCCCGGCCGTCCATCGACGCGACGACCGTGTCCCGAATCTGCTCCAGGTTCACGTACTCGTTCACGGTGCGCACCATGTACTCGGTGCGTCCTTCCTTGAGGGTGCCGCCGGCGACGTTGATGTTCTCCTGGCCCAGCCGGTCGATCACCTGCTGCACGCTGAGCCGCGACCGCTGCAGATCCTGGGCGTCCAACAGGACGTGGATCTCCTCCTCGAGACCGCCGCGCACGCGCACCGCCGCGACACCGTCGATCGGTTCGAGCGCCCGCTTGACCTGGAGTTCCGCCAACCGGCGCAGCCGCCTCAGTCCCTCCTCGCCCTCGAACCGCTCACCCTCGCCCGAGAGCGAGAGTTCCAGCACCGGGTCGAGACCGGGGTCGAAGCGCAGGATCAGGGGGCGTTCCGCGGCATCGGGCAGGAGGACGAGGTCGAGCTTCTCCAGGGTCTCCTGGACCGCTTCGGACATTGGCGTGTCCCAGGAGAACTCGAGCACCACGTCGGAAACGCCGGCGCGGCTGATGCTGCTCATGCGACGCAGACCGCCTACCACGCCGAGCTGCTCCTCGATGCGCCGCGAAATGTCGTTCTCGACCTCCTCCGGGGCGGCGCCCGGATACTCCGTGCGCACGGTGAGCGTCGGGTACGAGAGCTCCGGCATCAGGGTCACCGGGAGCCGCTGGTACGACAGCAGGCCGAACACGACCGCCGCCAGGAAGACCATGGACACCGCGACCGGGCGGTGAGTGAGGAAGGACCTCGCAGCCCGTGCTGGCCGGCCGCCTTTCATGCGCCGCTCCTCTCGTTCTGTGGGTTGACCGATCAGCTCACGGGCTGGTACGTCGGCACCGAAGCCGCGCCCAGTTCAGCCGCTGAGCCGAGCGCCTCGGCCGGATCGAGCAACCGCACCCGGGCGCCGTCCTTCAGTCCCGCCTGCCCGGCCACGATCAGACGCTCGCCGTCGGCGAGGTCGCCGGCCAGTTGAACGACATCCTCGCTCTCGATCAGGATGCTCACCAGCAGGCGTTCGGCGCGCGGGCCGTCGGCCCCCTCCACTACCCGGAACACGAACACCTGTTCCTGGTCGTAGACCAGCGCCCGCTTCGGCGCCAGCAGGGCGTCCTCCTCGACCGCGGCCACCAGATCGACCTCGACGTACATGCCGGGAAGCAGGCCCTGGCTGCCAGGGATGCCGAGCGTGACCTTGACCGTGCCGCTCTGGGGATCGACTACGGGCGAGACGCGTTCGATCGCGGCCTCTCGCGAACCCGCCAGAGACTGGGCCATCACGCGAGCCGGCTGGCCGACGAACAGACCCGCCAACTGCCGCTCCGGCACGAACACCCGGGCAACGATCGAGTCGAAGTCCACGATCTCAAACAGCTTGGCGTGGGTCTCGACGTGGTCGCCCACGTTGATGAGCCGCTCCGTGACGACGCCCGAGATCGGCGCTGTAACCGTCGCATAGCCCAACTCCCGCTCGGCGTCCTCGAGGGCGAGCTCGAGTTGCTCCATGTCGTAGCGCGCCTGGTTGTACGCCTGCTCGCTGATCAGGTCCTGCTCGAAGAGACGATTCTGGCGCTCGTACTCCAGGCGCGAGCGCGCGAGCTGGCTCTCGACCCGTTTGAGGGCCGTGCGCTGGGCCTCGTCCTCGAGCAGCAGCAGGGTCTGGCCGGAGCGGACCGTGTCGCCCTCCTCGACGAGAAGGTCCGTCACGTGCCGCTCGGCCTCGGCCAGGACGTCGACCCGGCTCTCGGCCTCGAGATTCGTCGAGAACCGGAGCACGGACTCGATCCGGCCGCGGAACAGCGGCAGCGCGGCGACGGGCACCGCGTCGTCGGCGTCCGCGGTCGCGGCCTCCGATGTCGGCGGCTCACCGGCCACACCGCTGTCGAACGCGCAGCCCGCCACGATGGGGAGAAACAGGAGGATCATCGCCGCGAGGGCCTGAGCGGCCGAGATCCTGTGGGTATGGGCGAGTTTCATGGCTTTCTTTCAGGTCCTTTTTGGGGGGCAGCGCGGGCGGCGACCAGCTCCTTGGAGAGAGTATTGAGAAACCGGGGCCTGTTCACCCGGCCCACCGCCCGCGTCATCAGGGAATACGCCCCAGCCGCCGGGTTTGTTTCCGAGCGGCGCTAGGAAAGCTGACTTTCTGCCAGCCGCGCCCAGTACTTGGCGCCGATGGTCAGCAACTCGTCGTTGAAGTCGTACCTCGGCGTGTGCAGCATCTCGCTGTCGCCGTTGCCGATCATCATGAAGGAGCCGGGCCGCTCCTCGGCCAGGAACGCAAAGTCGTCGGAGCCCATCAGCGGCTCCATCTCCGCGTCGACCTCCCAGCCCATGCTGCGCGCGGCCGCTGCCATCTCCTCCGTTTCCCGGAGCGCGTTGACCGTCGCCGGGTAGTAGCGCTGGTAGTCGACCTTGGCGCTGGCGCCGTGCGCGGCGCAGATGCCGTGGACGACGCGCTCCAGCCCCAGCTCGAGCGTGTCCTGCACTTCGCGCAGGAAGGAGCGCACGCCGCCGGCGAGATACGCCGTCTCGGGGATCACATTGAAGGCTTCGCCCGCGTGGCTCATCGTCACCGATACGACGGCCCGGCGGCGGGGATCCACGTTGCGGGACACCAGGGTCTGAAGTCCCAGCACGACCTGCGACGCGGCGACGATCGGGTCGATGCCGCTGTGCGGCCAGGCACCGTGCGTTCCCCGGCCGCGGATCTCGATCTCGAACTGGTCGATCGCGGCCATGAAGGGTCCGCTGTTCGTCGCGAAGGCGCCCGTCGGCACGCCCGGAAAGTTGTGCAGGCCGAAGACCTTGTCCGCCGGGAAGCGCTCGAATAGCCCTTCCCTCACCATGACGCCGGCGCCCCCGTCCTTCTCCTCCGCCGGCTGGAAGATGAGCTGCACCGTGCCGTCGAAGTTCCGGGTCTGCGCGAGGTAGCGGGCAGCGCCCAGCAGCATCGCGGTGTGGCCGTCGTGCCCGCAGGCATGCATCTTCCCCGGCGACGTCGAGCAGTGCCCGAACTGGTTCCGTTCATGGATCGGCAGCGCGTCCATGTCGGCCCGCAGCGCCACCGCGCGATCCGAACTGCCGGCGCGGATCGTCGCGACGACCCCGGTCCTGGCGATGCCGTGATGGACCTCCTCGATGCCGAACGACCGTAGCCGTTCCGTCACGATCTGCGACGTCCGTTCCTCCTCGAAGGCGAGCTCAGGATGCCGGTGGAAGTCGCGCCGCCACTCGGTCAGCTCGTCGCGCCACCCGTCGATGCGGCCATAGTTTTCGGAGGCCATGGGCGCTGGAGTTTATCGTCGCCGTGGGAGCGCCGGGGCACCCCGTGGTCACGGTGTAGTTTCACGCCCAGCGATGAAGTTCGAAGCGACGCCGCTTACCGAGGCTCACGGCGCCATCCTCGGCCACAACGTCTACGACGGCGACGGCCGTCGCGTGCTGCGGAAGGGCCTCGCGCTCGGCGACGAGGAACTGACGCTGCTGGCCGGTCTCGGTCGCGACCGGGTCTTCGCGGCACGGCTGGAACCCGGCGATGTCGACGAGAACGAGGCTGCCCGCCGCGTCAGCGAAGCTGTCACCGGGACCGGTCTCGACCTGCGGGGGCCGACGACCGGGCGGGTCAATCTGCACGCGCAGACGCTGGGCGTGCTGCGCGTCGACGCCGCGGCCCTGGACCGCATCAACGACTGTGACGGCGTCACGCTCGCCACGCGGCCCAACCACAGCGTGGCCCGCGCCGGCAAGATGGTGGGGACGACGAAGATCCTCCCCTACGCCCTGTCGGAAGAGACGGTCGCCGCGGCCGAGGGCGTGGCCGCAAGGCCCCTGATCCGGCTCGACGCACTGCGGGCGAGCACGGCGGCATTGATCGTCTCCGGGACCGTCCCCGCCGGCCGCTCCGCCGGCCGCGAACGGCTCGTCGCCGGCTTCGAGAAGGCCTTCCGGCAGCGGCTCGACGCCCTCGGCGCCGAACTCACCCGAGTTCGCTTCGTGCCGATCGACCGGGAGCAGGAGACCGAAGAGCTCGCGGCGGCTGCGGCAGAACTCGCCCCGGACGTCGATCTCCTGATCCTCGCCGGCGAAACGGCGATCCAGGACCGCCACGACCTCGCTCCGACGGCCATCGAAACCGCCGGCGGCTCGGTGATCTGCTACGGCGCCCCTGTCGACCCCGGCAACCTGCTGCTGCTCGCCGACCTCGCCGGCACCCCGGTCCTCGGCGCCCCCGGCTGCGCCCGCAGCCCGAAACGGAACATCGTCGATCTGGTGCTGCCGCGGCTGCTCGTCGGCGACCGCCTGACCCGCCGCGACATCACGTCGCTAGGCCACGGCGGCCTGCTGGAGGACGTGCCGGAGCGGCCGTTGCCGCGGCGGCGAATCGAAGGTCCTGGCTCCGCTACGCTCCGCCCATCCCACCGTCATCCGGAGGACCCAACATGAGCGGTCCGAGCATCCGCGACCTGGTCGTCGACGACCGGAAGCGCGGAGTCTTCAGGGTTCATCGGTCGTGCATGGCTTCCACGGATCTGTTCCAGCGGGAGCTGAGACTGATCTTCGACCGGTGCTGGATCTACCTGGGACACGAATCGGAAGTGGAGCGCCCCGGGGACTACCGTCGCCGCACGGTCGCCGGACGCCCGCTCTTCTTCGTGCGTGGCCAGGACGGTCAGGTGCGCGTGTTCCTCAATTCCTGCCCGCACCGGGGCGCCATGATCTGCCGCCGCGACGCGGGGAATGCCAAGATCCTGCGGTGTTTCTACCACGCCTGGTCTTTCAACACCGAGGGCGAGTTGATCGGTGTCCCCGGAAGGGACGCCTACGGCCCCAACTTCGACCCCGCCGAACTCGGATTGAAAGAGCCGGCACGAGTCGACAGCTACCGGGGCTTTTTCTTTGTGAGCTTCAACCCGGATGCCGAAGACTTGAGAACCTACCTGGCGGGAGCCAGAGACTATCTGGACCTGGTCGTCGACCAGGCCCAGGAAGGGATGCGGGTGGTTCCCGGTTCCAACAAGTACGCCATCAAGGCCAACTGGAAGCTGCTGGCCGAGAACAGCCTTGACGGATACCACCTGATCCCAACCCATCGGACCTACGTGGACTACATGGCTGGTCTCGGGACGGACGACAGCGGAGACACGCTGGCTTCCCGCCCGCCCGGCGCCGGGCGGGCTTTGGGTAACGGTCACTGCGTGTCCGAGAACATCTCCCGGAACGGCCGTCCCATCGCCCGCTGGCACCCGGTATTCGGAGAGGAGGCCAAGGAGCGGATCGCGCGAACCCGGCGCCGGCTGGTACGGGAGTACGGAGAGAAGCGCGCATTCCGGATGGCCGACACCTCCCGGAATCTCCTCATCTATCCGAACCTGCTGATCATGGACTTCGTGGCGATCAGCATCCGCTATATCGAACCCGTCGCACCGGACAGAATGGATGTCACAGCCTGGCATCTCGTGCCCAGGGAGGAGGCAGGCGCGGCGCTGGCCACCCGACTCGACAGTTACCTGACCTTTCTGGGACCGGGCGGCTTTGCCACACCCGATGACGTCGAAGCCCTGGAATCGTGTCAGACCGGTTTCCGCGCTAGCGAGAACGAGTGGTCCGACATCTCAAGGGGCATGCTGAAGTCCCGCCCCGGAACGTCGGATGAACTCCAGATGCGGGGATTCTGGCGACAGTGGCACGCGAACATGCTGGGCCGAAACACAACCAACGTACAGGACGGGCAGCCCACGGAATCGCAGGCCGCAGCGGCTGATTCGGAAGCGGACGACCTTGGGCGCCGGGCCAGCGAACAATGACGGCCACCAGCATCCCCGCGCTACGAGGAATGGTCGAGGAGTTCCTCTTCAGGGAAGCGGCACTTCTGGATGACTGGAGGCTGGATGAATGGATCGATCTGTTCACGCACGACGCCCGGTACATGGTTCCTTCCACGGATTTGCCGGAAGGGGATCCCGGGCGCGACCTGGTGTTCATCGACGACGACATCAAGCGTTTACGCGCTCGGGTGGCGCGACTGAACAGCCACCACTCCCACCGCGAGAATCCGCGGTCGCGGACCCGCCGGTTCGTTTCCAACGTACGGGTTGAAGAAACCGAAGACAGGCAACTGTCGGTCTCCGCAAACGTTCTGGTCTACCGGTTCCGGAGCGGCGAGGGAGCGCCTTACGTCGGCAGCGTCGAGTACATCCTGAGGAGAGATGGCGAGGATCTCCGAATAGCCTACCGGCGCGCGGTGCTGGATATGGAAGACCTCTCCTGGCACGGTGCCGTGAGCATCATCCTGTGATGGACCGTCAGCGGCAACGAGTCGAAGGCTCCTGCTCCGCTACACTCCGCCCATCCCACCGACATCCGGAGGACCCAACATGAGAGTCCGACTCCCCGCGGCGCTGATCGCCGTCCTCGCGCTGTTGATCGCAGCCCCCGCGCTGACCGCCCAGGGCGACGTCAAACGCGCCGCCAACGGCAAGCCCGACCTGACCGGCACGTTTGACGCCGGGACCCTGACGCCGCTTCAGCGGCCCGAGAAGTACGGAGACAACCTCTTCCTGAGCCCCGAGGACGCGGCGAAGATCGAGGCGGACGCGGCCAAGTACGCCGCCGACCGCCACCGGGTGTCCGATCCAAACCGCAAGCCGCCGCCGGTCGGAGGCGACGGAACGACGGGCGGCGCCGGCAACGTGGGCGGCTACAACAGGTTCTGGGTCGAGACCGGGACGGAGGCATTCGCGGTCGACGGCAAGTTCCGCACCTCGATCATCTTCGATCCTCCGAACGGTCGCATGCCGGAGATGACCGAGGACGGCAAGGCGAGATCCGCCGAACGCCGCCGGCTACGCCGGCCGAACGACGGTTCCGCCTGGTGGCTCGACATCGAGGGCCACGGCCCGTACGACGGTCCGGAGACGCTTCCGGTGACCGAGCGCTGCCTCGTCGGCTTCACCGGCGCCACGCCGACCTTCCCGAGCCTCTACAACAACTTCAAGCGCGTGGTCCAGACCGAGGATCACATCATGATCCTGATCGAGATGAACCACGACGCCCGCGTCGTGCGCCTGAACTCAGAGCACGTGAGCCCCGAAGAGCGCAAGTGGCTCGGCGACTCGGTCGGCTGGTGGGAAGGCGACACCCTCGTGATCGATTCCCGGAACTTCCATCCGAAGGCGATCCTGCGCGGCGCCACCCAGGAGTCCCACGTCACGGAGCGTCTCACGCTGCAGCCGGACGGGAACATCCTCTACCAGTTCACGATCGAGGATCCGGCGACCTGGGACGTCCCCTGGTCTGGCGAGTACATCTGGAAGCGCAGCCCCGTGGACGTCTACGAGTACGCCTGCCACGAGGGCAACTACTCGATGGGCGGCACACTGCGCGGCGCCCGGGTGCTCGAGGCCGACGTGCTGTCGGGGAAGACCGCCAGCACCGGCGCCGGCAGTGGCGACTGAGGGGTCGCCCGCAGTCGACCAAACACCTCTCGTACCCGGACGGGTTAAGTACGGGCGACCCCTGTGATCCCACAGACGCTACACATCTCATGCGACACAATCGTGATTTTCCGGGGCCACTTCGTGAGTATCTGGCGACCTCGCCGGCGAAACGCGAAGTTGCCGCCCGGCTTGCGCAACCCCCGTCCTGTCTGACTCCGCCCGAAACCCTGGAGGACGCTGAATGAAGACCCGAGTCCCGCTGGCCCTGACCGCCATCGTTCTGCTGCTGGTCGCCGCGCCTGCCCTGGCGGCCGAGGACGAGATCAAGCGCACCCCCAGCGGCCGGCCCGACCTGGCCGGCAACTATGACGCCGCCACGCTGACTCCGCTGCAGCGGCCCGAGAAGTACGGCGACAACCTGTTCCTGAGCAGGGAAGAGGCGGAGAAGATCGAGACCGACGCGGCCAAGCGCCGGGCCGACCGCCACCAGGTCAGCGACCCGGACCGCGAGCCCCCGCCGGTCGGCGGCGACGGCTCAGGCGGCGGCGCCGGCAACGTCGGTGGCTACAACTTCTTCTGGCTGGACATCGGCACCGAGGCGTTCTCAGTCGACGGCAAGTTCCGGACATCGATCATCGTCGACCCCCCGAACGGGCGCATGCCCGAGATGACCGAGGCCGCGAAGGCGAGAAGGACGGCGCGCAACCAGCTGCGCAGACCGAACGACGGCTCCGCCTGGTGGCTCGACATCGACGGCCCCGGCCCCTACGACGGCCCCGAGTCGCTGCCGATCACCGAACGCTGCATCGTCGGCTTCACCGGCGCAACGCCGACCCTTCCAAGCGCCTACAACAACTACAAGCGGGTGGTGCAGACCGAAGACCACGTCATGATCCTGATCGAGATGAACCACGACGCCCGGATCGTGCGCCTGAACGACGAGCACCCCAGTCCCGAGGAGCGCAAGTGGCTCGGCGACTCGGTCGGCTGGTGGGAGGGCGACACCCTGGTCATCGACTCGGTGAACTTCCACCCCAGGACGTTCCTGCGCGGATCGACCCAGGAGCTTCACGTCACGGAGCGCCTGACCCTGCAGCCGAACGGCGACATCCTCTACCACTTCACGATGGACGATCCGGCCACCTGGGAGACGCCCTGGTCCGGCGAGTACGTCTGGAGGAACCGCCCGGAACTCGTCTACGAGTACGCCTGCCACGAGGGCAACTACGCGATGGGGAACACGCTGCGGGGCGCGCGGATTCTCGAGGCCGACGTGGCGGCCGCGAAGGCGGGGAGCACCGGCGGCGGCAGCGATTAGGAGACTGCCTCGCAGCGGGCGTCCTCCGCTACACTCCCGGCATCAGTCGAACAGAGGAGGACGCAGAATGAGAGTCCGAGTTCCCGCGGCCCTGGCCGCCATCCTCGTGCTGCTAGTCGCGGCGCCAGTGCTGGGCGCCGAAAGCGAGATCAAGCGGGCGGCCAACGGCAAGCCCGACCTGACCGGCACCTACGACGCCGCCACGCTGACTCCGCTGCAGCGGCCCGAGGAGTACGGCGAGAACCTGCTCCTGACCCGGGAGGAAGCAGCGAAGCTCGCGGCCGATGCCGCCAAGCGCCGGGCCGATCGACATCAGATCAGCGACCCGGACCGCGAAGCGCCGCCGGAGGGCGGCGACGGCTCGCCCGGAGCTGCCGGCAACGTCGGTGGCTACAACAGTTTCTGGCTGGACCGCGGCACGGACGCCTTCGCGGTGGACGGCAAGTTCAGGACGTCGATCATCATCGACCCGCCGAATGGCAGGATGCCGGAAACGACCGCGGCGGCCAAGGCGAGATTCGCGGAACGCGCCAAGCTGCGCCGGCCGAACAGCGGCACTGCCTGGTGGCTCGAACTCGACGGTCCGGGCCCCTACGACGGTCCCGAGTCGCTGCCGATCAGCGAGCGCTGCATCCTCGGTTTCACCGGCGCCACGCCGACCTTCCCGAGCGGCTACAACAACTACAAGCGCGTGGTCCAGACCGAGGACCACATCATGATCCTGATCGAGATGGTCCACGACGCCCGGATCATTAGGCTGAACGACGAGCACCCGACCCCCGAGGAACGGCGCTGGCTAGGCGACTCGGTCGGCTGGTGGGAAGGCGACACCCTGGTCATCGACTCGGTGCACTTCCGGTCCGACGGGTTCCTGCGCGGCGCGACGAAGGACCTCCACGTCACGGAAAGGCTGACCCTCCAACCGGACGGCAACATCCTCTACCACTTCACGATGAACGATCCGGCCACCTGGGAAGCCCCCTGGTCCGGCGAGTACATCTGGAAGCGCGATCCGGAGCGTGTCTACGAGTACGCCTGCCACGAGGGCAACTACTCGATGGGCAACACGCTGCGCGGCGCGCGGATTCTCGAGGACGACTGGCGCGCCGGCAAGGCCACCAGCACCGGCGGCGAGTAGTCGTCGGTAGCTGGCGAGCACCCGCCAGCCCGGACGTCTGCGGGGGAGGCTCCCAGCGGCCGTGGCATCCGTGCATCCGCCAGCGGACGCACGGACTGCGACGCATGTGGCGCAGAAACGCGCCACATGGGTGCGCGCTCAAAAGAGAATGAGAGGCCGGCGCTCACTCCTTCCTGCTCTGAATCGGGAGAAGTACTTGAGAACGCTGGTATTTGTGGGAACCTAAGGTCGGGAACTGTCCCCCTAGAAGGTCCCGGTTTGCAAGCAACGCTGCATCTTCCACAGTGACTCGCGACGATGGCGGCCGGGGCTTCGCCTCGGGATCCCGCCTCATGCAAGATGCCCACGTCGGCGACATCGGGGACTTCGCCAAGTACGGACTGCTTCGTCACCATCTCGGCGACCTGGCAGTGGACGCCCGGTTTGCCGCCGGCACGGACGACGGTTCGACGCCTCGCATCCTGCGCTACATCCGGCCGTTCGAGGTCGAGTTGGGGGCGTAGCCGGGTTTCGAGCCCGTTAGTAGTGGCCGCTACATCGCTGGCGCTTCACAGGCGTCCAGGAAGGCGCCTACGTCCGCAATCGCTGGCGCCGCCGCGCCGGGATCCCTGACGTACCGCTTGAGCCGGCCGGTTTCCGTGTCCGTCACGGTGAGCTCCAAGCCCAGGTCCGTCGCCGCCGCCATGAACACCCACACGTGGCCGTTCACCTCGCAGCCGTCCAGCACCTTGACTAGGGCCTCCCAATTGTCCGGTCCGAAGAACCAGAACAACCCCGAGTCCGCCGTTCGCGGTCCGGCGGGACGCCCCGGCCCCGTCGCGCCCGAGTCGGTGGCCCAAGTCATCGACACCTCGAACCGCCCGAATCGGAGCGGCGCCGCGTCAGCGGACCGCGACGTCGGCGGCGAGGCGACGCCGCAGGCGTCCGGGAACGCCTGGCCGTCGGTGATCGCGTCCGCCAGGCTTCCGTGCTCGTTGGTGTACTCGCGGACCGCGTCTGTCACCGTGTCCGTCACGCGGATCCGGTAGCCCAGGGTCGTGGCCGAGGCCGCATACACCCAGGCGTGGCCGTTGACGGAGCAGCCGTCTAGCACCTTGACCAGAACCTCCCAGTTGTTGCCCGGCTCGAAGAAGTAGAACAACCCTGAGTCGTTGGTGCCGGCGCGAGCCACGAGGCCCGGACCACTGCGGCCGTCGCCGGCGGACCAGTCCATTTCAACCGCGAAGCGGGAGTCACGCAGGCAGAGGGTTTGCTCGTCCGCCACGCACGTGCCGGCAGGGTTCGCGGCCTCCACCAGGAAGGTCAGGGACGCAGTGTGTGACACCGTGCCGTCGCCAACGCGCAACGTCACTTCGTAGAACCCCGGAGCGGACCAGGTCTGCTCTACGGTGCGGCGCTCGCTCGTCTGGCCGTCGCCGAAGTCCCACAGCCGGGAGGTGCCCGCGCCGGTGCTACTGTCCTCGAAGCGGACCGCCTGGCCGGTGACGGCGCGGCAGAGCCGCGCGTCGTGGTGACGGTTGCTGATGGGCAACCCGCCGGCTGGCTCGCTGCACTCGGCGTCCGTTGTGATCGCCGCCATAGGCGGCTCCAGGGGCAGCGTGACCGCGGCGGACAGCCAGGGGGTGCGGAGGTCGGGCTGGGAAGGGTCGGGGCTGTCGGTCGTCCTGACCCGAACGCTGTACCGCCGTCCGGGGGTGAGTCCGGTGATAGTGGCGGTCGTGCCGCTGATCGACACGTTGTCAGCGGTCCAGGCGCCTAGCGACGGGTACTCAACTTCATAGCCGGTAGGGGCGGGGCTGGCAGGGTTCGGCTCCCACCGGACGACGATTTGCGCAGGGCCAGCCGTCAGGCTCAGGTTGTCTACCAGGGTCGGGATTGTGCAGTCGTTGCCGCCCTGCGTGGTCGGCAGACACGCCGCCCGACCGTCAGAGGGGGCTACTACGTGCAGGTCGCCCCTGGCGTTCAGGTTGGCGGGGTAGTTGTAAAGTTGCGGGTTACCATACACGGACAGCCAGCTGAGGCTGGCCAGGGTTCCCAGCTCCACCGGGATCTCGCCGGTCAGTCGGTTGGTGGCGAGAGCCAGATCCGCGAGGTTGGTCAAGCTCGCCAGCTCCACCGGGATCTCGCCGGTCAACTGGTTGTCGTGGAGCCACAGCCAGCGGAGGCCGGTCAGGTTCCCCAGCTCCGCCGGGATTGAGCCGCTCAACTCGTTCTCCTGGAGATACAGCCACCCGAGGCTAGTCAGGTTTCCCAGCTCCACCGGGATCGAGCCGGTCAACTTGTTGCTGCCGAGAGACAGCAACGTGAGGCTGGTCAGGTCACCCAACTCCGTCGGGATCTCCCCACTCAACTCATTGCCGTAGAGATTCAGCCCATCGAGGCTGGTCAGGTTACGCAACTCCACCGGGATCTCCCCGGTCAACTTGTTGCCGCCGAGGTACAGCCCCGTAAGGCTGATCAGCTTGCCCAACTCCACCGGGATCGACCCGCTCAACTGGTTGCCAACGAGAGACAGCCCCGTAAGGCTGGTCAGGTTCCCCAGCTCCACCGGGATCGACCCGCTCAACTCATTGAGGCTGAGAATCAGCCTCGTAAGGCTGGTCAGGTTCCCCAGCTCCACCGGGATCGACCCGCTCAACTCATTGAGGCTGAGAATCAGCCTCGTAAGGCTGGTCAGCTTACCCAGCTCCACCGGGATCGACCCGCTCAACTGGTTGGCAGAGAGCCACAGAGACTGGAGGCTGGCCAGGTTTCCCAGTTCCGCCGGGATCGCGCCCGTCAACTGGTTGTTAGAGAGATACAGATACTGGAGGCTGGTCAGCTTCCCCAGCTCCACCGGGATCGACCCGCTCAACTGGTTGCCAAAGAGATACAGCACCGTGAGGCTGGTCAGGTTCCCCAGCTCCAACGGGATCGCGCCCGTCAACTGGTTCGTGTTGAGCCACAACTGCGTGAGGCTGGTCAGGTTCCCCAACTCCACCGGGATCGCGCCCGTCAACTGGTTGGTAGACAGAGTCAGCCTGGTGAGGCCGGTCAGGTTCCCCAACTCCACGGGGATCGCGCCCGTCAACTCATTATTGTTGAGCACCAGATCCGTGAGGCCCATCAAGTCCCCCAGCTCGGCCGGGATCTCACCGCTCAACTTGTTGATGCTGAGAGACAACCTCGTGAGGTTGGTCAGGTTCCCCAGTTCAGCGGGAATCTCCCCGCTCAACTCATTGCCGTAGAGAGCCAGCTCCGTGAGGCTGGCCAAGTCCCCCAGCTCCGCAGGGATCGACCCGGTCAACCCATTGAAAGCGAGCTCAAGTCTCGTGAGGTTGGTCAGGTTCCCCAGCTCCGCCGGGATCTCACCGCTCAACCCGTTGTCCTGGAGGGACAGCTCCGTAACCTGGCCTGTCGCGTTCGTGTTTACGCCGTACCAGGAATCGAGCGGCTGGTCGCTCGTCCAGTTGGTGTTGTCCGTCCAGTTCGCGCCGCCCGTCGCGTTGTAGAACTCCACCAGCACCGCCCGGTCCGTGGGCTGCGCCTGCGTTGGCGAGGCGAGCAGGGGCAAGGCAGCTAGAAGGATTCTTCGGATCATCTGAGCCTCCAATCTCGGAGGGTGCAACGGCGCCACGGCTAGCTTCGATCGGCTCGGCAGCACGGCCATGATTCCGACAAGTGTGGATGGCGACTTCACTAGGGTTCTCCTCAGAGAACGACAATGGGGCTGCATCAGTGGTTGGGCTACTGATGCTAGGTGGCCGCCCGGAGTGTGTCTTCACCCAAATGGGTGGTCGCGCAACCGTGGCCTGCTCGACAACTTGTCGAGCGGCCTCGCCAGCATCAAGGCCCCGGCCGCGTCGGTCGGCGAAGACGACAGCCGCCTCGGCGGCTCTGCGTGGCTTTCGCCCTACCGAGAACCAGGCGCCCCATCGCCGGGCACCGATGGCCTCCGCGCACGAAACGCGAGTAGCACTAGGTCGGCTTGGCGCGAGCAGCCGGTTTTCGCCAGTGCCGACTTCAGGTGCGAACGGACCGTGTTCTCGGTCCGCCCGGACGCCTCGACGATCTCACGGACGCTCATGCCTTCCGCCAGTCTGGCGACCACGCGGCCTTCGGCTGGCGTCAGGCCCAGGAGCTGCGCCGTCTGATGCGGGTCGATCCGCAGCTTCATCCGGGGGTCTACGATCAACACCAGAACCGCTACCCGGCGGGTTCCGAATGCCGCGTGGACCCGGTTCACGGGCATGACGTGAACCGCGAACGGTGATTCACAGGGCTGTCGCCGTATCGCGACAGAACCACCCTTCGGGGCGCCCCCGACATGCCGGCGGAGCGCGGAGTTCAGGAGTTCCCCGAGCCTCGCGTCGTCGTCCGGGTGGCGAGCACGCAGTTGTCCGCAGCGATCAACCAGCGCATCGCGGGAGCGCAGCATGCATTCTGCCGTGGCGTTGCTGCCGGCGATGGCGCCGCGGTAGTCAAGATAGACGACGCCCGGCGACCCGTCCGCGAGCATCTCCTCAAGCGTGTGGCCCAACAGGCGGGCGGCGAGAAGCTCCTGCCTCACCGCCACCGCGTGGATCAAGTGCGCAGAGACCCGTTCGATCAACCGAAGCGACTCCGTCTCCCATTCACCTCTGGTCCGGTGGCGCGAAAGGACCCACACGACGTCGAGGCCCGGACCTGCCTCAAGCCTCGTGAGCAGCTGTCGTCCGATACCGTAGTTTGGAAGAAACTCGTTGATGACGGGCGCCGTCTTCCGCTCCTGGGCGTCAAAGAAGTCCCGATTCCTCATCTGACGGCCATAGGGCACGGTAAGCGCGCGCGACTTTCTTGGGTCGATCGGCCAGTACTCCAGGAAGTCCCGTTCTGCCTCCTCCCAACTCTCGCCCCGGTAGTACACGCGGCCGAACTGCGATTCCTCATCGACGACCCAATCGCCTTCATGCACCACGGCCACATGGCTGGACATCGCCCCAGAGCACTCGTCGACCAACTTTGCCGCCGCAGGCCACAGATCGTCGTCTAGCGCCGCCCTCTGGAAACAGGCGACGATGTCGTCGAAGTCTGCCTGCTGAATCAAGATGACCTCAGTCCGCTCAAATCTGCGTTGCGCTTTGGGGTGGGCAGCCTCCTCGACCGGGCATCGAGTCCGGAACTCAACGGCGCCCGCCGCGGGCCGATGCGGGCACGAGCGGGTGGCATTCGCAGGCTGGCTTTCTGACGCAAGGAAGCTTGACAGAGAGAATCTGAAAAGTGGGCGATGAAGTGACGGGAATAGCCGATGACTCTGCGAATCCCGTCAGAGTAGTTGGCAGCGCCCGAGCGGGGACAAACTCCACCATCTCGGCCGCGGCCGAGGTCACCGCTCATTCTATAGCCCCCTTTGGACCGTCGGCGGGTCGTCCGGCCTCCCAGCCTTCCCGCAGGGATCACTCTGGACGTGAGCGACTCTCCCGGCGGCCCGGAACAGGCCGGCACATGGGAGACCCTTTCGTGCCGCTCCAGGCGGCCGAAAGGGGGGGTCGCTCACGTCCCAACCCGAATCGCCTGGACCGACCCGGTCACCGCGCCCGCGAGGGCTCTTGCCCGGAGCGGCGATCGAGAAACGTCTTGTGTTTCAAGGACATTCGGGAGGCGTCCTCAGAAGAGGACGATGTAACTTTCGAAGAGTCGAAAACGGCACAAAGGGAGTGCAGGCCTTTTACGGTTCTGGTGCGGATCCTGGAGCGACCCGGAGTTACGCGAGAACCTGCGGCGCGAGGCCGCGAGCATGATGCGTCGAGTAGCCGTCGATCGCAGGGCCGGACGTACCGCCGGCGGCCTCCGGAGCCCCTCGCTGGCGGAGCCGGATCAGGACGCGGCGAGCGGCATGGAAGCCGCCCCACTGCTCGAGCGCGGCGGGGTCGGCCGAGAGGAGCGCCGCCCTGACGGCGACCACCGTTTGCCACTCCTCCGGGGTCAGCGGCCGGACCGGAGGGCTGGCCCAGGCGGCGACCCTGCGGGAGAGCTGGTGCTGCTTCGGCACGGTGCGCGTCACGACGGCGACGTGGACCTTGGTTCCGAAGACGCGAAGCCACGGCCAGAGGTGGCGATGGCCGCCGGCCCAACTGCGCAGTTCCGTGTCCGTGTGGCGGCCGGGATCGGCGTAGACGAAGGTAGCCGACCGAAGGTCGGCGGCGATCGGCAGCCTGAGCGGGAAGTAGCGCCGGGTGCGCTTGGCCGCGCCGCCGTAGATGCGGCTGGGGTAGTGGTTGCGGGGGATGCCGCGCGCTTCGAAGTGGGCGACCTTCTCCGCCTCGGTGGCGAGCCAGGGGAGGCGAGGGTGGCGGACGACGTGATCGAGAGAGAGGAGGCGGCGGAAGAGGACCACGTCCTCCTCCGGTTTCCGGCGATGCCGGGTGTCTTCGACGCCGAGAGCGCTGTAGAGAGAACGGCTGTGCACGTGGGTGTATCGCAGCCTGGTGCCGACGCCGGGGACGGGGTGCTCGCGCGCGAAGCCGCGTTCGGTCAGAGCGCGGAGGAAGCGTGAGGTCTTCTTGCGGTGACACCGGTGGTGTCCGGTGAACTGGGTCCGGGTGAAGACGCCGGAGTGGAGGCAGACGAGGGTGAGCCAGGCCGCTTCGTGAGGACGAAAGCCGAACTCGCGGAGGGCGGCGTCGCGGCCAGCCAGGTGCCGGACCTCCGGGGGCTTGAGGGCCATTGTCAGAAGTCCGCGACCTAGTCGGCCTGAATGCAGGTGAGGAGGATGCCCATGGCGTGCGTGTCCGTCCACTACCGGACCAGGAACGCTCCCCATGCCTCCATGACCTCGCGCCGGCGCTCCAGCACGTCGCTGCGGGCGTAGCACTGCTCGACCTGGCTCCCTACCGCGTGGGCGAGGGCCTGTTCCGCCAGCTCTCGGTCGATGCCCTCGTCCGAGCACCACGACCGGAACGAACTGCGGAAGCCGTGCGGGCTGCAATCGATCTTGAGGTCGTTCAGCAGCCGGCCGAACACCGCCGCCCCGACCATCTTCCCCTGGATGCCGGGAAAGACGAGACCTCGACCCCGGCCGCGCAACCGGTCCGCCCGCTCAAGGACCACAAGGGCGGCGCTGGAGAGGGGAACCCGGTGCTCCTTGCGGGACTTCATGCGCGAGGCGGGAACGGTCCAGGTAGCCGACTCCAGATCGAACTCCCTCCACCTGGCTCCGCGAACCTCGCCGCTCCGCGCTGCCGTCAGCGCCAGGAAGCGCAGCGCCAGCCGCGTGCCGATCCATGCCCCGGACGCCTGTACCTTGACCAGCGCCTCCCGCAGTTCCTCGGCCGGCAGGTACCGATGGTGCTTTCTCTGCCTCCGGCCGGCCGGCAGCACCGCCGAGAGGGTGCTCGTGGGATCGTCAGAGCGATAGCCGGCCGCCACGCTCCACGCCATGACGCCCGCGATCCTCTGCCTCAGCCTCTGTCCGGTCGGCCGCTGACGGCGCCACAGAGGCACCAGGACCCGCATCAGGTCGGCGGTCTGGATCTCGTTGACCGGCAGGTCACCGAGGGCAGGGAACGCATGGCGCTCCAGCAGCCGTCTGACGTGCCGAGCGTGCTCCTCTCCCCAGTCGGGAGACTGGATCTCGAGGTACAGCGTCGCGGCCTCCCTGAAGGTCGGGGCATCGGTGGCGACGGGCGCCCTGGGATCGCCTCCCAGTCGAGCGGTTCTCGTATGCTCGAAGGCGACCTCCCGAGCCTCTTTCAGCGATCGGAACCTTGTCGAGCCCATGCCGACCTCGATCCGCTTCCCCTTGACGACGCCTCTCCAGACCCATCGGCCTTTGCCGGCGGCGGTGACTCTCACCATCAGGCCGTCGCGGTCGTACCTCTTGAAGGGCTTTCCGGTGGGTCTGATGGCGTCGACTTGTCGCTGGGTAAGGGCCATGGCGGGATCGTAGCAGAGACGCCCGTGTCGTACTCCCTCACTGTGTCCCCCAATCCTGCCTCAACCGCCGTCCGCTGTCACTCGCTCCCATGGCCTTTGATAACGCTTCGCGAACCCGCACAAAGCACGGTAGTTACTGGAGTTTCTCGCCATGCCTCGACTCTCAATCGCGCTCTTTGGACCTCATGCCATGTTGCCCGATAAGGGCTCACTCCACTCCGCTCGCTCCGGTAGGTCGTCGTTTGATGCAAGGGCGCCGGGCGTCGCTCGCTTCGAGTCCGCTGGGAGCCTCCCCCGCAGACGTCCGAACTGGCTGGACTTGGTCGGGCTATTCGTCTCGCCGATTCGGGCCGATCGCGATCTCGGTGATGTGGAGGCTGAGGCCTTTGCCGGCACTTAGGCCGATCAGGCCGTTGAAATCGAGTTCGTCGGACGGAAAGTCGGCGACGGCCTCGCCGCCGATGTAGAAGATCGTCTGTTCGCCTCGGACGTCCACTTCCAGGACGTTCTCCGCGGGCGAGGTGGCCGAGTCGTCGAGGACGGATACGCCGTCGTGAGCTGTCCAGGGCGCGAGTTCCTGGATCTCGTCGCCGGTGTGTCGGGCTACGCGGAACCGGCCGGCGTTGTCGATCTGGAAGGAGACGTAGGTTGGCTTGTCCCCTTCGAGGTCGCGGCCGCCGAGGAAGAGGCCAAAGGGCGTGTCGACGCGGGTTGACCCGGACCGGTCGGGGTCGCCTTTCGGGAACAGGTAGATCGTGCTCTTGACGGCATAGTTGCCTGAAGCGAAGCGGCCCGGGTCCCACAGGAGGCCGCCGGGGCCGGCGTAGACGTGCCAGCCGGGACGCATGACGACGAAGTTCCTCTCGGCCGATTCTTCGGAGCCGTCGTAGCGGACCTTCCAGTGCGCGGGACGCTCCAGGTTGTGGCCTGACTGGGCGGACAAGGCTGCCGGCGTCAGCATCGCGGCGAGCGCGACCGCGGCTGCGCACCAGGTCCTTTGAAGATGACGCATCGGGACTCCTCTACTCCGGCTCGTAGACCAATCGCAACTCGGAGACGACGTTCTTGCCGGCGTCGGCGAGCAGTTCCTCGCGGGCGAACCAGCTCGGCTTCATCGCACCGACCGAGAACAGCTTCTCGGCCTGGTCGCGGTAGTGCGGCGAGTCGGGGCGGTCGCTCTGGCCGATCGGGGGCTGGGTGTAGCTGCGGATCGGGTTGCTGAGGATGACGACCTCGGTCGAGGTCTGGCCGCGGTTGCCCCAGCGCCGGCCGTCGGCGCGCGGCGGGCTGAAGCCGACCGAACGCATCGTCGCCATCCCGGCTTCGCCGAGCGAGCCGCCGCCGACCGGCCAGGACACTTCGTCGTTCGAGTCCTGGCGGCCGACCCGGAAGACGTCGCCGAACGCCGCATCGAAGCCGCCCGGGCCCGAGCGGAGCGACTCCGCCGCGGCGTCGATCGCGCCGACCAGGGCACGCAGCTCGTCGTCGCGGAGACCTGACGGCCTGGGCGCCTCGCGGATCAGTTCCAGGTAGTCGTTGACCCGCGCCGTCATCTGGTTCATCCCGTCGCGGCCGACCAGCTCCCAGAGAGCCTCGCGCCAGCGGAAGTAGGCGAGCGCGCCCTGGGAGGCGGGCTCGGCCACGCCGTCCCATTCCCCGATCCGGCGCACGACTTCGACGTGCTCCTTCGAGCGCTTGCCGGGAACCGCCGCCTCCGCGCGCAGCAGCTCCGCGACCCAGCGCTCGAACTGGTAGACCGAGCGGTCAAGCGCCAGCTCGACGATCTCCTCCTCGCTCCACTTGCCGCCGGCTTCCCGTTTCGCCTCGAGCAGCGCCACGGCGGCAGCGCCCCGCTGATGGGTGTAGAGGGCGGGCTGGTTGTAGAGGTAGGCGGGGTAGCGCTCGGGCACCAGCGGCGACCCGACCAGCATCGTGTCCGGGCCGATGTTGTTGTTCTGCATGTAGCCACGCTCGGGATTCAGCAGGGACATCAGGTCGGACGCCGGGTGGATGCCCAGCCATTCGGTCTCGGAGGTCGATCCGTCGACGGGACGGCTCCAGTCGTAGCCCTCCCGCCGGATCGGCACACGACCGGTCCGCTGGTAGTAGATGTTGCCGCCCGTGTCCGCGATCATCACGTTCTGCGGCATGATCTGGCGTACGTCCAGTGCCGCGGCCGCGCCCTCGTAGTCCTCCGCGACCATGAACCAGTACTTGGACTCCAGGTAGCCGATCTCGTCCTCGTAGGCCAGGGCCGCGGCGTACGCGCGGTCATCGCGACGGGCCACGATCGGCCCGTAGTGGGCGTACCAGAACGTCGCCTCGCGCGGCGCTTCTTCGCCGGCAACCGCCACCTCGACCGTGCGGCTCTCCATCTGCCGCCACTCGCCGTCGTAGAGGTAGCGGCTCGGGTCCTCCGGGTCGAGGGTCAGTTCGTAGACGTCGGCGGTGTCCGGGCCGCCGGTCGTGTGGGCCCAGGCGACGTGCTCGTTGTGGCCCAGGTTGACGTAGGGGAAGCCGGAAGTGGCGAAACCGCTGATGTGGATGTCGCCGGCGTGGAGCCGCAGCTCCCAGTAGCGGTGACGGCCCAGCCAGGAGAGGTGCGGGTCGATGATCAGCGCCGCGGCGCCGAAGGTCGTCTGATCCGGCGCCAGCGCGATCTCGTTGGACGCCCGCAGGTCGACGTCAAAGCTCGGCTCGATGCCGATCGCCCGCAGGTCGGAACGTGCCTGCCCCGCCGGCCAGCTCCAGATGAATTGGCGGCTGAAGGCGACCGGCATGTAGATGTCGACCGGGCGGTCGCCCCACCAGGGCGGCACCTCGTCGGGATGCGCGTCGAGGTAGTCGTTGATGCCGGCGATGAACGCCGCCAGGTGCCGGCGGAGTTCCGGGTTCAGCTTCGCCTCGTAGTGGCGTTTGGCCGTTCCGTAGTGGTCCCACATCCGCGACTCGAGATCGGACCGCACCCAGGCGTCGTTGTTGCCGGGGCCGAAGGCGGCGGCGTACTCGCCGAGTCCGAAGAGGTAGTTCTCGAGCAGTTGCGACAGGCGGTCCTCCGCCATCGCCCAGCCGGAAGCGTAAAGACCGGCCTCGGCGGACTCGGCGTAGATGTGGGGAACGCCCCAGGTGTCCCGGTAGACCGTCGCCTCCTCGCGGCCTCCTCCAGGTGGAGCGCAGGACGCGACGAGTGCGAAGATCGGCACCATCAGAGCCGTCAAGAGCACCGGCCAGGTGCCTTGCTTCTCCATGTCCATCCTCCTCAGTCCGCCGGCTTCTTCGCCGACTTCGGCCGGAACGCCTTGATCCGTTCCTCGTTCGTCGTCAGGTACGGCCCGCCGATCAGGTCGACGCAGTACGGGATCGCCGGAAACACGGCGTCCAGGCACTCGCCGATCGCCTTCGGCTGCCCCGGCAGGTTGACGATCAACGACGAGCCGCGGATTCCCGCCGTTTGCCGCGACAGGATCGCGGTCGGTACGGCCAGAAGCGAAACCTGGCGCATCAGCTCGCCGAAGCCCGGCATCTCTTTCTCGCAGACAGAGAGGGTCGCCTCAGGCGTCACGTCGCGGAGCGCCGGCCCAGTGCCGCCCGTGGTCACGACAAGGCAGCAAGCCTCGTCGTCACAGAGTTCCCGCAACGCCGCCGCGATCTGTTCGACCTCGTCCTCTACGACCCGCGCGCACGGCTCCCACGCCGAGGTCAGGACCTCCGCCAGGTAGTCGCGGATCGCGGGCCCGCCACGGTCCTCGTAGACCCCGCGCGAGGCGCGGTCCGAAACCGTGACGATGCCGATGCGTGCGGAGCGCACGGCGTCACGATAACAACCGGGAACGGGCCGGTCGCCAGCGTCGCGTTGATACCCTCTCCGGCCGTGCCGGACCCGAAGAACGACTCGCGATTGCACGAACTGCGGGCCCTGCTCCAGGAGCGGAGCATCGCCAAGGGAGACTTCGTCCTGACCTCCGGCGCGCGCTCGCACTACTACTGCGACACGAAGGCGACCGTGTTGTCGCCGCGAGGCTCGCGGCTGATCGGCGAAGCCCTGTGCGAGCAGCTCCGGCCCTTCGAGGTCGACGCAGTGGGCGGGCCCGAGGTCGGCGGCGCCTACCTGGCAACGGCGGCGTCCGTCGCGAGCGACCTGGACGGTCCGCCGCTCTTCGGTTTCCTGGTGCGCAACAAGGCGAAGGGCCACGGCACGAGCGCCCGAATCGACGCCTCGTACCACCCGGACGGACGCAAACTGATCGTCGCCGGCCGCCGGGTGGCAGTGGTCGACGACGTCGTCACGTCAGCCGGCTCGATCCTGCGCGCCATTGAGGCAGTGGAGGCCGAGGGCTGCGAAGTCGCCGCGGTATCGGCGGTCGTCGACCGGCAGGAGGGCGGGGGCGAGCGCCTGCGCAGCCGCGGCTACGACTTCCGGCCGCTGTTTGTCGCCGACCACGAGGGCAACCTGACGCTCTACTCCGGAGACGGACGATGAGGCGAGAGCGAACGAACCGGCACGGCCGGCGCGTTGCCGCCGTAGCGGCCACCGTCGTGCTGGCCGCCCTGACTCTGACCGGGATCGCCACCGAACCCGCGCCCGCCCACGTGCGGATCACGACCGACATCAACTTCGCCGACGATGTCCGCCCGATCCTCCGCCGCTACTGCATGCCCTGCCACAACCCGAAGGGGTCGGCGCCGGACTACATCGACCTGACGACCTACGGCAACGACGCCAAACCCGGTGCCCGCGCCTGGGCGGTGGCGATCGAGGAGGAGTTGCTGACCGGCAGCATGCCGCCGTGGACGGCTGACGCGCGCTACGACCACTTCCGGAACTCGCGTCGCATGAGCCAGCAGGAGATCGACATCGTGGTCGCCTGGGTGCAGGGCGGCGGACCGCAGGGACCGCGCCGCAACCTGCCTCCCCCGCCGGAGTTCACCCGGGAAGAATGGGTGCTCGGCGTTCCCGACCTGGTGATCGAGCCCACCGCCGAAACGGTCGTCGCGTCCGGGCAGCACGCCGCTCTTGGTCGAGAGCGGCTCGCCGTCGAACTCGAGGAGGACACCTGGGTCACCGGCTACGAGTTCCGGCCCCAGCACCCCGGCGTGGTGTACCGAATGGCGGCCTGGGTCCACGAACCTGAGGACGCGCCGCCGGAACTGCTCGAGGTCGAGGTCCAGGTCCCCTACGACCCCTTCCGCGACGAGGACGAGCCGGAGCCCACGCGAATGCGCACCGGTCGCCCTGGCCCCCACTTCCTCGGCCAATGGTTGCGCGGCGACGACCCGGTGCTGCTGCCGGACGGCGCCGGCAAGCGGCTGCGCCGCCGCTCGACGATCGAACTCGTGGTCGAGTACCGCAGACGGCCGAACGACGACTCGCGCACCGAGATCCGTGACCGCTCGGGCCTGGGCCTGTTCCTCGCCCAGACCGAGGACGAAGTGGAACTGTGGGTCGAAGGGCAGCAGGCGGGAGGTCAACTCACCCTGAAGGGCCGGCGTGCCGCCCGGCCCCAGACCGCAAGCCTGACGATCACCGAACGCGCCCGGCTGATCGGCCTGCATCCGCACGTCGGCGACCTGATCGCCACGATGGAGGTGCAGATCCACTTTCCCGACGGCCGGACGCAAACGGTCCTGTACGTGCCCGAGTACGACCCCGAGTTCCCCGCCTCCTACCTGTTCGAGGAGGCGGTCCATGCGCCGCCGGGCACACGGGTCGAGCTGATCGGATCGTTCGACGTCGGCAAGGCGAAGAACCCCATCGTCCAGCCCTTCGCGCTCCACGTCGACTACGAGCTCGACGACCACCTCGTCCTACCGGAGATCTTCGTGCCGCGCAACGAGCCCCAGTCCCGCGGCGGCATGCTGGCCGCCGGCCTCGGCGGCACCGACCTGCCGGTCGGCGGCGAAGGTGGCGCGACGCCGGGTTTCGCGCCCAACCCGGCCGACCCGAACGCCGCCGCCCACATGGACCACAACCCGCTTCACGGCGGCCAGTTCTTCATGGCGGCGAACAACTACCACCACCTGGAGGGCGCCCTGCCCCAGCCCGGCGAGTTCCGTCTCTACGTCTACGACGACTTCAAGCAGCCGGTCGATCCGCGGAACTTCGGCGGCGACGTCGTGTTCGAAGCGTGGAACGAGGAGACGGAGAGCTGGGACGAGACCCGCTACCCGATGGCGCCTCTGATCGGCAGCCAGTACCTCGTTTCCGAGATTCCTGAGGAGCTGCCGAGCGAGTTCTTCGCCCACGTCTGGCTGGCCGGTGAGCAGCAGCGGTACGACTTCTACTTCGAGGAGACGACGGTGGAGCCGCCCGCCGGTGCTTCCCGCGGCGGCGGTGTCATCCGCGCCGGGCCGCACAGCCACGAGCGGCCGCCGATGACGATCCCGGAGGACCGAAACGCCATCATGGCGCTGATGGCGAACAAGCGGGATCGGGTCCGCACCCAGATCGAGAACGGCGAGTGGCTGACTCTCTACGTGCCCGCCTTCGACGCCCGCGATCTCGCCGAAGTGCTGCTCGACCGCCTGGCCGGCCTGAGCGCCCGGCAACGCGGCCAGGCCCGGCAGGCGATCGGCCGGGTGATGCAGAGCGCCGCCGAACTCGACCGTAGCGGCGACCTCGCCGACCGGGCGCGGGCCCAGCGCGCGTTCGAACGCTTCGACAGCGGCGTCCGCGAGCTGGAGGACCTGCTCGGCCCGTAGCCGATTCCGCCGTGCGGCCGCCTAGTTAAAGTTCAGCGCCATCCGCATTTCCATCGGTACGCCGTTCTCATGTGGAATCGGCGCAACGACCTGGGCGAGGCAGTGCATCCCCAGATATCGGTAGAAGCCGACCGCATCCGCGTCCGACAGGACGTCGAGATGGAGGCCTCGCAGGCCAGCGCGCTTGCTCCGCTCGATCGCATGGTCGACGAGCTTCTTGCCGATGCCCTTCCCCCGTAGCGGCTCCTCCACGGCCAGTGCGCAGATGTAGTAAACGCTCGACGGGATCACCGCGTTCAGGTACTTGCACTGGTAGGCCCGCTCGGCGAGCAGGTTCAACCGTTCCATCGTGACCTCACCCGACTCCAGCATCGGGCCCCAGAGGCCGCCTAGCGCCTTCTTGCGCGGCGAGAACTCGGGGCCGGCGTAGCCGAGTTCGAGCCCCAGCAGTTCGTCGCCGTCCAGCGCCAGCGTGGTGCGGTCGTACGAGTACAGCGTGCCCGGCACCCGCCACGCGGCCTTGATCATCAGGTCGAACAGCTCCCGGCCGTCGAACTGGTACCCGTAGGACGCGGGGCCGGTTTCCCAGACCAGGTCGGTGAACTGATCCGCGTATCGGTCCAGATGTTCCTCCGTTGCCTGAACGATCTTCATCGCTTCATCTCCTTCCCCGGAAGGGGCGTCTCGCGGGCTTGAGCGACGGCAGCTTAGTACGATGGTGACCGGCAGGTATCCCCAGATGTTCATCTCGAACGGGAGGCTCCCGGACTTGCGCTCACTTCCCTGGGCGGTCGGCGCGCGCTTCCTCGTCCTCACCTTGGGTCTGGCGGTCGGCTGCGGCCCCGGCGGCGATCCCGGGGATGCCCCGGAGCCCGTCCCGGAAGCCGAACGGGAACCGCTGCCGACCTGGACGGAACTGGCCGGAGAGGTCGCCGCCGACCGGCTGAACGTCATTCTGGTGACGATCGACACGCTGCGTGCCGATCGTCTCTCCAGCTACGGCTCGGAACTCGTCTCCACGCCCCACATGGACAGGCTCGCCCGGGAAGGCGTGCGCTTTTCGAACGCCGCGACCACGGTGCCGTTCACCCTGCCGGCCCACTGCTCGATCATGACCGGCACCTACCCGCCGTTCCACGGCGTCCGGGAGAACGTCGGCTACTCCCTGGACGAAACGCTTCCCACTCTCGCCGAGGTGCTTTCTGTGGCCGGTTGGGACACGGCGGGGTTCATCAGCGCCTTCGTCCTCGATTCCCGGTGGGGAATCGGCCGCGGTTTCGACCGCTACCGTGACGACTTCCAGCTCGACCCGAGAGAGCCCTCCGTCAACGTCGGCCAGGTGCAGCACGAGGGGCCGGACACGATAGAGCACGCGCTGGCCTGGCTCGACGAGCCCCGGGACGCTCCCTTCTTCCTGTGGGTCCATCTGTTCGAGCCGCACGACCCCTACACGCCGCCCGAGCCCTTCAGGTCCCAGTATCCCGACCGCCCCTACGACGCGGAAGTGGCCTACACCGACTCGCTCGTCGGCCTGCTGCGCGAAGGGCTGGAGAGCCGCGGCGTGCTGGACGACTCGGTCTTCATTCTCACCTCCGACCACGGCGAGGGACTGGGGCAGCACGGCGAGGGATTCCATGGCTACTTCATCTATGACTCGACCGTCCACGTTCCGCTCATCCTGCGGCTGCCCTTCGGAGACTTCGAAGGCCCGGTCGTCAACGAAGCGGTCAGCCACGTCGACATCCTGCCGACCGTCCTCTCGATCGTCGGCCAGGACGTGCCACCGGAGGTGCAGGGCGTCGATCTGCGGTCGCTGATCCTGGGCCGGCAACCGGCATCGCCGCGGGAGGTCTACACGGAGTCGTACTACTCCCTCTACCACTACAACTGGGCGCCCCTGCGCTCGATCCGCACCGAGTCAGAGAAGTTCATCGAAACGACGAACCCGGAGCTCTACCTGCTCCGGGAGGACGCCGGCGAAGCGAACAACGTCCTGCTTCAGGAACGGGACCTGGCGCGGTCCCTGCGCGAACGCCTGCTCGCTTACTCCGACTACCTCAAGTCATCGGGTGACCGGCCCGGCGGGCGGCCCGACCTCGATACGGAGACGCTCGCGCAACTGCGCGCCCTGGGCTACCTGGCGGGCCGCGCAAACAGCGGGATCGATGAGGACGACGGAGTCGAGCGCACGGATCCGAAGGAGAGGATCGCGGTCCACCGGGCGATCATGGAAGCGCAGAGCTTCATCGGACAGGGCGATGAAGAGGGAGCCGAGGAGTACCTGCGCGCCGCCCTGGATCTGGACGCCAGCATCGTCGACGCGAACCAGATGCTGGGTGGGATCATCGGGCGGCGCGCCGACGAGGCGTCGCGGCGCGGAGACGCAGCAGCATCAGCCGAACTCCACGGTCAGGCGCTGGCGCTCTACCAGCAGGCGCTCGCGTTGAACCCGGAACACCAGGCCTCCCTGCTCGGACTCGCCACGAGCTACTGGCGGCTCGGCCGCCTCGAGGAGGCGCTGGTGGGTTTTCACCGGCTGGTGGAACTCGCGCCCTACGAATCGAACGCGGCGATCGCGATGAGCGACATCTACGCCGATCTGGACCGCCTCCCCGACGCGCTACGCGTCGTTGAAGCGGCAGCCGCCGAAGAGGTGGCGCCGGCGTGGATCCACAATCAGCACGGCGAGCTCCTGGCCCTCCTGGGCCGGAGCCGGGAATCGGCAGTTCACTTCGAGAAGGCGATCGCCAAGAACCCGGAGATCGGCCAGCCCTACTTCAACCTGGCGCTGACTCACGAGGAGGCCGGCCGCGCCCAGGAGGCAGCGGCGGCTTACGAGCAGGCGATCCGGCACGCGCCCTACCACTTCCGCGCCCAGTTCAACCTGGGACACCTGTACGGCCGGCTCGGCCGGCCCGAGGATCACCTGGAGATGTGGCGCGCGGCGATCCGCTCGAACCCGGAGTTCGTACTCGGCTACTACCACCTGGCCAAGCTGCACATGGATCGCGGCGACGACCTGGACCGCGCCGAGCTACTGGTCCGCGAGGGGTTGCGCCGCGATCCGGAGGGCGTCTTCGGGCCCTTCGGCTATTTCGTGCTGGCCGACATCCTCAACCGGAAGGGACGCCTGCCCGAGGCCAGGGAAGCGGTCGAGAACGGGCGGCGCCTGCAGGCCCGGGGCTAAGCCGGCACTACGCCGGCAGGTCACCCACCAGCTCGAACCAAACCTGCACCTTGCCGTCGTGGACGAGGTACATGGCCGTGATGTTCGAGGTCGTCGGGCCGTTCTCGGTCGTGAAGCTCTCCTCGCGCTCGTGGATCACGAGGTGCCCGAGCACCCGCTCCCTGGTGATCATCAGGTTGGGATCCTTCAGGCCGCCCATCAACTGCTTCATGTTCTCGAGGATTACATCGCCGCCCTCCGTCATCGACCGCGCCCACGGCCCTTCGGCCGCGTGGGTGATGAACCGGGCGTCGTCGGCCATGACGCTGGAGAACCACTCCCAGTCACTCGTCTCGAGCGCCTTGACGAAGTCGCGCGCGGTCTGCCGGTGGGAGATTTCCTCCACCGTCAGACCGGCATCCTCGTCCGCTGAAGCGGTCTGATCCGCCGCGGCAGCGGCTTCCTCCTCCGCGGCTCCGGCTTCCTCCGCCGGAGCGCAGGCCGAGGCGAGGATTCCGAGCGGAGCCGCGGCCAGCAGGGTGCGGCGATCGAACGGGAACGGCGTCTCAGCCTTCATCTTCATGTCGGAACCACCTTTCTGAATCTAGAAGTCGATGCCCACGCGTATCGCCATCCGCCGCGGCAGGAAGTACCTCGACGGCACGAGTTCCGCCGGATAGCGACCGTAGCTGCCCCAGTAGTAGTGGCCGTCGTCGTCCAGGAGGTTCAGCGCCTGCAGGTCAACCTTCAGGCCAACCTGGTCGCCCAGCGTGAACCGGCGCGACAGACCGATGTCGATCTGCTTGCGCGCGGGCATCCGGCGGTCGCCGGTCATCGCCTCCAGCGGAACCGTGACGTTCCCCTGGTTCAGACGCACGCGCGTCATGTAGCGGTACGGTCGGCCGTCCTCGTAGTTCAGGATCGTCACCAGCCGCAGGTCCCAGGGCAGATCGAAGGTCGCCTGGGTCCGGAACGTCCACGGCCGGTCGCTCTGACCCAGTTCGCCTCCGAAGAGGTGATGGTTCGGGTCGGAACCCTGGTTGCCGATGTAGAAGGCGTTGTTCTGGCTCTCCTGAAGCGCGTCGGGCTGGAACCCCTTCGATTCCGCCCAGCCGAGCGACGCGTTCAGCGACCAGCGGCCGGTGTGCCGTTTGGCGAAGGTGAGGAAGGCGCCCTTGTACTTCTGGTGGTACTTCGTCCCCGGCGGAGCGTTCGCCGCGTTCCCGGGGCGGTTGCCCTTCTGCAGCGTCGGCTGGACGATCATGTTCTTCAACATGATCGTCTCGCCCGTCAGCGGGTTGACGTAGGGCCTGTCCTCGTACTCGCCGTCGTCCCCGATCTGCCAACCGATCATGTCCGTCGTTTCGTGCGTGATGAGCTGGAGACCGACGACGTACTCCCCGACCTGCTTCTCGTACCCAACCGCGTACTGATCCGTCTGGGGCCGTTTCAGGTCCTTCCTCGGCAGTCGGAACGTGCCGTTGCCGACCTCCCAAGCAAAGGTGAACGGGCCATGCCGGTTCGCGCTCGTGCGCCACTGCGCGACCGGCCGGTCGGGATGGGGCTGCTGCCAGTTGGAGACGACGTTCATCTCGTGGTAGCGGCCGGCGGACAGCCGGAGCACGGCCTGGCGGTCGCCGTCGCCGATCCGGTAGGCCAGCCCCAACCGCGGGTCCACGCTCGAGTAGTCGACGACGTCCGGGTACTTCGGCGAGAACTCACCGGTCTTGACGCCGCAGTTCAGCTCGTCGCAGAGGTAGGACTCCAGGAGCGGATAGGGCGGAATGTAGCCACCATCCGAGTCGGTCCGTACACCGAGATTCAGCGTCAGGCGGTCATTGACCCGCCACGAGTCGTCCACGTACAGCCCGAACGCCTCCGTCTCCGCGCCGTAGTAGTGCTCCTTGCGGGAGTACTCGTAGTAGGTGCCGAAGAACTTGTAGTAGTACTTGCCGCCGAAGCCGGGATAGACGGCCGCCGCCTTCTCGCCGCTGCTGCTGTACTGGAATCCGAACTTGAACTCGTGGCTTCCGGCGAGGTCCTCGGCAAAGTGCGTCACCTTGGCGTGGCCGCGGTTCCACCACACGGGATACATGTAGGGGTACCTCTTGCCGCCGCTCGACGTCGCGGGACTCGTGTCGTAGTCGATGAAGGGCGCCTCCAGGCTGCCGGTCGCCGAGACGTTGCGGTTCTTGTTGTGGATGTCGTTCCAGTTCAGTTCCAGGATCGTGTTGCTGCCGAGGATCCCCTGGTAACCCAACCGGGTGTAGGGGACCACGACGTACTCCGTGCCTATCGCGCCCGGATTCGTGATCACGCGGCCGCTGTCGCCGTAGGAGCGTGCGTAGTCCTCGAACTGGAAGGCGCCCGTCAGCGTGTGCGACGGATTGAGCGACCAGTCGAGCTTCAGGTTGTAGTGATCGAAGGTGCTGACCGGGATGTCGATGCCGGGCGTCGCTCCCGGCTCGATCAGCAGATCCTCCTTGAGCCCGACCGCGGCGAAGAAGTACAGCTTGTCTCTCTTGATCGGGCCGCCCGCGGACAGGGTCCAACTGTTGTATGTGTCTCTGACGAAGCCGCGCTCGACCCCGACCGCGTCCTCCACTTGCGGACCCGCCGAGGTCAGACCGTCGAACTCGCCCGTGTAGGCGATGCGTCCCTGGAAGGTGTTCGTGCCGGACTTGGTGACTACATTCACCGCGGCGCCGGTCATGTTCCCGTACTCGGCGGGCGCTCCGACGCCGAGCACCTGCACCTCGGCGATCGTGTCCGGGTCCGCCCACGCGCCCCAGATGTTGCCGGTATCCGGGAAGCTGATGTCCAGGCCGTCTACGTTCCAGGCCACCGACCCCTCGTCCCGTCCGTAGGCGGAAACGAACCCCGAGTAGACGCCGACCGACCCGACGTTGCCGTTCGCCGACACGCCGGGAGCCATCAGGGCGAGTTCCTGGAAGTTGCGCTGGGTCGTCGGCTTGGCGTCGATCAGGTCGGCCTGGAAGCTGCTGCTGGCCGAGGAACTCGTCACGTCTAGGATCGGTGCCTCCGAAGTCACCGTGATCGCCTCCTCGACACCTGCGACCCGCATCGAGAAGTCGACGACGGCGACGCCGGAGATCGAGACGCGGACACCCTCGACCGTCTCGGTTTCGAGTCCCTCGAGCGTCGCGGTCAAGGTCACCAGGCCGGGCGGAAGCCCGGGGATCAGCCAATCACCGTTGACACCCGACATGGATGTGCGTTCGCCGCGCACGATGTCGCCCGTGGCCTGCACCAGGACTCCGGGCAGCGGCTCACCGTCCGCGGAACGGACCGTGCCGCGCACGCTGCCGACGTTCTGGGCGTACATCGCCGTCGACGCCAGGAGCGCCAGCACAACCAGGGGGAAGACGAGCTTCGGGGCGAAACGGGGAGACGACGTCATTACGAACCTCCGTGGGCACAGTTTCAAACACCGTAAGGTTTACGGCGTTCCTGTCCGTAGTCAAGGAACTTTTCTTAGCGAATCTGAGCGAACCTGAAAATGCCCCGATCTGCCTTGACTTCCCCTACGGTGTCGGACACAGTGACTCGATCAGGACACGGTTGAGAAGGCGGCCCCGGCATGACCGGGGCCACGCCTTCCGGAGGAGAACGACATGGGTTTGGCGCGACTGCTCGCCTGCGGATCCGCAACGGTCACGCTCCTTGCCGCCTCGGCAGCGGCCGCCGACTCCCACGAGGTGGCGAACCCGGCCTGCAAGGCCGCTCATCACCTGGTCGGCGAATGGGAAGTCCACACCGGCGACGGCACGCTGATGGCCGAGGTCGTGTGGGAGCTGGGGCCCGAAGGCTGCTACCTGGTCGAAGAGTGGATGACCCGCATGGACGGCATTCGGGACTTCTTCTGTCTGCTCGTCTACAGCGACACGCAGGACAACTGGAGCTATCTCGCCGGCTCGGGGAAGCCCGGCGGACAGCGGATGCGATTCGAGAACGGGAACATGGTGGAGAACGAGTTCCGCTTCGAGACCGCCGACCTCGACGAGGAGACGATCGGCCGTTTCAGCTTCTTCACGCTTCCCGACGGCCGGCTGCGCGAACTCTCCGTGCTCTCAACCGACGGCGGGGAAACCTGGGAAACCGAGTACGAACTGTTCTGGACCCGAAAGGAATAGGTATGAAGAGGACGTTCTTCGCGCTGGCGCTCGTCGCCTCGATGGGGTTCGCCGGAGTTCCCGCTTCGGCACAGATCGATCCGGCTTCCCTGCCGGAGCCCCTGCTCACCGCGACCCTGCCGGACAAGCCGGACGGCGCGCACTGGGTCTGGATCGCGTCCTTCGCGAACTACGCGCACGCCGACCTCATCGATGCCGACTCAGGTACGCTTCTCGGCTCGATCGAACTCGGCTACCAGGGCCTCCTGCCCCAGATCCCCAGCTCGGGCGACGAGATCTACAACCACGCCGTCTACATGACGCGCGGCTACCACGGCGATCTCGTCGAGGTGGTCGAGATCTTCGATGCGAAGACGCTCGAGATCAAGGGGGAGATCCCGATCGACCCGCCGAAGGCGATGCGGGGGCTGGCGAGCAGCAACCTGGCGACCCTGACGGACAACGACCGTTTCCTGATCCAGTCGTTCTTCACGCCCGCCCTGAGCTTCGGCGTCGTCGACCTCCAGGAACGGAAGTACGTCGGCGAGATCGAGACCGGCGGCTGCGCGCACACGATGGCGGCCGGATCCCGCCGGTTCCTGTCGCTATGCGGCGACGGATCCGTGCTGACCGTCGACCTGGATGAGAACGGCGCCGAGAGCGGAAGAGAAACCCACCCGGGCTTCTTCGACGCCGAGGGGGACCCCCTCCACCCCACGGGCGCCAGGTCGGGGGACGTGTGGTACTTCGCCTCGGTGCGCGGCGTGATGCACGCCGTCGACACGAGTGGCGGCGAGATCAGCTTCCAGGAGCCCTGGACGTTCCGCGACGAGGACGACGCGGGGGTCTGGGTGCCCGCCGCGCCGAACCAGCACATGGCGATCCACGAAGCCTCCGGCCGTCTCTTCCTGCTGATGTCCTCCGTGCCCGATCTCGAGCGTAAGCCCGGCGGTTACGACTTCCACCGCGGCTTCGGTTTCGAGACCTGGGTGTTCGACATCGAGAGCCGTGAACGGCTGGCGCGCTACAAGATGGACAAGGCCGCCGCCGCGGTTGCGGTGAGCCAGGACGACGCGCCGCTCCTCTATGTCTCGACCTACAGCCACGTCGACATCTACGACGCGAACACAGGCGAGCTGACGCGCACACTGAACCCCGATGTGGAAGTCAGAGGCGTCCTCGTCCTGATGCAACCCTGGGACTGACTCGTCCATGAGCCTTGCCATCGACCCGGTCGTCCAGATCGCCGCGCGAGTTCTGCTCACGCTGCTGTTTCTCGGCACCGCCGTGCACAAGATGCGCGACCTGCGGACGACCGCGACGATCGCGTCAAGCTATCTGCGGAGTTTCGGCCTGCCGCGTTCGCCCGCGCTCGCCGCCGTCGTCACAGCCGGCCTGATCGGAGCGGAACTGGTCGCCGCCGGGCTCTGCGCCGTCTACCCCTCGGGACCTGCGGCCGCCGGGCTGGTTGCGGGACTGCTCGGCCTCTACGCGCTCGGCATGGCTGTGAGCGTCCTCCGCGGCATCGCGCCCGAGGACTGCGGCTGCTCGTGGGCCGGAACGGTTGGACAGCCGGCGGGATGGGCGCTGGTGCTGAGGAATCTCGTGCTAATCGCGGTCGGCCTACTGCTGGCGCCCGAGGCCGCCGCGCGGCCGCTCGAGTTCGCCGACCATGTCGGCGCCTTCTCGCTCGGCCTGTTCGCCATCGCCATGTACGCTACGGCGGACGTGCTCATCGCGAACCACGGGTTGCTCCGGGAGGGAACGTCTTGACGACCTCCGTCGCCATCCTGCTCGCGATCATGGGTTTCGCGATTCTCTGCCTGGCGGTGGTGACGTTCGCGCTCGCCCGCCAGGTCGGCGTGATCCACCAGCGGATCGGCCCGGTCGGCGCGCTCGCCCTGAGCAAGACGGTGCGGGTCGGCGAGAAGTCGCCGGAGTTCCAACTCGACACCCTGGACGGAGAAGCGATCGTCCTGGGTGCTCCCGATCCGGATGGAAGAAGTACGCTGATCACGTTCCTTACGCCCAAGTGCCCGGTGTGCGCCCAGCTCCTTCCGGCGCTCCGATCCATCGCGCGGGACGAGTCGAACTGGCTCCGACTCGTTTTCGCGAGCGACGGCGATCCGGCGCAGCATGCTGAGTTTCGCAACAGGAGCCGGCTCGACGACTTCGCCTACGTGCTCTCGCCGGAACTCGGCATGACCTACGAGATCGGCAAGCTCCCGTACGGCGTGCTGCTCGACGAGAACGGGTTCGTCGCGGCGCAGGGGCTCACGAACAGCCGGGAGCACGTGGAGAGCCTGTTCGAGGCGAAGAGGCTGGGCGTCAGTTCGATACAGGAGTTTCTCGAGCACCAGGAAGAAGGCCGGGTGCTCATCGCAGGGGGTTCACAACAACCATCGTGAGGTTTGCCATGAACTGGTTCGACAACATCTCGATTCGCGCGGCGACCCGTCTGGCCGACAGGACCTCCCGGCGATCGGTGCTGGGTTCCATCGGCAGCGCCATCGCCGGCGGCGTTCTGCTGCCGCTGCTGCCGGTGGACCGGACGTTCGCGCAGGAAGCCGCGGACGACGCGGCCGAACCCATGCAGGATCCCATGCAGTGCGACTACTGGGCATACTGCTCGGTCGACGGCTGGCTGTGCGGCTGCTGCGGCGGTTCGACGAACTCCTGCCCGCCGGGGTCCAAGGCGGCACCCATCACCTGGACCGGCACATGCCTCAATCCGGCCGACGGCAAGAGCTACGTCGTCGCCTACCACGACTGCTGTGGCGCCTTCCCGTGCCAGCGTTGCTACTGCAACACGAACGAGGGCGACACGATGCGCTACCACCCGCAGCGTTCGAACTCCGTCCTCTGGTGCGGTAACGGCGGCGCTCCGTTCGGCTACCACTGCACGATGTCCCGTATTCTCTCCGTCGCCGAGTAGGACTCCACGAAGTGCATCGCCCGCTCCTTCTGTTCACGATCCTCGTCGTGTGCGCGAGTGCGGCCGCGGCCGGGGCCGAGGCGGACGACGCGGAAACCTACCGACTCGCTCACCTCGACTACATGCTGCACTGCCAGGGCTGCCACATGGCCGACGGCTCCGGCGTGGAGGGCACGGTCCCTCCCCTGCCCGGCGAGGTGGGCAAGTTCATCGCCAGCCCCGAGTGGCGGGACTATCTCATCCAGGTGCCCGGCGCCTCCCAGGCTCTGATCGACGACGAGGCCCTGGCCAGGTTGATGAACTGGATCGTCAGGCGCTTCGATCCCGAGAACGCGAAGGATCTGAAGCCCTACGAGGCCGCTGAAGTCGGACGGCTGCGTAGCCAACCGGTCACCAACCCAACTGAAGTGCGGCGTCAGATCATCGCCGAGATCCAGGGCACGCCGGCCGAGGAGTAAGGCCGCCCGCTACCTCCGCACGCGAGGCGCCTCCGGCGCGATCTCCTGGAAGCGCAGGATTCTGCCGGCCTCCTCGTACCGCCCCAACTGCTCGAGGGTCTGAGCGAGTTCGAACAGGAGGACGTCCTCCGGCAGGTGGCTCCCGCCACTCTCGACCAGGCTCTCCAACCTCTCAGCCAGTTCCTCGAACCGGCCCTGCTCGCGGTCCAGGAGGATCAGGCTCATCTCCGCGTCCGCCGCCAGGTCGGCCGGTCCGCCCTCGGCCAACCGCTGCCAGAGGGCGCGCGCCTCCTTGAACCCACCGTTCGCCGCCTCCAGCTCGCCCAGGTGTCCATGCGCGGCCCATGCCGCCCGGCTGCCGCGGTAGTCCTCCATCAGGCGTTCGAAGCGCCGCCTCGTTTCCTGGGTCCTACCCTGAATCCGGCTCGTCACCAGGGCGTCGTCAAGAGCCGCTATGGCGCGGCTGTCACGGATAGCGCGGCTCGCCAACACTCCCCCGGCTCCAAGCGCCACCAGCACAAGGACCACGCTTAGGGCCCATGAGCGACGCCGACGCTTTCTCGCCTTTGCTCGCATCGTCCTCCCCTATAGTGTCAAAGGGAAAGAGGTCCCGAATGGCCAACATCAGGGAAGTCCAGCGGCTACCGCCGGCCTGGTGGCTGCCGGCGTCCTTCACCCTCCTGCTGCTTGCGTTCTCACTGCTCCCGCAGTTTCGCGCGAGCACGGAGTTGACCTGGTCGCTCTGGGCCGCCTGCGCGGTGCTCGCGGTTCTGCATGGTCGTCTGCTGGCCAACTCCGGCCAGGACGGCCGTGAGCTGGAACTGAAGGTCTCCCTCATCCCGTCGCACTACGTGCAGGCCTTCGTCCAGACCTGCATCTACGTCTACTGGGCCTTCTACTGGGAGCAGATGCGCCACCAGGCGGCGCTGATCGTCGCGCAGATCGTCTTCGCCTACGCCTTCGACATGCTCGTCGGCTGGTCGAGGCGCAAGACCTGGCACCTTGGCTTCGGGCAGTTTCCGATCATCCTGAGCACGAATTTCTTCCTCTGCTTCAAGGAGGAGTGGTTCTACCTCCAGTTCGCGATGATCGCCGTCGGCATCCTGGGCAAGGAGTTCTTCCGCTGGAACCGGGACGGCCGCAAGCGCCACATCTTCAATCCGTCGGGCTTCGCTCTCTCCGTCTTCTCGCTCGGTCTGATCCTCTCCGGGACGACGGACCTCACCTGGGGCGCCGAGATCGCGACGACCCTGGCCAATGCACCCCACATGTACGTCGCGATCTTCATGGCCGGACTGGTCGTCCAGTTCTTCTTCTCGGTGACGATCGTGACGCTGTTCGCGGCGGCCGCCCTGGTCGTCGCCAACCTCATCTACTCGAGCGTCACCGGCGTCCACTTCTTCGTCGACGCCAGCATTCCGATCGCGGTCTTTCTCGGCCTTCACCTGCTCGTCACCGATCCGTCGACGTCACCGCGCAGCAGGCTGGGGAGCGCGGTGTTCGGTGCCCTCTACGGCTTGAGCGTCTTCGGCCTGTTCGAGTTCCTCCGCCAGGTCGATGTCCCCCTCTTCTACGACAAGCTCCTGTTCGTACCGGTTCTCAACCTGTGCGTGCCGCTCCTCGACCGGCTCGGGAAACCGCGCCGCGTGGAGAGCTTCCGCCTCGCGGTTCTGCTTCAGGCGACGAAGCCGCGCCGCGTGAACTACGCCTTCATGGCCGTCTGGATCGGGCTCTTCGGCTGGATGCTGGCATCGAACTTCGTCGGCCAGGCGCACGAGGGCGACGACTTCAAGTACTGGCAGACCGCCTGCGACGAAGGCAAGCGGTTCGCCTGCGAGAACCTGGTCACGAAACTCGAACTCACCTGCAACAACGGCGGCGGCGAGGAGTGCAACATGCTGGGGGTGCTGTTCAATCGCGGAGAGGTGGTGCCTCTCGACCCGCTGGAAGGTGTCTCCTACTTCGACCAGGCGTGTCGCAACGGCTTCCACAAAGGCTGCCAGAACGTCGTCATCCAGGCCGTGTTCGACGGCAACGTGTCGATGACTTCCGCCGGCGTGTCCGACGCGATCGAACAGCTCCCGGCCGGCTGCGAGGACGGCGAGAGCATGAGCTGCTTCCTGCTCGGCTACGCCCACGTGCACGGCCACGGCGTGCCGGAGGACATCCCCCGGGCCCAAGACCTCCTCTCCACCGCCTGCAACATGGGCGAAGCCGCGGCCTGCGCCGAACTGGAGAAGGGCCTGGGCACCCTCTTCTTCCCGCCTGGCAGCAGGCCGAACGACCCGTAGCGAGGCCTCCTCAGCTAGAAGTCGAGCGACATCCGCATCTCCATCGGGATGCCGTGCTGGTGGGGGACGGGCGCCACCGTTTCGGTTAGGCACTCCATGCCCAGCGAGTTGTAGAAGTGGACCGCGGGCGTGTCCGAAAGCACGTCGAGGTGCAGACCGCGAAGACCCTCCTTCTTCGAGTCGTCGATCGCCCTGTGCATCAACTGCTTGCCGATCCCCTCACCGCGCCGCGACTCCACCACGGCGAGCGCGTGCACGTAGTAGACCGCCGACGGAATCGCCACATTCAGGTAGCTGGCCAGATAGGCGGCCCGTCCGATCTCGCCGAGCTGCTCCCTCGTCACCCGACCCGACTCGATCAGCGGCGCCCAGAGGGGGCCCAGCGTCTTCTTGCGCGTGGCGAACTCCGGACCGCGGAAGCCGATTTCGATCGCAAGCAGTTCCTCGCCTTCGACCGCGATCGTCGTGCAGTCGTAGCCGAACAGCGTGCCCGCCAAGGGCCACGAGGCCTTGACGATCTCGTCGTAGAACTCCCGCCCTCCGAACTGGTACTCGTAGGTCGTCGGCCCGGTCTCGTAGACGAGGTCCGCGACTTCGTCCGCCCACTTCTGGGCGTGAGCCTCGGTTGCCTGCATGATCTCCATCGCTGCGCTCCCTTCCCTGGTTGTCATCAACGTAGATGTGAACACGATAGCTTCGGCAGCGGTGATCCACTACCGACCGATGAGGATGGCCGATGTCGGCCGCGCCCCGATCGACTGCCAGGGCACTGAAGACGAGGTCCGGGCCCGGATCGCGGCTCTCGGAGCGAGCGCGATCCTCGCCTTCGACGGTGAGCAGCACGTGGGCCAGCTCCAGTTCCGCCGCTACGACCCGGCACTACGCTCTCCCGCAGGCATCATGGATCCGTTGTACTGGGGCGACTTCGGCCAGGCGAGCGTCCCGTCCCTGCCGCCGGGCACACTCAACCTGTTCTGCTACCACGTCGGCCAGTTGGAAGCCGGCGACGCCCGCGATTCCCGTTACCACGGACGCGGCATCGGCGTGGCGTTGCTCGAGGAGTTCGTGAGCTGGGCCGACGCCGCCGGCGTCGAGGCGACCGTCGCAAAGGCGGTGCCTCCCTTCCGTCCCCTGGGCGTCTTCATGGGCGGTCACCCCGCGTCGATCTACGAGGACAGTGGCTTCGAAACCGTCGCGCGCTGGTGCGACCGCGACCTGCGCGACCGCCTCCCCAACGTCCTCGCCGGGGAGCACGGCGACGGTGTCGCAGCGGCGTTGCGGGACCTCTGCGATCAGGGGTTCACTCTCGACGAGCTGGCCGAAGTGGCAATGGTCGTGCGCCGCCGGCTCTAGAGCCGCCAAACCTGTCGCAGACTCCACGTTTGGCCCCAGCCCCCACCTCACCAGTAGCCTGCGTCGCAGGCCTCGCTTCGCTGCGTTCCGCGACGCAGACTCCTGGCGCCGCTACTCCTGGCCATGGATGCGCCTGGAGTCGAAGTCCATCCAGGTGACGAGCCACCTGCCGTCGCGCCTGTTCACCAGCATCTCGAGTCCGAAGTCCAGCCCGGTGGTGGTGATCCACCTTGTTCCGGTGACCTTCGCCGTGCCATTCTCCCACTCGACCACCATCTCGTCGCTCGGCGTCTTGCTACCGGCAGTCGACCCGAGGTAGTCACGGAAGACATCCTTGTCGGCGCCGCTGTAGGACCTGAAGTCCTCGCCCAGGTAGGTCCACATGAGGTCCATGTCGCCCTCCGCCATGGCCTTCAGCATCGCACGCACCGCGACCTTGACGGCTTCCGTGTCCTCCCTGGACCCGGCGGCCACGTCAGCAGGAGCGGAGGTCGTCCGGGCCGGCTGGTCCCCCGCCTCCGTGACCCGCGTAGAAGCCAGATCGAAAGCCGCCAGGTGCTCTTCGTCCTTCACGAAGACCCGGGACCCGGAGAGCGCCACATGGGACCAGGTCGTGCTGTCGGCCACTTCCCAGGAAGCCAGTTCCCTGTATCCGGACGGATCCGCCGCGATCACCTTGAGTTCCGCCTCGTCCGTGAGCACGAGCAGGCGGTCGTCGACCGCGATCACCGACGCGTACGACGCCCACCGGCCCGGTCCCTGCCAGACGAGTTCCCCGGTGGCGGGGTCGAGACAGACGAAGGTGCCGGCCCTCTTGTTCGAGCGGAAGTACAGATGGTCGCCGACCAGCACCGGCGAGTCCATGTAGAGCTCCGCGTCGGTCGTCTTCCAGACCTCGCTCACGGCCCAGGCGCCGCCGGGCTTGGCCGGCGGTTCGACCTTGATCGCGGCGGTCCCCCACTGGTAGCCCGAGAGGATGAAGTTGCCGTCGTAGCGGAGCGTGGTGGGCGTGTTCTGCTGGAAGGCCGTCGTGAAGGGGAGCGACCACAGCGGATCGCCGTCCGTCGCCCCGACGCCGAAGAAGGACACGTCGTCCAGCGTCACGATCTGCCGCACCCCGCCATGATCGAACGCCACGGGCGAGGCGTACGCGGGCGGCCCGTCGGCGCGCCACACTTCCTTGCCGGTCGTCTTGTCGTAGGCGATCAGGGCGCCCTCGTCTCCCTGCTGCTCGTTGCCCGTCGTGCCGATCGGCACGATCAGCAGATTGCCCTCAATCAGCGGCGACGACGCGGTTCCCCAGATCGGGTAGGGCTCGGTGTAGAGGTCGTCGAAGGTCTTCTGCCAGCGTACTTCGCCTGAGTCCGCGTCCAGGGCCAAGAGGCGCTCCCTGATGCCGAAGCTGTAGACCGAGTCGCCTTCCGCCAGCATCGTGGACTTCGGACCCGGGCCGTACTGGATTGCCGCGGTTCTGGGCGCATAGGAAACCGCGTAGCTGTGGCGCCAGAGTTCCTCGCCGGTCGAAGCCGAAAGGGCGAGCACGACTTCGTCTTCGCCCTGCCGCGCGTGAATGAAGACGCGGTCGCCGACCACGATGGGCGAGGACTGACCGCCCCCGACCGGAACCTTCCAGAGCTGGTCGAGGGCCACGGGAAGTTCGGCAGGGAGTCGGCCACCAACCGCCTGCCCGTCGCGATTCGGCCCCCGCCACTGCGGCCAGTCGGAGCCCTGCGCGGCAGAGCCGAACGTCATCGCTCCGAGGGCGAGCAGCGTGGCCGTTCCTTTTCCGATCGGCCGGCGTCCGTCCCTTGCCTCGAAACGTCCCGACTTCGATGCTCTGCCCATGATCAGTGCCTCCTCGTCCGATGTCCTGGGGTCGCTACACGTTGTCCGAGTGCCTCCCGCGGCGTCAAGGGACTTTCCTTAGCGAACCTTGGAGAACCTGTGCACATCGCTGTCAACCTCCCGTTCGCGCCCCGGCCGAGACGCGCAGAGCACAAAGCTGCTAGGGTACGCGCCTCATGCGCGCGCTGCCCATGCAGGCGGGGCGTGCACCGCAAGAGAGCGAGCATCCGCAACGCGAGGAAAGACGGAGATATGGCCACCAAGGCATCGGTCGCCAAGAACGAGCGCCGCAAGAAGATCGTCGAGAGGTACCGGGAACGGAGGGAAGAGTTGCGCGCCCTGGTCAGGGATGAGCGCCTTCCCCCCGAGCAGCGCTTCGAGGCACAGCTTCTGCTGAACAAGCTCCCGCGCGACGCCAGTCCGGTCCGCGTGCGCAACCGCTGCGCCGTCACCGGACGGCCGCGGGGCTACTACCGGAAGTTCGGCCTGTCGCGCATCGCCCTGCGGGACCTGGCTCTCCGCGGCGAGCTCCCCGGCGTCATCAAGGCGAGCTGGTAGGGGTTCAGCCTCCGAGGGCCGCGGACAACTCGTTCAGCATCCGCCGCTCCTCCCGGGACACGCTGCCGAGGCCAAGGAAGCCGCCCGCGGCTTCGGCGACCTTCTGCGCGCGGCCCATGATGTCATCGCGAACCGCGGAGGCATCCGCCTCGTCGAGTTCGGCGACCAGCGCCGAGGCGTAGCCTTTCCAGGCCTCGAGCAGTTCGACGCCCGGGCGGCGCTCGAGCCACGCGAAGAGCAGCCCGGCGGCGGTCGATCCCCTGGTCACTCCCGCCTCGCGCGCCGCCTGCAGGATGGCCTCCCGCTCGCCCGCATCCATCGCATGGTCGGACCACGCCACTTCGATCAGCGGCACGAGGCCCACCGCCACTAGCGCCTCGCCGTGCACTCCGGCGTCGAGCAGACCGCCGAGGACCTCGCGGTGCACGATTCCCGACGCCGCGGCCAGCTCGTCGAGCTGCTCCTCGCGCTCCTTCTTCGCCCGCAACCCCTCGATGAGTTCGCGGTCCATGTTGCGAAAGAAGGCATCCTCGAGCGAGTCGCCACGCTCCTTGAGTAGGTCGGTGGTCATCTTGCTTCCGGCTCCTCTGGTCTGATGCGAGTGGGCGATTCTGAAGCTGAACCAAGCCTTCGAGCGCGCGGGATCGTAGCACCCCTCCGACCGTCGGACCGGTGCTACGATCCACCCCTTCGCAACACAGGTTTCGTCGAGACGGAACTGACTGCTCAGGGAGACACCGCCGATGTTCGATCCTCGCGCTCAGGTTCGCGGACGGGTGCTGTTCAGCCTCGTTCTCTGTTCGTTGGTCGTCGCCACGCCGGCACTTGCCCAGACGATCTGCATGCCCCAGTTCTTCGCCGACGCCCTGGCCGACCTGAAGGACGAGCACGCCGGCCTCCGCTTCCTGTCCGGCGACGATGTCGATCCCGGCGAGTGCGAAGGTCTGATCGCGGGCTACCGCGGAATCGAGAACTACCTCGTCGCCGACAGCAAGCTGCGCTGGATCCAGAGCAACTCCGCCGGTGTCGAGGGCTTCCTCGAGATCCCCGACCTGCGCGACAGCGACATCGTGCTGACGAACGCGAAGATCATTCAGGGCCCGGAGATCGCCGACCACGCCTTCGCCCTGCTGCTCAACTTCACCCGCAACCTGAAGGCGTTCAACGCCCAGATGTCCGAGGGCTGGAACACGGAGCGAGAACTGCCGATGATCGAGCTCCGCGGGAAGACGGCCGTCGTGATCGGCCTGGGCGGCATCGGCACCCAGATCGCGCAGCGGGCCGCGGCCTTCGGCATGACCGTGCTCGCCGTCGATCCGAAGGACATTCCAATCCACCGCGACGTGGCCTACGTCGGCAAGCCGGACGGACTCGACGACCTGCTGCCCCGGGCCGACGTCGTCTTTTCCTCCGTGCCGCACACGCCGGCCACGGAGGGCATGATCGGCGCCCGCCAGTTCGAACTGATGAAGCAGGACGTCTACTTCATCAACATCTCGCGCGGCAAGATCGTCGACACGGACGCCCTGGTCGCCGCCCTCACGAGCGGCAGGGTCCGGGCCGCCGGCCTCGACGTCACGGATCCCGAACCGCTGCCGTCCGACCACCCGCTGTGGACCATGTCGAACGTGACGATCACGCCCCACCTGGCGACGATCTCCGATCGCCTGGAGGAGCGGCGGACGAAGCTGCTACGCGACAACATCACGCGCTTCGCGACCGGCAGACCGCTCCGCAACGTCGTCAACAAGCAGGTCGGCTACTAGGAGGTTGCGTCACAGAGCGTTCCTCGTCCTACTGCTCTGTGCTGCCGCCGCGGCCGCCCAGCCGGCCGCGGAGACGCCGCCCCAGCTTCTCGACGCATTCACGTTCCGTCACATCGGACCGATCGGTAACCGGGTTTCAGCGGTCGCCGGCGTCCCCGGCGATCCGCGGACCTACTACGCCGGCGCCGCTTCGGGCGGGCTCTGGCGCAGCAACGATGGCGGTGTCGGATGGGAGCCGATCTTCGACCGCCAGGAAGCCGCCTCGATCGGCTCGATCGCGGTCGCTCCCTCCGACCCGAACGTGATCTGGGTCGGGACCGGCGAGAGCTTCATCCGCAGCAACATCTCGATCGGCAACGGCGTCTATCGATCAACCGACGCCGGCGACAGCTTCGAACACCTCGGCCTTGACCGCACCGGCCGCATCGGGCGGATCATCGTCCATCCCGAAGACCCCGACACCGCACTGGTCGCGGCACTCGGCCACGCCTACGGGCCCCAGGAGCGTGACGAAGCAGGTCGCGGCGTCTTCCGCACGACCGACGGCGGCGCCACCTGGGAGCACGCCCTGTTCGTCGACGCCGACACCGGCATCATCGATCTCGCGTACACGCCGGACAATCCGCGGCAGGTCTACGCCGCCGCCTGGCAGATCGAGATCAGAACCTCCGGCCGCACCAGCGGCGGCCCCGGCAGCGGCCTCTACCGGTCCAGGGACGGCGGCGCCACGTGGGCGCCTCTCGAAAGCCCCGGTCTGCCCGAGCCGCCACTGGGCAAGATCGGACTCGCCGTGTCGGCCCACGATCCGGACCGCGTCTATGCCCTGATCGAGACGAGTTCGAACCGCGACTTCGCTCCCTCCGATCCCTTCGCCGGCGTCCTCTGGCGCTCCGACGACCGGGGCGACTCGTGGCGGTTGATCAGCCGCGACCTCAACCTGATCACCCGGCCGCTCTACTACACGCGAATGGCCGCCGCGCCCGACCGCGCGGACGAGATCACGTTCGTCGCCACCCGGCAGTCGGTCTCGCTCGACGGCGGCCGCACCCTCGCAACCGAGGGCTTCGACCAACCCGGCTGGGATCATCACGACATCTGGATCGATCCGGTCGATCCGGACCGAAGGATCGTCGGCCATGACGGCGGCGTCAGCATCACGAACGACCGCGGCCACTCCTGGTACCGCCCGCAACTGCCGATCGCCCAGATGTACCACGTGTCGACCGACGACCGGGTGCCCTACTACGTCTACGGCAACCGCCAGGACGGGCCCTCGATGCGCGGACCGAGCCGGGTGCTCTACGGCGGCCGCACGGCGGGCATTCCGGTCGGCGAGTGGCACTCGGTCGGCGGCTGCGAGGTCGGTTTCTCGATGGTCCACCGCGCCGACCCGGACCTGGTCTGGACCGGCTGCTACGACGGCCAGCTCGAACTCTACGACCTGCGCTCAGGCCAGGCCCGCGACGTCAGCGTCTGGCCGCTGGCGATCGAGGGTTCGCCCGCGTCGGACCTCGAGTACCGATTCCAGTGGACCGCCCCCTTCGCCACCTCGCCGCACGATCCGGAGGCCGTCTACGCGGGCAGCCAGTTCGTCCACAGGAGCCGCGACCGGGGCCAGAGCTGGGAGCGGATCTCGCCGGATCTGACGACCGCCGACCCCGCCCTGATGCGCCGCACCGGCGGTCTGACCTTCGACGACGCCGGCCCGACGATCGCGCCGGTCGTGTTCGCGATCGCGGAGAGCCCGATCGAGCCCGGCCTGATCTGGGCCGGCACGAACGACGGCCAGGTCCAGTTGACCCGGGACGGCGGCACATCCTGGACCAACGTGACGGCCAACCTCCCCGGCCTGCCGCCTCTCGGCACGGTTCGGAACATCGATCCTTCGAACGTCGACGCCGGCACGGCTTATGTCGCGATCGACCGTCACCAGGAGGGCGACACGACCCCCTACGTGTTCCGGACAAACGACTACGGCGCAACCTGGACCGATCTCGCAGCGGGCCTGCCGCGCGGCCCGCTCGCGAACGTCCACGCGATCCGCGAGGACCCGGAGGAACCGGGGCTGCTCTTCCTGGGCACTGAGAACGCCCTCTGGGTTTCCTTCGATGACGGCACCGGCTGGCAGCGTCTCTCCCGCCGTGGCGACGGCGAGGCGAACCTGCCTCCGGCGCCGGTGCACTGGATCGGGGTTCAGGAGCACTTCGACGACCTGGTCGTCGCCACCTATGGCCGCGGCATCTGGATCCTCGACGACCTGACCCCGCTACGCGCGATCACCCGCGGCCTGTCCAACGACGGCCCCGAGCTGCTGCCACCACGCGTCACCTACCGCTTCCGCACCCGCGGCGCGCCGATGGCCCAACCCGACGTTCCCGCGACCGGCACGAATCCGCCGTACGGCGCGCTGCTTCACTATTGGATTCCGGCAACCGCCTCCGGCGAAACGCCTTCCAACGTGGACGCCGAGAGTCAGAGGCGCGCGACGATCCGTATCCGCGACGCCCGTGGCAACCTGATCCGCGCCCTGGACGATCTGCCGGCGGAACCGGGCCTTCACCGCACCGACTGGGACCTCCGCCACGAGCCCACCACCCAGGTCCGGCTGATGACGAAGCCGGACGAACGGCCCGACTGGGAAATGCCCGAACAGGGCTGGCGGCCGCTTCCGGACGGCGGCCGCTTCTCGATGCTCGCGGCCCCGGGGAGCTACCGGCTCGAACTCGTCCTCCGTGAGGACGGGTCCGGGGCCGATGACGAGGCGGAAGATGTCGTCGAGCCGAACTCTGCGGTCGAGATGGACCTCCTGCTCGATCCGGACTCACCCGCTTCCACCGACGACCTGGCCACCCAGCACGCCCTGCTGGCGGAGATCCGCGACGGCATCGAAACCGCGGCCCGGGTGATCAACGGAGCGGAACGGCTCCGCCGCGACCTGCGCCAACTCGAAGATCGGCTGCGGGAAAGCGACGAGGCCGACCTGGCCGAAGCGGCGGCGCACGTCACCCCGCTGATAGAGGAACTCCGCGCGATCCAGGAGGCCTTCTTCGATCTGCGGCTCACCGGCACCGGCCAGGACAGTCTGCGCTGGCAGCGCCGGCTGTACGCGCGGCTCACCTACATCGCGCGCTCGGTCGGACAGGCGGACGCCCGGCCGACCGATCAGCAGCTCGCGCTGTGGCAACGGCTCAGTGCCCAACTCGCCGAGCAGCGAGACCGTTTCGACGCTACGCTTGCCGGCCCGCTGGCGACCCTCAACCGAACCCTGGCCGAAAGTGGCTTCCAACTGGTAGCTCCTCCATGACCGCCGCCGCAGCCCCGACCGCGCTTCGCGTCGAACCGGCGACCGCCCCACCGGTGCGGCGCCGCATCGAGGCGAGCGGCACCGAGCTCGAGGTCTACGAGTGGGGCCGTCCGGACCAGCCCGGAATCCTCCTCGCCCACGGCATCCAGGACTTCGCCCTGACGCTCGCACCCGTGGCGGAGGCGCTCGCGGCGGACCACCGGGTGGTGGCCTACGATCTCCGGGGCCACGGGGACAGCGCCCATCCCGGCATCTACACGATGGCCCACCACATCGCCGACCTGCACGCCGTCTTCCTGGACAGTGAACTCAAGCGGCCGCTCGTCATCGGGCACAGCCTCGGAGGCCAGGTCGTCGCCCAGTGGGCCGGCATCTTCGCCGAACTGCCACGGGCCATCGTGCTGATCGAGGGTCTCGGTCCGCCCTATGCGCTGAACCGCTTCCCCGAAGAGGTCAAGCAGAAGCGGGCCAGGATGGGGATCGAAGCGCTGACCCACCCGCGCAAACACCGGATGGTCGCGTCCAGGAACCACGCCTGGGACCTGCTGAAGCGCGTCCACCCCCGCCTCGATCCGGACCGCGCCCGCGAGTTCGTCGATCTAGGCACTCGACCCCTCGCCTCAGGAGGCCTGGAGTGGAAGTGGGATCCCCAGGTGGTCATGACCTGGATGTCGAACGTGCCTGAAGCCTCGGAGGAACGCTGGAGCTGGGTCACCTGCCCCACCCTCATCCTCACCGCGGCCCTCGCCAACGAGTTCTGGAGCAGCCGCCGCGGCGTCGACGAACAGCACGCCACGCCTGAACCGGCCGAAGTCGCGCGCCGCATCTCCCTGTTTCGGAACGGCGAACACGAGGAGATCGCCGCGGCAGGCCACATGGTCCACTACGACGCCCCGGATCAACTCGTCGAGTCGATCCGGGGCTTCGTGGAGCGGCTGCCTTCAGCCGACTAGGAGCCGCTGCTGCCGATCTCGACGTGGACCGACCACCAGGCGAAGCTCTGGCCCGCCGCGTCGAGCTCGACGTCCAGCATCTCGCCGGCAGCCAGCGTGACGTTCGGCGTGGGGCCCAGTTCCGTTCCGTTCGACAGGTGGATCTCCACCCGGACGTTGGAGATCGGCCGGCCGGTCGTGTTTGTGATCGTCCCCTCGAATCTGTCGCCAGGCCTGTAGTGAGACATCACAAGGTCGACGCCCTGGCGGCTTTCGTAGGCCGTGTCTCCAGGGTTGTAACGGTTTCCGGACTCGCCCAACTCTCCTCCGCTTTCACCGCTTTCGCTGTGTCCGCTCCCTTCCGCTCCCTCTCCCACCCCGGCGGGGCTGCGGAAGTCGTCGCAGGCCGCCAGGGCAAGGATCAGGAACATCGGCACCAAGATCTTCTTCATTGAGTCTCCTCCCATTGTTCGTTCATCGTGAACAGGTCGTTCATCGTGAACAATCGGGGTGCAACCGACGTGCCAGAGCATCCGTCGTTGCCCTGTCATCGCTCAGCCCGAGGGAGACCGCGGAGTCGTCTCAGTTGGCTCCGTCTTCGTTTCGCTCCAGCGGGTACGTCGCCTCGATCGTGTGGCGCGCCCCCGACGGGTGCAGGATGCTCGAGTACAGATGAAACGACGCGACTTCGCAGACCGGGCTGCGGAACAGGGAGTGGGTCGCCAGGTACCTCTCCAGGTCAACGCGCGGCGGCGGCCGGCGGAATCGAACCAGACTGACGTGGGGAGTGAACCTCCGGCGCTTCAGCGCCACGCCGGCTCGCCGGAGGGCCCGCGCGACAGCGGCGGCAAGGGCCGCAAGCTCGGCCTTGGGCGCCGCGCCCGTCCACAACACTCGCGGGTCGCCGCGCCCGGGAAAGCAACCGAGGCCGTGAAGCTCGACATGGATCGGTTCGGCCTCGACCTCGGCCAGAGCATCTTCGACCCGCTCCACGGCAGGGCCGTCGACCTCGCCGATGAACGCCAGCGTGAGATGCAGACCGGCGTCGTCCAGCCAACGGGCGTTTCGAAGGCCGAACTGCAGGCTTCGGACGGCCGCCTTCAACTCCGGAGGCAGGTCGAGGGCAACGAACAGACGGGGCAACGCGCGTCTAGGGCGCCAGGAGGTTGGTGAGGAGGTCGGCCAGGCGGTAGCCGGCGAGGGCGGCGCGCTGCAGGGAGATGTCGTAGGCCCGGTCGGCGTAGGCACCGGACGGTGCTTCCCCGCGAATGAGGTCGGGGGGATAGAGGGTGTTCCGGACGATCTGGTTGGACTCCCGTGCCCAGGCTTCGAAGTCGCCGGACTTGAGGTTCGCCCGCACCGCGTCGTCGAGCGGGTGGCGCGCGCGAGCCTCGGCCGCGACCCGGTCCTTGCGGGCCTCGTACTCGCGGTCGCGGAGTTCGCCGAAGGCCCTCCAGAACTGCTCGGGCGGCGGTTGGCGGTTGGCCCGGGAGGTCAACTGAGCAAGCGCCTGCCGCCGGTGCCCGGCCCGGAACCGGCCGTCCAGGGCCCCGTCCCAGAAGGCGTGCAGATTCCGGTTCCACTCGTCGAGACCGAAGCCGTTGCCACCGCGGTCGCCTTCGCGCTCGTCCCGCCGATCGGTGACCCGCGACGCGGCGTGGAGCGGCTGATGGACGTCGCCGACGAGGTGAAAGATCCAGGCCAGGTGGATGGCCCGCCTGCCCGGCCGAACGGACGTATCGGCAACGGACCGCGCAAGTTCGACCAACTGGCTCACGGCATTCGGCTCGGGCACCGGCAGATCCGTGTCGTGGGCGGTCCCGTCGGCACCCTGGCGCCAGGTCCAGCCGATGTAGTGCCAGGTCGGACGGTTGTACTTGTCGAGCTGCCGCGCCAGGTCGGGCCAGTAGGCGGCCCGCTCGAACAGGATCCGGTCGCCGTCTTCGCTGCTCTCGGCATCCCCCAGGCGGTAGGCGAACCGACCGCAGCCCCGACGCCGATCCTGGTTCAGATCGAGACAGTGCATCAGGCTGTCCCGAGGCGCCTGCCGGAACAACGCCAGGACCCGACTCCGGACCTCAGGTTCGAGTTCCTGCCAGGCGATGCGGGCCACGACCTCGTGGCCGAAGTCGTTCCAGGCGTGAACGGGCGTCGTCAGCGCCAGGAGGAGCGCGAACAGGACGATCAGATTCCATCGTCGTGTAGGCATGGACGGAGTGTAGCGGCGGATGCCGTTGATAAAGTGCGCGCCGGTTCGCTCCCCGCCTGAAGCTCCGCACACCGTGTCCCACGTTCAGAACTTCACGCTCTACGACGTTCTCGTCCGCAACGCGACGGCGTTCGGCGACCGGCTCGCGCTGGTCACGGAGGACGGCGAGGAACGGAGCTTCGCCGAACTCCGCGAACGAGTCGACGCGCTGGCGGCGGGGCTCGACGGCCTCGGGCTCGAGGTCTCTGACCGTCTCGCGGTGCTGGCCCAGAACTCGGCGGCCTACGTCGAGCTCTATCTCGCCTGCGCCCGCCAGGGCATCGTCGTCTACCCGATCAACTGGCGGCTGCAGCCCGGGGAGATCGAGATGCTCGTCCGCGAACGGGCGCAGCCCCAGGCGTTCGTCACAGGCAGCGACTTCCTCGACGCGGTACCTGGCGGCCCCGGCGATGACGCGATCCCCCACTGGTTCCAGTTCGGCGACGATCCGGCGGAAGGCTACGCTTCGCTGGACTCGCTCTACGCCGGCGCCGGCGCGGCAAACGACCTGCCGCGGCCCGACGTCTCCGCCGGCGAACCCTTCGCCGTCATTGCGACCGCCGCCGTCGACGTCATCCCGCGCGGCGCGCTGCTCAGCCACTCGAACCTGGTCTGGGCCAACCTGCAGGAGATCGCGTCGCTCGGCCTCGACGGCTCGGACCGCAACCTGGTCGCGCTTCCCCTCTTCCACATCGCGGCGCTCGGCCACCTGCTGAGCGTCTTCCACGCGGGCGGCGCGAACGTGGTCACCGCGAAGTACGACCCGGTCCAGGCCGTCGAGCTGATCGACCGCTACGCGATCACGATGATCAGCGATTTCCCACCGGTGCTCACCACCCTGCTGGACGCGGCCGCCGATGCCGGCAGCCGTCTTGCCAGCCTCCGCCACGTCACCGGCCTCGACTCGCCCGACACGATGCAGCGGCTGCATGATGAGACGGACGCCACCTTCTGGGCCGGCTTCGGACAGTGCGAGACGAGCGGTTTCGTCACGATCCAGAACGCCCGCGAGCGTCTCGGCTGCGCCGGCAAGGCGGCGGAACTCTGCAGCGTACGCCTGGTCGACGACGACGACCGCGAGGTGCCTGCCGGCGAGGACGGCGAGATCGTCGTCCGCGGACCGCTCGTGTTTCTGGGTTACGACGGGCAGCCCGACGTCACGGCGCACACCTTCCGGGGCGGCTGGCACCACACCGGCGACATCGGACGCTTCGACGAGGAAGGCAACCTGTTCTACGTCGCCCGCAAGCCGGAGAAGGAGCTGATCAAGCCCGGCGGCGAGAACGTCTATCCGGCCGAGGTCGAAGCCGCGATCCTTGAGATCGACGCCGTCCATTCCGCCTGCGTGTTCGGAGTCAGCGACGACCGCTGGGGCGAGGCGATCCGGGCCGTCGTCGAGGCCGATCCGGAAGCCGGCCTGGACCAGGAAGCGGTCCGCGAGCACGTCGGTTCGCGCATCGCCCGGTTCAAGCGCCCGCGCGATGTGATCTTCACCGACAAGCTACCCCGCACCGGCAAGGGCGAAATCGACCGCGCCGCCGTCAAGGACCGCTGGGGAGACGCCTGACCCGCGGTGGCGAGAACGCCGCGCACCGCTGCCGTTGACCTCGAGATCACCGGGATCGAGAACGCGATCCTCGATCTCCTGGTGCGGGTCGAAGACCGGCACCTGGACGAAATGGGCCTCGACAAGGGGATCATGAAGCTCGTCTCGGCCGTGGAGCAGGAGGCGATTCTCGACCACGTCCTGAACCGCGACGGCGAAGTCCTGCAGCCCGAGATCGAAGCCGGCGGCTCCTGCGCCAACGTGCTGCGCGCCGCCTCCCTGCTCGGAGTCGACGCCAGCTACAGCTCGGCCGTCGCCGACGACGACGTCGGCCGACTGTTCGAGCGGGGGCTCGAGGCGAGCCGGGTCCGGAACCGGCTTGCCCGGATCGACGGCGTGACCGGAACGTCCGTCGTACTGGTGACGCCCGACGGTGAGCGCACGATGAACACGCACCTCGGCGTCTGCCGCCAGTACCGCGCGGAGCACGTGCCCGAGGACGACATCAGGCGGTCGAGGATCTTCTTCACCACCGGCTACATCTGGGACACGCCGAACCAGATCGACGCGATCGAACACGCGATCGAGGTGGCCCGCGACGCCGGCGCCAAGCTCGCCATCGACCTCGCCGACCCCTTCGCGGTGGGCCGGTCACGCGACCACCTGCTGCGTCACAGGGAACACGGCTTCGACATCCTCTTCGCCAACGCCGAGGAGGCGCGGATGATGACCGGCCTGGAACCCGAAGCCGCGGCCCGGGAACTGGCCCGGACGATTGAGGTCGTCGCGGTGAAGCACGGAGTTCGCGGCGCCTGGGTGGTGCGCGGGGAAGAGATCCACCATGTCCCCGCGCACCGGGTCGAGGTGGTTGACACGACGGGCGCCGGCGACTGCTTCGCCGCCGGTTTCCTCTACGGCCTGCTACGCGAACTGCCGATCCGCACGTGCTGCGAGATCGGCATCGCCATGGCCGCCGATACGATCACCCATCTGGGCGTCAAGTTGTCGCCGGACATCCGGGAACGCCTGACCGCGATCGAACACGAACAGCCACTGCAAGTCGCCCAGTGACAGGAGAGTGCACATGAATCGGCACACCGTCCGCATCGAAGTTCCGACCGCATTCCGGGCCGCCGCAAGGCCGCTCGGCCCGGGGTCCAAGGCCGCCGCGAGGTGGTGCCCTGTCGCCGTCGCCGTCGTAGCGTTCTTCCTGCCGACCATCTCGCCAGCCCAGGACACGAACGCGATCGAGCCGCACCACGTGGCGACCCTCCAAAGCGTCGGCACGGTCGCACTGTCGCCGGACGGCAGCCTCGCCGCCTATCTGCTGGCGGTGCCCAGGCGGCCGCTCGACGACGACAGCGGCTCGTCCTGGACCGAACTCCACGTCCTCGACATGAGCGAACCCGGCTCCTCCCGGCCCTACATCACCGGCGGGGTCAACGTCGGGCGGCCCACCTTCCGGGGCAACGGCGAGATCCTGTACACGGCACGCCGCGGCTCGGACAAGGCGTCCGTCCTCTACGGCATCCCCATCGGCGGCGGCGAGAGCCGCAAGCTCGTCGAACACCCGGTCGGCATCGGCTCCTACGCCCTGTCGCCGGACGGCAGCCGGATCGCTTTCCTGGCCCGTGAGGAAACCGCGAAGGATCTGGAGAAGCTCCGCGACCAGGGATTCAACCAGGAGATCTACGAAGAGGACCGTTCCCTGACCCGGCTGTGGGTCGCCGACGTTCCCGCGCTCGAAGCCGACCGCCACGACGAAGCCGAGGGGCCCGTTCTGGTCGAGGCGGTCGAGGGATCGGTGCTCTCCGCGGTCTGGAGCCCGACCGGTGAACGCCTCGCCGCCGTCACCACGCCCACCGCCCTGATCGACGACTCCTACACCAGCAAGTCCGTCGTAGTCGTCGACACGACGAAGGACGACTACCCTGTCGTCTCCTCGACGCGCGCAATCGGCAAGCTCGGCCAGGTCGAGTTCAGCCCGAACGGCGAACAGGTCGCTGCCGTCTCGGCCGCCGACCCGAACGACCCGGCGGCCGGGCGGCTGATCCTGTTCGGTGCCGCCGGCGACTTCCGCGAGCTGATGCCCGACCTCGAGGGTCACGTCGCCTCGTTCGCCTGGGAGGACGACGAACATCTCCTCTACAGCGCCTCGGTCGGCGTCTGGAGCACGTTCGGCCGGGTGTCCACTTCCGGACAGGCGACGACCCTGATCGAGCCCGGCGGTCCGATCAGCCTGAGCTTCAGCCGCGCCAAGGATGCCAGCGCGCTCGCCCTGGTCTCGGAAAGCCCGGATCATCCGCGCGAGATCTACCGATACGACCCGGCCGACCCGCAGACCGCGCCGGTGCGGATGACGAACTCGAACCCCTGGCTGGACGACCTCGCCCTTGCCCGCCAGGAGACGATCCGGCACCGCGCGCCGGACGGTCTCGAACTCGAGGGTCTGCTGATCTACCCGCTCGACTACGACGAGGGAACGCGCTATCCGCTGATCCTGATCGTGCACGGTGGTCCGGAGAGCCACTACAGCAACGGCTGGCTGACGAGCTACTCGAACCTGGGTCAGCTCGCGGCGGCCCGCGGCTTCGCGGCCTTCTACCCGAACTACCGCGGCAGCACCGGCCGTGGCGTCGAGTTCTCGAAGCACGGCCAGGCGGCCGCGGCCGGTAAGGAGTTCGAGGATCTGGTCACCGCCGTGGACCACCTGATCGAGATCGGTCTCGTCGACCGCGACCGCGTCGGCATCACCGGAGGCTCCTACGGGGGCTACGCGTCGGCCTGGGGAACGACCTTCTACTCCGATCGCTTCGCCGCCTCGATCCCCTTCGTCGGCATCTCGAACAACATCTCCAAGATGGGCACGACCGACATTCCCGAAGAGATGCACATGGTTCACCATCTCAAGCGGCTGTGGGAGGACTGGGAGTACTTCGAGAAGAGCAGCCCGATCTACTACGTGCAGCGCAACCGCACGCCGACCCTGATCCTCCACGGCAAGGAGGATCCGAGGGTCCATCCCAGCCAGTCGCTGGAGCTGTACCGGCACCTCAAGACCCTCGGTCAGGCCCCGGTGCGACTCGTGCTGTACCCCGGCGAGGGACACGGCAACCGCCGCTCCGCGGCGCGCTTCGACTACATGGTGCGCACCCTGCGCTGGATGGAGCACTACCTCAAAGGCCCCGGCGGCGAACCGCCGCCCCGCGAGATCGACTACGCGGCCTACCTTCCCTGGGCCGAAGGGACCGACGAGAGCGAAGAGGCCGGCGCAACCCCGGAAATCGAGTCGACCGGCGGCGGCGAGTGAGCCTGGATCGCCGCCACGGCTTCGGCCTCGGCCCGGCGCGCTCGTGCGCTCTCGCCGGCTGCCTGCTCCTGTTCGGTTCCGCCTGCGCCGAAGAGTCGCCGACGCCGGTCGAGGTCACCCGCGAGGCGGTTTCCGAGCAGCCGGCCTGGAAGCCGCCGCCCCCGCCGCCGCGACCGAAGACCTGCGGCGTCGGCTGCCTCGAAGGCCGGGGGAACGCGACGGTGAGATTCCAGATGGCCGGCGGCGATCACAGCGCATCCGTCACCGTCGCGGAGAACGAGGGCCTGTTCGCCATCGGGCCGCCGATCAACATCTCCGAGAACGTGACGAACTGGTCTGGCATCACGACCTTCTTCAACAGCGAAGCAGGCGTGTACCCGATCCGGATCCGGGCTACAGGCAAGTGGACCCTGACCGTCGTGAAGGGCAAGCAGTCGTATGCGGAGTAGATCCACGCACGCATCCGGGACGACGCCGCGATGAGGTGGGGGGTGCTCTTGCTGCTGGCCGCGGTCTGGCTGTCCCTGTCCGGGCCCTACACCTTTCATGAATGGCTGATCCTGGTTTTCGGACTGGTCTCGGTCGCCTTCGTCTGGCGGCTCTACGCGGCGCTCGACCGGGAAGCCGGCGGCGACTGGGAGTTCTTCCGCCCCGCCGCCTGGCTGCGGCTGCCGCGCTTCCTGGTCGCCTTCGTGTACAGGGTGGCCCTGGCGAACCTCCACGTCGTGCGGCTGATCCTGGCGCCGGGCAGCGACCTGCACCCGCGCTTGCGACGCGTTCGCGCCAGCCAGAAGACGTCGTTCGGCCAGGTCTTCTACGCGAACTTCATCACGCTGACTCCGGGCACGATCACGCTGGATCTGCGCCAGGGCGAACTCCTCGTCTACGCACTCGACGCCGAGAGCGAGGCGGACGTCGTGGACGGCTCGATGGACCGGGACGTGCTCCGCCTGGAAGGACCTTCCGACTGATGTACCTGGCAGCGATGGCCGCGATCGTCGTCACGATGTTCCTGGCGCTCGCGCGCGCAGCCATCGGCCCGACCGTGTTCGATCGCATCCTGGCGGTCAACATGTTCGGCACGAAAACGGTGCTGCTGATCGCTGTCAGCGGCTTCCTCATGGGGCGACCCGAGTGGCTCGACCTGGCCCTCGTCTACACGCTGGTCAACTTCACCGGCACACTCGCGGTGCTCCGTTTCGCGCGCTTCGGCGGGCTCCGCCGCGACGACAGGAAGGCCGACCGATGACCGGCGCGCTGGATGTCGTAACCGCGGTCCTGCTGGTGATCGGCGGGCTCTTCTGCATCGTCGGCGGCATCGGCCTGCACCGGTTCTCGGACTTCTACCAGCGGACCCACGCCGCGTCGGTGACCGACACCGCCGGTGCCGGGTTGATGCTTCTCGGCCTGATGCTCCAGGGCGGCGTGTCCATGGTCACCCTGAAGCTCATCCTGGTGCTCACGTTCCTGCTGTTCACGAGCCCCGCCATCGCGCACGCCCTGGTCAAGGCAGCTCACGGTTACGGCCTGGCGCTGGAACTCGACGTATCCGACGAAGAAACCGACCCAGGGCCCGGCGACTCCGGCCCCGCGGCCGGCGGAGAGTGACGATGCCGCCGGTCGAACTGCTGCTCATGCTGCTGTTGCTCGCGACCGTCATCGTCGTGGCGAGACTGAAGGACCTCTTCGCCGCCGCCATGCTGACCGGCATCGCCAGCCTGCTGGCGGCCGGCCTGTTCGTGCTGATGGACGCGGTCGACGTCGCCTTCACCGAGGCCGCGGTGGGCGCGGGAGTCAGCACGGTTCTCTTTCTCGGCGCCCTGAGCCTGACCTCGCGGCGGGAGAAGCAGGAACGGAACCGCCTCCTGCCGCTGGTGATCGTCGTCGCCACCGGGGCGGCGCTGATCTACGGCACCTGGGGCATGCCGGTCTACGGCGATCCGGAGGCCGTCATCCACCACCACCTGGCACCGGACCTGATCGCCCAGACCGAGGAGAAGATCCACATCCCGAACATCGTGACCGCGATCCTCGCCAGCTTCCGTGGCTACGACACCCTGGGCGAAGTCGTCGTCATCTTCACTGCCGGCGTCGGCGTGGCCCTGCTGCTGGGGGGTCTGCACCGGCGCGGGAAGGAAGAAGAGTCGTGAAACCCACCTCCCGCGTCCGCGAGATGCCGGTGCTGCGCGTCATCGCACGCGCTCTCGTGCCGATGATCCTGCTGTTCGGCCTCTACGTGCAGTTTCACGGCGACTTCGGCCCGGGGGGCGGGTTTCAGGCCGGCGTCATCTTCGCCGCGGGGCTCATCGTCTACGCGCTGATCTTCGGCCTGGGCGCGCTGCGGCGCGTCGTTCCGCCGATCCTGACCGAGCGGCTGATGGCCGCCGGCGTCCTGCTCTACGGCGCCGTCGGCGTGGTGGCGATGTTCCTGGGCGGCGAGTTCCTGGACTACTCGGCTCTCGATCCGCTGACGACAGGCCATCACGGCCAGCACCTGGGGATCATCGCCATCGAGCTCGGCGTCGGCATCGCCGTCGCGTCGACCATCATGCGCGTCTACTACGCGTTCGTGAGCCGCCGCCCCGGCGGCGCGGGAGCCGCCGAAGCGCCGGGAGACACGCCATGAGCCTGCCCGAGGCCATCTCCGGGCTCTGGGCCTACTGGCTCATCATCGCGCTGATGATGGTCGGGCTCTACATCGTCATCGCGCGCGACAACCTGGTCAAGAAGGTGATGGGGCTCAACATCTTCCAGGCGGCGGCGATCCTCTTCTACGTGACGATGGCGAAGGTGGCCGGCGGCACGGCGCCGATCGTGCAGGAGGGCGCGGAACACGGCGGCGGCCACGGCACGGCAGAGGTCGTCTACTCGAACCCCCTGCCCCACGTACTGATGCTGACCGCGATCGTGGTCGGCGTCGCCACGACCGCCCTGGCCCTGGCCTTGGCCGTGCGTATCCACGGCGAGTACGGCACCGTCGAGGAGGACGAGGCGGTCGCGTGGGACATGGAGCACGGATGAGAGTTCCGGCGTGAGGGACCAGATCGTCGTCCTCGCGGTCGTCCTGCCGCTGCTGGCGGCGCCGGCGTGCGTGCTGCTGCGACACCCGCGCGTGACCCGCCTGTTCAGCCTCGGGGTCGTCGCCGCGTGCTTCGCGATCGCCGTGGCGCTTCTGGTCGAAGTGCGCGGCGGCAATGTCATCTCCTACCAGCTCGGCGGCTGGCCGCCGCCGCTCGGCATCGAGTACCGCGTGTCGGTGATCAACGCCTACCTGCTGGTCCTGGTCACGGCGATGGCCCTCGTCGTGCTGAGCTTCCACTCGAGCGGCGGCCCGCACCGGGTGCCGGAGAGGCGACGCCACCTCTACTACGCCGTCTTCCTGCTCTGCATCTCCGGGCTGCTCGGGATCACGATCACGGGCGACGCCTTCAACATCTTCGTGTTCCTCGAGATCTCGTCGCTGTCGTCCTACATCCTCGTCAGCCTCGGCGGCCACCGGCGTGCAGTGATGTCCGCTTTCTACTACCTGGTCATGGGCACGATCGGCGGCGTCTTCTTCATGCTCGGCGTCGGCCTGCTCTACCAGGCGACGGGCACCCTGAACCTGCGCGACATCGCGGCCCGCCTCGAGCCGTCGCTCGACGATCGCAGCACGCTGCTTGCACTTGCGCTTCTGGTCGTCGGCATCTCGATCAAGCTGGCGGTCTTCCCCCTGCACCACTGGCTGCCGAACGCGTACTCCTTCGCGCCGCCCAAGGTGAGCGCCTTCCTCGCCGCGACCGCGACGAAGGTGTCCTTCTACCTGCTGGCGATGATCCTCTTCACGATCTTCGGCGCACCCTTCGTGTTCGGGGAGCTGCAACTGCATGTGGTGCTCATGCCGCTGTCGATCCTGGCCATGTTCCTGGCCTCGGGCGCGGCGATCTTCCAGACGGACCTGCGGCGGCTGCTGGCCTACTCGAGCGTCGCCCAGATCGGCTACATGACCCTTGGCCTGTCGACCGCCAACGCCGTCGGTCTGGCGGGCGGTCTGGTCCACCTGTTCAACCACGCGGTGATGAAGGGCGGGCTGTTCCTGGTCGTCGCCTGCCTGCTCTACCGGGTCGGCTCCGTCCACCTGGACGCGCTCGCCGGCGTCGGCCGCCGCATGCCGCTCTCGTCCGCCGCGCTGGTCATCGGGGGCCTGAGCCTGATCGGCGTTCCGGGCACCGTCGGTTTCGTGAGCAAGTGGTACCTCGTGTCCGGCGTGCTGGAACGCGGCTGGACCGCGGCGGCGGTGCTGATTCTGTTGAGTTCACTGCTCGCCCTGGTCTACGTGGGGCGGGTGGTCGAGGCCCTTTACTTCCGCACGCCGCCGGCGACCCAACCGATCGACAAGGTGCGGGAAGCGCCTTTCTCGATGGTCGCGCCGACCTGGATCCTCATCGCGGCCGCCGTCGTCTTCGGGCTGACCACGGACTGGACCTACGGCGTCGCCGCCGAGGCGGCCGAACTCCTGCTCCAGGGCGGCATCTGAGGCCGCATCGATGAACTCCGGGACGACGATTGCGGCCGCGTTGCTGCTGCCTGTGGCGGCGGCGGTCTCCTGCCAGGTCTTCGGCCGCCTCAAGCATCCGAACCTGCGCGACCTGGCGACGGCATTGATCGGCGTCGGGACGTTCGCCGCCGTCTGGCAACTCGGCGGCGACGTTCTGCGAGGCGGCCGGCCGGAACTCGTCCTGTTCGAGGTGCTGCCAGGAGTCGAACTGGCGTTCCAGGTCGAGCCGCTCGGCCTGCTCTACGGGCTCGTCGCCAGCGGCCTGTGGATCGCCACGTCGATCTACGCCGTCGGCTACATGCGCGGCCACCACGAACGGAACCAGACCCGCTTCTTCACCTTCTTCGCGCTCTCGATCTTCGCCGCGATCGGCATCGCCTTCGCCCGCAACCTGTTCACCCTGTTCCTGTTCTACGAGGCGCTTACGCTTCTCACCTTCCCGCTCGTCACCCACCACGGCACAGGCGAGGCGAGGCGCGCGGGACGCGTCTATCTCGGCATCCTGCTCTTCACGTCGATCTCCTTCCTGCTGTTCGCCATCCTGTTCACCTGGAGGCTGACCGGCACGGTCGAGTTTGCGCCCGGCGGCATCCTCGCCGCGGACACGAGTTCCGGCATGGTCACGGTTCTCCTGCTGCTCTACGCCTTCGGCGCCGGCAAAGCGGCCCTCATGCCCTTCCACCGCTGGCTGCCGAACGCGATGGTCGCGCCGACTCCGGTCAGCGCGCTGCTGCACGCCGTGGCGGTGGTCAAGGCCGGCGTGTTCGCCATCCTCAAGGTCGTCGTCTACGTCTTCGGCCTCGACCTGCTCCGCGGCAGCACGGGATCCCTCGCACTGATGACGATCGCCTCCTTCACCATGCTGATGGCCGCGGTGGTCGCGATCCGGCACGACAACCTGAAGGCGCGCCTGGCCTACTCCACGATCAGCCAGCTCGCCTACATCGTCCTCGGCGCGGCGATGGCGACCGCCACCGGCATCCTCGCGGGCGGCATGCAGATCGCGATGCACGCGGCCGGCAAGATCACCCTCTTCTTCTGCGCCGGCGCGATCCTGGTCGCCACCCACAAGAAGAAGGTCAGCGAACTCGATGGCCTGGGCCGGACGATGCCCTGGACCTTCGCCGCCTTCTTCGTCGCCTCGCTCTCGATCATCGGCATCCCACCCCTCGGCGGTTCCTGGGCCAAGTGGTACCTGATGGTCGGCGCGCTCGAGACCGGCTTCGCGGGACAGGCCGCGTTGCTGGGCGTGCTGATGCTGAGCTCACTCCTCGCCGTCTTCTACCTGATGCCGATCGTCGTCCGGGGCTTCTTCGCAACGCCGCCGGGCGGAGACGGAGGCGGTCCAGGGAAGATCGCCGAAGCGCCGCTGCTCTGCGTCCTACCGCTCGTGCTCACCGCGCTGCTGTCGCTGGCGCTGTTCTTCGCGGCGCCCGACCTGGTCGATCTCCTGACGTTCTAGCGAGGTCAGGGGGCGCGCCGCACCCAGCGCCCGTACCGCAGCCGCTCCTCGGCCGGCACTAGTCCGAGCCACCTCTTGAACTTCCGGCGGTCGGCAAACCGCGACACTTCCGCCAGGCGCGCCTCGACCGGCAGAAGAGCGCCGTACGGATCCTCATCTACCGGGTCCTCCCCCGAGGCGAAGCGCAGTAGCAGGCGCCGTTCCAGTCGCTCGAACTCGGCCTCCAACTGAGGCTCGACCCGCAGCGCGGCCCCGCAAGAGGCGACCGCTGCCCAGCGCAGCGGTTCGTACCGCGGCTCGACGTAGAAGTCGAAGCTGTTCGCCGCGAGACCCCGCAGGCGGCTGGGATCGCCCGCCGAAGGGGGCATCTTGACCCCGGGCATCAACGCCTTCCACTGTTCGAAGCTGACCGGCCTCGGCTCGCCGAAGTCCGGATCCGGTGTAGGTATGTGGAGCGCCATGGCGACCACGATCCATCCGTGGCCGGACAGACCCGCCGCCAAGTCATCGGCGGCCCGCACACCGTCGTTGTCCAGGGCGAGAAACCCGTCGCTGAGCCAGAACAGGAAGCACGGCGGATCGCCGCAGCGAGGAACGGCCTCAGCCAGCAGGCGATCGACCGATCCGAGCATCACATCGACGTCCGTCGGCAGGTTGGAGGGCCGGTTCTCCGAGTCGAAGTAGGCATCCCGGCCCAGACCCGCGCCGGCAATCTCCTGAAGAGCCGTCTGCACCGCCCGCGGCTTCGTCGACGCACCGAGTCGCAGCTCCGCGCCGCCCGGCGCACCGTCGTCGACCGCGATCTCGACCGGGCCCAGCGCGGTCAGGGGCCGCGCCTGCCGCGCCAGCGCCCCGGCGCCGAGACGGACCGTTTCGGGCTTCGAGAGCACGGCATCGATGTAGACGAGAACCGGCCGCGGGTTCGCCTTCAGGTCGAGCGCCGAGACACCAGTCACGCGGCGACGCTTCCCATTCACCTCGACCACGAAGTCATCCGGCTCGAACTCGTCAGGCGGCACCTTGCCGAGCCGGGGCAGCTCGATGACCACCGACGACTCCGCGACGTCGACCTCCTCCACGAACGTCCGGTCCGGCGACGGCTGGGCAGACAGAGCCGCGGCAAACAGGACCAGGGAACCGGTGGCGATCTTCATGGGCCACGCCCAGAATACTGAGGCGCGGGGCTATAGTCGCAGCTTCGAATGGCGCACCACACCACGCGACGCGCATTCCTGGGGGCGGTCGGTGCGGCCGGCGGCGCGTCCGTCGCCTGCAGTTCAGGCCTCACCGGAGGCGCGCCGGAGCCCGTCTTGAGCCACGAAGCGATTCCGCTCGACAGACCCCTCGCGGTAGAGGACATTCCGACCCCGGCGTTGCTCATCGATGTCGCCACGATGGAACTGAATCTGGCGAAGATGGCGGCCCACGCCGAAGAGCAGGGCATCGGGCTTCGCCCGCACACAAAGACCCACAAGTGTCCGCTGCTGGCCAAACGCCAGATCGAGATGGGAGCGGTCGGCGTCTGCTGCGCCAAGGTCAGCGAGGCGGAGGTCATGGTCGAGGCCGGAATCGAGGAGGTGCTCATCACCTCACCCGTCGTGACCCGGGACAAGATCGGCCGGGTCGTCGCCCTGTCGAAGAAGAGCTCGGAAGTCGCGCTGGTGGTCGACAACCGCGCGGCGGCGGAACGGCTGAACGAGGCGGCCGCGGACGCGGACGTCACCCAGCGGGTGCTCGTCGACCTCGATGTCGGCACCCGGCGCACCGGGATCGCCACCGGCGAACCGGCCCTCCAACTGGCACGGACGATCGGCGGTCTGTCCAACCTCGATCTCCGCGGCCTCCAGGCATACGCCGGCCACCTGATGCACGTCCACGGCCACGCCGAACGGCAGGAGCGTTCGCTAGCCGCGCTCGAGGCCGCGGTCGAGACGAAGCGACTGATCGAGGCGGACGGCATCGAGATCAGCGTCCTGACCGGCGGCGGCACCGGCACCTGGGACATCGACTCACAGGTCGACGGCATGACCGATCTCCAGGTCGGTTCCTACCTGTTCATGGACGAGCAGTACCGGCGGATCGGCAGCCGCAGCAGCGACATCTTCGACGACTTCGAGACCTCGCTCTTCGTCCAAGTCACGGCAATCAGCCAGCCGGTGCCGGAGTTGATCACGACGGATGGGGGCTACAAGGCGTTCGCCTCGGACGCCGACCGCCCCCAACTCGCCGACCTCGCCGGGGTCGTCTACGGCTGGGGCGGCGACGAGCACGGCATCCTCCGGATTACCGAAGCGACCCGGCCGCCCCAGCTCGGCGACCGTCTCTGGTGCGTCACGCCGCACTGCGATCCGACCGTCAACCTCTACGACGTGTACTACCCGGTGCGGAACGGCCGGGTGGAGGAGCTGTGGCCGATCAGCGCCCGGGGCAAGTCGCAGTAGTCGAGCGGCGCCCCATCGTCGGCGTGATGGGTTCGGGCACCGAAAGCCACGAGGATCTGGCCGCGCCCCTGGGCCGGGCGATCGCCGGGAACGGCTGGCATCTGCTGACCGGCGCCGGCCGCGGCACGATGACGGCCACGAGCCGCGCTTTCGCTGAAACCGAGGACCGGGAGGGTCTGTGCCTGGGAATCGTTCCGAGCCATGAGGAAGGCGACGGCTCGCCCGACGGCTACCCCAACCCGTGGGTGGAGGTCGTGATCCGCACCCACCTGCCGCTGTCCGGCGCCGCCGGTACCGGTCCGTTCTCGCGCAACCACATCAACGTCCTCTCTGCCGACGCCGTCGTCGCGTTGCCGGGCAGCGCCGGCACCTGGAGCGAGATCGAGCTGTCTCTTCGCTATGCACGGCCTTTGGCGCTCTTCGATCGTCCGCCGGGCGACAGCGACCAGTCGACCAGAGCCGCCGCGGCCGGCGCGCGCGTGTTCACCGAACTCGGCCAGCTCGGCGACTGGCTCCGCCGCACCGTTACCATCCCGCCCCGATGAACGGCGCCGTCCAGGAGATGGTCGACCTGCTGCAGATGGAGCAGATCGAGGAGAACCTGTTCCGGGCGCAGAACGGCCCGGGTAACCACGTCTTCGGCGGGCAGGTGCTGGGCCAGGCGATCGTCGCCGCCTCGAGGACGGTCGGGGATCGCCACCTGCACTCGATCCACGCCTACTTCCTGCGCCGCGGAGACCCCGAACGCCCGATCCTGTTCGACGTCGATCGCATCCGTGACGGGACGAGCTTCACCACCCGCCGCGTCGTCGGCATCCAGCACGGTCAGGCGATCTTCAACATGTCGTCCTCCTTCCAGGTCGAGGAGGGCGGGCTCCAGCACCAGTCCGACATGCCCGAGGTGCCGCCACCCGACGAGCTGCCCTCGGACGGCGACATCTACCGAAAGATGGCGAAGGACGACCCCTCCTACCGGCGTTTTGCGCACCGTTTCGACGTAATCGACAGCCGCCAGGTCGAGGGCATCCAGATGCTCCCGCGCGGCGACCGCCCGGCGACCGAACCCCGCAAGAACACCTGGCTGCGCTGCCGCGAGTCCCTGCCGGACGACCGCATCGTTCACCTCTCCCTTCTCGCCTACATGTCCGACCTGGACTTCATGGCCGTGTCCATGCAGCCGCACGGTCCATCGATGAAGGGATATCGCGTCCAGGGAGCCAGCCTCGACCACGCGCTCTGGTTCCACCGCCCCTTCCGCGCCGACGAGTGGCTACTGTTCAGCAAGGAGAGCCCCGTCGCGGCGCGCGGCCGCGGCTTCGTCCGCGGCCATGTGTTCAACCGGCAGGGCGAACTGATCGCCTCGGCGAGTCAGGAATGCCTCATCCGGCTGCGGGAGCGGGAGCACAGCGTGGCGGGGTGAAGCGGAACCGTCGGCCTCGCTATGATCCGCGCTCCACGCGCTCCCCGGACTGCCATGACCGATCACACACGTCGCTCCAGCGACGCCCTTCTCGCCGAACTCCGCGACGCTCTCGGGGATGACGGCCTCCTCGTCGGCGACGAGGTGACGGCGAGGGCTGGCGACGGCTCGGGCACCGTCCCATGCGTGGCCCGGGCAGTCCTTCGACCCCGCACCACGCAGCAGCTCTCGGCAGCTCTCGCGGCCTGCCATCGCGCAAAGCAGCCGGTGGTGCCACAGGGTGGGTTGACCGGTCTCGTCGGCGGTGGTGTCGCCGGTGATCTCGAAGTCGCCATCACTCTGGAGCGAATGACCGCGATCGAGGAGATCGATCCGGTCGGCCGGACGATGACGGTCGAGGCGGGTGCCGCGCTGCAGAGCATCCAGGAGGCGGCCGAAGCCGAAGGGTTGCTGTTTCCGCTCGACCTGGGCGCGCGCGGCTCATGCACGATCGGCGGCAACGTGGCGACCAACGCCGGAGGCAACCGGACGATCCGCTATGGCATGACCCGCGACTCGGTGCTCGGCCTCGAGACCGTGCTGGCCGACGGCACGGTGCTCTCGAGCCTGAACAAGATGGTCAAGAACAACGCGGGCTATGACCTGAAACACCTCTTCGTCGGTTCCGAGGGCACCCTGGGAATCGTCACCCGGGTCGTCCTGCGCCTGGAGCGGCGTCCCCGCAGCCACGACTGCGCCCTGCTGGCGGTTCCGGGCTTCACCGAAGTGGTCGAGCTGCTGCGCCGGCTGGAAGAGGAGATCGGCGGCTCGATGAGCGCCTTCGAGGTCATGTGGCGCGAGTTCTACGAACTGGTCACCGGCCCGCAGGCGAGGACGGCGCCCCCGATTCCGCACGGCGATCCTTACTACGTGCTGGTGGAGTCGCTCGGTGCGCGGCCCGAGGAGGACGCCGCGCAGTTCGAGGAGACGCTCGGAGGCTGCATGGAAGCCGGCCTGATCGGCGACGCGGTGCTCGGCCGGTCAAAGGCGGAGCGGGACGAGATCTGGGCGTTGCGCGACGACGTCGAGCAGATGAACCACCTGGCGCCGATCTTCACCTTCGACGTCAGCCTGCGAATCGCCGACATGGAAAGCTACGTGGGGGCGATCAAGGCCGCTCTGACCGAGCGGTGGCCCGCCGGCCACTGCATCGTCTTCGGCCACCTGGGCGACGGCAACCTGCACGTCGTCGTCGCCGTCGGCGACGGCGCCGCCGAGGCGCGCAGCGCGGTCGAGGAGATCGTCTACGGACACCTTGAGCCAATCGGCGGCTCGGTGTCGGCCGAACACGGCATCGGCTTCGAGAAGCGGGCCCACCTGGGGCGCAGCCGCACCGCTGAGGAGATCGCCCTGATGAAGACGCTCAAGCGCACGCTCGACCCGAGGGGCATCCTGAGCCCAGGCCGAGTGTTCGAGGCCGAGGGCGCCCCACCGACGGGCTCGCACGCCGGTGCCAGCGTGCGGCTTCCCGGCTAGGGACGTTCAGGCGTACTCGGGCGCCAGATCGTCGCGCAGCCGCTCGAGCAGTTCCTTCGTCTTCACGATGCCTTCGTCGGCCGCCATCCGGCCCTCGAACTCGATCCCTACCCAGCCGCGGTAGCCCGCGTCGAGCACGATCCGCATCATCTGCCCGTAGTCGATCGTCGTTTCGTCGCCGGCCTCGTCGAAGTCGTAGCTCTTGGCGCTGACAGCGCGGGCGTAGGGCATCAACTCGGCGACGCCCTCGTAGCGGTCGTACCACTCTTCGGGTTCGTACGAAGTCCGGAAGTTGCCGAAGTCGGGCAGGGTCCCGACCCGTGGATGGTCGACCATCGCGATCGTGCCGGCGAGCCACTTGCCGTTGCTGGAGAGGTAGCCGTGGTTCTCCACCAGGACGTCGATGTCGTAGCCGTCGGCGTACTCGCACAACTGGCGCAAGCCGTCCGCGGCCAGCTTCTGCTGCTCCTCGAAGGAACCGGCGCTGGCCGCGTTGACGCGTACCGAGTGGCAGCCCAGGAAGGCCGCCGCCTCGACCCACTTGTGGTGATTCTCCACCGACTGCGCGCGCGCCGCCGTGTCAGGAGCCCCAATGTCGCCCTCCGCGTCGCACATGATCAGAAGGCTGGTCACGCCCTCGCCGTCGCAGCGGGACTTGAGATCCGCCAGGTACTTCTCGTCACGGGCGCGGTCGAAGAAGAAGGTGTTGACGTACTCGACCGCCTCGATCCCGTGGCTGCGCGCGCGCGCCGGGAAGTCCAGGTGATCGAGTTCACCCTGGTAGAGCACGCTCGGGTCGTCCCGGAAGGACCCGTCGGCCAGCGCGCTCAGGCCCGGCCCGAACAGCTCGCGGAAGTAGGACCATTCGGCCAGGGAGATGCGGTAGAGGGGATCGGCCACGGCCGGGACAGCGGGCTCCTCCTCGGGCGCTGCACCCTCCATGCAGCCGGCAGCGGCCGCGGCGCCCAGCACGGCGCCCGTCTGCAGAAAACGTCTGCGGTCCATCGTCATCGAGCTCACCTCCAGCCGAGAATCCAGGGAGTGTAGCGCGCCCCGAAACCTCTAGGCCTCATCTCCGTAGTGGTGAGACAGGAGGAGTACAACTCGACATGGAAGTCCTGACCATCCTGACCCTCGGGGCCATCGCCCTCGCCGTGCTGGCCGTCTTCGCCGCCATCGCATTCGTTGTGAAGATCGCCTTCAAGCTCGTGCTTCTGCCGTTCAAGATCATCGGCTTCATCGCCGCGACCCTGCTGGCCGCGATCCTGATTCCGATCGCGATCATCGCGCTGCCGGTGACCCTCGCCGTCGGCGTCGTGCTGCTCGTCGTCGGCGGGCTGGTGGCCGTCGTCTGCGCCGGATTCGGCCTGCTGAGCGCGATCTTCTAGAGGCTTCTCAGCGCACCAGGTGCCACTCGGTCTGGCGGCCGGCGAGGTAGTAGACCTTGTCGCCGTCGTAGACCGCGCTCTGTTCCAGCTTGATCTGGACGTCCTGGCCGCCCCACATCTCGAGTTCGACCTTCACGTTGCCCTCAATCGCGTAGGCGGTGTTGGGGTACAGAGGCCAGTCGCCGCGCACCGGCGTCGGCCCCTGGTTGTCCCACATACCGATCGTCGGCCCCGGAGCGTGGCCGAAGACGCCGAGAGGATGCGTGTACGTACTGGAGCGCAGACCTTCGTCGGTGGCGATCGAGATCGTCGCGGCAAGGATCTCGTTGCCGGTGCGGCCTGTCCGGAACTCGCCCGTCAGGATGTCCTGCCAGCGGTTGCCCGCCGCCAGCGCTCGCTTGAGTCCGGCCGGCGCCTCGCTCTCGCCCAGGCGCAGCACGTATCCCATCTCCTGGGTGTCGGTACACAGTCCGATGTAGCAGATGCCGACGTCCGTGTGCAGCACGTCGCCGCGATGGATGACGAAGTCGCCGCTCCCGCCGCAGAAGGGCTCATCGGCACCGCATCCGCCGTCCTCATCGGTGGCCTGACGCTGCGCGTTGACCGAGGGCAGGAACCAGATGTCGAGACCGAGATCCTCAAAGCGTTGGGCGATGTACCAGGCGACATCGTCGGTGGTCGTCGCGCCGGGGGTGATCACACGCTCGGAAAAGGCCTCCGCGATCACGCCGCGGGCCAGCGAAACGATCTGCGGGTAGGCCTCCATCTGGAGCGGGCTACGGGTCTCGATCCAGCGCACGACCAGCTCCTCGGCGCTGGTCACCCGTTCCTTGAGTCCGGGCGTCAGCACTTCGAGCAGCCGCTCGTGCAGTGCCGCGGACAGACCGTCCGCGACCGGCCAGTGGCGCGAGACGTTGATGCCGATGCGCTTCGGGTCGCGGTCCGCGATCACCTCGCCCAATCCCTGCCACTGCTCTTCCAGGTCACCGCCCTCCCAGGCCGACTCGTACAGAGCGCCGTACGGATAGCGGTTGACGGTCAGGAGCTCGACGCCGCCGTTGTCCGGCCCGCGGTCGAAGAACACGAGCATCGTCGTGCGGCGTGCCGCGAACACAGGCCGCGGCACCAGGCTGAAGAAGACCGGATCCTCGTTGTACTCCCGGTTGATCACCAGCCACATGTCGATCCCGGTCTCGCGCATCAACCGCGGAAGAAGCGTCTCCAGCCGCTCCTCGAGTATGCGGTTGAAGGGCTCGACCCGATCCCGGTGCGGCAAGACATGGCCGGGTCCATCTAGCACCCGGCCCTGCTCGAAGTGCCCGGTCTGCGCGAAGGCGGGGGTCAAGCCCAGCGTGAGCGTGACGACGATGGCCGTCGACGCGTGCGCGCGGGATCGCTTCATGTTCGCAGTACCTCCAGATGTCCCTCGACCACCGCCGTTCGAGCCGTAGCCAACAAGGCAGTTCGAACTCCAGCGTCCCCCGTCAACGGGACCCGACCACCTCCGATCAGGCGCCGCACGAGTTCCACGCCGGCGTAGCGCGCGGCCAACTCCGGGTCGAGGCCGGGTGGTCCGGCTTCGACCGCTGGCTCGCCCTCCCGTTGCTCGAGGCCGGTGTCGTCAGGTTCCCGCTCGTCGCCGGAACGGCCCGCGGCCGCGGAAAGGAAGGTCCGGACAACCTCCTCGGGCTGCCGGGCAAGCAGCAGATGGGCGAGCCCTGTACCCACATCGAACTCGGCATCTCCCCACTCGCCGTACTGCGGATCGACGACGCGGACGTCGCCGTCTGGCAGGAGCAGCCAGTTGCCCGGATGAAAGGTGCCGTGCACGAGACAGGTGTCCGAGTCGAGGTAGCGTTCCCCGAGTTCCGCCACCGCTTTCCGGAACTCCCCATCGGACCGCATGGCCATCGCCGACGCCCCAAGGCCCTCCTCGAGTTCATCCAGCGCAGGGCGGTCGAGCGCGGGACCGTCGGGGCCGAGGCCCTCGCCGACGGGAGGCGCGAGGCCATACGGCGCCTCGAACAGGAGCCGGTGGTTCAGGTCCTTCATGCCCGGATTCGACAGCTCCCGATCTTCGCATCCACGCGTACTCTCGTGGAGCGCCCGAAGGAACGAGCCGAGGCCGGCCGCTGCGTCCTCGTCCAGCACACGACCGCAGTAGAGCACCGTCAGGTCCGAGGAGCCGCGGCAGTCCTCCAGAAGCAGGATCGATCGCTTCTCGTCGCCGCCCAGGAGACGCGGCATGTGCGACGCGGCCTCCGGCAGTCGGGCCACCTGCCGGTAGAAGCGGAACTCGGCACGCCCCCGGCCAGCCGGCATGGCGACCGACTCGTCGCGCCGGAGCCAGGGCAAGGACTGCTTCAGGACCGCGGTGCGCCATCCGCCGCGCAACTCCTGCAGCTCGACTCTCATGACGGTACTCGAGTCGCCGCCGAGAGTAGAGCAAGCGGTCACTTGTTCCTCGTCGCCCAACCAGCCAAGAGCCCCCATGACCAGATCCACCCGTCCCGCCTGCTGGTGCGACAGAATGTGAACCTCTGGGTGTGCCTCCTCGAACTCCGCCCGCCGGCTCATCGGCGCAAGCTATCACCGGGTCTGCGCGTCGTTGTGCGGCGCTGCGTTCTGCGGCGCAAGCTCCTAGAATGCGCCGCATGGGCAGGGTCGACGGTGCAGGATCCGAGGTGCTTCGGATCGCCATGTGGTCCGGGCCCCGCAACATCTCGACGGCCATGCTGAGGGCCTGGGGCAACCGCCGGGACACCTTCGTCTGCGACGAGCCTCTCTACGCGAACTACCTGCTGGAGCACGGTCTCGACCATCCCGGCCGCCAGGAGATCCTCGCCCATCACGACAGCGACCTGGGGCGGGTCACGAAGTGGCTGACCGAGGACGCTCCGGAGAACCGGCCGATCTTCTACCAGAAACACATGGCCCATCACCTGCTTCCGGAGACGGACAGATCCTGGGTCTCGCGGCTCACGAACGTCTTCCTGATCCGCGATCCGGCCGAGATGCTGACATCCTTGATCCGGATCCTCCCGCAGCCCACCCTGGCGGACACCGGCCTGCCGCAGCAGCGGGAACTCTTCGACCTTGAGTCGGAACGGCTCGGCGAGCCGCCCGCGGTGATCGACTCCGCCGACGTGCTGCGCAACCCGCGCGCCGGCCTGGAGAGCCTGTGCCGCGCCGTCGGCGCCGAGTTCAACGAGACGATGCTGAGCTGGCCGCCCGGGCGCCGCGGAACGGACGGGGTCTGGGCGCCCCACTGGTACGGTGCCGTGGAGAAGAGCACCGGCTTCGCTCCCTACCGGCCCAAGAACGAGGCCGTACCCGACCTCCTCGCGGACGTCCTGGAAGAGTGCCAGCAGCACTACGATCACCTCGCCGCGCACCGGCTCCTCTTCTGACCCGAAAGACCGCACGACTTCGATGCTCCAGAAGGCGAACCCAAAGAACCGGGATCTGCTGATCAACATCAACGGCGACCTGATCCACCGCGATCAGGCCGGAATCAGTCCGTTCGACTCCGCCGTCCAGGGGGGCGACGCGGTCTGGGAGGGTCTTCGCCTGTACGACGGCCGGATCTTCAAGCTCGAACGGCATCTCGACCGTCTGCGGGACTCGGCGCTTGCCCTGGCCTTCGCCCGGATTCCCACCCACGAGGAGGTCATCGGCGAGATCCGCCGCACTCTCGAAGCGAACGGGATGCGGGACGACGTCCACATCCGGCTGACCCTGACCCGCGGTACGAAAGTCACTTCCGGCATGGATCCGAGGCTCAACGTCGCGGGACCGACGCTGATCGTCCTCGCCGAACACAAGGCGCCGGTCTACGGATCCCGGCCGATCCGCCTGATCACTTCGTCGATCCGCCGCTTCCCGCCCGACTGCATGGACCCGAAGATCCACCACAACAACCTGATCCAGTCCATTCTGGCGAAGATCGAAGCGAACGCGGCCGGCGCCGATGACGCCCTGATGCTGGACCGCCAGGGTTTCGTCGCCGAGACGAACGCCACCCACGTCTTCATCGTGCGAAGCGGCGTGGTCACAACGAGCCACTGCAGGGCGTGCCCGGAGGGCGTCACCCGCGAGACGGTTCTCGAACTCTGCCGGGAGAACGACATTCCCCACGAAGTCGCCGACTTCAGCCAGGCCGAGCTCTACCGCGCCGACGAGGCGTTCTGCACCGGCACGATGGGCGAACTCGTGGCGGTCACCGAGGTCGACGGCCGGACGATCGGCGGCGGCGAGCGGCCGGTGCTCGAACGGCTGCAACAGCTCTTCCGCGAGTTGACCGCCCACTCCGGCTATCCGATCCTCGACTGACGCGATGAACCCGGAAGGCGCCCCGCCCCCGGCCAGTCGTCTTCAGAGGTGGCTGCTGGGACTGCTGCTTGTGTGGTCCTTCGCCGTCCGCCTGGTCTTCAGCTGGCCCGATCCCACGATGAACCGGATCTGGGACGAGCGCTACAACGCTGGCAACGTCGCCGCGATCCTGGCCGAAGGGCAGTTCCAACCGGTGCGCGCCCACTATCCGACCCTGTCCTACATGCCGCACGCCCTGCTGCTGAAGACGTGGGAGGCCGCGCGCTCCCTTCCCGGCCTGCGAGCCGCTCCCTCCGCCGTGGCGATGGCCCCGCAGGGCAGGCCCTTTCTGACGCCCTTCGGTGTCCGCGCCTGTCGTTTCCTTCAGGTCGTCGTGGGCACCGCGTCGCTCTGGGTCCTCTACCTCATCGGCAGGCGGCTGTTCGGACCGGGCGTGGCCCTGACCGCGGTCTTGCTTCTCTCGGTCACCCCCTGGCACCTGCGCCAGTCGGGAGCCTTCAAGCCCGACATCATGATGGTCCTCGCCTCGGTCGTTGCGCTCTACGCCATGCTGGCGGCTCGAAGAAACGGCAGTCTGAAGAGCTTTGCCGTCGCCGGGGCCATGGTCGGGGCCACCGCGGCCGCCAAGTGGAACGGGGGTGCGCTCGTCATCCCGCTGCTTGGGACCATCGCGCTCGGCGGAGTCCGGGACGTCGGGCTCTTGGTGCGGCGGACGGCCGCAGCCGGCGCTGCCGCGGCCGGCGTGCTGGTGCTTCTCAACCCCTGGCTGCTACTCGTTCCCGATCTCTACCGCCGCCACCTGAGCTCGACCGTCACCCAGTACCAGGAACGACTGGCAGCGGCCGGTTCCGGATGGTTCGACCAGCCGCTCAGCGTCGTCACCAGCCTCGCGAGCAGTGTCTACTTCAGCCCGATCCTGGGCGCCTTGGCCCTGCTCGGGCTCGGCTGGCTCCTCGTTCTCGTCCTGCGCACGCGAACCGCGTCCGTCCCCCTCCCGGGCGCCGGAGGCTCAGCGACGATCGGCGACGCCGGGATTCTGCTGACCTTCGCCGGCGGCTACGTGGCGGCGCTCTGGGCCGCCACCCGCTACCCGAAACCGCCCAACTGGCTGATCGTCGCCCCGGTCGCCGCACTCGCCGCCGCCTGGCTGATTCACCGTGTTCTCGGATCGGCCCGAACCGCTCACCCCGTCTGGGTGCGCCGAACGGCGGTACCGGCCCTGGTCCTCGTCTTCGCCGGCGCGTTCGCCGCCAAGGCCCACTTCGTCCACCGAACCGTGCATGACGAGAACGTTCCGCTCACCGTCGACGAAGCGGCCCGCGTCGCGGGCGCCCGCAAGCCGCTGCGGGGTCGAACATTCATCACCGAACTGCCACTCGGAGCCCAGGCCTTCGATCCCCGCACATGGGAGAGCGCCTTCGTGCCCACCGTCATCCGGACCGACGACCTCGCGGAGGGGCTCGCGGTCGAGCCCCGAATGGCCGACGTGCTGCTCTTCGCCGCTTCCCGGCTCGCGCCCGACCAGCATCCGGCACACCGGGAGCTGGCAGCCGCCGACGGCGCACAGGTCCAGCGTTTCGAACCCGGATTGTTCCGCCTGCGCGGCGAACCCGTGGTCCTCGTCCGCCAACCGTTTCAGGCTGTCGGACCTCCCGCCCCCGCACCGTTCGCCATGGCTGGGGAAGGCGCGTACTCGGTAGACCTTGGTTCGCTTGCTGGCAGCGTCGACGGCAGGCTTGCGTCGCTGGTCTCCCTCGAGATCGCCATCCGCACGCCGTCGCGCGACACGGTCGACGTGACCGTCGAGATCGACGGAGACCCTTTCCCCTGTCGGCCGACCCAGAAGGGCCGGGAGCGGCGCCGCTGCCTCACGCCGCGGCTTCCGCTGTCGTCGACACCGGTTCAGGTACGGGTGGAACCGGCCCGTGAAGTGATCCAGGTGACCGCCTTCCGCTGGCGTCGGCCGGGCTGACTCGATCCCGCGCGGTTCACGGGCTCTTGCCGTTCGTCCGGTTCTGTGCAACGATGCGTATGCTGCGGTGCAGTAAGCAGTGCAGCATACCGACCTCGACCTTTCCAGATCCGCCGTCCTTTGGAGAATCCGATGGCCCCGGAACTGAACCGATTCTTGAGCCCGCTCGACGCCGCCTTCCTCTACGTGGAGCGCCCCAACGCAACCATGCACATCGGTGGCTGCATGGTCTACGAAGGTGAGTTCTCCAGAGAACACGTGATCGAGCAGGTCGCCGCCCGCATGCACCTGCTGCCCCGGTACCGGCAGCGGGTCGTGTTTCCGCCGTTCTTCGTCTCCCACCCGCTGTGGCTCGACGACCCGAACTTCGATATCGAACACCACATCGACGAAGTCTGGCTGCCAGCCGACAGCGACGAGCAGATCCTGGCGCGGGCGGCCGCCGAGGCCTACAGCGGCATGCTCGACCGCGATCGGCCGTTGTGGAAGGGGATCGTGCTGCGCGGCATTCCGGGCCATACCGCCGTGGTCTGGAAGATCCATCACGCGATGGTCGACGGTGTCTCGGGCGTCGATCTGACCATGGTGCTGAGCGACTTCTCGCCGACCGACGAGCTGCCCGAGCCGCCCGCCGAAGCCTGGTCGCCGACGCCCCTGCCCGACTCCCTGAGCCTGCTGCAGGAAGCGATGCAGCATCGCTTGGGTGAACTGAACCGGACCTGGACCGAGGCTGCCTTCGACGCCCTGCGCCCCGACGTCATGACGGAACGCACCCGCGAGATGATGTCCGCCAGCAGCGCCACGCTGTCGGTCAGCGCCACTCCGGCGCCCCGTACGGTCTTCAACCGGCCGGTCGGCGGCGACCTGGGCTTCGCCTGGGCCCAGTTCGGCTTCCCGACGATGCGCGCGGTCAAGTCCAAACTGGGGGGCACCGTGAACGACGTCGTGCTCACCGTGCTCGCCGGCGGCCTCGGCCGCTACCTGCGGTCGCGCGGCCAGGACACTGCCGGACTCGAGCTCCGCGCCATGTGTCCGGTCAGCATGCGGCAGGAGGACGAACGCGGACAGCTCGGCAACCTGGTGTCGAACATGATCGCTCCGCTCTTCGTCGGCGTCGACGATCCGGTGGAGCGCCTGAAGAAGGAACGCGACGCGATGAACAGGCTGAAGGAGGCCGGCCAGGCGAAGGCCTTCTACCAGTTGAGTCAGTTCGGCGTCCGCGTACCGCCCCTGATGGCAGCCATGGGAGCGACGATGCCGTTCTCCCAGACCCTCTTCAATACCGTCTCGACGAACGTCCCCGGTCCGATGATCCCGCTCTACTTCGGACCGCACAAGCTGATCGACTGGCTCCCGGCCGGTATCGTGTCGAACAACATCGGGCTGTTCCTCGCCATCCTGACCTACAACCAGCGCATCACTCTCGGCATCACCGTGGACTCAAGGCTGATTCCCGATCCGTGGTTCCTCACGGAGTGCCTCGAAGACTCCTATGCCGAACTGCGGCAGGCCGCCGGCATCGACGACGAGGAAGCGACAGGAGCCCGCTGTTTCGCCGCCGGCGCGGACGAGGCCGAGACATCGAGCCCGGAAGCCGCGCCTCTTCAGGGAGTCGCATAGTGCGGGGAATCGTCCGGTGACATCGGCCCAGCGCCGCCCGCCCAGCCCGATCTGGAGCGTCAACCCGCGCCTGCTGCGGGACACAGTGCCGGCCGCCGTGCCGCTGTGGCTCGAGGGCTTCGCCATCGCTGAGTTCTCGATGCTTCCGATGACGCCGACCTACTACGGCTTCGGCCTACCGCGCGGCGACGGCGCGGCGGTCGTCGTCGTGCCGGGCTTCACCGGCACCGACGGTTACCTGGCGCCGATGCGGCGATGGCTCGGACGCATCGGCTACCGGCCCTATCGCTCGGACATCGGACACAACGCGGATTGCCTGGAGCGGCTGGGACATCGCTTGACGACAACGCTCGAAGCCGCCTCCGCACAGACCGGCCGCCGCGCACACGTCGTCGGCCACAGCCTGGGAGGCGTGCTCGCCCGGGGCGTTGCTTGTCTCCGGCCCGACCTGGTCGCCTCGGTGACCACGATGGGCACGCCGATCAGGGGAGTCCGCTCCCACCCGTTGGTCATGCGACTGGCGGAGGTCGTACGCCGCCGGGCCGTCGAACGGGACGACAGCCGCGATCCCCGGTGCTTCTCGGGTGACTGCCGGTGCGACCTCGTGCGTGCGGTTCAGGGAGTCTTCCCGGAGGAGATTCCACAGCTCGCGATCTACACGCGCCGTGACGGCGTCGTCGCCTGGCGCTACACGCGCCTCTACGATCCCGCAAAGAACGCGGAGGTGCCCGGAACCCACAGCGGTCTCGCCGCCAACCCACTGGCGTACCGCCACCTGGCACGCTTCCTGAGCCGGCATCCCGCGGCGGAAGAACAGGCGCAATGACGACGGCCAACGAACTGCTCGCCGCGGACCGGGCGTTCCTCTGGAACCTGGAACGCCAGAACCCCGGCTTGCACATCGCCGGCCTGGCGCGGATCGAAGGCAGCATCGGGCGCGGCGAGGTCCTCCGGCAGGTCCAACGCTTCCGCGGGCTGCCGCGGTTCGGACTGCGGGTGGAGACCGCGCCCTTCGGAGCCCCCCGCTGGCGCGCGGCGGACTTCGATCCGGAGCAACACGTTCACGTCGCCGACGGCGGCGACCGGGACGCGGCGCTCGACGATGTACTGACGAAGCCTCTCGACCCTTCGCGGCCGCTCTGGGAGGTCCACCTGCTGCCCGGACACCACGACAACGGTGACGCGCTGTTGGTCAAGACGCATCTCGCCGCGGTGGACGGCCTGGGCACCACCGATCTGTTCGATGTCCTCTTCGACACGAGCGCCAGGAACAGTCGAGACGAACTCTCGGAGCCGCTCATGGCGGGCGACCACACTCCCCGCACACGGCGGCCTGAAAGCTGTTCCGGCAGGCGACTGGCCGAATGGGTCGAGGACTGGACCGGCGCCGGACAGGATCTGCTAGGCAGCGCGATGCACTTCGTCTCCGAAGATGTACGCACGGCCCTCTTGACCCTGAACGAAACGATGCCCGACGCGGCGCTGCCCCCGCCGCCCTTGCCCTTCAACCGGGCCGGGAAAGGGCGCCGGCGCCTGATCCGCCTCGAAATCTCCTACGCCGACATCCGTACGATCCGCAGCCGGCTCGGCGGCGCCCTCTCGGATGTCGTCCTGGCCATGGTCGGCGGCGCCCTCGAGCGCTACCTGACCGGTCGCGGCCTGGATGTCGCCGGCCGCAACCTGAGGATTGCCCTTGCCACGGACGTGCCGGGTCGCGGCGGCAAGCGGCGCAGCCTCCTCCCGATCGAAGTCCCGCTCGGACTGGGCGCCGCACACCGGCTGCGGGCCGTGCATCAGCTCGCCCGCCTGTTACGCGCGGCTCACGTCCCGGACGTTCTCGCGCGCCTTGCCCGCGTGCAGCAGCGCGGCGGTCGTCTGGCCGCGGCCGCCGCCGCCATGACGTCCCGGATCCGGCCACCCTTCCACCTCGCCGTGGCCAACGCCACCGGTCCCCAGATCCCCGCGTTCCTGGCCGGCCGAACGGTCATCGGCTACACGCCGTCCTGGCCCGTCGGCTTCGGTCAGGGGCTATCCTGCGCGTTCTTCGCCTACAACCAACTGCTGCACGTCGGTCTCACAGTGGACGAGGGAGCCTGTCCGGACGGCGACGCACTGCCGGACCTGCTCGCCGAGTCGCTCAGCGAGCTCCGCGAAGCAGCCGGCAGCTCGCCCCGCCGGCCGGTACGCAACCCGCCACTGGAACCGCGACCGCATGCAGATCAGACCTTGGAGACCTAGATGAACAGACCCACGATTCCCAAGCAGGTTCTCGACTACCAGAAGCAGGTGCTGGAGTTCCAGAAGGCGGCATTTGAGAACGGCTACAACGCGATCGTTGCGCTGCAGGAGCGGCAACTCGAACTCGCCGACCGAATGATCGACCAGGTCCCGAACCTGCCCGATGAAGCCCGCACCCTGATGCAGACCTGGCGCGACGCCGCCGCGGAGGGTCAACAGCAGTTCAAGAACACGGTGGACGGCTCCTTCGCGGCGATCACTACCTACCTCGACCGGCTCGCCGACGGCTCCCCGGCCGAGGATCCTGCCGTCGAAACGGAGGCAGCCGAGTGAACGACATGGCCAACGACTACCCTCGCACCGTCCGCCTGAAGGGCAAGTCCTTCGAGTTCAGGCTCCTGGGTCAGGATGACCGCGACGACATGCTTGCCTTCGCTCGCGCCCTTCCGAAGGAGGATCTCCGGTTTCTGCGCGTCGACCTGACGGATCCGAAGGTCGTGGACCACTGGATCGAGGGCGTGACGACGGGGCTCCGGATCGCTGTACTGGCCCACGTTGACGGCCGGCTCGTGGGCTACGGCAGCCTGAACCGCCGCGAGTCCTCATGGATGCGGCACCTGGGCGAGATCCGGATCATGGTCCTGCCGGAGGTCCGGCAGGCCGGTCTCGGAGGCCACCTGGCGCACGATGTCTTCCAGCTCGCCCAGCAGATCGGACTGACCAAGATCGTGGCCCAGATGGCCCGCGAGCAACGCGGCGCCCGCCAGATGTTCCACAAGCTGGGCTTCTCGATCGAAGCCCTGCTCGCGGATTGGGTGATCGACCCCAACGACGCGACCCACGACCTGATCCTGATGTCCTACGACGTGACGGGTCTCGAGGCCGGGGCCGGGGCGTAGGCCGGATCAGCTCCCCTCGGCGTCGGCGTCGGATCCGCGCCGGGCCGCCAGGCCCGGAAACCACAGTTTGAACATTTCCTGGGGGTCGGCGTACTTCAGGTTGGCGGTCAACCGATCGCGGAACCGTTCCAGCATCTCGTTCTGAATCCCCGCCACGTCGGGAAGACCGAGAAAGGCGCGCGCCTCCTCGGGTGTGCAGTCGATATCCAGTTTGATCTTCAAGGGTGCTCCTTCGTCCGCGCTGTTTCCGGCCAACGGGCCGGCCACTGCCGGTCCTGGGAATAAGTCGCCTGCCGGCAGCAGGCGATCGCTAGCATACGACCGACCCGGGAGGACACCGCGATGAACCTGCGCTTGAGATGTGTCGGCCGAGCCGCCCTCCTGACGATCTGCCTGGTCGGCCTCGGCGGGGGGCTCCAAGCGCAGACCCCCGCCACCGTGATCCAGGGGGCACGCGTGTTCACCGGAGACTCGGTCCTCGACACCGCAACGGTCGTGATCCGCGGCGGCAAGATCGAGTCGGTCACGACGGGTACCGACATTCCAGCGGCCGCCGGCACGGAAGCGGCGGTCGTCGACGGCGCCGGGTCGACCCTGCTACCGGGGCTCATCGACAGCCATACGCACAACTTCGGGCCGGCGCTCGAGCAGGCGCTGAACTTCGGCGTCACGACCGTTCTGGACATGCTCACCGCCGAAGCCATGGCGGCTCAATGGAGACGGCAGCAGGCTGCGGGAGCGGTTCCGGACCGGGCCGACGTCTTCGCCGGCGGCCCCGTCACGGTCGCGGGCGGCCACGGCACCCAGTTCGGCGTCGCGCTGCCTACCCTGGATGACCCGGAGCAGACCGACGCCTTCATCGCGGACCGGGCCGCCGCGGGTGCCGACTTCATCAAGGTGATCTACGAAGCGGGTTCCGTCGGGCGCCCGCTTCCCACGCTCGCCGACTCGACCCTGCCCCGGATCGTGGCCGCAGCGCATCGCCACGATCTGCTGGCCGTCTTCCACATCAGCACGGTGGAAGCGGCCGGGGAGGTCATCGACGCGGGCGCCGACGGCCTGGTCCACATGCACTTCGACCGCGCCGGAGGCGGCGAGATCGTCGAAGCGGCCCGCAACGCGGGGATCTTCGTCGTCCCCACGCTCGCCGTGCTCGAAACGATCGCCGGCACCGCGGGCGGCGCGGAGCTGGCCGCGGATCCGCTGATCGCTGCCTTCCTGACGCCCGAGCAGCGAGGCAGTCTGGGGCAGGATTTCGGCCGGGAACCGGACCCGGAGTTGATGGCGAACATCCTGGCCGACGTCGCGGCACTGCACGCCGCCGGCGTGCCGATCCTGGCCGGCTCGGACGCGCCGAATCCTGGAACGACCCACGGCGCGAGCATCCATCGGGAACTCGAGCTGCTGGTCCGTGCCGGTCTGACTCCGGTCGAGGCCCTGCGGGCGGCCACCGCCGCGCCCGTCGACGCGTTCGACCTGGGCGACCGCGGCCGCATCGCGGCGGGTCTCAAGGCCGACCTGATCCTGGTTCGCGGCGACGCGACCGAGGACGTGCTCGCGACCCGCGACATCGCGGCGATCTGGAAGGACGGGACCCGCTTCGAGCGCAGGATTGCCGAACCCACGACCGGCCGGCCCCGCCTCGAGCCGACGCTGCTCAGTAACTTCGAGGACGACCTGGGCACCGGCAACCTGCCCCCGAAGTGGTCGCACTCGACCGACGCCATTGCCGGCGGCAAGTCGACCGTGAAGAGCGCCGCGGCGCCCCGCGACGAGGGCGGCAACGCGCTGCGGATCGAGGGCGAGATCAAGGAGGGCTTTCCCTTCCCGTGGTCCGGGGTCATGGTTCTGCTCGGCTCCCAGTTCAACGAACCGGTCGACGCCGGCGCCATCCGCGCCCTGGCCTTCGACGCGCGCGGAGAGAGCGCGACCTACCAGGCGATGGCCTTCGCCGAAAGCCTGGGAATGCGGCCGGCGGCCGCCTCCTTCGAGGCCGGTGATGAATGGGGCCGGGTCGAGATTCCGCTGTCCTCGTTCCGTGGTCTCGACCCCTCGGGCGCCTGGGCGTTCTTCATCGGCGGTCCCGCCGATCTCGGTGCCTTCTGGCTCGAGATCGACAACGTCGAGCTGGTGGAGTAGCTAAGATCGCCGGATGCCTGACGGGCCCATGCCGGAGCCGCGCACCCACGGCCCGCTGCACGGCATTCGCGTTCTCGACTTCACCAGCTTCATCGCCGGCTCCTACGGCGCCATGCTGCTCGGCGACATGGGCGCCGATGTCCTGAAGATCGAATCGCCGGGCGGCGACAATGCCCGCCACTGGGGCCCCTTCATCGGCAGCGAGAGCCGGATGTTCCAGGCGTGGAACCGGAACAAGCGTGGCATCGCCGTCAACCTGAAGACCGAGGAGGGGCGGCAGGTCGTCTACGACCTCGTCCGGGACGCCGATGTGGCGATGGAGAACTTCCGGCCCGGAGTCGCCGCCAGGCTCGGCATCGACTACGACACGCTCAGCCGCCACAACCCCGGGCTCATCTACGCCTCGTCGAGCGCCTTCGGCGGCAGCGGACCGTACGCCCAGCGTCCCGGCTACGACCCGGTGCTCCAGTCGATGGCCGGCGCGGCGCACCTGCAGCAACTCATGAACGGCGTCGCGGCGATCTGTCCGGTGGCGGTTTCCGACTACATGGCCGCCGTCCTCACGGTCTGTTCGATCAACGCCGCCCTCCTCCACCGCGAGCGCACCGGCGAGGGCCAGTGGATCGAGACGTCCCTGCTGCAGGCGATCATGAGCGCCCAGGCGCAGTCCTACATCCAGCCGCTCGAGGCCGAGATCACCGGGCCGCCCGGCATCTTCCCCTACCGGATGTTCGCCGCCGCCGACGGCCCCATCTTCATCGCCGCCGGTACGGACAAGTTCTGGAAGCTGTTCTGCAAAGCGATCGGCCGCGACGACCTGGCCGGCGACCCCCGCTATGCGACGAACCCCCAACGCGTCACGCAGGCAAAGGAACTCAGCGCGGAGATCGACCCGATCGTTGCCTCGCGGCCGGCCCACGAGTTGGAAGCCGATCTCGTGGCGGTGGGCGTTCCCTGCGCGGCCGTCCGTTCGGCCGACGAGTTCTTCGACGATCCCCAGGTCGAGGCAATGGCGATGAGCCAGGTCGTCCGGCACCCGCAGCTCGGCAACCTGCGAATGGCCGGCGTGCCGTGGCGCTTCTCCCGCTCGCCGGCGTCGATCAGGCGGCCGGCTCCGGCGCTCGGCGAACACACGGACGAAGTCCTCACCGAGCTGGGCTATGACCGGGAACGGATCGCCGCCCTCCGCACCTCCGGCGCCGTTCGTGGAGCCGAAGGCGACGCCGGCGGCAGTTCCTAGACCCACGACCGTTCTCCCGCCATGACGTGAGGTCCACAGGGCTCAACCGGGATCGGGGTCCCGGCACGCCAGGTTCCGCGCTCGATGCGGCCACGCGAGTGGTCCTCGTGGGCGCCGGCCACACGCACGTCCAGTTGCTGCGACACTGGATCATGGACCCCAACCCGGCCATCGACGCCACTCTGGTCGTCGACACGCCGATCGCCGTCTACTCCGGGATGGCGCCGGGGCTGGTAGCCGGCCAGTACGAGCGTCACGAACTGGAGATCGACGCCGTGCCGCTGGCGCGCAGGGCCGGCGTACGGGTCATTCTGGCTCCATGCACCGGGGTCGAAGCAGCCGCCCGGCGGGTGCTGATCGAGGGCCGCGAAGCGCTCGCCTTCGACCTGGCTTCCTTCGACGTGGGCTCCACGGTGGCTGCCCTCGATCTTCCCGGCGTCCGCGAGCATGCCGTTCCGACCCGCCCGATCAACCGCCTGGCGGCGGTGGTCGAGGGTCGCGTGGAGTCCCTGACGAGCGATCGTCCGAAGGTCGTCGTGGTCGGCAGCGGCGCCGGCGGGATCGAGTTGGCCTTCTGCATCGATGCTCGACTCAGGAGCCGGGGACTAGAACCGAAGACGACGATCGTCGAGGCGGGTGACGGCATTCTTCCTGGCTATCACCCGTCTCTCTCCAGCCGGATCGAAGCCGCGGCTCGCAGGCGCGGAATCGACACGATCCTCGGCGCCAAGGTCGTCACGGTCGAAGCGGACTCGGTCCGTCTCGACGGCGGTGACCGTCTCGACGCCGACCTGACGTTCTGGGTCACCGGCGCCGCCGCGCTGCCCATGTTCGGCGACTCGGACCTGCCGCTCGACGATGGCGGCTACGTCCGCACTCGATCGACCCTGCAGGTCGAGGGGCACGACCACATCTTCGCGGTCGGCGACTGCGCGACCCTGACCGAGCACCCGCGGCGGGCCCGCGCCGGGGTCTACGCGGTGCGCATGGGGCCCTACCTCATCGACAACCTCGATCGCCTGCTGGCCGGGCGACGGCTCCGTCGGTACAGGCCGCAGAGCGACTTTCTGTCTCTCCTCAACCTCGGCGACGGGACCGCTGTCGGCGCCAAGTGGGGACACGCCTTCGAGGGCAGGTGGGTCATGCGGTTGAAGGATCGGATCGACCGCCAGTTCATGGAGCGCTTCCAGGCGCTCGATGCAGACGGCGCGCCCCGTCCCTGGTTCGCAGGAATGGGCCACGGGAACGGCAGCGACGATGCCGGCGGCGGGATGGACCACGCGAGCGCAGCCGCTGCGGAACCCATGTTCTGCGGTGGCTGCGCCGCCAAGATCGGGCCCGATCGCCTGGCAAGAGCGCTCGCGCGGGCGGATCTTCAGGCGAAGACCGGCCAGAACTCCGAGGTCGTCCTCGATGTGGCGACTCCAGACGACGCGGTCGCTTACAGGACACCGGCGGGCGACCAGGTCGTCGCCTCGCTCGACGCGTTCCCCGCCTTCACCGACGACCCATGGCTCGTTGGGCGAGTCGCGGCGGTCAACGCCTGTTCCGATCTCTACGCCACCGGTGTCGCGCCCAGGGTCGCCCAGGCCCTGGTCACGCTGCCCCATGCCGCGGAAGGCGACGCCGCGGAAGAACTGCTGATCCAGATTCTCGCCGGCGCCCGCAGGGCACTGGACGCCGAGGACGTGCTCCTGCTCGGCGGCCACACGAACACCGGCCCGGAACTCGTCGTCGGCTTCCACGTCGAAGGAGTCGCGGGCAACGGCCGCGAGCTGCTGCTCAAGGCCGCGGTCGAGCCCGGAGACACGCTCGTGCTGACCAAACCGCTCGGCTGCGGCGTCCTGCTCGCCGCAGACCGCATGGGCCTGTGTCCGGGTCGCTGGCTCCGCGCCGCCTTGACCTCGATGCAAACCAGCAACCGCGGTGCGCTCGAGGCCGCCCGCCGCGCCGGGGCCCGGGCCGCAACCGACATCAGCGGCTTCGGTCTGGCCGGCCACGTCGGCGAGATGGCCCAGGCCAGTGGCGTCGACATCGAGGTCGACACAGGCGCCGTCCCCGCCCTGCCCGGCGCCCTGGAGCTTCTCGAGCGCGGAGAGAGGAGCACCAGCCACGAACAGAACACCCGCCTGCCGTTGCCGGTCAGGCGCCAGGCCCCCGCCGGACCGCGGCTGGAACTGGCCTTCGACCCCCAGACCGCGGGCGGGCTGGTGCTGGCGGTCGAACCCGAGCGGAGCGGCCGCCTGGTCGATGATCTCCGCTCCCAGGGACTCGATGCGGCCTGCGTCATCGCACAGGCCCTGACGCCGCGCTCCGAGCGGCCGCAGTTGATCCTCCGCTAGGAGGCGAGTCGCCCCACGCTCTGGACGCAAACAGGGCGTAAGTCGTGATACGATCGACCGCATGTCCTCACCCGGTTCAGTACGCGGCCGCGGCGCCGCCGCCAACCCGAGGAACCGTTTCGAACGCATCGACATCGATTTCGAGCCCGGCGAAAGCACCGCCGAGCGTGGCGACTCACCGCCGACGGAGCTCTTCCGCGACGATTCGAAGACGATCCTGTCGCGCAACGACTCACCGGACATCGGCTTCCAATACAGCCTCAACCCCTACCGCGGCTGCGAACACGGCTGCATCTACTGCTATGCACGGCCCACCCACGAGTATCTCGGCTTCTCCGCCGGGCTCGACTTCGAGAGCCGGATCCTGGTCAAGGAGCGGGCGCCCGAACTGCTGCGCGAGGCTCTCCTGAATCCCCGCTGGACACCCCAGGTCATCATGCTCTCCGGCGTCACCGACCCCTATCAGCCGATCGAACGGCGACTCCTCGTCACGCGCCGCTGCCTGGAGGTCCTGGCCGAGTTCCGGAACCCGGTGGCGATCGTGACGAAGAACCACCTGGTGACGCGCGATCTCGACCTCCTCCTCGAACTGAACCGGTTCCAGGCCTGCGGCGTCTACCTGTCGATCACGTCGGTGTCCCCGTCGCTTTCTGCTCGTATGGAGCCGAGGGCTTCGAGCCCAAGGCGGCGCCTGGACGCGGTACGCAAACTGAGCGAGGCAGGCATTCCCTGCGGCGTCATGGCGGCACCCATCATCCCTGGCCTGAACGACGATCAGATCCCCGCCATCCTGGAAGCGGCGGCCGAGGCCGGAGCGCGGCGCGCGGGCTACATCCTGGTCCGCCTGCCGCACGGGCTTCGAGGACTCTTCGCCGACTGGCTCGGCACACACTTCCCCGACCGCCGGGATCGAGTCCTGAACCGCCTGCGCGAGGCCCGCGGCGGCGATCTGAACGACCCCCGATTCCATCACCGCATGAAGGGCGGCGGAGAGTACGCCGATCAGATCGGCCGGCTGTTCGAGACCTCGCGCCGCCGCTTCGGCCTCGAAGGAGGCCACACTGCGAGCCCGTCGGCAACCGCGTTCCGCCGGCGAACCGCCCAGAGAACTCTGTTCGTGACCCCGCCTTCCCCTCAGGCACAGCCATAGCGCGGACAGGAACACGGTCCCGATTCACACTTGGGTCTGACTCGCTGCTACAATGCGCGTCCGCTCGACGGCGGTAGCGGGCCCCAGGAACAGTCGAAACGATAGATGCGCCGGTCGGACGCGACCTCGGCAGACTGATCGGCTCGCCGCCTCCACGCCCGTCGGTCGGCAAAGCAAACAGAGAATCGGAGAAACAGGTGAAGTTCAACGGGCCCAAGGTCAAGCTGTCGCGGAAGCTGGGTGTCGCCCTGACGTCCAAGGCGGCGCGCTACATGGAGAAGAAGAGCCATCCTCCAGGCATGCACGGCCTGAAGCGGCGCCGGCGCCAGAGTAACTACGGTCGGCAGTTGCTGGAGAAGCAGCGGTTGCGCTTCCAGTACAACGTCAGCGAGCGCCAGCTCCGCAACTACTACAAGCGCGCGACCCGGATGAGAGGCGTGACCGGCGACAATCTCGTCGGACTCCTCGAGACGCGGCTCGACGCGATCGTGCATCGCGCCTTCGCCCCCAGCGTGTTCGCCGCTCGCCAGTTCGTCGGCCATGGTCACATCCTGGTCAACGGGCGCCGGGTGAACATCCCGTCGTTCCGGGTCAAGGAGGGCGACGTCGTCGAGGTGCGCGAGAAGAGCCGCAAGCTCCGCTGCTTCAACGAGCCGCGCGGCGTGACGGTGCCCACCTACGTCGAGACAGACGAAACGGGCTACCAGGCGACGCTCCGCAACACACCGGTTCGGGACGAGGTTCCGATCGTGTGCGAAGTGCCTCTCGTCATCGAGTACTACTCCCGCTAGCGCCTGACATGCTGCGAATCTCGATCCCGGCCGCAGTCATCCTTCTTTCCTCTCTTCTCGCCGGCGCCGTCCCGGCGGCGGGAGCCGACAACTTCAGTATCAGCGGCACGGTCACGTACGAAGGAGAGCCGCTCAAGCGCTACCCCCTGCGCATGGACGCGGACCCGAACTGCGAACAGATCTACGACGGCAAACGGGTCCTCTCGCGCGACAGCCTGATCGGAGAGGGCGGCGCGATCGAGAACGTCTTCGTCTACCTCAAGGAAGCCCCCGAGGGCACCGCCGACGACGCGCCGGCTGAAGCGGTTCGGCTGGAACAACGGGGCTGCCTCTACACACCGCGGATTCTCGGTGTGCGCGTCCAGCAGGACATCGAGATCGTCAACGACGATCCCACACTCCACAACGTGCGGGCCCTGGCCAGAGCCAACCGGCCCTTCAACATCGGCCAGCCGGCGCGGGGCACGAGGATCAAGTCGTTCCGGGCGGCCGAGAAACCGATCAAGGTGAAGTGCGACGTCCATCCCTGGATGGCCGCCTACGTGTTCGTCATGGAGCATTCGTTCCACTCGACGACGGGAAGCGACGGCGCATACCGGATCGACGGTTTGCCCGCCGGTTCGCATGAACTCGTCTTCTGGCACGAAAAGCTGGGTGAGCGGGTGGTCGAGGTCGAGGTGGGCGGCGACATCGAAAGCCTCGACCTGATCTTCAAAGGCAGCGAATAGGCGCCTGGGGGGATGACCTACGGCGTCCGGAAGATCGCTGGCGTAGGTCCCGCCGTCGCCAAGAAACTCGCCGCCGCGGACATCCGGACCACGGACGCGCTCCTCAACGCCAGCAACGGCCGCAGAGAGCGCCGCCTCCTGTCCGAGCGCACTGGTCTGCCCGAGCGGCAGCTTCGGAGGTTCGTCAACATGGCCGATCTGATGCGCATTCGCGGCATCGGCGGAGACTTCGCCGAGCTGCTCGGCGCGTCGGGAGTGCGCACGGTGCGCGACCTGAGCCGCCGCCGCGCGTTCAATCTGGCCACCAAGATGAGCACGGTCAACGCCGCGCGGAAACTGAGCCGTCGAGCGCCCTCCGCCCCCATGGTCGAACGCTGGATCGCGCAGGCCAGGGAACTGAAGGGCGACTAGTTGGCACATCACCGTACCCTAGGCATCGGTTTCGTCGGCAGCGGCTTCATCACCCGCTTCCACATCCGTTCCTGGACCGCGGTGCGGGGCGCCGACATCCGGGGCGTCTGGAGCCCCACTCGGTCCAGCGCCGAGGCGGCGGCGGCTCTCGCGAAGGACCTCGACGTCGGCGAAGCCCAGGCGTACCCGTCGATCGCGGCGATGGTCGAGGACGACGCCGTGGACGCGATCTGGATCTGCGGCCGCAACGACCACCGGGTCGCGAACATGGAGGAGATCGCGGCCGCTGTACGGAGCGGCCGCGGCCGCCTGGTCGGCGTGGCCTGCGAGAAGCCGCTGGCGCGCAACGCCGCCGAAGCGCTCCGAATGGTCGAACTTGCGCGCGAGATCGAGGTCCTCGACGGCTATCTGGAGAACCAGGTCTTCAGTCCCGCCGTCGTGCGCGGCCGCGAACTCGCCTGGCAGCGCGGAGCCAGCGCCGCCGGCCGGCCCTACCTCGCCCGCGCGGCCGAGGAGCACTCCGGCCCGCACAACGCCTGGTTCTGGCGCGGCGACCTGCAGGGCGGCGGAGTGCTGAACGACATGATGTGCCACTCGGTGGAGGCCGCGCGCTTCCTGCTCACCGACCCGGACAAGCCGAGGAGCAGTCTGACGCCGAAGCGGGTCCACGCCCAGATCCACTGTCTCAAGTGGCAGCGGCCGGAGTACGCGGAACGCTTGCGCAGGCAGTACGGCGACACGGTCGACTACGCCCGCCGGCCGGCTGAGGACTTCGCCCGCGCCATGGTCGAGTACGAGGACGATGCCGGCACGCCGCTGGTGGTCGAGGCGACGACCTCCTGGAGCTACGTGGGCGCCGGCCTGCGGCTGTCGATGGAGTTGCTCGGCCCCGAGTACTCCATGCGGGCGAACAGCCTCGACACAGACCTCGAGCTCTTCTTCAGCCGCGATCTGGCGCAGCAGAGCGGCGAGGATCTGGTCGAGAAACAGAACGCGGAGATGGGACTGATGCCGGTGCTCGCGAACGAGCCCGTGGCCTACGGCTACGACGCCGAGAATCGGCACATGGTCGACAGTTTCCGCGGCGGCAAGCGGCCGCGCGAAACCTTCGACGACGGCCTGGAGGTGACCCGCCTGTTGATGGCCGCCTACATGAGCGCGGAGCTGGGTCGCGCCGTCGACTATCCGCCCGAAGGTCTCGACGAGTTCGTGCCCGCGGTCGCCCGCGGCGAGTGGAACCCGTCGGGCTAGCTAGTCCACCTCGTAGTAGTCGACGAAGCCGATCATCATCTCGTCCGTCGTCTCCCGGCCCCACGAGACGTTGCGGGTCGGGTCCGGGTTGTCGGGGTTGCCGCTGCTGTTGTCGTAGGTGGCCACACAGTGCAGCTTCGTGCCCGCGGGAATCGGCTTCGGCTCGGCCAGACGGTAGGTCGTCTGCCAGTTGAAGTCGTAGCCGTTGACCCGCAGCAGGACCTCGGAGCGCCCGTCCGGGTACGCGGCCCGGAACTCGAAGGTGTCGCCACGCAGGTGCATGTGCGGCCTGAGCGAGAGCAGGCGGCTGTCCCGCGGGAACGAGAGTTCCGCCTCGAAACGCACATCCTTCTCCCCGGCCGGGATGAACAGGAAGGGAGTCGTGCACAGGGCGGTGCGCGACTCGTGGCGGGGCGGCTCGGAAGCGAGCACCAGGCCGATCCGGCTGCGGTCGGTCTCCGCCCGGCCGGTCGGCGTGTAGTGCATCTGGAAGTCGATCACCGCGCCGGCGGGTAGCCGGCGACCTACACCCGGCGGCATGACCAGGGGGCCGGTGCCGGGCGCGTACCCTCCCAGATCGCCCGCGGTGCGCGGATCGCCGCCGTCCGCCGGCGGCGCGGCACCGGATCCCGCGAACGCCTGCACGATCACGTGATGCACGACCGCGGCGTTGCCCGGCTGCGTCTCAGCCGCCTGAATCCACACGTCACCGGGCAGCTTCGTCTCCACGCGGTAGCCGTGGTACGGGATCGTTCCGCTGGCCGGAATCGTGACGTCCTCCGGCAGTTCGTAGATCAGGTCCGGCACGCCGATCCGCCAGTCGGAGGAGGGCTCCCGGCCTGGAGTGGACGACGACGGCCCACTTCCCGACCCGCGTCGGCTACCGCCATCGATCCAGGCCAGCAGCTTCTCCTTCTCCGCCGCCGGCAGGCGCCGGTCGTTGCTGAACTCGCCGTAGCGCGGGTCGGCGTGCCAAGGCGGCATCACCCCCGCTGCGACAGCGCGACGGATCGAGGACGACCAGGCTCGGGCCTGCTCGAAGTTCTCGAGCGCGAACGGCGCCGGTCCACCCTCGTGGTGGCAACCGGTACAGCGGAGGCGGAACACCTCCGCCACCGCATCGAAGTCGACCGCGGCCGCGGGCAGGGCGCCGACGGCCAGCACCCATCCGACCGCCGCGATCCGCGCCGTTCTACGCCCGCCGGTCAGGGTCCGGCCGATGCTCCCTGGTTCGTGAACCGGTAGAGCTTACTCCGCGTCCGAATGTAGAGGCTGCCGTCGGCAATCGCAGGCGTCGACATGCACATCTCGTCGAGCGAGTTCTTGCCCACCACCTCGAACTCGTCCCCGGCCGCGATGACGAATGTGTCGCCGTCCTCGCTGAGCACAAACACCTTGCCGTTGTAGGCCCAGGGCGACGCCGTGAAGGCGCCGGAACCGCGCTCGATGCGCCGCTTGCCGTAGACCTCGGCGCCGGTCTTCGGATCGTGTGCCGTGAAGAACCCACGGTCCAGCAGGGTATAGAACCGGTCGCGGTAGATCAGCGGCGTCGGGTTGTAGGAACCGGCCTGGGGCTGGTACCAGACGACCCACCGGTTGCTCTGCTGGTCCTCTTCGAGGGTGATGTCACCTTCGGCGCCCGGCTTGATCGCGTAGACCGGGCGGATCCGATCGCCTATGTAGCCCGACGACACATAGAGCAGGCCGTACTCCGAGAAAGGCTGCGGGATCGCGATCGACGACATGCCGCCGAAGTGCCAGAGGAGGTTGCCATCCTTGTCGTAGGAGCGCACCTGGTCGGTACCTACCGTGATCACCTCGGTGCGCAGTTCGTTCTCCCACACGTAGGGCGTCGCCCAGTTGCTGCCCTCGTCACGGGGGTCCCGCCAGAGCTCCTCGCCGGTCGCGGCGTCTAGCGCCACCATGTACGACTGATCCTCGTTGTCGTTCACGATGTAGAGCTGTCCGCCGTGGACGATCGGCGACGCCGCGGTGCCCCAGCCGTAGCGGGTCGGAACCGCCTCGAAACGGCGCTCCCACACGGGTTCGCCGTCCAGGGTGAAGGCGAACACCCCGACATTGCCGAAGTAGGCGTACACGCGCTCACCATCGGTCACGGGCGTCTCCGAGGCGTAGGTGTTCTTCAGATGCCGGGGGAAGTCCGGCGCACCGGTCAGCACCTCGCGTTCCCAGCACTTCTCCCCCGTCTCGACCTCGAAGCAGTAGACCGACCAGTGGTGGACGTCCGCGGAAGGCTGCATCCGGTTCCCGCCCAGGTAGAGACCCTTCTTCGGTTCTTCGACCTCGCCTTCGCTCCACACCGTGGTGACGAAGACGCGGTCGCCCAGAACGATCGGGGAGGACCAGCCGAGACCCGGCACGTCCACGGACCAGACCACGTTCTCCTCCGTACTCCAGGAGTCCGGCAGCCGGGGATCGTCATCGGCGACGCTCATCGCGTCCGCGCCCCGGAAGGAGGGCCAGTTGTCGGTGGACGCCGGCGCGCCGAGGGCCGGGGCCGCGGCCAGGAGAACCACACCGAGAACGGCGAGCAGAGAGGTGGGTCGACGCATCATGAACCTCCTGTGGGGGAGATTGGTTCGGAACCGATTCCGCCGGCGCCAGGGCACAGGCAGCCTGCTAGAGCGGCGGCGTGCAGCTTACCATCGGCGCTGCAGCACTTCCCTTCGCCGGCCTCCCCGCCAGCCGCAAGCCCCTAACGCACTAATGCCCGCCGCTCCAGATCGAGCAGCGCCTGCTTGGTGGGCAGGCCACCGCCGAAGCCAGTCAGTCGGCCGTCGCTACCGATCACCCGATGGCAGGGCACGACGACGGGCAGCGGGTTGCGGCCGTTCGCTGCCCCCACGGCACGCGAAGCGGTCGGCTTGCCGATCCGCGCAGCCAACTCGCCGTAGGAGATCGTTTCGCCGAACGGAATGCGCCGCAGCTCGTCCCACACCCGGTGCTGGAAGTCCGTACCCTGGGAAGCGAGCGGCAGCTCGAACTCCCGCCTCTCACCAGCGAAGTACTCCTCAAGCTGGTGTTTCGCCTCCGCCAGCGCCGCCGGCAGGGCACCGTCCGCCGCTTCCCAGGCCACGTCCGGGGCCTTCGCCGCCTCGTTCGGCAACTCGATGCGGTTGATCGCGGCCTCGTCGCCTACCAGGCGGAGGTTGCCGATCGGGGTATGAAAGTCGTGGTAGGTCGCTGTCATCGGTTGGGGTCTCCGTCAGGCATATTACTCTCTTGAATAAATCTATTCAGTGTCGTAATGTCCTCCTCCTGATGGGCTACGAGCGCGAGCAGGTCGGCATCCTTCGACGACGGCTGGAAGAGGAACCACGAACGATCCAGATCGTACTCGGACCGCGGCAAAGTGGAAAGACGACGATCGTCACTCAAGCGCTACGGACGCTGACTGGGCCATGGCACTACTTCGACGTGGACTCGGCCGACAACGATCTTGCGAGCCCGGTTCTTCCGCGCACGGCTGGGCCGCAACGGTCCCCGGACACACCCCGGAGCAAGCAATGGCTGATCGACGTCTGGCGCCAAGCAAGGGCCGATGCCACGAGGCACGACGGAAGCGTCCTGGCACTCGACGAGCTTCAGAGCATCCCGGATTGGTCCAGCACAGTAAAGGGTCTCTGGGACGGAGACCGACTCAACGACCGCCCGCTCCACGTCGTGATCCTCGGCTCTGCGCCCATGGCCATTCAATCGAGCCTGAAGGAGAGCATGACCGGCCGATTCGAGATCATCAGCGTCGGCCACTGGTCATTCAGCGAGATGAGGGAAGCGTTCGGCTTCGACCTCCAACAGTACCTCTACTTCGGCGGCTACCCGGGAGCCGTGCGGTTGGCGGGTCGGTGGCCCCCAGACTGGCCCGAGTACGAGCCAAGATGGCGCGACTACGTCAGGACTTCCTTCGTCGGCCCAGCCATCGAACGGGACGTGCTGGCCATGACCAGGGTGGACAAACCCGCCCTGCTCGGACGCTTGTTCGAGCTCGGCGCCGCGTACTCCGGCCAGATCCTGCCGCTGCACAAGATGCTGGGGCAGTTACAGGATGCCGGCAACGCAACCACTCTCGCTCGCTATCTGGATCTTCTCTCCCAAGTCGGGCTGATTACCGGCCTGCCGAAGTACACGCCCAGCATGCTTCGGTTGCGCGCCTCGCCGCCCAAGTTCAACGTGCTGAACACTGCGCTCATGACGGTGGGGTCGAACCGCTCATTCGAGGACGCGAGAGCCGACCGCCGCTTCTGGGGCCGCCTAGTTGAAAGCGCTGTCGGTGCCCACCTCCTGAACACGAGTGGCTCGGTCGCTCGAGTCCACTACTGGCGAGAAGGCGACGACGAGGTCGATTTCGTGATCCAGCAAGGGCTGAGGACCGTCGCGATCGAGGTGAAGACCGGCCACAGGCCACGACCCACCAAGGGAATGAGGGTCTTCGGCGAACGGCACCGGCCCTATCGCACCCTCCTGTTGACCGAGACCGGCGAACCACACGGCAGCATCCCGCTTGAGGTGTTCCTGTCCCGACCGGCTTCGGCTTGGCTAAGGAGCGAGTTCGTCCAGCGCACATGTACCGAGGTCATCGACGCAGGGAATCTAGATCACGAAGAGACCGGGAAACCCCTATCCGAGTACGACACGACACCGGCCTACGTGCTTCTCGCCGACGCCGGCATGGGAAAGACGACCTGCTTTCGCGAAGCCTGCCGCAGCATGGGTGAACAGGGTCACATGATCTCGGCTCGTGACTTCGTCACGCTCGACACCGCCAGTCACCCGGAGTGGCGGAACAAGACTCTCTTCATCGACGGCCTCGACGAGATCCGTGCGGGCCGTGACGACGCCCGCACTCCGCTAGACGAGGTAAGGAGACAACTGGACCGCCTCGGGAGCCCTTCCTTCAGGCTTTCCTGCCGGGAAGCGGACTGGCTCGGCAAGAACGATCAGGAACGCCTGGACAAGGTTGCTCCCGGTGGCAACGTGGCCGTCCTCCGGCTTGACCCCCTGAGCCACGAGGACGTACTGGAGGTCGCGGAGTCGCGTCTCTACCTGCAAGACGGGAAACGGTTCCTCAAGACGGCCGAGGACAAGGGGTTGGGACTGCTGATCCGGAATCCCCAGAACCTGGAACTCGTGGCAGCCGCCACCCGTGCGGGCGAGTGGCCGGAGAACCGGGCCGAGCTGTTCGAACTCGCTTGCCGAAGCCTGGTGTGCGAGCCAAACGACGAGCACCTGAACGCCCGTATCGCGCACTCTCAAGACCTTCTCTTGAGGACTGCAGGCCGTCTCTGCTCTCTGCTGTTGCTCTCGGGCACCGCCGGCATCCGCCTCTCCTCCGCCGCAACCGGCAGCAGCGGGGACTACAGACCGGCCGATCTCGTCGACCCGGCACCGCCCGGCGTGTCTCCTGGTGATGTCGAGGCCTGGAGCCGTCAGCAACGCGCAGTCTTGTCAAGCCGGCTGTTTCGGGCCGCCGTTGACCGGCCTCCATCGGAACGGAGTTTCGAACCTGTCCACCGACACATCGCCGAGTTTCTGGCCGGTCGATATCTGGCTCAACAGATTGAAGACGGTCTTCCGCCAGCGCGAGTCGTCGCCCTGGTTACCGCGGGGGAAGGCAGCGTCGTTACCGCACATCGAGGCTTGGCCGCATGGCTGGGGGCGTACTCACAACACGCGCGCCGAGAGTTGATCCACCGCGATCCCTTGGGTGTCGGGCTCTACGGTGACATCAGCGGCTTCTCGACCGACCAAAAACGGGCGCTGCTTCGGGCGCTGATTCGAGAGGGCCGGCGGTTGCACAGCGTGGACCGGCGTACAGCGGCCGCCTTCGCACCCATCGCCACTCCGGTCCTTGAGGCCGAACTTCGCGGAGAGCTGGGCATGCCTCTGAGGACCGACGACAACCAGCTATCGGTCGAGTTCGTGCTCAAGGTGCTGTCTCACGGCGTGCCAATGCCGGCGCTTGCCGAAGCCTGCCTGAGCATCGTTCACGACTCTGGTGCGTGGCCGCGCGTCACCTACGCAGCCCTCGACGCGTTCCTCCGCCAGTGCCCGAACACCGACACGATCGCGGCCAAGCTGCTAGAGCTCCTCGCAAGCATCCAGCAAGGCCACCTGACCGATTCCGGTAACGAACTCGCAGCCCGGATCCTCGATCATCTGTATCCCGACGTGATCGGGCCGGCCGAGGTCTGGAGCCACTTGGCCCACAGCCAACCGACGAGGCTGATCGGGCGTCACCGCCGGTTCTGGTGCGACGACATGGAAGCACGAATCCAGGACGCCGATGTTCCCCGCCTCATGGACGGTCTGGCGCGGCACGCGAGCGAACTGAGAGAAGTCCTGGACCGAAGGGAGTTCCCGGTCGTTGCCGCCAGGCTCCTAGCACGCGGCTTGGGAACCCACGGCGACGAGCTGAAACCGTCCCGGCTGTACGACTGGCTGTGCGCGCCGGCCGAGAGCCACGAGGACTTCTTCGGACTCCGCCGCAATCCCGAAGCCCCGCAGCACTTGGCCGCAGTGCGGCATTGGCTCGAACAGCATCCCGACGCGTTCAAGGCGACGTTGCTCGAGGGACTGCTTCGTTGCGCCGACTCCGACGACCTACACGCCGAGGCGCGGTTGGTTTCCATGAAGCTCCAAGGCGCAGCAACTCCCGTGGATTTTGGCGCGTGGAGTCTCGAACGGGCTGGCGCGCTCGCAAACACGCAACCCGCCTTGGCGAAGCTGATGTTCAACCAAGCGCGGCACTGCCTCGACATGGGTGAAACCGGTAGCGGCCTCTCACAAGCGCTCATCGACGAGTGTCTGCGACAACACCCGGACTGGCAACCCGCGTCCCCCGCACCGGAACCTGAATCAAGCAGTGAACTGCGAGAGCAGGCCTCGCAACACGCCACTCAGCCTGCCGAGCCTGAATTCCACCGTGTAGAGCGAGACGCACTTGCCGAACAGCGTGAACGCCGCGAACGGCAGTGGCTCGACGCGGTCCGCGCGGAAGTGCCCGCACTCGGCCGGAACAGGGGTGCTCCGTGGCTCCTGCACGACCTGGCTGGAGAGTGGCTGCAGCAATCCTCGTGGAAACCGATTCCACTGTCGGAGTGGCTGCGTGCCAAGTTCGGCGAGGAGGACGAACTGGCAGTCGCCACGCTGAGGGCTCTCCTGAAGGTCATCGACCGCGACGACCTGCCGGACATGGACGAGATCCTCCGACTTCGCCGGAGGTCCCATACGCACTACCTCGGCGTGCCCTTTCTCGTTGCGCTTGAAGAACGGGACCGCGAACAAGGAGTCTTAGTCAAGAGTCTGTCCGACAACCAACTGCGCCTGGCACTCGTGTTCCACTATTGCGTGCCTACGGGTCGGAGCTTCTCTCCGAAGTGGTACCGGCAACTACTCTCGAACCGCACGGAACTGGTGGCTTCGGTCCTCCTTCCCCTAATCCGTGCCGACATCCAGAGTGGCCGAGAGCACGTCAGCGGCGTGGCACAGCTTGTACACGACGAAGACTACGCTGAACTTGCCAGGATGGTCAGTGTGCCGCTGCTGAGCGGCTTTCCCGTGCGCTGTCCCGCCCGACGACTTCCCAACCTGATTCGCCTGCTGTGGGCGGCCCTTAGGCACGCTGACCGTGGGCAACTCGTCTCAGTCATCCAGACGAAGCTGGCGGCCAAAAGTATGACCACCGCCCAGCGAGTGCATTGGCTCGGAGCCGGCCTCGTCGCGGCCCCCCAAACCTACGCCGAACAACTCGACCGGTTCGTCGCTGGCAAGGAACTCCGTGCGGGCCAACTTGCAGACTTCCTTCGGTTCGAGGAGCTGTTTCAGCCGGACAAGCTACCTCCATGCGCTCTTGAGACCCTCATCCGGCAGTTGGGACGTGGATTCGGGCCAATCGAACCCCAAGACGGGCCAGTGGACGTGGGCCAATGGACTCTGTGGCACGTCCCCGACCTGATCCAGCACCTCCTGGACTCCCCGAGAACAGACGCTGCGAGTTCTCTCCATCGACTCGCCAACGACGAGAGCCTCTCACATTGGCGGCACCATCTTCGTATCGCATTCGACCGTAGAGTCGTTGCTGATCGCGACAGTTCCTACAAGCGCCCGGAACTCGACCAGATCCGCGCAACCCTTGACAACCGGGGCCCAGCCAACGCCGCCGACCTCGCCGCGCTCGCGCTCGATCGGCTCGACGAACTGGCCGGAGCGATTCGACACGCCAACACGAACGAATGGCGCCAGTACTGGAACGAGGACACAAACGGCCAGCCTGTGAGTTCCAAGCACGAAGAATCGTGCCGAGACACTCTCTTATCCCGCCTGCGGTTCCTCCTTCGAGACGAACTCCACGACCAACCAGAGGCCGCTGCGGCCGCGAAGAAGCGCGCTGACATCGGACTCTTTGGTCCCAACTTCCACGTCCCAATTGAGATCAAGAAGCAGTCGAACCCGGGACTTTGGCGCGCGGCCCGAGACCAACTCGTCGCCAAGTACACTCAGGATCCCGCTACCGACGGCTACGGGATCTACCTTGTGTTCTGGTTCGGCGAACAGGAGAAAACGCCCCTGGACGAGACGGGGACCCGCCCCGGAAGTCCCGGTGAACTCCAGCAGCGGCTGGAAGACTGTCTCGCTAGGCAGCTTCCGCTCGAGCAGCGGCGCAAGATAGGTGTCCGGGTCATCGACGTCAGCAAGCCCTGAAAACGCCTTCTCGGACGGCCGCCTGCGTCGGCAACGGGCCGGAAGACCCCCGAACCCATAGCAACGACGTCAAGGCGACAGACCTCTTTGCCGCAACCGAGACGTCACCCCGACGCACAAGTGCTGCCGTAGACCGATCTGTTGCCGCCCGCACGCCCGTCAACCCCCGCCACCCCGGCACCACAACAGGATCGCAGCGTAGGCACGCATCGGTCGCCAGTCTTCCGCCATCGCCTCCAACTCGGCGGCGCCAGGCGGCTGCTCGCGGTCGATGGCCTTGCGGAGTCCCAGGTCGCTGGCGGGAAACGCGTCGCGGTCGCCCAGGACCCGCATCGCGATGTACTCGACCGTCCAGGGGCCGATGCCCCTGATGTCGAGGAGTCGGCGGCGGACCTCCCGCGGGTCGGCGTCCAGCCTCAACGCGCCGCTCGCGACCTCCGACGCCAGGTCTCCCAGCGCCCGGGCGCGAGACCCGAGCAAACCGAGCGTCCGGAGGTCGTGGGACGCGACCTGATCCGGGCTCGGGAACGTCCGCTCGAGCCCCGGCTTTCTCAGCGCGGCTGGAAGCTCCCGGCCCAGGGCCGTGACCAGGCGGCCGGCCAGGGTGCGCGCGCCGGCCACCGAAATCTGCTGACCCAGCACCGCCCGCACCGCCGTCTCGAAGCGGTCCCAGGCACCGGGAATCCGCACGTCGGCCGGGATGCGGCCGCCTGCGGCCAGTTCGCGTGCACCGCTCAAACCGCGGCGAATGGCATCCGGGCTCGCGTCGAGGTCGAACAGTCGCCACACTCGCCGCTCAACCTCTTCCTCAAGATGCGATTCGAGGCTTTCGCCCGCGCTGGTATGGACTTCAGCACTCATGTGGAAGCCACTCGGGCTCGCCGCTTCGCGGCATCGCGCTTGATGCCGGCGGGGACGCCGGCGCACCCAGTGTGAGACGGAACCGCCGAAGTCGACCCGCAGGACGCCGAACCGTGGCCTGCCTTCCGGCCCAACCGGCGACAGTCGCGCGAGGTCGATCGTCCGGCAATAGAGCAAGCGCTCCGTGTCGACGGCCTCCACTCCGGGCAATGCGCGGACCGCGAAGAACTCCAGCAGGCCACGGACGTCGAACGACCGCCGGCAGGACGCTTCAAACGAGCAGACGACGTGCGGCATCCAGGGCGGGAGCATAGTCGTCGGGCGCGCCTGGGCCGCGATAGCCTTCGCCGCCGCTCACACCTCAACCAACCGGAAACCGACCATGACCACACTCCCCACCGACGGCCTGACCCTCCACTCCACGATCCGCGCCGATGACAGCGGCGGAGGCACTGTCGAACTGGCGCTGGTCAGGGTCCCGGTGCCGGAACCCGGAGCGGACCAGGTCGTCATCCGGGTCGAGGCGTCGCCGATCAACCCGTCCGACCTGGGCGTGCTGTTCGGGCCGGCCGACGTCTCCACGGTCCGCGCGTCAGACGGAGAGGATGGTCCGGCGGTAGTCGCCGACATCCCCAAGGGGCTCGCACGGCTGGTCGCCGGTCGCCTCGGCCAGGCGATACCGACCGGCAACGAGGGCGCCGGCGTGGTCGTCGCCGCCGGCTCGTCACCGGCCGCCCAGGCCCTGATCGGTCGCACGGTCGCCGTCCTCGGTGGCTCGATGTACGCGGAGTACCGGCTGGCCGAGGTCCGGCAGTGCCTGTCGCTACCCGAGGGCACGACGCCCGCGGAAGGCGCATCCTGTTTCGTCAATCCGCTGACCGCCCTGGGCATGGTCGAGACGATGCGGCTCGAGGGCCACACCGCCCTAGTCCACACCGCCGCCGCATCCAACCTCGGCCAGATGCTCCAGAACATCTGCACCGCGGACGGCGTGCCGCTGGTCAACGTCGTCCGCCGGCCGGAACACGAGGAACTCCTGCGCGGCATCGGCGCCAGCCACGTCGTCAACCTGAGTACCGAGACCTTCATGGCCGACCTCGTCGCCGCGATTGCCGACACCGGCGCAACGCTCGGCTTCGACGCCACCGGCGGCGGCAAGCTGGCCGGCCAGATCCTGACCGCGATGGAGGCGGCGCTCTCCGCCAACGCTCCCGAGTACAGCCGCTACGGCTCGGCGACCCTCAAGCAGGTCTACATCTACGGTGGTCTCGACCGCAGCCAGACCGTCCTCACCCGCAACTTCGGAATGGCCTGGGGGCTGGGCGGCTGGCTGCTGCCCCACTTCCTGCGGCGCATCGGTTACGAGGCCTCGGAACGCCTCCGGCAACGCGTCGCCGCGGAGATCAGGACGACCTTCGCGTCGAGCTACGCGAAGACAGTCACCCTCCGGCAGGCCCTCGACCCGGCGTCCATCGCGGTCTACGCTAAACAGGCGACGGGCGAGAAGTACCTCGTGACGCCGCACGGGTAGCCGCACTCACCTAGCGTTTGTACCGCCCTTCGTTCGGGTTGCCGCCGTTCGCCGCTGGCCGCATCTAAGCCAGTCCGGCCTGCTATTCTCCGCGGCCAGGCGTCGCTCCAGACCTTAGCCAGTCGCCCACCGCTTCTCGGCGGCGGCGGACCAAGAACTGAGGACCTGCGCCCCTACCTACCAGCACCGCCACGAGACACATGCTCGAATCTCCTGAAACTCGGTCCGCGCCTCCTGAAGAGCCGCTCTCTATCCAAGAGCTGGCTGATGCAGTCGCAGCCGAACGCCAAGCTGACGTCATTCTCTACAACGGCCCGATCCAACGCCACACCGACGGGCAGCTGATCGCCACATGTGCTAGTCGGCAGCGCCACCCCAACGTCCTCTTCATCCTCGTCACGATGGGCGGAGACGCTGACGCCGCCTACCGGATCGCACGGTGCCTGCAGGAAAGCTACGCGAACTATGTCCTCTACGTCTCAGGGTACTGCAAGAGCGCAGGCACGCTGTGCGCCATCGGCGCCAACCAGCTTGTGATCTCCGACCATGGAGAACTTGGCCCGCTCGACGTCCAGATGTTCAAGAAGGACGAGCTCTGGGAAACACAGTCCGGCCTCACGGTCTTGGACTCGTTGCTCGCCCTTCAGGACAATGCGTTCTCGGCCTTCGAAAAGTTCTTCCTCAACACAAAGGCACGAAGCGGTGGCTCAGTCACCCTTCGTACGGCCACCAAGATCGCAACCGAGATGGCCACCGGCCTCTTTGCACCCCTGTACGGCCAGTTGGATCCCCTCCACATCGGCGAAGCTGCACGTGCGATGTCCATCGCCGGCCACTACGGCCGGCGTCTCTTGAGCAAGGGGAGGAACATCCCCGACGACGCGCTCGATTTCCTCATGTCCCAGTATCCTTCGCACGGCTTCGTCATCGACCGAGAAGAAGCCCGATCGCTCTTCTCTCAAGTAGCCGCGCCGTCGGCAGCAGAGCGTGCACTCGCTGACGCTCTTGGCGACATTGCCCTATGGCCCCGTAACCCAGTGTCGGGCGAGCCGCATAGCCCATTTCACTTTCTTTCCGCCGAACCGCCCCCGCCAGCACCCCACGAAGAAGCAGAAGTCACCGGAGAAGCTGATGAAGGACCTCACCGCGATGAAGCCCCCCAGCCTCAAGAAGCTCCTGGACCTGAGGGCCGACAGTTTGAGGATGGCCACGGGCACGAAGAGCCTCACTCGACGGACGAGACAGGCGCGCACCTACGCAGCACCACTGCCCCCTCCTGACGACCGCGACCGAGCCGTACCTCCCCCATTCAGCCCCTCCCAGGCTGACCAAGGCCACGAAGGCTAGTGAAGCTCGACATGGCCGGCGCGGAGGAGCTAGGCGACCTATCCCGAGTCGTGAAGAAGGTCTGACGCCGCCATGCCGCACCTCCGCTTCAAGGGCCGGAGCCTGATCGAAAACCACCACCTCTCCGTACCGTTCCACGAGTTGCGGAGCGTCACGGAACGAGGGCTGGGCGAGAGTCACGGTCTACGCGGCAACGTGATCGTCCACGGCGACAACCTGATCGCGCTCAAGGCCCTGCTGCCCACCCTGCACCGGCAGGTCAAGTGCGTGTACATCGACCCGCCTTACAACACGGGCAAGGAGGGCTGGGCCTACAACGACAGCGTCAACTCGCCCATGATGCGCGAGTGGCTGGGCAAGACGATCGACCGCGACGATCTGACCCGCCATGACAAGTGGTGCTGCATGATGCTGCCACGCCTCAGACTCCTGCGCGAGCTGCTGCGCGACGACGGGGTGATCTTCGTCTCAATCGACGACAACGAGGTGCACCACCTGCGGGCCCTCATGGATGAGGTCTTCGGCGAACACAACCACGTAGGACAGATCGTCTGGCACGGCTCGACCGACAACAACCCGACCAATATCGCCACCGAGCACGAGTACGTCGCTTGCTACGCCGCCAACAAGGAAGAACTCGAGGAGGTTTGGAAGTCGGCCGAGTTCGGGCCGAAGGCCGCGCTTCAGCGCATTGGCGCGGAGCTCATCGAGGCGCACCCGGAGCCTGAGCCGAGACAGCGGGAGTACTCGCGCTGGCTGAAGGAGCATCGTGCGGAACTCAAGCCTCTGGATCGCTACAAGTTCATCGACGACACGGGCGTCTTCACGGGCAGTCAGAGCGTCCACAACCCGGGCCGCGAAGGCTACCGCTACGACGTGCTCCATCCCGTAACCGGCAAGCCCTGCCGGCAACCCCTGATGGGCTATCGTTTTCCGCAGGAGACCATGACTCGTCTGCTGGCGGAGGATCGCGTCATCTTCGGGAAGGACGAGTCGAAGATCATCGAACTCAAGGTCCACGTCGATGACTATCAGGCGAAACTCGGCAGCGTCATCCAGGGAATCGATTCGCGGCGCGGACCGAACGAACTCCGGCGCCTGTTTCCGGAGAACCCGCGCATCTTCAAGAACCCGAAACCATCGACGCTGATCCGGGAGTTGCTCTCATTCGCGACGGACGAAGACTCCATCGTCCTGGATTCCTTCGCGGGTTCCGGCACGACCGCCCACGCCGTGCTCGGCCTGAATCGACAAGACGGCGGCAACCGCCGGTTCATTCTCATCGAGTGCGAAGACTACGCGGACTCGCTCACGGCCGAGCGCGTACGGCGGGTCATCGGCGGCGTGCCTGACGCGAAGGACAAGGCCTTGAGCGCCGGCTTCGGCGGCGCCTTCAGCTACTACGAGCTCGGACCGCCGATGCTGGAGGGTGTCCTGCTGGAAGGCCAAAAGCTCCCCAGCTACGAGGCCCTCGGGAACTACATCTTCTTCACGGCAACCGGCGAGGAGGTAACGCCCGAGGAGCTCGACCGGGCACGCTGCTTCCTGGGCCGCGCAGGGAACAGCGACTTCTTCTTGATCTACGAACCGGACGCGGTCCGGCTGCGGGACCTAGCGCTGGACATGGACTTCGCCCGGAGCCTGCCCGCGCCCAACGGCCGCAAGCGGATCGTCTACGCCCCGGCCAGATACCTCGACGAGGAGTTCCTAGACCACTACTCGATCAAGTTCTGCCAACTTCCGTTCGAGATCTACCGAATGCTGGCGGACGCCTGACGGCGAAGCGCTCTCCGCCGGATGATCCTGAAGGACTATCAGCGACGGACGCTGACCGCCGTTGACGACTTTCTGACCGCCCTGACGCGCTGGCACGAGAAGGATGCCCAGGCGCGGGATTTCGATCCCGAGATCGGGTTCGACTGGGTCGAACGGGCCTGGAGGGAATGCACGCCGCGGCGCTACACGCCGCGCACTGACGGTTCAGGCCGCGTGCTGCCGGCCTTCTGCCTCAAGGTCCCCACGGGCGGCGGCAAGACGTTGATCGCCATCAACGTCATCGATCGCGTCAACGTGACCTTTCGAGTGCGGCAGACGGGCATGGTGCTCTGGATCGTTCCGTCCGCGCAGATCTACCGGCAGACGCTCTCGGCCCTCAGGGATCGCGGCCATTTCTACCGGCAGCGGCTGGATGTCGCTTCGGGCGGGCGAACCCTGATTCTCGAGAAGACCGACGGCTTCAGCCCCCGTGACGTGGCGGAGAACCTGTGCGTTCTCATACTGATGCTGCCCTCCGCGAACCGGGAGACGAAGGAGCAACTTCGGATGTTCCGCGACAGCGGCGGCTTCGATCAGTTCTTCCCGGATCAGGGCGACCCGAAAGCCCACGAGGAGATCCTCGGGCGAACGCCGAACCTCGACACCTTCGACGTCGGCCACGAACTCTGGGGACCCCAGATCAAGACCTCCCTGGGCAACACGCTGCGCCTGCTGCGGCCCCTAGTCATCCTCGACGAGGGACACAAGACGTACGGGAGGCTCGCCCGGGGCACGATCGAGGGCTTCAACCCCTGCGCGGTCGTCGAACTGTCGGCAACCCCGGCGCCCGAAGCCAATGTTCTGGTCGAGATCCTGGGCCAGGAGCTTCTGGCAGAAGAGATGATCAAACTGGATCTCCACATCCACTGTCGGGAGGATGTCGACTGGCGCGACACGCTCCTCGCCGCGGCGGACCATCGCCAGCGCCTGGAGGGCCAAGCCCGGGAGTACGAAGCGGCCACGGGCACCCACATCCGCCCCATCTGCGTCATCCAGGTGGAGCGAACGGGGAAGGACCAGCGCGGCGCCGGCTTCGTGCATGCGGAGGATGTCCGCGAGTACCTGCAACAGAGTCAGCACATTCAGGCACACGAGATCGCGGTCAAGTCGAGCGCGAAGGACGAGTTGAAAGAGGTCGACGACATCGGCGGTCTGCTCTCGCCCGACTGCCAGATTCGCTACATCATCACGAAGCAGGCGCTCCAGGAAGGATGGGATTGCCCCTTCGCCTACGTCCTCGCCATCCTGACCCAACCCTCGTCGCAAACCGGCCTGACGCAGCTCGTCGGTCGCATCCTGCGCCAGCCCTACGCTCGAAAGACGAACGTGCCCGCCCTGGACGAGAGCTACGTGTTCTGCTTCAGGCGGCGGGGAGCCGAAATGCTGAAGCAGGTTCGCCGGGGGTTCGGCAAGGAAGGCCTGGGGGACCTCGGCGGCCGGATCGTCGACGAAGCGGACGATCAGGCACTCCGGCGACGCCAAACCACGCGGCGACAACGCGACCACTTCCAGGAAGCTGCTCGGGATCTCGTTTTGCCGGCCTTCATGATCGACGATCAGGATCGTTGGAGACCGGTCCGTTACGAGGCGGACATCCTGTCGCGGGTCGACTGGGCGGCCATCGACGTGAGTCCCCTCTTCGACCTGGCCCTCGGTGACTCGCCGGTTGGAGGGCTCGACCTGCGCGTCGGCCTCGAATCCTCATCGCGCTTCGCGGCGGAAACCGGACAGGATGACAGCGGCACGACACTCGACTACGCGCTCGCCACGAACCACCTGATCGACCTCGTGCCGAATCCCTGGCGAGGCTACGACCTCGCCAAACGGCTGTTCGGTGAACTTCTGAAGCGCCACCCGGCGAAACAGGTCCACGCCCACTTCGTACATCTGCTCGGCGAGCTCAGGAGACAGGTGGCCATCGAGCGCGACCGCCTGGCCCGAGCGGCCTTCGGCGAGATGCTGGACAGCGGGCGGATGCGCTTTCTCGTTGCCGCCGAAGACTTCGGCTTCAACCGACTGCCACACGAGATCGAGGCGCCCGAGGGGAAGCAGGCCAACCGGGACGACGGCGGCCAGTTCGAGCTGAACCTCTTCGAGCGAACGGACGAGGACGAGTTCAACATCCTGGAGAACAAGGTGGCGACCTACCTCGACCGGCAAGAGAGGCTGTTCTTCTGGTATCGCAACCGGTCCCGCAAGGACTACTACGTTCAGGGCTGGCGGCGCGGCCGTATCTACGCCGACTTCATCCTGACGCTGAAGCCGGACGAACCGGATCCGGACGACCCGTTCCACCGCGTGTTCGTGCTGGAAACGAAGGGGCTGCACCTGGAGGAGGCGACCGACACGAGCTACAAGCGGTCCGTGTTCGATCTCTGCAACGCGCATGCGAGACGCGCGGACTGGGCCGAGTTCGTTCCCGCCATGCGCGGCCGGCCGACGCGGTTCGAGGTGGTCGACGAAAAGGAGTGGGAGCAGCGGCTCACGGCGCTTCTGGCGACGGACTGAGAGCCGCTCATGAGCCGGCCGGAAGGCCGGCGCACCGGCACGAAGTGACGCCGGGCGCTCGTCCGACGGTCGCGTACAGCCTCACACCCGCCGGTAGGCGAGATCCCCCTCCATGTAGGTGAGATAGAAGCGGGCCGGCTCAACGGCCCGGTTCGGGTTGCGGAACCAGAGCGGACGCCGGTAGAAGACCTCGCCCCCCAGCGCCTCCGTGGCCCGCAACAGGCCATCTTCCGTGGTCAGGACGGTCACCTCGGCACACCCTTCCCGGCCCAGCCGGTCGAGGAAAACCCCAAGGGCCAGGTCGGCACCCTCCGCGAGATGTGGCATGTGGACGATCCGGCCGGTGGGTGGATCGTTCGCCCGGTTGACGTAGAGCAGGACCGGACCCAGCGGCTCCCCGGATCGTTCCAAAGTGAACAGCAGGCCGTCGTGCTCCGGACAGGCCGCCAGCCACGCCAGGTGATCCGGTTCGGCGAGATTGACCAGCGTGTCCCGCGGAGCGGCCGGGCCGGCCGCCGCCGGATCGAAGTCGGACAGCGCCAGGCCGGTCTGCCCGGTCGTGGCGACGCCCGCCGCCGCGGTGCCCAGACGCACTTCGAGCGCCTCGCCGGCCTCGCGAAAGCCGCGCATGACCAGCATGGCCTTGGTGGCGGCGGTGCCGCCGAGGACGACCTCGAAGTCCGTGTCGGGCGTTCGGCCGGCAAGGGGGACGCCGGCTCTGCCCCTCGCAGCGTGTTCAACCATCCACAGCATCCGGTGCGCACCCGTCACCGTTCCGCCATGGACCCGGTAGCGGCAGTGCAACGAAGCCACGTGGCCGACGATTCGACCATGCCGTTCGGCGACGGAAGACTCGACCTCCGGCCCCGGACCGGGATGAAAGAGAAGCCACCGCAGAACCTCCGGCTCGCGCCGGACGCCGTAGACGACCTCGGTCAGTTCGGAGAGACGAGGGAGTTCGCTCTCGGTACTCGGGCGCAGCAGGACGTCCCGAACCGTACGCACCCGATCCATCGACCCGAAGGCTACTTCGATCCGCCGCGCCCTGCCCGAAACGCCTCGTCCCGCTCCGCCCGCAGGCGCAGCCCCTCCCGGAAGCGCTCGATGTTCGCCTCGGCGCGGCGCCTGAGCCGGTGGTACTTGGATTCGGCCTCGAGCAACAGCAGCTCGTCCCAGCCGAGACCCTCCTCCGTCCAGTGGTACTCGTGGGTGAGGAGCTGGATCTGGTCGTACCGGTCGAGCAGCGACGTCACCACGCCCTCGCGCCAGACCTGGGTGCTGTCGGAGAGGTACTTGATCCGCTCGAAGTAGAGCGGGTCGTAGGCGTCGACGACGCCGGGAATCCGTAGCGTCCGGCCCGAGCGCATCGGCATGTGGGGGCTGGCGGCCCGGATGCGCGTGTCGAAGAAGCCCTCGATCAGGTCGATCGCCCGGCTGGCCAGCACCACCGGGTCGCCGGACGAACGCTCCAGAAATCCGAGGTCGTAGTGGAAGCCGAGGTCGTGGCCGAGGTCGAGAATCGCCTCGACCGCCTCGGCACCGTCGGCCTCGAACAGGTTGTAGTCGGAACCGATCTGGACGAAGAAGGTCGAGCGCACGCCGGCGCCGTGGTCTGCCCGCGCCAGGGTCAGCGCGGCGTCGAGACTGAACTCGACGTCGTGCCGCATCAGGACGAAGCGCTCCACTTCGAGCAGCGCCTCGCCCAGGGGAGCCGCCTCACCGAACGAGAGGGTGCGGTGCGTCGAGGTAATCCGGGCCAGGATCTCGCGGTAGTGATCGAGGGTGAAGTCAAGATCCGGATCGGCCGGACGCGCGGGTCGTGGTCTGGTCATGCCGGCCGCCAGGCGACTTCGTCCCACACGTCGGTCGCCAAATCGCCGAGCGGACGCTCGGCGCTCCCGTCGATCCAGTCGACCAGGTGGCGCGTCACGTCTGGATAGTTCATGGGAGCCGGCTCCGGAGTATCGATCCAAGACTCGATCCGCTCCACCGTCAGCCGCTCGACGACGGTGCCAAGACCCAGCGCCTTGAGCGCCCGGCCGTTGAGGAACTGCTCCGGATGGCGGCGAATGGGTTGCACGAGGAGACGGCGGCCCAGGTGGAGCGCCTCACTGGCGAGCGAGAAACCCGCATTCGTGATCACTCCCGCGCAGTCGACCAGATCGGCCACGAAGGCCTTGCGGTCGTAGGGACGAATTGAGACGTTGCCGCGCTCGACCCGCTCGGGCACAGGCCGGTAGGCAACGAACCGCCGCTGCGGCAGTCGCCCCAGAAGATCCACGATGCTCCGTTCGCTCTCCGCGGGCAGGTAGACGAGGAACCGCTGGCCATCACTACGCGCAGAACCGTCCGCGGCCGCCGCGACGAGGTCGGGACTGATCGTCGGCGGCAGATTCGCGCCGCCGAATCGATGCCAGTGCAGACCCACGGCGGTCCGAACCGGCGTGTAGACCGGAGCGAACAGGCGCAGCATCCACCTGGCCGGCCCGGTCCGCCCGGGCAGTCGCAGACGCCGGTGGAATGCGTACAGGTGGCCGACGCCGATGCTCGGCCGTCGGCATCTACGCGCAATCCACGCGGAAACCGGCTCGTAGTCCGTCAGCACAAGATCGAAGCCGGACGCATCGAAGCTGCGTACGTCGCGCAGAAAGCGAACCACGCGCAACTGCCGCATGGTCTGGAACAGCCGCACTCGCCCGCCGGCGGCCTGGCCGGTGAACCCCTCGAGCAACGTGTGGCTGGCCCGGATCTCAGGGTCGGCGAACGCGGCCGAAGACCGACCGGTCAGCAGGCAGTGGACATCGTGGCCCCTGCTCCGGAGGCCGGCCACCATCGCCGCCGAACGCACCAGGTGCCCATGACCAGTGCCCTGAACTCCGTAGAGAATCCTCATGCCGGAGCCGCGGACGGTCTTGATCCGGACCAGAGCACGCGAACGGAAAGGTAGCACCCGCCCAGTCGAAGCCGCAACAGCCAGCCTCCCGCCCTCTCGCTGGTAGAATCGACTTCCTCACGGAATCTTCCCGGTTCGCACCCGAGAACGCGGTCTGATCCCCGCACAGTGCAACAGGGGGTGAAATCACGCGCGTTCTCATAGCAGGCATCGACGGCTACCTCGGCTGGCCGTTGGCGCAGTACCTGACTGCCCGCGGCCACGAGGTTTCCGGCATCGATGCCGGCTTCCGTCGCGAGTGGGTCGCCGAGATGGGCGGCCGCTCCGCTCTCCCGGTCGCGTCCGTCGAGGAGCGGCTCGACGCCTTCGAGTCCGCCTACGACCGGTGTCCGCATCTGGTTCAGGGCGACCTGACCGACAAGGACGTGGTGTACCGGCTGTTCGAAGACGTCCGGCCGGAGGCGATCGTCCACCTGGGCGAATGCCCCTCGGCGCCTTACTCGATGATCGACGCGGATCACGCGATCTGGGTGCAGCGCAACAACATCGAGGGGACGATGAACGTGCTCTACGCGATGCGCGACCTGGCGCCGAAGGCACACCTGGTCAAGCTCGGCACGATGGGCGAGTACGGCACGCCGAACCTGGACATCCCCGAGGGATTCTTCGAGATCGAGTACCGCGGCCGCCACGACCGCCTGCCCTTCCCCCGCCAGGCCGGCTCCTGGTACCACTGGAGCAAGGTCCACGACAGCAACAACGTGATGTTCGCGTGCCGCATCTTCGGGCTCAGGGCCACCGACGTGATGCAGGGCGTCGTCTACGGCACCCGCTTCTTCGGTAGCGCCGCCGACCACCCCACCGACCCCGCGCTCCACACCCGGCTCGACTTCGACCAGGCCTTCGGCACCGCCCTCAACCGCTTCTGCTGCCAGTCGGTCATCGGCGAACCGCTGACCCTGTTCGGGCTCGGCAACCAACGCCGCGGCTTCCTGCCGATCTGTGACTCGATGCAGTGCCTGACCCTGGCGGTCGACAACCCGCCCGAAGCCGGCGACTACCGCGTGTTCAACCAGTTCGAGGAGACCTACACGATCTCGGAGCTCGCCGCCAAGGTCGCGGCGGTCGCTTCCGGTATGGGTCTCGATCCGCGAATCCGCCGCATCGAGAATCCGCGCAAGGAAATGGAAGAGCACCACTACAACCCGGACCACGACCACCTGCTGGCGCTGGGCTACCAGCCGACCCGCGACATGGACTCCGAGCTCCGGGCGATGCTGGAAGACCTCCTGCCGCACCAGGACCGGATCGCAGCGAAGCGGGACGTGCTGCTTCCCGATATCCGCTGGGACGGCAGCCGGCGGAGATCCGCCTTTCTGGACAAGGCAGCCAGCCTCGACGCCGGCAACGGCGCCGGGACAGGATCAGCGGCCGAGACGACGCACCACGACCAGCCGGGCCAGGTCGAACCGATGGTCGATCCGGTACTCGCACGGGCTCGGTAGCCCGCCTGGGCCACAGACGCCGGCGTTGACGCCCGTCACGTTCGGAGCCTCGTCGACCGTCTCGCCGAAGTCCATGCGCATCGCTTCGAAACGGAGCGTCCAGGCGTCGCCGAACGGCATCTCGAGGCCGGCGCCGGCGACCCAGCCGACCCGCGTCGATCGGCCGGCGAAGGAATCGTCCCGATCCACGGCCATGCGCCCGTCCGGGCCCAGGTCGAGGTCCGTGAACGAAGCGGAGATCCCGGCCGCCGCCACACCGCCGCTGAGGAAAGCGGCGGCGCGGCCAAGGGACCTCCGGACTCCGACCCGCGCCGTCACCGCCCAGCGCAACTCCGAGGCCGCTGTTTCGTCCAGCCCCACTGGATCCACCTGGCGGGCCGCCTCCGGCAAGCCGCCGACGAAGCCGTCCAGCTCGACGCGGATCGCCGTGCGTCGCGGCACGAACTCCCAACCCGCGACCACGCCGACCGGGTATGCGGCGTCGTCGTAGTCGAAGGTCCGGCCCGGGCGGCTGTCCGCCGCCGTGAAGCCGTCCTCGTCGAGGAGCCGGACGTCCAGAGCACCCCAGCCGGCGAACACACCGACATAGGGGCCCGGCCCGCCGCCTGCCGCGCCGCGATCCTGGGCCGTCGCGGAGCCCGCGCCGGCGACAGCCAGGAAGAACGCCAGAGCCGCAGCGACCGCCAGCGACGCGCGGCCGCCCGACGCCGTGCCGTTTCTCATCGTCAGTCGACGAGTCGAATACGGGTGCCGCAGATGTGGATCACGCCGTCGACGCCCAGGCAGCCCCGCTCGCTCGCGGCTGAACGTGCCCGGTCCGCGTCGACCGCGCGCAGATCGATGCCGCCCAGGCCCTCCGGCCGGCCGTCGGTCGGGAGAACGAACCGCAGGTCGGCATTCTCGAACGGGATCGTCGGCACGCCGCCGACATCGTGCAACGGGATCTCGGCGATTTCGCTCCAGCGGGCCGCGAGCCGGTCCGGGTCCGGGGTCTGAATCTCTCCCGCCACGATCGCGTCGATCACATCGGTCCGCCTGCAGCGCTGCCAGTTATCTCCCGCCGGCTCCCAGGGCCCGTCAGGTTCCAGGCCGTTCGTCTGGCAGTCGATCTCGAAGAACGTCCCGCCGGTGTCCTTGGGATGGAGCTGCATGTTCTGGAAGCCGTGGCGCTCGAACTCGTTGACCAGGCGAATCCCCAACTCCGCGACCCGACGCCGGCGAGGGGCGTGATCGTCGCACTGGGTGATGAACATGTAGCCGCCGTCGCCGCCGCGCTTCTCCAGGTAGCGGCCGCCCGCGGTGTTCTCCTCGATCGGCGCCACGACCTCGAGCAACTGGTTGCCGATCGGCAGCAGGGCGTTCTCGAGCCCGAACCGGACGATGCCGGGATCGTTGAAGCAGACCTCGATGTCAAAAACCGCCTCCAGGTCGTCGACGACCGGGGCGAGTTCCTCCGCTACGAGACAGATCTGCCGCAGGCGCAACCACATGACGAATCTCCTTCAGGTGCTTCGGTTCGAACGAAACGCCGGATCATGGCATGAATCCGCCGGACCCTGGCCAGGTCGCTCCGCGGCTGCGTCTACGGCCAGGAACCCCGACCCTCCAGCAGGAAGGTCAGATGCGGGTGGTACAGCGCCGGTTCCAGCAGGAACGAGTCGTGCCCCTTGTCGGAGTGGACGATGATTCTCATGCAACTGACACCGGCTTCCTCCAGCGTGGCCATCAGTTCGCCCTGCTCCTCGGGGTAGTAGCAGACGTCAGAGTTGATCGAAAAGATGAGGAAGCGCTGGTCCCGGCAGCGCTCGAAGGCGTCCTGAAGTGAGCCGACGCCGGCGGCCGCGGCCAGATCGAACTGGCTCCAGGCGTCGAGAATCCGCAGGTAGGAGTTGGCGTCGAACCGGGCCGCGAACTTCCGGCCCTGATGCCTCATGTAGGACTCGATCGGGTGGTTCACGCCGTACCATGGGACGCCCGACGCCTCGGCAACCATGTTCCGTGCCCGCCGTCGCAACGTGCGCAGCGAGACGAACGTCTTGTGGTTGATCTGGCGCGCGATCTTCATCCCCTCGAGTTCCGTACCCGGCGGGTAGTCGCCGTCGTCGAACCGCGGATCGTTGGCGATCGCCTGGATCTGCTCGAAGTTGTGGATCCGCTGGAGCGGCGTCACCTCCATGCCGGCGGCGACCACGACGACGTTGCGCACCCGTTCCGGGAACATGACCGCGAGATCGAGAACCGCCATGCCGCCGGTCGAGGGTCCGATCCCTGCGTGCAGCACGTCGATTCCCAGCCGGTCGACGAGGCGCATCGCGGCGCGCACCGAGTCGGAGAAACGCACCCGCGGGAAGGACGGGCCCCAACGCTCGCCGGTGGCCGGGTCGATCGACAGCGGGCCCGTCGATCCGTAGCAGCCGCCGATGTAGTTGACGCAGATGACGCAGAAGTGGTCGGTGTCGATCGCGCGCCCTGGTCCGATGAACTCGTGCCACCAGCCAACGACCATCTCGTCGGTCCAGGCGTCGCCCAACCCGGGTACCCCGTGGTTCGTACCCGCGGCGTGGTGGCTGCCGGTCAGGGCGTGGAACAGGAGCACGACGTTGTCGCGCTCGGCGTTCAGTTCGCCGTACTGTTCCCAGGCCAGGGTGAACCCGGACAGCGTGTCGCCGCAACGGAGTTCGAGCGGTTCGTCGAAGTGCTCGAACCGGGTCTCGACGACGCCGATGCCGCCGCTGGCATCCGTCGGCTGCAGGTTGCGAACCGTCTCCATGCGCCGACACTACTCCACCCGACCGTCAGCGTAAGAGCCGGTGAGCCAGACGGTTACGGCGGTGACACCAGACTTCGCGGCGCCAGCGCCCAGTAGCGGCCCCGGTGCGCCATGCGCCCCGCAATCGCGCGCGCCCGTTCGCCGGCGCCCCAGAAGACGTCGCCGCGCACCGCGCCCCGGATCGCGCCGCCGACGTCCTGAGCCACGAGGAGCCACTGGCGGCGCTCGTCGGAAGCGTCGGCGGCCGCGGCCGGGATCATCGCATCGAGCCAGACGGGAACGCCGAGCGGAATGTGCTGACGGTCGACCGCCAGGGAACGCTCCGCGGTCAGGGCGACGCCCTGGGCGCCGACCGGGCCCTCGCCGCGGATCTCGCGAAAGAAGACATAGGAGTCGTTCGTCGTCATGACCTCGCCGGCGCGGTCGGGATGCTCCCGCAGCCAGGCATCGATCGACTGCAGCGACACTTCTTCCAGCGTCAACTCGCCCCAGTCGACCAGGGTGCGGCCGATCGCGTGGTACGGGTGGCCGTTCTGTGCCGCGTAGCCGACCCGGAAGCTGGAGCCGTCGTCGAGTGCGATCCTCCCTGAACCCTGGATGTGGAGGAAGAAGGCGTCGATCGCGTCGTCGACCCAGACCAGCTCGAGTCCGCGGCCGACGAGCGAACCGGCCGTGATCGCCTCGCGGTCGTCGTAGGGCTCCAGGCTTCGCCCCTGGACCCTCCCGGCCACGCGGCGTCCCCGCAGATCATCCCGGAACCGCCCCAGGTCGACCGATATGAGGTCCGGGGGCTGCATGTAGAGCGGCACCCTGTAGCGCGCGCTGCGACGGCGGCTGCCGTGCAGCAGAGGCTCGAAGTAGCCCGTGAAGAGGCCGATCCGGCGCGACCAGCCAGAGCCTTCGCCCGGCCGGCCGCCGGCCGCGTCCACGTCGGCTCGGGAAAGCGGCACAGCGACCACCTCGCGCTCGATGACCGCGCGGACCTCCTGCTCGCCGGCCGCATCGCCCAAGCCGCGCAGTGCGCCGCAGAAGGCCCGCCAGTCGGCAGGCGTGCCGCCCAGCTCGACCGGCTGGTGCGGCCGGTCCGCAGGCTGCACCAGCAGTCGATCGCAACTCCTGAGCAAAGCCGGCACGGCCTCCGACACATCGTCATCGGCCCAGCCCGGCAGCGTAGCGACCTCGACCGGCGGCCCGTAGACGGCAATCGCCTCAGCGTCGGGCGGTGCCGGCGCCTCGGCTGCCCCGGGCACCCCCAGCCATCCCGTGATCCGTTCAGGTCCGATCGCCAGGACGGTCGCCACCAACGCCCAGCCCAAGGCGACGAGCAAGGCGATCCGCATCCCGCGTTCCCGCGAGACTCCTCCCCGTTCCGACGTCGGCGCCATGGAGCGGAGACGGTAGCAGCAGCCGGTGGCGGGTACGCTCTCGGCGATGACCGAACGCCCCCTGCGCTGGCTGTTCTTCTACGACTGCATCTACCCGGAATCGCTCGGCGGCGTCGAGCACCGGAACTACGAGCTGGCGCGGGAACTCGGGCGGCTCGGCCACGAGGTCGTGCTGTCGGGGTGGGCCGAGTCTCCTGCCGAGCCCCACCCCAACGTCCGCGTCCAGCCGGTGGCCAGGGCGAGTCGGCGCTACCTGACCCGCGGTCGCCGATCGGGTCTCGAAGCGATGCTGCTCGCCTCCCAGGTGCGCAGGATTCCGCTCGAAGGCATCGACATCGTCGAGACCGCGAACATCCCGTACCTGCACCTGCCCCTGCTCGCCCGCCGCTGCCGGCGCCGGCGCATTCCGCTGCTCGTCACCTGGCACGAACACTGGGGACGCTACTGGCGACAGCACCGGCCTCCGGGGCGGTTCGGCCCCGGCATGTGGCGGTTCTACGCTCTCTGCGAACGCCTGTCGCTCCGCTTCGGTACGCAGGCGGTAGCGGTCAGCCAGCTCACCGCCGGCCGCGTATCGGCGGTGCGCGGCGAAGCCGTCGATGTGATCCCGAACGGCATTCCGTTCGAGAGGATTCGCGCCCTCGCGGCCGACGCGGACACGGCCGCTCCGCCCCTGGTCTACGCCGGCCGGCTGATCCCTGAGAAGCGGGTCGACCTGCTGCTCGACGCAACGGCGAGACTCGCGGCCACCGACACTGGCCGCGGGCTCGTCAGCGAACGCGGTGCCCTGCTCCGGATCATCGGCGGCGGCCCGGCGGAAGACGACATTCGCGCCCACATCGAGCGCAAGAGCCTCACCCGCGTCGTCGACTTCGCCGGCAGGCTGCCCGAGAACGAGGACGTCTGGCGCGCGGTCGCCGGTGCCGCCGTCGCGGTGCAACCCTCTGCCCGCGAAGGCTTCGGACTCTTCCCGCTGGAAGCGATGGCCGCCGGCGTACCCGTGGTCCACTGCCGCTCCGCCAACAGCGCGGTGTCCGAACTGGTCCGCGACGGCCGGGACGGCTGGGAAGTCGAACCCGACGCGCGCGAGCTGGCCGCCCTGCTGGAACGGCTGCTCGATGCGCGCGCGCGACTTGCCGCCGCTTCGAACTCGGCCGTCGAGCGCGCGGCCGGCTACGACTGGCGGAAAGTGGCCGCCCAGGTCGTCGAAGCGGGAAGCGAGCTGGTCCGGCGTGAGCGGACCTGAGCGGCCGAATCGCAAGGCCCGAACTGCTGTAGTGTCTGCGCCGTCGTGGGCACCGTGCTGCAGGTCGAGGTATCGGCGGGCGAACTGATCGACAAGATCACGATCCTCGAGATCAAGGCCGAACGGATCGCCGACCCGGACAAGGTCGCGAACGTCCAGCGCGAACTCCGGAGCCTGACGGCTGCGCGCAGCGAAGCGCTGCCGAGCTCCCCGGAACTGGACGAGTTGACCGCGGAACTGCGCCGGATCAACGAGCGGCTGTGGGAGATCGAGGACGACATCCGCGACTGCGAACGGAAGCGCGAGTTCGGCGAACGCTTCATCGAACTCGCCCGGGCGGTCTACCGCACGAACGACCGGCGCGCCGCCGCCAAGCGGAGCATCAACGAACTGCTGGGCTCGGAACTGGTCGAAGAGAAGGACTACGCGGCCTACTGAGGGCCGAAGCCTGCTCCCTCTACCAGGTACCTTCGTTTGGCATCGAGGCCCAGGGCTCCTCGACCGGCAGGGAGCCGCCGGCCTGCAGGAGCTCGATCGAGATGCCGTCCGGCGACCGGATGAACGCCATGCGGCCGTCCCGGGGCGGCCGGTTGATCACGACGCCCTGCTCCTGGAGCGAGCGGCAGGTGCCGTAGATGTCCTCGACCTCGAAGGCCAGGTGACCGAAGTTCCGGCCCCCGGTGTAGTCCTCGGGGTCCCAGTTGTAGGTCAGTTCCAGAAGCGGCGCGGTCCGCTCGCGCGCGAGCTCCACATCCGAAGGCGCGGCCAGAAACACGAGCGTGAACCGTCCCTGCTCGCTGTCGAAGCGGCGCAGTTCGACCATCCCCAGCTTGCCGCAGTAGAAGTCGAGCGCCTCCTCCAGGCTGTGGACCCGGACCATCGTGTGCAGGTACTTCATGCCTCGCCTCCCTGATCGCTGCCGGCGGCTCCGTTCTCGCCGCCCGGACGATCCGGTAGCTTACGCCCAGTGCTGATCAGATCCGTAGTTCAGCGAGTGATCGATTCGCCGATCACCCAGGTCGGACGCTGGAAGAGCAGGGCCGCCAGCGACCTTCCGCTGATCGACGTCTCCCAGGCGGCGCCGACCTACCCGCCCGCGCAGGAACTGCGCGACCACATCGCCTTTCAGGCCCAGAGCCCGGCCACGGCGACCTACACCGACCAACAGGGGATCCTCCCACTCCGCGAGGCGCTGGCCCGCAACCTGACCACCGACTACGACGCCCCGGTGGCCGCCTATCAGGTGGCCGTCACAGCCGGCTGCAACCAGGCCTTCTGCCTGGCGATGATGGCCCTCACCGAGCCCGGCGACGAGGTCCTCGTCCCACTGCCGTCCTACTTCAACCACGACATGTGGCTGCGCTCCCAGGACGTCAGGCCGGTCTATCTCGAGCCAGGCCCGGACATGATGCCCGACCCCGACGACGCCGCGGCCGCCGTAACCCCCGCCACCCGCGCAATCGTCCTGGTGACCCCGAACAACCCGACCGGCGCCGTCTACCCGCCGGACCTCCTGGAACGCTTCTTCGAACTCGCCAAGAGCCGCGGACTGGCGCTCGTCATCGACGAGACCTACCGTGAGTTCCGGGAGCACTCCGACCCGGCGCACCGCCTCTTCGCTCGCTCCGACTGGAGCGACACCCTGATCCACCTCTACAGCTTCTCCAAGGCGTACTGCATGGCGGGCTACCGGATCGGCTGCATGGCCACGAACCCCGCCCTGCTCCGCGAGACGCTCAAGATCGCCGACTGCGTCGCCCTCTGCCCGTCCCACATCGGCCAACTGGCGGCCAACTTCTGTCTCGAACACCTCGACGACTGGAAGCGGGACTACCGCCGCACCGTCCGCGACCGCGTCGCCTACGCCGCCCGCCGCATCCGCGAAGCGAACACGGACTTCGAAGTCGCCTCCTACGGCGGTTACTTCGTCTACCTCCGCCACCACTGTACCGACCGCTCGTCCGCCTCCGTCGGCCGCAGCCTCGCCGAGGACCACGGCATCCTCTGCCTCGCCGGCTCCATGTTCGGCCCCGGCCAGGACCGCTACCTCCGCCTCGCCTTCGCCAACGTCGACCTCCCCGTCATCGACGAACTGGTCGACCGGCTCGAGAACCTGGGCGCGGCTGGCTAGCGGCAGCGTGTATCGGTGACACCCGCCTGCCTTGGGGTGCGAGGGGTCAGCCTCCAGGTGCCGTGCCATCCGTGCGCCCGATGACGGGCACACGGGCTGGTTCACGGGTGGCGCGGATCGCGCCACCCGGGTTCGCGCTTTCTCAGAAGATGCAAGGGGGTGCGCTCACTGCACTCCACTCGCTCCGGTTCGACCTCGGACGCCGTCAGGACCTCGGAAGTCGCTCGTTCCGAGCCACCTGGAGGCTGACCCCTCGCACCCCCGGGCAGGCTGGACGTCGTCGTCCTGAGCCGAAGCCACCCTTCAGCGCTTTACTCGCCGGACCACAGCCGAAGTTGCCTCGCCGACCACCTCCAGCCCGCGTCCGGGGGCCGGAGGAGAGGGTCCCAGCGAGGCTGTCGGCAAGCGACGCCCGGCGACCTCACATGAACCGACACCGAACCGGAGCGCAGCCGACCGCAGCGAACGCTCACCCTCCATTCATCCGGCAAGCGTGAGCGTCCGCTGGGACCCTCTCCTCCGGCCCCCGGCGGGCGGGTGACGCCGACGCCCCATCGCCAGCCGATGCCCGCCGGCTACGGCGCCAGGATCTCGAACTCGACGGACCCAGCGCCCGGATCGGCTTCGATGACGACAGAGCGGCCCTGGAACCAGGGGCCGGGGTTGACGATGCGCGTGGCGCCGATCGTGTCGGAGCCGATCGCTTCGTGGATGTGGCCGGAGAAGACGAGGTCGGGTTGGTGGTGCTCGACCGCAGCGCGGAGTGTTCTCGAGCCGACGTGGTTGCCGCGCGCGAGGTCGCAGGTCGTGCCGAAGGGAGGCTGGTGGGAGACGAGAATCGTGGGCTGACCGTCCACCCGGGCGGCGCGGTCGAAGGCCTCGGCCGCGACCCGTTCGTAGTCCTCCTCGGTGCGCTCGTAGGGAAGGTCACCGAAGGGGAGACCGCCGGAAAGGCCGAGGAAGCGGACTCCGTCGATCACGCGCGCGCGTCGGTCCAGGTCGATGTCGATGTCGCGGAAGTAGTCGTCCACCGACCGCTGATCGCAGTTGCCGCAGACCGCCAGCACCGGAACTCCCGAATCCTGAAGCGGTTCGACGATCCGGCGGGCATGATCCGGACCGAGGAAGTTCGTCAGGTCCCCGGCCAGGAGCACGAGGTCGAAGCCGGACGGGTCCGGCAACCGCGGGGGCCTCTTGCCGGACCAGTGCAGATCAACGACGCCGAGAATTCGGAGAGTCAAGGTCGAACTCCACTCCGCCGCCGAAGTAGGTCGACGACGCCGAGGATGCGCAGCGTCAACTCAGGGCCCCCGGCCGCCCGCGCCACTCACGCCAGCGCCCGCTGGAGCGTCAGTGAACCAGCGAAGGAGTGGCATGAGCCGACTCCTGGGGCTCGTCGTCCAGGCCGTGGGACATGACGAAGACCCACGCCGCCGTGCGCTCGCGTTCCGTCTCCGAGATCAACTCGAAGACGTACTCGTTGTCCTGCTCGCCCTGGAAGGACTGCACGTAGGCAACCCGCTCACGGTCGATCAGAATCTCGCCGACGAGCCTCTTTCCGTACACGAGCTGCGCGATCAGCAGGTTGTCGTTCTCCGCAACGAACTGCCAGTGGAAGTCCTCGTCGTCGCAGAGCAGGGCGTCGACCGATCCGGCCCGGATGACGCAGTTCGGATGGAGGACGAGCCAGTTCCAGAACGCGTCGAGATCGAGCGTGGCCCGGGAACGCTCGACCGCGGTCGGGGCAGTCATCGCGCAATCGTATCTACGCCGGAGGGGTTTTGGCTAAAGTGCGCCCATGCCTGACGCCTCGCCCTGGACCGGGCTCGGAAGTCCCCGGTTCGCCTTCGAACGGGGTCTGCACGACCTCGGCAACAACTCGTTCGCCTGGCTCCAGCCGGACGGCGGCTGGGGCTGGAGCAACGCCGGCCTGATCGTGAGCGGTGACGAGTCGCTGCTCGTCGACACGCTCTTCGACCTCCCGAACACGCGCGAGATGCTCGACGCGATGAAGAGGGCGCACGACGCCGCCGGTGACATCGACCGGCTGGTCAACACCCATTCGAACGGCGACCACACCCACGGCAACGAACTCGTCGCCGGTGCCGAGATCGTCGCGTCGGCGACCGCGGCCGCCGAGATGGAAGCAACCACGCCGGCGGGCCTCGCGGCGCTGATGCGAGGCGCCCGCGAGAACGGCGGCCTGGTCGGCGACTTTCTGGTGGAGTGCTTCGGCAGCTTCGACTTCGAGGGGATCACCCACACGCTGCCCCACCGGACCTTCGAGGGCCAGTTGACGCTCACGGTAGGCGACAAGCGCGTAGAGCTGAGCGAAGTCGGGCCGGCCCACACCGGTGGCGACATCATGGTCCACGTCCCCGACGACCGGACCGTGTTCACCGGCGACATCCTGTTCATCGAGGGCGCTCCGATCATCTGGGCGGGACCCGTCCAGAACTGGATCGACGCCTGCGACCTGCTGCTGAGCTGGGACCTGGAGACGATCGTGCCGGGCCACGGTCCGATCACCGGTAACCGCGGCGTGGAAGCCATGCGCGCCTACCTCGTCTACATCCGCGACGAGGCGAGGAAGCGCTACGACGCGGGCCTCAGTGCCCGAGACGCGGCATTCGACATCGCTCTCGGTGACTTCGAGTCGTGGGGCGACAGTGAACGGATCGCGATCAACGTCGACTCGCTTTACCGCGAGTTCAGCGGCGACGACGGCGACCGCACCCACATGCAGGAGTTGTTCACCCGCATGGCCGAACTGGCACGGGATCGAAGGCGATAGCGCGCCGGCTTCCGGCGCTTGACCCAGGCAGAGAACGACAACGAAGGGGAGAGGCAAGGATGGATCTGGGAATCCACGGAAAGAAGGCCGCCGTGGCCGCGGCATCGACGGGACTCGGCTTCGGCTGCGCCAAGGCGCTGCTCGAGGACGGCGTGGAAGTCGCGATCTGCAGCCGCAGCGAGGAGCGCATCAAGGAAGCCGCCGCGGAGCTGGGCACCGGCGCCGTGCCGATCGTCGCCGACATGTCGACGGAGGACGGCGCGCGTTCCTTCGTCGAACAGGCGATCGCGAAGCTGGGCCAGGTCGACATCCTTGTCGCCAACGCCGGCGGACCCCCACCCGGCTCGCCCGCGACCACGTCGATCGACGGCTACCGCCAGGCGATCGACCTCAACCTGCTGTCGACGATCGTCATGTGTCAGGCCGCCCTCCCGGGAATGCGCGAGCGCGGCTGGGGACGGATCGTGGCGATCACTTCGATTGGCGCCCGTCAGCCCATCGGCAACCTCGCCGCGTCGTCGGTCGCCCGCGCCGGCGTCAGCAGCTTTCTCAAGACCCTGTCGGCGGAGGTCGCCCGCGACGGCGTCACGGTCAACTCGGCCCAGCCCGGCATCCACGCCACCGACCGCATCCAATCGCTAGGCAACACGGACGTCGTGGCGCAGCGGGTGCCCACCGGCACGCTGGGCACGGCCGACGACTTCGGCAAGGCCGTCGCCTTCCTGTGCTCCGAGCCGGCGCGGTTCATCACGGGCACCAGCATCCTGCTCGATGGCGGCGCCTACCAAGGGCTGATCTAGGAGTCCGCGCGCTTCCCGCGCCACTTGAACGTCCCAACTACGTTCGCAATACTGAGGGACTAGATCCACACGAACAGCTCGGAGGATCCATGAAGAGGACTCTGGCCGCCGTTCTGCTGCTCAGCCTCATCTCGTGCGGCCCCAGCGATCCGGGCTCCGACGCCGGCTCTGCCGAGCGACCGAGCGTCCTGTTCATCGTTGCCGACGACCTGAACGTCGCGCTCGGCAGCTACGGCGCCTACCCGACCGCGCGCACTCCGAATCTGGACCGTCTGGCGGCCGAGGGCATCCGCCTCGACCGTGCGTACGCCCAGCATCCGGTCTGCAATCCCTCGCGCGCGTCGTTCCTCAGCGGCCTAAGGCCCGAGACGACGCAGGTCCTCCACAACTTCCAGGAGCCGCGCCACGCGGTCGGCGACGCCGTCATGCTTCCCGAGTACTTCCGGCAGCATGGCTACTTCACGGCGCGGGTCGGCAAGGTTGCCCATGGCCGCTATGAGGACTCGGTGACCTGGGACATCTCGGAGAACGCCCGGCGGCGTCCGAGCGACCAGTACCTGCCCGGCGCCGACGACTCGGCCGTCCGTGACAACTCCTGGACCAACGGCTCCGAGGACGGCATGTCGCGCGCCGAAGTGTTCGCGCCCCACGGCCGCACCGGCGGCCTGCCCCTCACGTGGCGGGCCACCGACGAACTCGAGGAGGAGACACCCGACGGTCGCACCGCGCGCAGGGTCATCGAGTTGCTGCGCAAGCACGGCGACAAGCCCTTCTTCATCGCCGCCGGCTTCCACAAGCCGCACCAGCCCTGGGTAGCGCCGGCCAGCTTCTTCGAGCAGCACCCGATCGGCGGTGTCGAGCTGCCGCGGGAACCAGCCGACGACCGCGAGGACATTCCGTTGCCCGCGCTCGTCGGCTACCCGGACGACGCCCTCCACACCGACGACCAGAAGCGCCAGGCGATCGCCGCCTACCACGCCACCGTCACGTTGATCGACCACCAGGTCGGCCTGCTCCTCGATGCGATCGTCGAACTCGGCCTCGAGGAATCGACGATCGTCGTCTTCGTCAGCGATCACGGCTTCCACCTTGGCGAGCATCAGGGCATGTGGCGCAAGCAGTCGCAGTTCGAGGAGTCGACCCGTGTGCCCCTGATCGTGCGCGCGCCCGGCATCGCAGGCGGCGCGACGTCGACGGGTCTGGTTGAACTCGTCGACCTCTACCCGACACTGGCCGACCTTTCCGGCCTTCCCACGCCCGTCGGTCTCGAGGGCACGAGCTTCCGACCGCTGCTCGAAGACCCGGCCCGGGACTGGAAGAGCGCGATCTTCTCGCGCTCGGACCGCTTCACGCGCCCCGACCGGCAGCACCTCACCGCCGGGCTCAGTCTTCGAACCGACCGTTACCGCTACACAGAGTGGACTCCGGTCTCCGGAAGCGACGAGGTGGAGATCGAACTCTACGACCTGGAGACGGATCCTCGAGAGTTCGACAACCTGAGCCAGGATCCGGGCCACGCCGGCTTGAAGGACCGGCTGGCACGCGAACTCGAAGCCGGCTGGACGGCTGCCTTGCCCGCCGGAGTCCCGGCTCCGTCGTAGAGCGTCGTTCGATCTCGCCCGGACTGGCCGCGGTCAGACCGCGGCGGTTTCAAGCGCCGCCTCGATAGCGGCCAGCCGACTCTGGCTCTCGAGCATCTCCTGCTCGAGTCCAGGCCGCGACGCGTCCGTCGAGCCCGCCAGCAGGCAGAGGTTCACGAGATAGCCGACCCGAGCCAACGTCTCCTCCGCATCGGTCAGGCGCCGGGCCCACAGCGACAGCCACACGCCTGCGTGACCGAGAACGACCAGCGCGAATTGCTCGGGATCGACCGAGGGAAGCATGTCTCCTCCGGCCGCCGCGCGACGGAGTTCCTTCTCCAGATGCGCCTTCGCGACCACGCCGATCGGGCCGCTGCCCGGACGGCGCCAGCGCTTTGGCAGATTGATGGGCCGCGCCAGCTCGGCAGGCGACTCCGAGACGCCTAGCGTCAGGTCGACGATCGCGCGAATGCGCTCAAAGGGCTCCGTCTCTTCGAGTTTCCCGATCTGGCGTTCGAGTCTGCGAGCCCCGGACCTCCGCAGGGCCTCGAGAATCTCCTCCTTCGACCCGTAGTAGTTGTAGAGCGTCGTGACGTCGAGACGGGCCTTGCGGGCCAGCGCCCGCATCGTGCACGCCTCGATACCGCCATCGGAGATCAGCTTGGTCGCCGCCTCCAGGATCCGTCGCTTGCGACGGCGCATGTTGAGTTCTCTTCGGCCAGCCATGTGCTCCTCAGTGTAGCGGCGATTGACGAAAACTCCAACCCTGTTGGTGGACCCGGTAAAGGACACCGAACGGCTTCCAGGCGGCCCTAGCGCGCGCGGACGTATCCCCTCCCCGCCGCCCACAACGAAACGCAGCCAAGCCAGGACAACCCCGTACTCAGCGCGTAGGCGTTCCGATAGCCGCCGGCAAAGTCGTGAGCCCAACCGAGCAGCAACGGTCCCAACGCCACGCCCACCGACGCGCACAGCGTGCTGACCGAGTAGATGCGCGCGAAGCTCCTGGTGCCGAACGCCTCGGCCAGCAGCAGCGGCTGCATCATGAGGAAGCTTCCAATCGTGAGTCCGAACGCTCCCGAGGCGATCAGCAGGCCCGCCACGTTCGTGCTCGATCCCAACACGAAGAGGGTCACTCCCTGAAGAACGAGCATGGCCAGCGCGAAGCCGCGATAGGGGAGTCTCTCCAGCAGCGCGCCCGAGGCCAGACGCCCCACGACGCTGGCAGCGGCCAGCACGGAGACGGCCCTCCCAGCCACGTCCGGCTCGTAGGCACTGACCAGCTTGAACTGGTGCGCGATGCCGCCGACCTGCGCCATCAGTCCGAAGAAGAAGGTCACCGCGATACCGGCGAAGTAGCGGGAACGAAACGCTTCACGCGCCCCGACGCCCGGATCCTCCCCGCCGTCGAACTCGCCGGCCAGGTCCGTCTCGCCGCGAGGCCGTGGCAGCAACCGCCACAGCGCCAGCGGCAGAATGCCCAGAACGTACGTCGCAGCCAGGATCTCCGTACCGCGGCCCAGGCCATGCTCGGCGACCGCCCAGGCGGCGAACGGCGCGACCACGATGCCGCCCGCGGAGAGGCCGGTGAACACGATCGAGAGTGCCAGGGCCCGCCGTCGCGCGAACCACCTCGTGATCAGCGTGCTTGCGGTCAACATGTTCGTGGCCGAGAAGCCGATGCCGAACACGATGAACGCCGCATAGACCTCGAGAATCGTCTCGACGCGGCCGATCGCGACCAGCGATGCGGCGCAGACGGCGACGCCGGCGGCGACGGACCAGCGGGCGTCGATCCGCTCGATCAGGCTGGCAACGGCGAGACCCATGAAACCGCTCGTGGCGAAGAACACCGTCGACGCGAACGACGCGGAGAACACCGAGAAGCCGCGCTCCCGGGTCAGGGCCTCGAGCAGCACGGACTGGTTGTAGAAGCCCAGACCCGACGAGAACATCATCATCGCGAAGAGCGCACTGACGATCTGCCAGCGGGTGGAGATGCGCAGCGTCACGACGCCTCCCGCAGCGAGTCGATGGGCGGCCTTCGCAAGGCGCGCGTGCTCGCCAGGATGCCGGTGGCGAGCGACAGCAGCCCTCCCGCTACCAGGGCGCCGAGCACCGCCCACGGACGGAACGACCATTCGAGTTCCAGTTCTTGTACAACGAGCCACCAGGCCGCGGCCGTGCCAAGAAAAGCGGCCACGACCGAGGCGGAAAGACCGATCAGCGCGTACTCGGCCGCGAAGGCTCGCAGGACATCGAGGCGAGTCGAGCCGATCGTCTTGAGCAGGGCCACTTCCCGGCCGCGGCGAGACGAACCGGCGGCGACCGCCCCGGCCAGTGTCAGCAGGGCCGCAGCGACGGTGAAGCTGCCGAGAACCCGCACGCCGAGTTGGAGGTTCGAGATCAGGTCGACGACTTTCTGCAACAGCTCGCGGATCCGCAACACCGCGACACCCGGGTGCGCTCGGACCACCTGATCCTGAATCTCCTGTTCCCTTTCCCCTGGCAGCCGCGCCGCCGCGATCCTGGTCTGGGGCGCACCCTCGAGCACACCCGGTTCGACCACCAGGAAGAAGTTGATGCCGAAGCCCTCCCAGTCCACCCGACGCAGACTGGTCACGGTGATGTCGACTTCCCGCCCGCCAACGTCCAGAGCGATCACGGAACCGACACCGACGCCGATCGTCTCGGCGAACTCGTCTTCGACGCTGACTTCGGCGACCGCCGGATCGAACCACGGCGCGCGGTTGGAGACGGGCTCCTGCGAGTCGACGAACACGTTGTCCGCCGGCAGTTCATCGAGATAGGTCAGCCGAAGCTGCCTCGTCAGGGCCCAGCGGTTGCTGTCGTCGATGCGATCTTCGACGCGCTCACCGTCGATCGTGCGGATCCGGGCCATCACGACGGGAGCGGACTGAACCCCGACGGCGCCTTCCCGCGCGAGCAGCGAGTCGAGCCTGCTCCACTCTTCGGACGAGACGCCCAGAAGGAACACGCTCGGCGCGTCCGAAGGCAGCTCGGACTCGAGCTGGTCACGAAGATGCCCCTGAACGACGACCATCGCCAGCAGCACCATGAGTCCCAGTCCCAGAGCCACCGTCGCCGGCAGGGTTCCCGACTCGGGGCGCGCGAGCGCCGAGATGCCGTGTCGCAGCCAGTACGCTCGGCACAACGGCGCCACTCGCCGGGCGATGCCGCGCACGGCAAGGGCGGCCAGACAGAGGCCGGCGACCCCGGCGGCCAGACCGCCCAGAAACTGCAGCGCCAGCCACAGGGAACCCGCCTGCAGAGCGGCCGAACCAGCCACTCCGGCGGCCACGGCGGCCAGCGAGATCACGGAAGCCGCCCGCGAGCCGGGCAGCGGCTCCGCAGTGCGGCGGAACACGCGGGCCGGCGGCGCCCGCAGGACGACCAGAAGAGCCGGAGCCGAGAAGGCCGTCGACACGAAGGCGCCCAGCAGAATGCCCCGCGTCAGTGCGAGCGGCTGCCAGATCGAGATCGCCTCCGCGGGCAGAGCTCCGCCGAGGATCGCCGGCACTAGCAGGATCGACAGCAAACCGACGACGCCGCCGACGACACCCGCGCCACAACCCAGCAGCATCGCCTGAACCAGGTACGCGCGCATCAGGTCGCGGGGCCGCGCCCCAAGACACTTGAGAATTGCCAGCGCGTCCAGGCGCTGCAGCAACCAGGCGCGCACACCCTGCGCCACGCCCACGCCGCCTACCAGAAGAGACAGCAGCGCGACCAACCCCAGGTAGCGTTCCATCCGCTCCAGGTCGCGGCGAATGCCGGGCTGGGCATCCACGTACGTCTCGACCCGCACGGTCGGATCGTTGTCGAGGGCGTTCCGGACCGTCTCCGCCTGGCTCTCAAGGTCGTCTGGCGAACTCTCGTCCGGCAACCGCACCAGTGCCCGGTAGCCGCCGAAACCAGCGAACGGGAGTACGCCGGCCGCCTCCTGCCCCGCGACGCTCACGATGACCCGCGGGCCGACGGAGAGGCCCACCGGAAGGCGATCGGGCTCTCCGACCAGCGCACCCGCGATGCGCAGCGTCCGTCGACCCAGCCGCAACTCGTCGCCCACCTCGAGTCCAAGGCGCGAGAGCGCCTCGGGGGCCACGAGCGCGGAGTGGTCGCCGAGGACCTCGGCCGGTGTCCGGCCCACGGGCAGAGGCGGCTCCACGGTCAGCTCGCCGTAGAACGGATAGCCGCCGGAGACGGCCTTCAACTCGACGAACAGACTCGACGCACCCTCCTCGCGAGGGGGTCTTGGCGCCGCTCGACCGGCCATGGCCGCCAACTCCCGGACCTCCGCGCGCACCGCCCCCGGAAGCTGGTCGATCGCGTCCAGTGCCCGCTGCGGCAGCGGCACGCGCGAACGCACCGCGAGGTCGGCGGCCAGCAGTTTCTTCGCCTCGCCGCGGATCACTCCGTCCACGCTCGAAGCCAGCCCGGCCACGGACACGACGGCGCCCACGCCGACGGACAGGCAGACGAGCCACACCCATACACGGCCCAGGGAGCCGCGGAACTCCCACAGGGAGTAGCGAAGCGCCGTACCCGGTCCCACGATTCAGCCGCCGGTAAGGAAGCGCCCGTCGACCATGACGAGCTCGCGGTCGGCGCGGGCCGCGACCGCCGGATCGTGGGTCACGAGCACGAGGGTCGAACCGTAGCGGTCCCGGAGCGCCATCATCACGTCGAGCACGGCGGCTCCGGTGGCCGAGTCCAGATTGCCGGTCGGCTCGTCGCCGAGCAGGATCGCGGGTTCGGCCGCGAAGGCCCGGGCCAGCGCCACCCGCTGCTGCTCACCGCCCGAGAGCTGCGACGGGTAGTGGTGGCCGCGCTCGGCGAGGCCGACGTCCGCGAGCAGGGCCTCCGCGCGCTCCCTCGAACGCCGGCGGCCGAGCAGATCCAGCGGGAACTGGACGTTCTCCCGCGCGGTCAGGTTGCCGAGCAACTGAAAGGCCTGGAAGACGAAGCCGATCTTCTCGCGCCGCAAGAGCGCCAGTTCGTCCTCGCTCAGGCCCTCGATCGCCCGGCCGTCGATCAGGACGCTGCCCGCGGTCGGGCGATCGAGCCCCGCCAGCAGCGCCAGCAGCGTCGACTTGCCCGCTCCCGACGGGCCGCGGATGGAGACGCACTCCCCCGCCGCCACCTCGAGATCGAGGTCGTCGACGACGACCAGGGTGCGCTCGCCGGAGCGCAGCTCGCGACGCAGTCTCCGGGTCTCGATCCGCGGAGGAGTTCGAGGCGACGCGACGACGGAGGGCGAAGCGCTTCGGTCCCCGCTCAGAAGATCCCCATCATCGCGCGCCACTGTTCCAGGCTGCTCGGTCGTAGGTAGGCGTTCCACTGCAGTTCACGGCCGATCGTCGAGAACGACTCCGGACCGTAGTCGTGTCCCGGGTAGATGCCCACTTCCGGGGGCAGCGCCTTCAAACGCTCCAGCGAGTGGAACATGGCGTCGATGTCGCTATGCGGCAGGTCGACCCGACCGATGCCCTGCACGAACAGTGTGTCGGCAGTCAGCATGTGGTCGCCGGCGCGGAAGCAGCAGCTTCCCGGTGAATGACCGGGCGTGTGCAGCACTTCGACCCGCAGATCGCCGAGCTCGAGGATGTCGCCGTCGCGGAACACCTCGACCCTGTCCGTGGGACAACCCGCGATCTCGGCGCCCCGCTCGGCCTCGGCCTCATGAATCAGCATCGGCAGATCGAACTCGGCACGGAGTTCGCGCACACCGGGAACGTGCTGGCCCATGATGTCTCCGCCGATGTGATCCTGGTGGAAGTGCGTCGCCAATACACCGACGACTTCGTAACCCTGCTCCCGGGCGACCTTCATGACGCCAATCGGCTCCCAGGCCGGATCCACGACCCAGGCCTTGCGTGTGGCGGAGTCCGCGAGGACGTAGACGAAGTTGGCCATAGGGCCGGCCTGAATCTGGACTAGGCGCGGTTCGGCGACGGGCGTCGGTTGGGCGGCGGTGCTGGCGGCAAGCGGCGGAGAATCGGTCATCGTCAGCGGAATCTACCCCGGCGAGCCGGCGCTTGTTACCCTCGTTTCCATGGACCACACCGCCCCACCCATCCTCGACCTCACGGGCCGCACCGCGCTCGTCACCGGCGGCAGTCGCGGGCTGGGGCGCGAGATGTCGCTCGCCTTCGCCGCCGCCGGCGCCGACGTCGTCGTCACCAGTCGGAAGATCGACTCCTGCCACGAAGTGGTGGCGCAGATCGAGAAAACGGGGCGCCAGGGACTCGCTCACGCCTGCCACGTCGGCCACTGGGACCAGGTGGACGGCCTGATCGAAGCAGCCTACGACCGGTTCGGCAAGGTCGACGTGCTGGTCAACAACGCCGGCATGTCGCCGCTCTATCCCAGTCTGGCCGAAGTGAGCGAGGTTCTCTTCGACAAGGTGATCGGAGTCAACCTGAAGGGACCGTTCCGGCTGGCCGCGGTGATCGGCCAGCGGATGGCGGAGGGCGACGGCGGCAGCATCATCAACGTGACCAGCACGGCGGCCATCCATCCCAGCGCCAACGCGGAGCCCTACGGCGCGGCCAAGGCAGGGCTGAACTCGCTGACCGAATCGCTCGCCCACGCCTACGGCCCGAAGGTCCGGGTCAACGCGATCATGCCGGGTCCCTTCCTGACCGACATCTCGAAAGCCTGGGACCTGGAGGCATTCAACAAGCGGGCACAGACCTCGATCGCTCTTCGCCGGGGAGGTGAGCCGGACGAGATCGTCGGCGCCGCCCTCTACCTGGCATCCGACGCCTCCAGCTACACGACCGGGGCCGTGCTGCGAATCGACGGCGGCAGCCGGTGAACCGAATCTCGCGGCCCCGCCGCGGCGCCGCCCCGAAGAGCTCTCAGCCACGAAGACCGACCGGACATCGCCGCGATTGGCGTGCCGCGACCGCAACCGCCTGCGGCTTGTCCGCCCTGGTCGTACTGGCCTGCGGCGGAGCGGCGGAACGCTTCCAGACCGACCTGGCTCAGGCGCTCGACCTCGCCGAAGTGACGGCCGAGTCGTCCGAAGTGGCGCCCGGAAACTACGAACAGCGGCGGCAACTCCGCGAGGGATGGTCGGCTCCAGGCGAGGACGAGGGCGGCAGCTTCGCGTCGGGAGAAGGCGACCGGTCCACCCTGAACTGGCACCTGTCCTGGTCCCGTCCGCTCGAACTCGTGCTCACGGGCCGACAGATGGCGTCTCCCGGGACCGAGCCCCCAACGGTCCGGGTGTCATGGAACCAGCAGCCGCTCGGTCAGCTCGACCTGGCCTCCGGAGGCGCCGTGGAGGAGTACCGCCTGAGTGTGCCCCCCGCGGTACAGCGGCAGGGCGACAACGACGTCCTGCTGGAGTACTCCTCGCCAGCCGGAGCCGTTCCACCGCGAGTCGCCTGGAGCCGCATCCGCATCGAAGGCGCCGGTACCGGCGCGAGACCCTCCGCGGCGGCGGACGGAACGCTCCATCTGCCCTTTCGCACGGCGCTCGACTACTACGTCCTGCTGCCGGAAGGCGGAGTCCTCGAACTGGACGACCTGGGCCTGTACGGCCCTCAGGGCGTCTGGCGCGGCGCCGAACCGTCGCCCCGGCTCGTAGCGGCAGTCCACCGCTACCCCACCGGATCGGCGGCGGCCACGACGACCCTCAGCGGCGGGCGAGGTCAACTGCAACTCCCGGCGCACGAGAGTCCCCTGCGCATCCGCATCGAGGCGCTCGCCGGCGCCCGCCTGCCGGAGGCCGAGGCGGGCTTCCGGCTCTCGGCCGTCCTGAGCAGCCCAACGCCACCATGGCCGCATGCTGAAGCGCCGTTCGCCAACCCTGCCGAACCGGCAGAGGCGCAACCCGTGGAGACAGGCGAAGGTTTCGCCGGCGCGTCCGATCCGTCCGGCGCGCACCTGCCACACATCCTGATCTTTCTCGTCGACACGCTCCGAGCCGACCATCTGGGCTGCTATGGCTACGAGCGTCCGACCTCGCCGAACATCGACCGGTTTGCCGGCGACGCCATCCTCTTCGAGCACGCCGTTGCCCAATCGTCGTGGACGCGCCCGGCCACCGCGAGCATCCTCACCGGGCTGTATCCGCACAGGCACGGCGCACGCACGCGGAACCAGGAACTCGGCGCCGACATTCCCTACCTGCCCGAGATCCTCAGTTCAATCGGCTATCGCGCACTAGGCGTTTCGACGAACGGCAACGCCGGCATCGACTTCGGATTCCGCCGCGGCTTCAATCACTTCATGCAGATGCGGGAGCGGGCCTCGCGGCCAGGCATTCACGTCCCGGTCTGGAGGGCGGTCGACGAGACCCTGGAATGGCTGGAACGGATCGGTCCCGAAGACTCCTTCTTCGTCTTTCTCCACGTAACCGATCCGCACGAGCCCTACCTCCCGCCCGAGGACCACAGGCAACGTTTCGCGCCCGACGCGGCGGCCGGTCCCGGTTTGCTCCGACAGAACCAGCCCGCCAGCGCCAGTCACTCGACGAGCGACCTGAAGGACCTCTACGACGGCGAGATCGCCTTCGTCGACGAGCACTTCGGCCGCATGCTCGAGGAACTCGACCGGCGCGGGTTCCTCGAGGACACCCTTGTCGTCTTCGTGTCGGATCACGGCGAGGAGTTCCTGGACCACGGCCGCCACGGTCACGGCGCGACGCTGTACCAGGAGCAGATCCACGTACCCCTCATCCTCCGCCTGCCCGACAGGCTACGGCGGGACGGGGACCGGTCCGAGGTCGGGGCGCAGGTGCGCCAGATCGACATCGTCCCGACGATCCTCGATGCGATCGGGGCTCCCGGGCTGGTCGAGACCGACGGCCAGTCGCTGCTGCCTCTCATCCGCTCCGGCGCCGACCCGCGTGGATCCACCGTCGCTATGGCCGAACTCCGCGTCGACCGGCTAGCGATGGACGCGTTGCTGCTACACGGAGTGGACCGCCGCCACAAGTTGATCGACTACCACAGCACGCCTTCCGGGACCGCGCGGCAACTGTTCGACGCCGGTCGCGACCGTGCCGAGTTGAACGACCTGCGACAGGAGGAATCGCTCTGGGCCGGCTATCTGGCGGCCGTCGGCAAACTGCAGCGCCGGGGCGCGGGGCCGCTCACGGCCGGCATCGAGCCGTCCATACCGCCCGAGCAGCGCGAGGCGCTGAAGGCTCTCGGCTACCTGGACTGAATCGTCGCCGCTACGCGGCGCGTTGTCTTCCGCGGGTCAGAAGACCCGCGGTCACGGTCAGGCGCGGCGAACGGTCAATCCGCCGTCGACCGGCAACGCGACGCCGGTGATGAAGGACGAGGCGGGCAGGCAGAGGTGGAGCGTGCCGTGGGCCACCTCCTCCGGGTCGCCGTAGCGGCGCAGGGCGGTGCGCCGGCGGGCGTAGATCTGCTTGTGCTCCTCGGGGATCCGCTCCGTCATCGCGGTGCGGATCGGACCGGGGCAGATGCAGTTCACCGTGATCCCCTCCTTGCCTAGCTCCACCGCCAGACCCCGGGTCAGCCCGATGACCCCGGTCTTCGCCGCCGAATAGGCACTGTTGAGCGCCGTCGCGCCCAGACCCTCGGTCGAAGCGATGTTGACGATCCGCGGCGAGTCCGACTTGCGCAGGTGGGGCAGCGCCGCGCGGATCGTCCGCTGGTGAGCGGTCAGGAGCACGTTGACGGTCTCCTGCCAGCGCGTCTCGTACTCGTCGGCGTCGATCGGCCCGCCGCGCGAGATGCCGGCGTTGTTCACCAGGATGTCCAGGCCGCCGTAGCGGTCGGCCACCTCGCGGACGACGCGCTCGATCGCATCGCCGTCGCCCACGTCGAGGGTCCAGGCGGTCGCTTCCCGGCCCGCCGCGCGGATCTTTGCGACCACCGCTTCGACGCCCGGACCGTTGATGTCGGTCGCGGCGACACTCGCGCCTTCGGCCGCGAACAGCATCGCCGTCGCCCGCCCCATGCCCGAGGCGCAGCCCGTGATCAGCACGGTCTTCCCCGCGACCGACCGGCTCAACGTGCTCAGTTCCGTCATGACGCCGCGCCTCCGGTCTCGACCCAGGCGAGGGTCTCGTCCAGGCCGCGGCCGAAGCGCTCCAGGATCTCGTCGACATCCGACTCGGTGACGATCAACGGCGGGCAAAACGCCACCGTGTCGCCCAGCGCCCGCACGATCAGACCGTGGTCCAGGCAACGTTGCATGCAGTACGCCCCCACTCCGCGCTGGATCGGAAAGGCCTCGCGGCTCTGCCTATCCGCCACCAGTTCACAGGCGCCGAGCAGCCCCTTGCCCCGCGTTTCGCCCACCAGCGGATGCTCGGCAAAGCGCCGCAGCCCGGCCTGGAAGTAGCGCCCGACCCGGGCGGCGTGAGCGAAGAGGTTCCGCTCTTCCATCAGTTCCAGCGCCTTGAGCGCCACGGCCGCACAGACCGGATGGCCCGTGTAGGTGAAACCGTGGCCGAAGAGGCCCCAGCGCTCACCCGCCTCGACGAAGACATCGACCATCTCGTCGGGCACGAGGACCGCGCTGATCGGAAGATAGGCGGAGGACAGGGCCTTCGCGACCGAGGCGGTATCCGGCTTCATCTCCATCGCCTCGGCCCCGAACGGCGTGCCGAGCCGGCCGAAACCGCAGATCACCTCGTCGTCGATCAGCAGGACATCGTGCTCGTCCAGGACCGCCTGAATCGCCGGGTAGTAGCCCTCGGGCGGCACGACGACGCCCCCGGCGCCCAGCACCGGCTCGGCGATGAAGGCGGCGACGGTTTCAGGCCCCTCGGCACGGATCAGCTCGTCGAGTTCGGCCGCCAGCCGGGCCGTGAACTCCTCTTCCGTCTCGCCCGGCTCGCCCTCGCGGTAGTAGTGCGGGCAGGTCACGTGGCGGAACTGCGGCAGCGGCAGGTCGAAGCTCTTGTGGAACGGCGGCAGCCCGGTCATGCTGCCGGCGGCCACGGAAACACCGTGGTAGCCGCGCCGGCGGCTGATGATCTTCTTCTTCTCCGGCCGGCCGAGCGCGTTGTTGTAGTACCAGACCAGCTTGACCTGGGTGTCGTTCGCGTCGGAACCGGACGTTCCGAAGAAAGCCTTGGCGTTCGGAATCGGCCCGATCTCGCGCAGCTTCTCGGCCAGTGCGACCGCCGGTTCATGGCTGCGACCCGCGAAGAGATGGGCGAAGGAGAGCTTCCGAATCTGCTCGGCGGCGGCGTCCGCGAGTTCCTCCACACCGTAGCCCAGGGCGGTACACCAGAGACCCGCCAGCCCCTCGATGTACTCCCTGCCGTCTTCGTCCCAGACCCGGATGCCCTGCCCCCGTTCGATCACCAGCGGGCCGTCGCGCCGCAGTGCCGGAAGGTCCGTCGTCGGATGGAGGACGGACAGATGGTCGCGATCTGACGTGGAAGGGGCGAACGTAGTCGCCTCGGCAGGTAAGGTCATATCAACTCCCGGGTCCGGGTCAGGTTCAACGTACGGAGGAAGGGCAGTCTATGCCGCCGCGAGCGCACGCTACAGGTCGGTGTCGCCCCGGAGTAGCTGGCGGGCGATCATGCGGTTCATGATCTCGTTCGAGCCGTCGGCGACGTTGACAACCCGAAGCGCCTTCCAGGCCTCGGTGAGGCCGAGGTCGTTCGTGAATCCCAGGGCGCCGTGGGTCTGCATCGCCCGGTCGACCGCGCGCAGCCCCACCTGGACCGAGTAGGCCTTCGTCATGCTCAGCTCCTTGATCGCGCGGCTGCCGCCATCGAGCAGCCGGGCGGCGTTACGCCCCATCAGGTGAGCGCCGTGGAGTTCTGTCGCCGACTCGGCCAGGGGAAAGCTCACGCCCTGGTACTCGGCGATCGGGGAGCCGAAGGCCTCTCGCTTCTGGGCGTAGGCGAGCGCCGTCTCGATCGCCCAACGACCGGTCCCCACCGCTCGCGCCGAGTTGTAGACACGGCCCAGCGACACGCCGTAGAGCGCCGCGGCCAGACCGCGGTCTACCTCTCCGATGACCTGCCACGGCTCGACATAGAGGCCCTCCAGCGCGATCTCGGCCTCGTCGCCGCCGATGTCGCCGAAGAGTTCGACGACACGAACCCGCCTGAAGCCCTGCGCATCGGTCGGAACGATGAAGGCGGTGATCCCCTGCTCGCCCGTCCGCGCGAACAGCACGCAGTAGTCGGCGATCGGCCCGTGCGTGGTCCAGATCTTGCGACCTGTGATCCGCCAGCCGTCGCCGTCCCGCTCCGCTCTCGTCGCCAGCGCCGAGAGATCGGAACCGGCGCCCGGCTCAGAGAGCCCGAAGCACATGATCTTCGAGCCGTCCATCAACCCCGGCAGGAAGCGCTCGCGCGCCCGTTCGGAGAGCTGCGACAGGAGTCGGCTGGGACCGAACGCCCAGTGCGCCATGACGTGCAGCAGGAGCCACGGCCGCGGCCCCAGGCGGTGAAAGAGCGTCTGCCAACCGGCGTAGTAGGCCAGATGACCGTAGCCGCCGCCACCGAGCTCCTCGGGTACGCACGCGGTGAAGATCCCTTCGCGGGCAGACGCCGTGCGCACTTCCCTGATCAGGTCGACGGCAGCGGGTTGGAGTCGCCCGCCGGCGTCGTAGCGCTCGCGCGGATCGTCGAGCAGTGCGCCATGCCGCTCGTGCCGCGGTAACACCTCGCGCTCGGCGAACTCCAGCGCTTGCTGCCGGAAGTCGTCGACTTCCGGCGGCAGCGGCTCGGCAATCGCGGTCATGGGGCGAAGCTAGCAGCCCCGCCTGGCACCGGTCTCGTGCCGAGTACCGCTAACCGCCGCCAAGAGCGTGGTCGAGGGCGTCGAGCTTCTCTCTCAGCACACCCGACTCGACGCCGACCGCGTCGCCGACGACCAGCGCCTGGTCGCTCGCGTGCTCGTATCGCGGCCACTCGGGCAGCCCCTCGCCGTTCGGATCGCCGGTCTTCGCGAAGTTCGACCAGTAGCTCGAAAGCAGGTCCGCGATCTCGTGGTCCCAGTCCTCCCAGTTGATCCCCACCAGGTCGGTGTTGCCGAAGACGTAGGCCAGATCGCCGGAATGGTAGGCGCCCATCCGGCGCGCACCGCCTTCGCCGCCCAGGTCCGGCCGGTCCGGCAGGTAGAGCCGGAACACCGGCGGCGCGTGCGGGATGTAGTAGAGGTAGGCGTCACCGCCCGCAGCCGCGGCGTGGCGGACCCAAGTCCGGCTGCCCCAGCCGAAGATCGTGTCGGAGAAGATCAGGCCCGGCACCGCCCCGGGCGCCTTCTTCGCCTCCGCGGCGTAGGCGGCCAAGAGCCCTGTGGCCGCCTCCCCGTACTGCTCCTCCAGTTGCAGTTCGAGCGCCGGGCGCTCCAGCGGCGGACCGGGCGCGAAGAGCGCGCGCGACTCGTCGCCCATGAAGCCGACCAGCATCGGCACCGGGTTGTGCTCGCCACGGGCGTAGATCGCCGACGGCTGATCCGGCAGGTACCAGCCGTCGACCACCGTCTTCGCTCCCTCAGACCACCCGGAACTGCCGGCCCCGGCCAGCACGTCCTCCGCCGAAGCAGCCCGCATCGCGGCGGCGACTTCAGCCCCTGCGGCATCCTCCGCGACGCCCAACTCCTCGGCGAGCAGCACGCCGCGCCGCTCCGCCTGCTCCAGGCCCTCGAGCGGAGTGAAGCAACCGGCCGACTGACCGATCGCGCGATGGAACAGACCTGCCGCCAGCGGCGACGCGACCAGGCTGCAGACGCTCATCGAGCCCGCCGACTGGCCGAAGATCGTCACTCGTTCCGGGTCGCCGCCGAACGCCGCCGCGTTGCCCCGCACCCATCGCAGCGCGGCGATCTTGTCGAGCAGGCCGTAGTTGCCGGACGAGCCGTGCTCCGACTCGGACGTCAGCGCCGCGTGGGCCAGGAAGCCGAACGAGCCCAGCCGGTAGTTGATCGATACCAGCACGACACCCTTGCGGGCAAGCGCCGCGCCGTCGAAGATGAGCGAAGACCCATGCCCCACCTCGTGGCTGCCGCCGTGGAACCAGACCATGACCGGCCGCGGAGCGGCATCGTCGGCGGCAGCCGTCCACAGATCGAGATAGAGGCAGTCCTCGCTGCGGTCGAGCTCGCCGCGGCTCCAGATCGACGTGTCGGGACTGATCCGCTGCCAACATGGCGCACCGGAGTCCAGGGCCGGCCGCACACCATCCCAGGATGCCGCCGGCTGGGGCGGCCGCCAGCGAAGATCGCCCACCGGCGGCGCGGCGTAGGGAATGCCGCGGAAGGCGAGCACGTCGCCAGCGGGGCCGCGGCCATCGTCGACCGCCGCGCCTTCGACCGGGCCCGACGCGGTCTCGATGACGAGGCCCAGGCCCTCAGCCTCGGGCTGTCCCGACCCGGTACAGGCGGCTGCGGCCACGACGATCACGGCCAGGAGACGGCAAGGCGGTCTGCGGTTCATGGAAACTCCCTTCCAGGCACGATCTCAATCCTCCCCCAGGAGCCGCTGTCGAATGTCCCCGGACAGAGCCACCGGGCGTCCGGCCCGCGTATCGAGCAACACCCAGCGATGCGTGAACCGTGCGATCTCGCGGCCGTCGGCGGCCGAGAGAACCTCGAAGTCCTGATCGAACCCGCGCTCCGTCGCCTCCGTCGTGCTGACCCGGATGCGAGCCCCTTCCTGCCAGCGGAGCGGCGAGTAATACGTCGCCTTCGTCGACCGCTGCACCGCGTAGACGTGCTCGGGCTTCAGGCCGGCATCGATGCCGCAGTGCTGCTCGAACCGCGCGTAGGCCATCTCGGTCAGCGCCAGCAACACGCCGGCGTGGACGAAGCCGGTGGCGGCGAAGCAGTCGCTGTGTCTGGTCTCGAACTCGGTCTCGAAGGTCACCCGAGAGGCCTTACATGGCGGAGGCGACGAACTCCCGCGCCTCGGCAAGCTCCTTCGGCTCGGTCGCGCCTGACCACGTCTCGAGCAACCTCTGATACGACTCGGAGGCGGCCGCCCTGTCGCCGGCGGCGGACTGCGCGCGGGCCAGCCCCAGCAGGGTGCGTGGCCGGTTGGGGGTGTAGAGCAACTGGTCCTCGAACTGCGCGATCGCGTCCTCCGGGCGGTCGATCTGCAGCAGCACCTCGCCGTAGAGTTCCCGGATCGGCTTGATCGGCGACGCCGCGCCGCGCGGCGGCCCCATCGTCGATGCTATCGCCAGCCCCTTGTCGAACAGTTCGACGGCACCGTCGGCGTCGCCCTCGGCGAGCCGGATCAGGCCCGCGACCTCGTGGTGCATGACCTGGGCGGGCTTGGGGCCGCGCTGGAACGTCGAGCTGTCGCCGCTCTGCCGCTCGCCCGCCTTCTTGAGCCGCGCGGCGGCCTCACGGGCCAGGTCGAGTTCACCGGTGTGGACCGCCGAGATCCCGGTCGCCAGCAACTCCGAACTGGACGTGTCGTCCGTGATCTCGCGCGTCTCCCACTCCTCCGTCTCCACGATGTAGCGGGCCCGCACGAGCGGCACGGTGTTCTCGGCCCAGTCGCTTTCGGTGCGCTCGACCAGGTCGTCGAGTTCGGCGATCCACTCCCGCGCCTTGGCGTAGTCGCCGCGCTGCAGGTCTCCGTACTGCCCCCAGTCGAGCGAGTGGACCATGTCGCTGACCCGTTCGCCCGGGTCCCAGAGCGCCACCGCGGCCTCGTAGGCCGAGTCGTTCGACTTCGACACCCGGTCCCACATGCCGCGCTGGATGAAGATGTGCGACGGCATGTGGCGGGCGTGGGAGACGGCGGCTGCGATGTCGGCGAAGCGATAGGCCGCCGGCAGCGCCAGCGGCGCGTGGACCGGATCGTCGAAGGCGTGGATGATGTAGTGGGCCGCCCCGGGGTGGTTCGGGTTGCGCTCGAAGACGCCGAGACCGATCGACCCTGCCAGGACGTTCAGCCGGAAGGTGTCGTCGTCGAGCGGCCCGACCGCCTGCAGCAGCGACAGCGCGTAGAAAGCGGCGACTTCGTCGTCGTCCGGGTAGCTCTCGTAGAGCCGCTCCATCGCCTCCATGTAGGCGATGCGCCGCTCGACCAGTTCGCCTTCGCCGAACAACTCCTCGACCGCGGTCAGGAAGCCCCGTTCGCGCTCGTCGCCGGCCTTGGCCGCCCGTTCGTCGCGGGTCTCGCCGAGCCGCGCCAGGGCTTCGCGCGGCGACTCAAGATCCCGTTCCGGCATCAACGGATGGTTGTAGGTCAGCGTCTCACCCCAGTACGCGAGCGCGAAATCGGGCTCGATCTCCTGGGCGGCGTGGAATTGCTCGCGCGCCTGCTCGTAGCCGAAGCTGTGGAGAATCGCGACGCCGCGGATGAAGTGCTTCTGCGCCTCCTCGCCCGCCGAAGTCGGGAAGTCGATCGACCCGACATCGACCGAGGCGTCGAAGTCGGAGGCGTCGGTGGGCTCGGCCGCCGTCTCCGAGCTCACGGAGACGGCGCAACCCCACGATGCCAGACAGAGAACCGGAACGGCGAGCAACACAGCGGTGAACGATGAACGAGACATCCTGTAACTCCCTCCTGCCGCGGGAAGAGCCGCCGTCCAAGGACGGGGCTCTGATGAAACGACGCTTTGCGTAGCCCAAGGATACCGGCCGGCGGGCAGGTTCGCCCGCTTGTGTCAAAGTGAAGCCGGCGCCTCGGACCGGGCAGGTGCAGGCGGCGCGGTTCGGATCTCCACGATGAAGGACGTCATCCTCAGAGCGATGGTCGCGGCGCTTCTCTTCGGGGGCGTTTCGCAGCCCGCGCAAGCGCAGGAGCCCGCGGACATCGGCGACGCCTGGTTTCGCTCCGTTCCCGCCGACCAGGGCCTCGACGAAGCGACCGTCCGCGAGATCTTCAACCGGGTGCGCTCACAGGCCGACTATCGGACCGTACGCGGAGTCGTCATCGTTCGGCACGGCACCCTGGTCGCGGAGGCCTACTTCGGCGGCTATACCAACAAGACCCTGAAGAACGTCCATTCAGTCAGCAAGAGCGTCACCTCGCTGGCGGTAGGCATCGCGATGGACCAGGGCCTGCTGCCGGGCGTCAACACCCGGCTCGTCCACCTTCTGCCGCACTACGCCCACCGCCTGAGGGAGCCGCCGAAGAACGGCATCACCCTGCGCCACGCGCTGACGATGACCGCCGGGCTGGCCTGGAACGAAACCGCCGGCGCGTTCTGGAACAACGCCGACAGCGTCGACTACGTCCTGACACGGGATGTCGTCGCCCAACCGGGCACGGAATTCAGCTACTCCAGCGGGCTCTCCCATGTGATCGCCGAGGTGAACAACCGCGCGTCCGGCAAGAGTCACCTGGCCTTCGTCCAGCAGCACCTCTTCGGGCCGCTCGGGATCACCACGGCCACCTGGGACCCGGACCTGAGCGGCCGCCACTGGGGCGGCACCGGCCTCCGGATCCGACCCCGCGACATGGCGAAGATCGGCCAGCTCACGCTCCAGGAAGGGCTGTGGGAAGGCAAGCGCCTGGTCTCGCGTGAGTGGATCGCCGAGGCGACGCGCGGTCAGACCGCCGGCATCGCCGAGGCTCCGAGCTACGGCTACCAGTGGTGGATCCGGCCCCAGGGCCGCTACCTCGCCCACGGCTACAACGGGCAGTACATCGGCGTCGATCCCGAGGCCGACATCGTGATGACGATGATCACCCTCTCGGAGCAGTCTCCGCGGCCGCAGGAGACGTACCGCTACTACTTCGAGCAACTTCAGGATCTGGCGCGCGACGCGATGAAGCCGGAGCGGCGGGGGCGGCTCGTGGCAACCGCGGCGGCCGGAGGCGGCGACGCTGATGCGATCACAATCGAGGTCAAGCGGGTGGGCGGTAGCGACGGCGCCGTCACACTGGCCTACGGGACCCGAAACGGCAGCGCCAGAGCCGGCCGGGAGTTCCGCAGCACCGAAGGAGAGCTGCGGTGGGAGCACGGCGACGCAAAGCCGCAAACCGTCCGGATTCCGCTGCTCCCAAACCCCACAAGAGACGTGCCGCGCGACTTCCGCTTCGAGTTCGAGTCGATGAGCGGCGACATCGACGCACCGCACCGGATGCGGCTCGAACTCGGACCCGGAGGTCGGCCGGTCAACCCCGCCGGGTCGATCGAGTTCACCGGGCCGGCGTTCCCCGGCCACGAGGGCGAGGAGGCCACGATCGCGGTCGAACGCCGGGGCGGTACGCGCGGGGAGATCGCCGTCCGCTACCGGACGATGCCCCGTTCTGCCGCCGACACGGACTTCAGCGCCGTCGAGGGGCGGCTCGTGTGGAAGGACGGGGAATCTGGCGCGCGTCTGGTCCACGTCCCGCTGATGGCGGACGACGAGATCGAGCGCAGCGAGCTCTTCGATCTCGTCCTGAGCGACGTCTCCGGCGGCGCGGACCTGCCCGAAGCTCGCGCCGTGGGCGTGATTCAGGACATGACCGCCGGTCCGGGCTGCACGGACGGCGAAGGTACCCTCTGCCTTTCCGGCGGCCGGTTCCGGGTCGAGGTCGAGTGGCAGTCCCAATACAACGGAAAGCGCGGCACGGGCTCGCTGCAACGCCTGAGCGACGAGAGCGGCACCGCGACCTTCTTCTCGCCCGAGAACGTGGAGCTCGTGTTCAAGTTGCTCGACGGGCGAGCCATCAACGACCACCACTGGGTGTACTACGGGGCACTTTCCGACGTCGAGTACTGGCTCACCGTCACCGACACCCTCCACGACCGTGTCGTCGTCTACCGCAATCCGCCGGGCGAGATCTGCGGGCGCGGCGATTCGAAGGCATTCGGCGAGCCGGCGGGCTTCGCAGCCGTCACCGGCGGAGCCTGGAACAGGCAGCGCGTTCCCAACGCGACTGCTCCCGACAAGATCCGGTCCGCCACCACCGAGGGGACGTGCCCCCCCGGAGCGCTCTGCCTGCTGGACGGCCGCTTCGAAGTGACCGCGGAGTGGACCAAGGCCGACGGCGAGAGCGGGGTCGCCACGCCGCTGCCGGGCGCCGACGCCACCGGCTACATGTGGTTCTTCTCGCCCGGGAACATCGAACTCGCGGTCAAGGCGCTCGACGGCACAACGATCAACAAGGCCTTCTGGGTCTTCGCCGCAGGGCTGACCGATGTCGACTACCAGTTGACCGTCACGGACACCGTGGCCGGTGTGTCGAAGACGTACTCGAACCCGAGCCGTCCCTTCTGCGGCCTGGGCGACACGTCGGCGTTTCCGCAGTAGGTTTCAGCCGCATGGGACCTACTCGGGGTCACGGTCCGGCCCTGCGCGCTCTTGCAGCCCTGGCGTTGGCGACGGCGCTCGCGGCTCCCGCCGCCGCCCAGGTCAACACCGAGAAGATGCGGGTCGGCGCCAACGAGCCGGGATGGGGCGGCACCTTCGACATCAACGCTTCGCTCCAGCAGGGCAACACCGAACGCGAGATCCTCGGCGCCGGCGTTCGCCTTCAGTACGCCTGGCCCCGGCCCGAGACCGACGCCGCAGGCGAAACCAATGCACCAGACGACGAAACCGGGGATCCGGCCAATGTCATCTTCCTGGTCTCCAACTACTCCTTCACCCGCCTGAACGACAACCGCTACATCAACAACGCTCAGGGACACCTGCGCTTCATCCGCCAGCACAGCCCAAGCGCCTCCTTCGAGGTCTTTGGGCAGTACCAGTTCAACGAGTTCATCCGTCTCGAGGACCGCTTCCTCGCCGGGGCCGGCGCCCGATTCGCCCTGGTCCAGGCCGAACGCACCGAAGTCTTCGTCGGTGCCGGCTACATGCTCGAGCAGGAGACCCTCGACCTGCCGGCCAACCTCCCGGATACCAGAAGCAGCGAGCACCACCGGTCCACCAACTACCTGACCGTCCGCTACAACAGCGAAGACGAACGCGTGCGTCTGGTTCAGACCCTCTACGCCCAGCCCCGCCTCGACCGCCCCAAGGACCTCCGGCTGCTTTCAGAGACCTCGTTCGAGATCCAGCTCTTCCGTCAACTGGCCCTGGCGATCAGCCTGAACGTCGCCCACGACAGCGAACCGCCAACCGGGGTCAAGGAGACGGATGTGGTCCTTTCGAACTCGCTCAGGTACACGTTCTAAACGCTGCGACCGCCTAGTCCCGGGCGAAAGGACGACGGAAACGCGGGAGAGCCTGGGAGAGAGCCATCGCCCCGAACCCGACCACGTAGAACTGCACCGCGATCCAGAACTCCCTGTCGTGGACGTAGTAGCTGTAGGCACCTGCCGCGACACAGCCTAAGCCGATTAGGGCCAGGGCCAAGCCGACCCAGCTGGGAACGCCATCGAACGCCGGGAACAGACTGCTGCCCTCACTCTTCACAGCCCCCCGGCCGGCCCACGCAAGCGCGAAGACGACGACCACCAGGAGCGCCACGATGCCCAGCGCCGTCGCCGGCCACGCGGGATCCTTCGACACCTCCGAAGCCAAGAGCGTCCACAGGCCAAAGGCGGCGAAAAAGACCAGGAAGCTAGCCCAGTGAGCAATTCGATTCGGGCCACGCCAGACAATCATCGGCGATGACTCAACAAGTGCACAACAGCAACGTCATCGCCAGCGCCGGAGTCTCACTTTTCGTTCTGACGAAGGATCGTCGACGAAAGGACGAGAACAAGCAATGGCAGTGGGAACGTCGTGGGCTCCTCAGGGCGGGTGGACAACAACAGCGCGAGCAGGGCGCACAGCATCCCTGCAAGGTCAGTGCAGAAGACCATCTCCCGAACAGGGCGACGCTCCCAGAAGGGGCCCGCTGTCGCGCCTTTCGAGCTGTGTTTCGAGGTGGACAGCTCAGCCAGGCGCAGGGCCACGGCAGCCGCCACGAGCACGGACGCAGCGATGGCCCAGCGGGCCACGGACGTGCCCGTACCTATCAACTCAAGGCCCCGTGACCAGAACCATGCCACACTTGCCAGCGCCAGCAGGCAGTAGACCCACGCGACGGCAAGCTCCGTCCTCGGCCGCCACACCGGATGGTCGCGTGACTCGGCGATCCTCTGAGCGAGAAGCCCACCCCCGAAGGCCGCAAGAAACCCCACCAGCAGCCACTTCACCGACCGCACCTCCAGAAACCTGACGGGCGAGCAACGACACGCCTCCAGTGGGCTGATCGCGCTCGTCCGAGCCCCCCACCACTCGCCACCGTCTCCGGGGCCCGGATCTTGTCAACTCCAAGTACCATCGTCTACACGCCGTCGCAGGGCGACTAGCGCCTTCTGGAGACTCTCCGACGCCTCAGCCGCTCGTTCAGGATCCCACATGAAGCGGGCGAACTCCACGATGCGGGTCACGTACTCCGGACCGACCGACCTACCGCTACCCTGTCTCGGCGGCATCCCCCTGCGGACATCGGCGCGTCGGGACCTCCTGCAGATATCGATCAACCGGCGCTTCGGATCCACCAGCGAGTCTGGGTGCCTCGGTACCTGTCTCAGCCCTACGCCGAACTGTCGCGAGAAGCCCTCCCGGTCTGCCAAGAGCCAACTCTCTACCGCGCGGACCGGAACTCGAAGGGCTATGCGCCGAGCCATCGGCTGCCCACCAAGGAGGTTTCGAACCAACTCGGCTGGGCAGGAAGCGTCATGGTCGAGATCCCGCAGTATCAGCCAGTTCACATGCTCACCGGAACGGTTGAACTCGGGAATCCGAGCATCGAGGTTCGGCGCACCCGGCCCAGTCACGACGGCATGGGGCTCCAGGTCCAAGAGACCGATCAGGCGTTCCGCAACGGGAACGTCGGTGTCTCCCTCGACGGCGAGGTTGACGAAGTTCACTGCAGGAACAACTGGCCGGACAGTTCGTCGACGCGCTTGGGTCTCGTGCGAGGACCCAGGATCTCGGCCAAACTAAGGCCGCTGTCAAGCAGCCGGGCGGCACCCTCAACCGAAGTTCCCGGTACAGCCTCGGTTCCTTCAGTTCCGGGTTCCAGAACGACGACCTCGTCCAGCCCCAAGCCCTGGTCCTTCATGATCTCCTCAGAATGTGTCGTGAGAAGGACCTGCGGACCACCGGTGCCGCGGAATCGACTCAGGATGGATGGCAACTGCCGTACTACCGAAGAATGCAAGGAGAGTTCCGGTTCCTCCAGTAGCACGGGCCCCGCGTCTCGCTTTCCCTCAAGCAGAGACCACAGCAGGCCGACAAGCCGCAGCGTGCCGTCCGAAAAGTCGTGCTCGTTCTGTCGCGCGCCCTTAGGTCTCCAATGCCCGTAGCGAGCCTCCAAGTGGGGCCGACCTGCATCGTCCTGGACCAGTTCGAGTTGACTGAGTTGCGGCACCGCAGCTCTGAGCCCGTTGCCGATTCGGCGCAGACGCCGATCACGCGTGCGAGTTGGAGTTCTGGCGATTCGAAGGAGGAAGTCGCTGCCGTACGGGTCGTCTGAGCGATCCGCTTGGCGTCCCGGTTCTCTGAGCAAGTGCGGAACCAAGTGGAGATACCGAATCGTGCGGAGGAAGTCGGCAATCGGTCGGAACTCCTGGTTCGCATTCACCTGTTCAAGGTAGGTCTGGGTCAGGCGCTCGTTGTCGGTCTCGTCTTGGTCGTCAGGACGATCGAGGACCACCGTCCCATCCCGTTTCACGACTTCGCCCGAAAGAATCGGCCGGTGCAGCCCCCGCGATTCCCGCGTGAACGTCAACTCGTAGGACCATCGATCCTCCCTCTCGCCGTCCCCCAGTCGAACACCTATCGTCACATGGCCGTGGTTGAAGTTTCTCGCGGCGAGACAGCGGACGCGTGGTATCCCGCCCCGACTCTGGACCGCCTCCTGGAAACCACCGCCGGCTGAGGCGACCTGCCTAAGAAAACGCAAGGCGTCAAGCAAGTTGGACTTGCCCGACGCGTTGGGACCCAACACGACCAGACGATCCTGAACCGGGAAGTCCGCCTCCTTGAAGTTGCGCCAGTTGCGCAGGGTCAGGTGCGTCAACCGCATGAGGGCAAGCTATCAACTCGACGCGAAGAGGTGCCGGGCGGCTTGGAGGTGGACGGCGAGTCGTCTACTCGCCGTCGTCTTCGGAAACCACCGACACTGAGCGCGGGGCTTCCAGCGACGCCAACGTCGATCGCTCCAGGGAACCCGAGAGCACCAAGCCAATCATGAGGAACAGCAGTGCACCCGAGTCGTCCGGGCCGCCTCCGAGTATCACCGCCATGAGGAACAGGATGGCGGCAAGTCGGGCGTAGTGAGGTGCCAAGCGAAGAACCCGACGGCCACCTCCGTCGCGCCTTTCCTCAGGCTTGGCCCCTGAAGCGACGAATGTGACGACTGCCCAGACCGTCGCGACCGTCACGAAGCCCGCGGCGGCCGTGGCCCAACCCGAGTAGGACACGCCACCCGTTAACAACCTCGACCAGAACCAGCCCACGCAGAGCAGGACGCCCGCGCAGTTGAACCACTTCAGGCCAGACTGCACCGCCAACAGGCCTCGAGGGGCCGAAGGACGCCGTGAGGCTACGGTGTAGGCAACGGCATCCAGGAGCACGCAGCCAGCCAGGACGACCACCAACCAGGCCATGGGTACTCCTCAGCGGCGCCCGAACGAGAGTCTCGGCAGAACTTGTAGAAGTCCGACGCAGCCAAACAGGAACACCATGAGCGGTGCCAACGTTTCCACCGCGTGCGGCGAATCCCCGGCGCGGTCGTTGAGGGAACCAACAACTACGTACGTGTAGAAGGCCACCAGGCCGACGGCGACACCGAGGACGGCGTAGCCGAACCAGGAGGGACACGAACGAAGCGACGTCAGCAGAGCACCCGACCCATAAGCGTTCGACCGTCGGTTGCCACGGGCCAGGAGAAAGGCACCAACGTAGAGGACAGCCAGGCCCGCGAGCGCGACGGCCAACGGACCGTCGCGTTGCGCCCGAACAGCAACGACCGCAAACATGACCCCCATCAGAGCCTGCACTCCAAAGAGGAACCAACGCATGCCCAAGCTGGAGTACGTGCTCTCGGTCCTGCGAGAACTCAGCTTGTTCAAGCCCGACGCCGTCCCACGAGCGGCCTGACATTGCAGAACACGGCAAGAGCCGTCAGACCGAATCCCAGCATGAAGGTCGGATCGTGTAGCTCCTCTATGCCAGTCCCCCAAGGAGTAGTGGAAGCGAGGGCCGTAAGAATCAGGACCAGACCAGTCAACTGCACCGACTGCATCAGCCTGTCCGGGAGCCGCTCGACCCAGACCAGCAGCCCGACACCCTCGCTGTGCGCACACAAGACCGCTGCAACCAGCAGGCCCGCGAGGAAGCTCAGGGCCGCGAAGGTCGCAACCGAGAGTTCCAACCCGTCGCTCAGTCTTCGAAGCGCCCGGACCAGCTCAAATCCCGCGAGGGCGTAGTAGAACCAGAAGAGCCAGAACATGATCCACCTGATGCTCGATGATTCCTCACCACGGGCTGGCGCTGTTTCTGGCTGCTGAGAGACGTTCATCGCTTCGGTTTCCGCTTCGCAGGCGGCATCTGACGACCGCGGCAGGCTATCAGCCAGAGAACGAGCAGCACCCGGAAAGAAAGAGGCCGGCCCCGACGGGACCGGCCTCCGAACTGCAATGTCCGCCGACCGTACCCGGCGGACCCGCTGACCAGGTGGCGCCTACTCGCCGCCTCCGGCCGAGATCATCAGCACCGAACCCTGACGATGCTCGGCGTGACGGGACGGAGCGTTCGAGTTCGTGGTCCAGGCGTTGCCGGCCTCGTCGAACTCGATCTCGCGGGTGTAGGTGACCATCATCGGCATCCGGTACTCGACGAACTCCTCCGTCTTCGGGTCGAAGCGCAGCATCGAGTCGGTGCCCGTGCCGGTGATCCAGATCTCGCCGGTCACCGGGTTGATGTTCAGCGCGTAGGGCATCGAGTTCGGGCCGTGCGGCAGGTCATAGACCTTCCACTCTTCCGTCTCCTCGTTGAACGACGCGACGTCGCCCGAAGCCCAGCCCGGTACCCAGACGATGCCGTCGGGGGCCACGTGCAGGCGGCGCGGACCGTGCACCGGCGGCTTCCACTCGACGACCTGCTCGGGATCGTCAGCGTCGAGTTGCGGACGGATGCGGCCGACCCGCTGGCCGTTCAGCTTGCTGTAGAAGACGTGGCCGTTCGGCGCTACGTCGATGCCGTAGGGGGTCACGCCGCGCGATTCGCCGCGGGCGCCGCCGCCGCGGACCTGATCGGCCGTCGGCAGCTTGTACTCGGTGACGTCCCAGCGCTCGCCGTCCCAGGTGTCGGGGTCGAGCGAGAGCACGCCGACGCCGCTCGGGCTGCCGGCGTCGGTCCACCACAGGATGCCGTCCGGCGCGAAGCGCAGGGTGTGCGGATAACCGCCACGCGGACGCGGAGCGGCGCGGCCGGGGCCGACCCGCCATTCCTTCGTCTCCACATCGAACTCGGCCATCTGGCCCGAGTAGGCCAGGGTGACCCACATGTCGCCGTCCTCGGCCTTCTCGATCGAGTGAATTCCGGTCGTGGTGCTTGCCGCCGACAGGTAGTCCTTACCGCCCGGCACCGTGTAGAAAGCGCGCTCGCCGGTCACCGGATCGAGGGTCTCGATCACGTCCTGAGCCATGTCGACGGTGTAGACGAGGCCGTCGTCGCCCAGTTCGAGGTCGTGGATCACGGCCCCGGCCTGGTCGCCCATCAGCCATTCGCGAACCTCACCCTTGAGGGACTCGCCCGACGGCGGTTCCGGGGGCACGAAGTCCGGCCACTCGTCCTCGGCCTCACGGCCGTAGATGCTGACGATCTTGTCAACCAGGACGTCCTGGGTGTGCTTGTACAGACCCTGGAAGCCGTCCATCCGCGTGAGCATGACCTCCCAGTCCACCGGCTCCTCGGGCGAACGGAAACCGACCGTCCCGACCTGGTGGCAGTAGGCGCACATCATGCGGAAGTTCAGCGCGTCCTTCTCGTCTTCCCACTCCATCATGTTCATCAGGTTGTGAGCCGGACGCTGCGACTGCAGGGCCCAACCCTCGGCCTGACGCAGGCGAACCTGGATCGGGGTCGGCTCGGTCGTCTCCTTGAGGTCCTTCCACTCGTCGAGCCAGCCCATCAGCCGGACACGGAGCTTGTACCTGCCGGAGGGAACGGCGGGCAGCTTGTAGGTGCCGTCCGGCTGGCTGTAGACAGAGATGCTGCGCGACTCGTCCGTCGAGAACAGCGACACGGTGGCGCCGCGAATCGGCTCGCCGTCGTTGCCGACGACGGTGCCGGTGTAGACCGTCAGCGGCGCATCGAGGTTGTTCGCGTTCGGAGCCGCCGCCAGGGCGACGGACGCCACCAGCGCGAGGATTGCGAGGCTCGCCAGAGCGGCCAGCGTGGACGAAGCGGGTCGAGACATGGGACCTCCTGTGCCTGCTAGAGATGGCCTGGGGTGCAGTTGGCCCGGACTATACAGGAACGAGATCGCGCGCGAGCAGTCTCCTCCGGCCCCCCGCGGGGTAACCTCCGCCGATGCAGGAGCGACCCGGGGCCGACCGCCTGGACCGCTTCGTCGCGAATCCGCGGCGGGCGCTGTGGGTGCTGGCGTTGCCGATCCTGATCGGCATGTCGATCCAGACGCTCTACATGATCGTCGACATGTTCTTCGTCGGCCGGGTGAGTCCGGAGGCGCTGACCGCCCTCGCCTTCAACATGCCGCTCGTGTTCCTGGCGATGGGCGTGACATTCGGCCTCGGCACCGGCATCACGGCGGTCATCGCCCAGGCGATCGGCGCCCGCGACCGGGTCCGCGCCGACCGCGCCGCGGAGCACGCGGTCCTGATCGGCGCCGCCGTCGCCGCGGCCACCACGGGCTCGGCGCTGATCTTCGGGATCCGGCTGCTCCACGCGCTTGGCGTGCCCGCGGAACTCGTGCCGCTGGCCTGGGACTATTTCCGCATTCTCGCCTGCGGCTATCCCTTCATGGTGCTGGCCGTCTTCTTCCGCTCGATCCTCTCCGGAGAGGGCAACGTGAAGACCCCCGTCATGATCCAGGGCGCGGCCACGCTGCTCAACATCGCCCTCGACCCGCTCTTCATCTTCACCTTCGGACTGGGGGTCGCGGGTGCCGCCCTGGCCACGATCGTGAGCCAGGCGATCGCGGCGCTGGCCTTCGTCTACCTGCTGTTTGTCGCCAGGCTCTCGTATGTCCGGTTCAACCTCCGGAACTTCCGCTACGACCCAGCGATCACGCGCAGCATCTGCGTCATCGGCCTGCCGGCGTCCCTGTCCTTCCTGGTCATGTCGATGGGCGGCGGCATACTCAACCGCATCCTGGTCGAACACACGCCCGACGCGGTCGCCGCTCTCCAGATCGGCAGCCGCCTCGACCACGTCGTCATCCTGCCCCAGGTCGCGGTCGCTTCGGGTCTGATCACCCTGGTGGGGATGTTCTACGGCGCCCGCCGCGGCGACCTGCTCCGCAGCATCGTCCGCTACGCCATGTTGCGGACGATCCTGCTCAGCATGGCGATCGCCGCCGCGTTCTACGTGCTGGCTCCCGGCCTCGTCGCTTTCTTCACCGACAGCCCGGGCATCCGAAGCCTCGGCGTCGACTACCTGCGTGTGGTCGTGTTCGCCTACCCGTTCATCGGCATTTCGATCCTGACCGGTCGCACACTGCAGGGCCTTGGCCGCGGCTCTCCCGAACTCTGGCTTTCCCTGCTGCGGGTGATCCTGATCACGGCACCGCTCGCCTGGGCGGTGACCTTCTGGCTACGCTGGCCCGTCCAGTGGGTGTGGTACTCGTCGCTCGTCGGAACCGTGGTCTCCGCGAGTGTGGCGCTCCTGTGGCTGACGGCTGGCGTTCGTACCGCGATCAACACGATCGGCGGCGCGGCGCCTCCAGGCGATCCGCCCGTCGCCACCGAGCTAACTGTCGAGGCGGGAGCGGAGGCCGCGGAGCCGGCATGAGGCGAAGGGCGGCGGTCCCGGGCGGCATCCTGTGCGCTGCCCTGGCAGCGGCACCCGCCGCCAGCCAGGATTGTCCGGGCCCCCCGTACCACGCCCTGTTCCCTCAGGACATCTACGTCCTGCGGGGCTTCGTGACCGAGGTGGCCGCCCTGCCGGCCGAAGACGACGGCGCCTATCAACTGGAGGTCCAGAACGAAGGCTCGGTGCACCTGCCCGTACCCAGGTCCCGCTACGTCGTCACGGTCGAGATCACCGAGGACAACTGCTCGGTCCGATCGATGACCGCGCCGGAAATGCGCGACCGCTTCGCCGTGGGCGACGAGGTGAAGATCGTCGCCCATGCGGTGCCCGGTTCGCGGCGGTCTCTCGTCGCGCCCTTCGGACGCGTGGCCCTGGTCATGGCCGAGGCCGGGGAGAGCAGGTACATCAAGAACACCTTCGACTACTACGAGGCGCTACTCGAACTCGACGAACGCTTCCACGACCACGACAAGTTCTCCCTGCTCTCCCAGATGGGTCGCTACCTGGACTCCCGGGACGACTTCGAGCAGCTGCTGGAGGAGCAAGTTCAGCAGCGCCGCCTGAGACGCCAGTTGCTCGACCTGTACGACGTGCTGAGAGAACAGTAGGCAAACCAGGTCCTGGGCCGGGCCCGGTCCTAGCCCGCATCGCGCTCCATCACCAGGAAGTGACACGGGCGAAGCGGCCTTCTAGTGGGCGGCGGGTTCACCGCTTCGAACGGTTCGGTGCGCACCAGCCGATATCCCATCCGCGTGTACCAGGCGGAGAGTTCGGGCCGCGTGCTGAGCACCCAGAGCTGAAAGACGCCGCATCCGGCCTCACGCAGCCAACTCTCGGCCGCTGCCATCAGATCGCGGCCCATCCCGACGCTCTGCCGCGCCGTTGCCACCGAGACCAGACCCAGATAGCCGGTCTCGCCACGGCGCTCGACGTAGACGCAGCCGTCCAGCGCCCCTCGCTCCGCATCGCAGACGAGGAAGGCGCCGCGCTCGAGGCGATCCCTGACCTCCCCAATCCCGATCCGGTCGCCGGTGAGCATGTCCGCCTCGATCTGAAAGGCGTCGTTGACCAGGACGACGAGGGCTTCCGCGTCGTCAGTCGTCGCGTTGCGGCAGGTAAAGGGCATGAACAGGGATACAAGCTCGGTCGAACGAGCCCGCCACAGGAAGCGGCGGATCTTAGCGCCGCCCCTGTATCCTCGCGTCCTTCCTCAACCGACGGGGTCAGTCCATGCCGCAACTCGAACGGGTCCTGATCAGCAACCGCGGCGAGATCGCCATTCGCATCGTCCAGGCCGCCTCGTCACTCGGCATGGAATCGGTGGGCGTCTATCCGGCCGCCGATTCGCTCTCGCTTCACACCCGTCTCACGACATCGGCCGTCGAGATCGGAAACGGCACTCCGGACGATGCCGTAGCCGCCTACCTCGACGCGGAGGCCCTCGTGACGGCGGCGCGTGGGAGCGGCTGCGACTGCGTCCACCCCGGCTACGGCTTCCTGGCGGAAAGCGCCGCTTTCGCGCAGCGGTGTGCAGAGGCCGGTCTCGTCTTCGTGGGACCGCCCCCGGCCGCGCTCTCGCTGTTCGGCGACAAGGTGCGCTCCCGCCAGCTTGCAGCCTCCCTCGACATTCCCGTGGTTCCGGGCAGCGACGGCCCGACCTCGTCCCCTGCCGACGCCGCCGACCTGGCGGCGCGTCTCGGCTACCCGGTGATGCTCAAGGCGGCCGCCGGTGGAGGCGGCCGCGGCATGCGTCGAGTCGCATCGGCCGAGGCGCTGACCGAGGCGTTCGCCCGCTGCCGCAGCGAGGCGAAGGTGGCGTTCGGCACCGGCGCCCTGTTCGTCGAGAAGCTGATCGAGCGTCCCCGCCACATCGAAGTCCAGGTTCTCGCGGACCATGAAGGCAACGTGGTCCACCTACACGAGCGGGACTGCTCCGTCCAGTTGCGCAACCAGAAGGTCATCGAGACCGCGCCGGCGCCTGGCTTGGACGGCGATCTCAAGGACCGCATCCTCGCCGATGCCGTGAAGCTGGTCGCCGCGGCCGGCTACAGCAGCGCCGGAACGGTGGAGTTCCTGGTCGTGCCCGAAACCGGCGAGCACTTCTTCATCGAGTGCAACGCGCGCATCCAGGTCGAACACACGGTCACCGAACAGGTGACCGGGATCGATCTCGTCGAGGCCCAGTTCCGGATCGCGTCCGGCGCCACGCTCGCCTCGCTCGGTCTCGGCGATCAGAACGCGGTCGGCGCACCGCGCGGATCCGCCGTCCAGGCCCGCGTGGTCGCTCGAGGGGGCGGAACGCTAAGCGCCTACAAGGAGCCCACCGGCCCCGGCGTACGGGTCGACGGCTGCGGCTACGTCGGCTACGCGCCACCGCCCCAGTTCGACCCCCTGCTCGCCAAGGTCATCGCGGCGAGTTCCTCGTCGTTCGGTTCCGGCCAGTCCTCCTACGTCGCCGCGATCGACCGTCTTCTCCGGGCCCTCGGGGAGTTTCATATCGGCGGTCTGGCCACGAACCTGGGCCAACTGCAGGCCATCCTCGCCCACGCCGCCGTGCGCGCCGGCGACGCGCGGACGACGCTTCTCGCCGAGCATCCGGATCTTCTCTCCCCCGCCGCCGACGCCGACGGAAACGGCGCCCTGACCCTGCTCCGGCAGCAGGCCACGCTGATCGGCGTGTCCCCGGCCGGCGGCGCCGGCACCTCGACCGACGCGAGATCGACGGCCGACGATTTGGAGATCCGCCCCGGCCAACAGGCCGTCGAGTGTCCCATGGCGGGCTCGATCCTGGAGATCCGGGTCGCTCAGGGTGACCGCGTCGCTGCCGGCGAGCCGCTCCTGATCGTCAGCGCGATGAAGATGGAGTCCCAGGTTGCCGCGGCGACAAGCGGGACGGTCGCGGCATTGCAGCCGCTTCAGGCCGGCGACACGGTGGCGGCGGGCCAGGTCGTCGCGGTCATCGCACCGGATGAGGGGGCGCTGAGCGAGACGCAGGCGGAACGGCGGGACGACTCCTGGGCCCCGCAGCTTGAGGACGTCGCCACGATGCAGGCGCTTGCGCACAAGCGTCTGGCGCCCAGCTCCGACGAGCGCGGCGTCGTGCGCCAACGCAGCCGGGGGAAACTGACCTGCCGCGAGCGCATCGACCTCCTGCTCGACGACGGGAGCTTCCACGAGATCGGCAGCATCGCCGGCTTCGCCTCCTACGACGACGAGGGCGCGATCGTCGACTTCACGCCGGCCAACCACGTCGGTGGCTGGGGCCGGATCGACGGCCGCACGGCCGTCGTCTGCGCCGACGACTTCACCTCTCGGGGCGGTCACGCGGACGGTGCGATCGGCGAGAAGAGCCGCCATCTCGATCGGCTGGCTCTCGAGATGCGGGTGCCCTCCCTTCGACTGCTCGACGGCTCGTCCGGAGGCGGCAGCGTCGCGGCGATGGTGCCTCAGCAGAAGAAGGAAGGCGAAAGCAAGGCGAAGGAAAGCCGCGGCGCGATCAAGGCGGGCCGTCCGCGGGTCGCGGGAGCCGGCGGCTCCTTCCTGCCCGGCCATCTCGGCAGCACGATGTACACGGAACAACTGAGCACCGTTCCCGTCGTCAACCTCCTGCTCGGCAGCGTCGTCGGTATCGGTGCCGCCAAGGCGGTGCTCGGCCACTTCTCCGTCATGGTCCGCGACATCGCCCAGCTGTTCGTCGCCGGACCGCCGGTCGTCCGCCCCGCAATGGGGTACGACATCACCAAGGAGGATCTCGGCGGTTGGCACATCCACTGCCGTAACGGCTCCGTGGACAACCTCGCCGAGACGGAAGAGGAAGCGATGGCTCTGACCCGGCGCTTCCTCTCCTACCTGCCCTCTTCCGTCTTCGAGACGCCGCCGGTTGCGGCGCCGGACGCGAACGACCCGGTTGACCGGCGCGACGAGGAACTCTTCAGCCTGATCCCCCGCAAGCGCACGGCCACCTTCGACGTCCGCCGCGCCATCCGGCTGATGGCGGACAGGGACTCCTTCTTCGAGATCGGCCCGCTATGGGGCACCGATCAGGTGACCGGCTTCGTGCGGATGAACGGCCACCCGATGGGAGTGATCGCCTCGGACAGTCAGCACACGAACGGCGGAGCTCTGACCGCCGACGGCTGCCGAAAGCTCAGCCGCCACCTCGACCTCTGCGACCTCTTCCACCTGCCGGTGCTCAACCTCGTCGACAACCCCGGCTTCGCCGTCGGCCTCGAACACGAGATCACCGGCACGATCCGCTGGGGCGGCCAGTGGATGGTCGCCTTCTCCCAGGTCACCGTGCCCATCTTCACCGTCATCATGCGGCGCAGCTTCGGCGTCGCCGGCAACAACTACGCCACGCCCCGCGCCGAACCCTCCATGCGCGTCGCCTGGCCCGCCGCGGACACCGGCGGCATCCCGCCCGAAGGCGGCATCGAAGCCGCCTACAAGCGCCAGCTCGCCGAAGCCGAAGACCCACGGGCCCTCCGCGACGAGCTGATGGCGAGGATCGAGGGCGCCCGCGGCCCGGTCGGCCCGCTGTCCCGCTTCCAGATCGAGGAGATGATCGATCCTCGGGACACTCGCCGGATGATCTGCGAGTGGCTCGAGACCGCCTGGAAGATCGTCTCGCAGTCGGGGCGGCTCAGGCCGCGGCCGATTCAGTTCCGGCCGTGAGTGTCACTCAACCCAGCAGCGGATTCCGGGCCGGCAACTCGGGAAACCTGCTGAAGTCGCGGTCGGCGGTCCAGAACTCGGTGACTCCGTGCGCGAGGCACAAGGAAGCCACGCGTGCGTCGTGGACCATCGGCCCTCTGACCTGTCCTTGACGGAGTAGGCCCTTCAGCAACTCCCAGTGGGCGAACGTCTCCGTCAGGAGTTCAGCCACCGGAGACTCGAGCCAGGCGTCCACCTGCTCGATCGCAGCCTCCAGCGTCGAAGGTGGACGGTAGATCCCTGGGCGCGTAACCGTGGCCAGAAACTCGTGAACGCACGGCCAGGGCAGCCCCCAAGCCACGCGCCCCTCGGCGAGAACCGACATACACGCCGCGGCTCGTTCGTGCCATTCGGAGTCGGCGCGGTGGGCGTACACGAGGATGTTCGTGTCGGTGGCGATCAACCCCCGCGGCCCTCATAGATGGCTTCGCGGATGCGAGCCCAATCGGCACCCTGAAACTCCGGCTCCAGACCGTCGCCGTCGACGCTTGCATCTCTCAGCGTAAAGCCCGCGGCTTCCCGGTCAACCTTGATCGCCATCCGCAACCCACGCTCGAACAGCTCCCGCAACGTGATGTTCTCACTCGCCGCATGGGCCTTCGCCTCTCTCGCCAGGTCGTCCGAGATCTCGATCGTGGTCTTCACTATGGGTCCCCATATCTCATAGTACGGTGCACCACCCTACTCGAAGCGCTCCGTCGCATCAAGAAGCGCCGGCGGCAGGTTGGAGAACCTCGATCCCATGTAGCCTCGACCGACCGTGCGACGACTCACCGACTACCGCGTCCTGACCTTCGACTGCTATGGCACCCTGATCGACTGGGAGACCGGCATCTGGGACGCGCTGCAGCCGCTGATCATGCGAAACCCGGCCGCCGAAGTCACCCGCGACGCGGCGCTGCTTGCGTTCGGCCAGTGCGAGAGCCTTCAAGAGCAGGAGACGCCTGATCTGCTCTATCCCGACCTGTTGGCCCGTGTGCATCGACGCATCGCCGACCGCCTGGGCCTGCGAACGGACCCGGAACTCGACGGGACCTTCGGCGCCTCCGTGCCGGACTGGCCGGCGTTCGCCGATACGGCCGACGCGCTACGCGTCCTCAAACGGCACTTCCGGCTCGTCATTCTCTCGAACGTCCACCGGGCCGGCATCGCCGGATCGAACCGCAAGCTCGGAGTCGAGTTCGACGCGATCTACACCGCCGAGGACATCGGCTCGTACAAGCCGGCCGACCGGAACTTCGAGTACCTGCTACAGCACCTCAAGTCCGACTTCGGGCTAGACCGGTCCGACATCCTGCACACCGCTCAGAGCCTGCACCACGACCATGTGCCGGCGAACCGGTTCGGGCTCGCCAATGCCTGGATCGACCGCCAACGGCTCTCGGAGGGCGGAAGCTGGGGCGCTACCGAGCGCGTGGAGACGGTGCCAACGACCGACTTCGTGTTCTTCTCGATGGGCGAGATGGCAGCAGCCGTAGAGGCGTGCGCGACCACCGGGGCCTAGGAGCTTGCGCCGCCCCTCAACCGTCCTCCTCCACCGTCAGCCGGTACTTCGCCGCGGCCAGAAACTTCGCCTCCTGGCGCAGGTCGGCGCGGGTCAGCGGCGACGTCTCGAGCCACGCCCTGGGCAGCACCAGCTTCAGGTCGCGGCCATCAACTTCGAGTTTGACCGCTAGTGGTTCGTCCCGCCGGCTCCGGTGAAGCACCGCCGCGAGCCGCAGCAGGACGGCGCCGCGCCGCGCCGGTTGCCGCCACCCCGAGGGCAGGCGATCGAAGATCTGGCGCGGGAACTTGCGGCGGTGGCTGCGCACGAGGGAAGCCAGCAGCAGATGCTCCTGGAGTGAAAACCCGTGCATCTCGGCGTTCTCGACGATGTAGGCGCCGTGCTTGTGGAAACCGGCGTGGTTGATGTCCAGACCGACCTCGTGCAACTGGGCGCCCCAGGAGAGCATGAGCCACGGAAGCTCTCCAGTGAGGTTCCACGGTTCCGCGCACTGCTCCAGGAGCTGCAGCGCGGTTTCCCGAACTCTCTCCGCCTGCTCCGGCTGCACGTGGTACCGCCGGGCCATCGATTCGACCGCCGCGTGCCGCGTGTCCTCGTGGTGTAACCGGCCGAGCAGGTCGTACAAGGCTCCTTCGCGCAGGGCGCCGCCCGCGACCCGCATTCGTTCGATGCGCAGCGCCTTGAACACCGCGAGCAGCACCGCGACGCCGCCAGCGAACACCGGCGCTCTTCCCTCGCTCAGCCCCTTGATGCCGCCGCGCGTCGTGCTGCCGCGTTCGATCAGCAGTTCGCGAAGCCGGAGCAGAGCCTCCAGCGTGATGCCCTCCTCGCACCAGCCCGCCTCCTGCACGACCTCCGCCACCGAACGAACCGTCCCCGACGAACCCACCGCGACCCGCCAGCCGGCGCCGCTCCGGAAACGGCGCTCGACCGGTTCCAGCTCCTGCAGGGCCGCAATCTCCGCCCGCCCCCAGCGCCTCTCCTTCACCCGGCCGTTCGGAAAGTGGCGCAGGCTGAAACTGACGCAGCCCATGTACAGGCTCTCCAGGTCGAGCGGCCGCGAGCCTTCGCCGATGATCAGCTCCGTCGAGCCGCCGCCGATGTCGACTGCCAGGCGTCTCTCGTCGCCGGCCAGACTCCTCGACACGCCGAGATAGATCAACCGTGCCTCCTCGAGGCCCGAGACGATCTCCACCGGGTGGCCCAGCGATCGTTGCGCGGCTTCCAGCAGATCGCGGGCGTTTCGCGCCTGTCGCAACGTGTTGGTGCCCACCGCGCGGACCGTTCCCGGAGGAAACGAGCGTACGCGTTCGCCGAAGCGGCCGAGACAGTCGAGCGCCCGCGACGTCGCCTCGGGGGTCAGACGTTTGCGCTCATCGAGTCCGGCGGCGAGCCGCACGAACTCCTTCCGACGGTCGACGAACACGAGCTGGCCGCCACGCACTTCGGCCACGACCAGGTGAAAGCTGTTGGAGCCGAGGTCGGCGGCGGCGACCACCTCCGGATCCTGCGGCGGGAGAGGGAGCGAGTGCTGCGAGTCGGCCATTCGCGCGCAAGTATGATCCCTCGCCATGCTGGTGGAACTCCGCTCCGACACGATGACCCGGCCATCTCCGGCCATGCGCAGGGCGATGGCCAAGGCCGAAGTCGGCGATGACGTCTTCCACGAGGATCCGACCGCCAACCGCCTCCAGGAGCGTGTCGCCGACTTGCTCGGCCGGGAGGCGGCCCTCTTCGTCCCTTCCGGCACGCAGGGCAATCTCTCGTGTCTGCTCGGACACGAACTGCCCCGCGGCAGCGAAGTGCTGCTCGAATCGAACGCTCACATCATCAACAACGAGAACAACGGGATCACGGGCATCGCCGGTCTCCTGCCGCGTGCAGTGACGGCGGAGGCAGACGGCATCCTGGCGCCGGAACAGGTCGAGGCGGCCATCCAGCCCGACGACCCGACGCTGGCTCCGACCCGGCTGCTCTGCCTGGAGAACAGTTGCAACAAGGCAGGCGGCACGGTCTACGAACCGGAGCGCACGCGGGCCCTCTGCGACCTGGCGCACCGCCGCGGTCTGCGCGTACACCTCGACGGCGCGCGCCTCTTCAACGCCGCGACCGCGCTCGGCTGCACCCCGGCCGAGGCCGCGGGGCCCGTCGACTCTCTCTCCTTCTGCTTCTCGAAGGGCCTGGGCGCGCCGGCCGGATCGATCGTCGTCGGTTCCCGCGACTTCGTCCGCAACGTCCGGCGCTACCGCCAGATGTGCGGCGGCCAGATGCGGCAGGTGGGCGTGCTCGCCGCCGCCGCCGAGGTCGCCCTCGACGAGAGCCCGCCGCTGCTGGTCCAGGATCACGAGAACGCCCGCCTGCTCGCGGACACTCTCAACGACCTTCCCGGCGTCGCACTGATCGCCGAACAGAGGACCAACATCCTCATCTTCTCGGTCGAGGGCACGGGCCGCAGCGCCCAGGAGTGCGTCGAGGCGCTCCGGAAGGAGAACGTGCTGTGCCTGGACGTGAGCCCGACGCACATCCGCCTGGTGACGCATCGGGACGTGAGCCCCGAGCAGACAGCCGAGGCAGCCGAAGCGCTGATCCGAGTGTTCGGTGCGTAACGAACGAAGTCGCGTCGACGTCCGCACCTTCGACGAGCTTCAGGTCGGCGAGCGCTTCCCGCTGCCCAGCCGGACGGTCACCGACGCCCACTTCGCCGCGTTCCAGGCGATCTCGGGCGACAACCACCCGATCCACTACGACGTCGAGTACTGCCGATCCCAGGGCCACCGGGGGATGCTGGCGCACGGACTCCAGGTGCTCTGCTACAGCGCCGCCGGAGCCGGTCTCTTCGCCGATGTCGTCGGGCGGGCGATGGTCGCCTTCATCGACCAGTCGAGTCGCTTCCTTCAGCCGGTCCATCCGGGCGACACGCTGTACCCGACCCTCGAGATCGCGGAACTGAAGCGCCAGCGGACGACCGGAGTGGTGGTGCTGGAGAGCGTCATCGAGAACCAGCGCGGCGAGCGGGTGCTCGAGGGCCGGCAAAGGTACCTGGTCCGCCTGGAGGGCGATTCCTAACGCCCCGAAACCCGTCGCCAGCTCCGTGTTTCGGCCCATCCCGTCCTCGCCCAGGAGCTTCCGCCGCAGACTTGCTGCGCTGCGTCCTGCGGCGCAAGCTCCTAAGCCAGCGGTTCGAAGTCGAAGACCGTCGACGCGGCACCCGAAAGCGGTACCGCCTCGACCTGAAACACACGCCGAACGAGGTCAGGTTCCAGCACCTGCGCAGGCGGCCCCTCCGCGATCAGGGCGCCACCGTCGAGCACGGCCACACGATCCGCAAACCGGGCCGCGGCGTTCAGGTCGTGAAGGACCAGGACGACCGAGCGCCCCTCGTCGACCAGGCCGCGCGCCAGCCCCAGCAGATCCAGACCGTGCGCGAGATCGAGATTCGAGGTCGGTTCGTCGAGCAGCAGCACTTCCGCTTCGGTTGCCAGGCAACGCGCCATCAGAACGCGCTGCAGTTCGCCCCCCGAGAGCGTCGTGACCCTGCGTTCGGACAGCCCCAACACGTCCGTGTCGTCCAGGCAACGGTCGATCCAGTCCCGGTCCGCCGAACGGGTTCCGAAGAGCCGGTTCTCGTGCGGGTAGCGGCCGAGGGTCACGAACTCGCGCACCGTGAACTCGAACGACGGACGCACTGATTGCGGCACATAGGCGACGCGCCGCGCCGCCTGCCGCCTCGGCAGTCCGGCAAGATCGAATCCACCCAGGAGAGCCCGGCCCTCCGTCAAGCGCCAGGTGCCGCTCAAGAGCTTCAACAAGGTGGACTTGCCGGCCCCATTCGGCCCCACTACCGAGGTCAGCATGGCGGGCTCGATGACGAGATCGACATTTCGCAGCAACCAGCGGCCCCGCCGCTCCACGCCGCCGCTTACAAGTTCCAGCCGCGGCGCCCGCTGTACCGAGCCCGGTGCCGCCGTCACCGGGACACCGCCACTTCACTCTCGTGCCGGACGAGCAGATAGAGGAAGAAGGGCGCGCCCACGAAGGCGGTGACCACACCCAGGTGAACTTCCTTGGGTGCCGCGAGCGTGCGCGCCAGAAGATCGGCGCCCACGACGAACCAGGCGCCGGTCAGGAAGGCGGCCGGGAGCAGGCGACGGTGGACGGGTCCCAGTAGCAGGCGCACGAGGTGCGGCACGACGAGACCGACGAAGCCGACCACCCCGCTGACCGCGACGGCACTGCCCGTGAGCAGCGCCGCGCTCCACAGCACCGCGCGCTTCGCGCGCTCGACGTCCACCCCCAGCGATGCCGCCACCTCCTCGCCTTCGAGGAGTAGATCCAGGTCGCGCGCGAACCAGGCCGCCACGACGCAGCCGAAGACCAGCCCCGGCAGAAGCATCGCGACGTGTTCCCAGCTTCGATCCGCGACTCCGCCCATCATCCAGAAGGCGATCTGACGCGCCGCCTCGTACTGCTCCCAGGAGCGGGCGATCAACCACGAGTTGACCGCGCCCAGCAGGGCGTTGAGCGCCACCCCGGCGAGCAGCAGAGTCGTGACGGGCGTATAGCCGTCGCGAGTGGCGATCCGGGTGACGACCAGCAGCGACAGCAGCGCACCCCCGACGGCGAACAGCGGCGCCGCGAGAAGGAACGCTCCGGCAAGACCGAACGTCAGGGCGAAGACGGCGCCCACGGCGGCGCCGGTGCTCGTGCCCACGATCCCCGGGGAAGCGAGTGGATTGCGAAACAGTCCCTGCATCTGTGCGCCCGCGAGGGCCAGACACCCGCCGACCATCGCCGCCACCATCACGCGCGGCGCCCTGAGAGACCAGACGATCGTCTCCACCTGCGGATCGACGGGGCCGTACTCACCCGGCAAGAGACGCCTGGCCAGCACCGCCAGGACGTCCGCCGGATCGAGAGCGACCGAACCGCGGTACAGACCGACTGCCGCGAACGTCACGAGCAGCACGGCGCCGGCGGCCATGTACCACCAGAAGCCGACCCGGCGCACCCCGGGAACGATCCTCATTCCCTGCCAACCGCGGGCCGGGGACCGCCGGCCGCTTCCATCCGATCCGCGGCCCGCGCGAGCGCGTCAGCCAGCCTCTCAACCAGTCCCGCGACGTGGTGCGAGACGGCGGCCATGTCCCGACCGTCGAGCGCTACCACGTTGCCCAGTCCGGCCGCCCGCGTACCGTTCGGGACCCCGACCGCCGCACCGCCTCCCACGTACGAGTCGGTGAAGATCACGTCCGGGTTCCAGAGCACGACCTGCTCGGCGCTGATCCGCGGCCAGCCGACGAGGCCTTTCTCGGTCGCGACGTTCACCGCGCCGAGGTAGCGAATGGCGTCGTCGAACACGGTCCGGCCACCGAGCACGACGCCGCCGTTGTAGTGGACGACGCGCAGGCCCGCCACTCGGGCTGCCGAACTCTCACGTGCTGCCTCCAGCCTGGCCCGCATGGATGCCACCAACCGTTCCGCCTCCCTCTCGCGGCCAATCGCGAAGCCCACGATACGGATGTTGCCCTCGATCGCCTCCAGGCTCTCGTGATCGAGCAGAACGAGGACGGGCACACCCGCCGCCTCCAACTGGGCAAGCGTCTCCGGGGTGTTGAAGCCGGCCGCGAACACCAGGTCGGGCGAAACGGCCAGGATCTCCTCAGTGCTGAAGCCGCCCACGCGTCCCAGACGGCGCGCCGCTTCCGCACTGGGACTGAACGCGGGATCGCCGGCAAACGGCGAGAGCAGCGCGATCCGCTCCGGCTCGGCGATCTCCAGCAGGATCTCGTCCGTGGCCAGGGTCCGGGACGCGATCCGTTCGGGCGGTGCCGCCAACCGCACCGCCCGGCCGCCGCCGCGGATCTCCCGCCAGGCACCGCCACTGCCTGGTTCGAGGAGCTCGAACTCTGCCTCCGCCACCCCACCCAGGTACGCGGAGTACTCAGCGCCCAAGTCGAAAACGCCCCCGTCGCCCGCCGGAGCTCCGTCCGAAGTCCGCGCACAGCCGCAGACAAGCAACGCCACGCCGGCCACGCGGACCAACGGCATCCAGGCCCGAAACGTCCCCGTCTGCATACGGCACCGCACGAGCTGCGATCATAGTTATACTGCCGCCCCCATCGGACCCAGCAACGCCAGGGAGCAGCACGCATGAGCATCAAGATCGGGGACATGATTCCGGAAGCCAGCTTCAAGCAGATGACGTCGGACGGAATCGTCGACATCTCCACACGGGAGCTGTTCGAGGGCAAGAAGGTCGTGCTCTTCGCCGTTCCCGGCGCCCTGACCCCCACCTGCTCCGAGGTCCACATGCCCGGCTTCGTCGAGCACCTGGAGTCGCTCAAAGCGAAGGACGTCGACACGGTGGCTTGTCTAGCGGTCAACGATGTCTTCGTGATCAACGAATGGCGCAAGGTGCGGAGCATTCCCGACGGCATCCTCCTGCTCTCCGACGGCAACTGCGAGTTCACGTCCAAGGTCGGACTCGAACTGGACGCCTCCCGCTTCGGCATGGGCACCAGATCACGACGCTACGCCGCGGTCGTAGACGACGGTGTGGTGAAGTACCTGGGCGTGGAGCCCGCCGGAGAGGTCGGCGTGAGCGGTGCCGAGGCCGTCCTGGAGAAGCTCGGCTGACCCAGCCGTCAACGGTGGGCGCCACCCGCACTCCGCCGGCGTAACCCGGGGGTCTCTTGACCAACCACAAGGTCGACTCTCTCACCGACTCGATCTACGTCACCTTCGACGAGGAGGCGTGGGGACGGCTGCGCGCCGACACGCCGAATCCGCTCTCGGAGAGCGAACTGGAGCGGCTGCGCGGGATCAACGAGAACGTTTCCCTGGACGAGGTCGCGCAGATCTACCTGCCGATGTCGCGGCTGCTGAATCTCTACGTCGGCGGCACCCAGGACCTCTACCGCGCCAGCACGACCTTCCTCGGCGGCCTGGCGCCCAAGGTGCCCTACATCATCGGAATCGGCGGCAGCGTCGCGGTGGGCAAGAGCACCACCGGCCGCATTCTGCGCGAGTTGCTCGCACGCTGGCCCAACCATCCCCAGGTCGACCTGGTGACGACCGACGGCTTCCTACATCCCAACGCGCTTCTCGAAGCGCGGGGCCTGATGGAGCGCAAGGGCTTTCCGGAGAGCTTCGACCTGCGCACGCTCGTCAACTTCGTGCTCCAGGTCAAGTCCGGCGAGCGGAGGGTGCCTCACCCGGTCTATTCCCACCACTCGTACGACATCCTGCCCGGAGTCACCGAGATCGTCGATCAGCCCGACATACTGATCCTCGAAGGCCTGAACGTGCTACAGGCCCGCTCCCAGTCGCCCTCTCGCAACAGCCGGCTGATGCTCTCCGATCTGTTCGACTTCTCGATCTATGTCGATGCCGAGACGGAGGTCGTCGAGCGCTGGTACATCGAGCGCTTCCTCACCTTTCGGGATACCGCCTTCCGCGACCCCGACGCCTACTTCCACCGCTACGCCAGCCTGAGCGAACAGGATGCAATCGAGACCGCCCGCGGCATCTGGAAGGCGATCAACGAACCGAACCTGGTCCAGAACATCCTGCCGACGCGTGAACGCGCGGACCTGATCCTGGAGAAAGCGCCCGACCACGCCGTGCACGGGGTCCGCCTGCGCAAGCTCTAGCGGGTCGCCTGCCAGTTCGGCTCTGGGAGCGCTCCGGTCTCGTCGAGGAGCTCGTCGAGCCGCGCGGACAACCGGTCGAAGAGCGCCTTGAGTTCCAACACCTCGCGCGCCCAGTCGTCGCGGGGATTCTGGGCGGCGGCCGCGGCCGCCACCCGGAGCCGTGCCTCCACGTTGCCGGCACCGTGGCGCGTGATGAAGTCACCCAGAAGGTTGCGTCGTTCACCCGGATCGACCTGCACGTCGTACAGCTCGTAGCGGTCCCACACGCCGTGAAAGCGCATGAACTTGTAGCGGTCGGTGCGTACGCCCAGCACCGTCGGCGTCTGGGGAAAGGCCCTCTCCCAGAAGTACTCGTAGAGAAAGGCGTCCCGCCAAGGCTGGCGCTCCGCGCCCGGGCCGGCCGCTAGCAGGCCATAGAAGGACCGACCCTGGACTGTTCCAGGAACATTCAGTCCGGCGGCCTCGAGGAAAGTGGGCGCGAAGTCGAGGTTGACGATCATCTCCGGGCGCTTGAGACCCCCGGCTCCGCCGTCGAGCCACGGCGCCATCACGATCAGCGGCACCCGGATCGACGCCTCGTACATCGTCCGCTTGTCGATCAGGCCATGTTCGCCGAACTGGAAACCGTTGTCCGACGTGAACACGAGCAGCGTCTCTTCCAGCAGGTTCTGCTCTTCGAGCGCTCCGACGATCCGGCCCACGCTGTCGTCGACGCCGCGCATCGTCTCCGCGTAGTCGAGAGCGAACTGCTGGAAGTCGACCGAGTTGTCGTACAAGCCGTCGACGCCGTGCCAGCTCCGGCGCTGCGCCTCGACCCAGTTCGGCTTGCCCTCGTAGTTGTCGTGCCGGTTCGGCATCGTCGCTGGCGGCGGATAGCGCTGGCCGGCGTAGCTGCCGAGGTGGCGTTCCGCCGGCCGGAACGACGCATGGACGGCCTTGTGCGACACGTAGAGCAGGAAGGGCTCTTCGGATCCCGCACGAGCCCCGAGGAAGTCCAGCGCGTAGTCGGTGATCAGGTCCGTCGTGTACCCCTGCCGCGGCACCCGCTCGCCGTCGATGTTGAAAGTCTGGTTGTAGTAGAGACCCTGGCCCGGGAACGAGACCCAGCGGTCGAATCCGGGGCGAGGTTCGTCCGACGTGCCGCCCATGTGCCACTTGCCGACGAAGGCGGTCCGGTAGCCGGCGCGCTGAAGCTCCTGCGGAAAGGTCGGCGTCGCCGGGTCCAGCCGGGTGCGATTGTCGAGCACGCCGTGGCGGTGCGCGTACTGCCCGGTGAGGATCGAAGCGCGGCTCGGCGAGCACAACGACGTGGTCACGAAGGCGTTCTCGAACAGCACCCCGCGCTCGATCAGGCGGTCGAGGTGAGGCGTCTCGAGGAAGGCGTGGCCGAGCGCGGACGCCGCGTCGTAGCGCTGGTCGTCGATCAGGATGAAGACGATGTTCGGCCGCTCGGCCGCGAGCGCGGGCCCCGTCGCCGGCACGACCGCTCCGCACACCGCGAGCAGAACCGCTCCGAGGCCCGGATGTGCTCGAGAAGATCGCACAGGTCCCCGTCTTCGTCGATTCGTCGTCATCGTGTTCCCCCTCATTTCGGTTCCTCTCACCGGTTTGGCCCCAGGCCGACCTCGGCCAGTTCCTCCGGATCGTAGTTCCAGCGCCGGTAGTTCCACATCCACTGCTCCGGCTGGGCCCGCACCCTTCGTTCGATCGCCGAGGCGATCCGCTGCGACAGTTCCACCGGATCCCGCGAGCCGCTGGGCCGGCGCAACATCTCGCTCTCCAGGCGGTAGCTGAAGGGTCCTTCGCGGATGCAGAAGGCGGCGATCAGCGGGCAGTCTCGCTTGGCCGCCAGCGCCGCGGGACCGCCCACGAACTCGGTGCGGCGGCCCATGAAGTCGACCTCCGGCCCGCGCCGCTGGTCCGGCCTCTGGTCGACGACCATGATCAGGGTCTCCCGCCGGTTGAGACAGCTCAGCATGTCTCGCAACAGGGAGGTCCGGCCGCTCCAGATCACCCGGACCCCGGCCCGACCGCGCATCCGCTCCACGAACGCGGACGCCGCCCTGGCGCGGGACGGCTTGGCCACCGCGCAGACCGGCGACGAGGAGGCGCGGACGGTGCTCTGGGCCAGCAACTCCCAGGCGCCCAGGTGGCCGGTGACCAGCACCTGGCCGCGGCCGTGGCCCTCGACCTCGGTCATCAGTTGCCGCAACTCGTCAAAACCATCCATCGCCGTGACGTCGAGCCGTTTCCGGTCGAAGCTGATCCTCACCGTCTCGAGCGCCGCGACGATCTGGTGCCGCACGCAGCGCCATTCCAGATCGCGCGCCTCCGGCGACCCCGGAGACAGCCCCAGCACGACCGCCAGGTTCGTCCGCATCAACCGGACGTCCCGCGGCGTCACGCCCCGCAGGTGCGCCAGCAGGCCTGAAACCGGCCCGAAGGCGGCCGCCGGCAGCAGGCGGACCAGCCACGATACGGCGTAGAGGAAGGCGCCCATGGCGCGGTCGGACATGGCCGTGAGTCTAGGGCCTTGCGCCGTAGGACGGAACGAAGTGAGTCCCTAGGCGCAAGGTGCTAGTGAGGTGGGGGCTGGGGCCAAACATGGAGTCTGCAATGGGACTCGGCGGCGCTGCGCCGCAAAAGGGGCCTTCGACTATGGAGTCGTTCGCCCCAGGGGCGCAGTGGACCCTTGGATGGAGTCTGCGACAGGTTTGGCGGCGCTAGAGGTTGAGTGACGGTGTACTATGCCCGCTCTTGAGCGAACAAGCTGATCCTGCCGCCTACTGGCGGGCGAACCTGCGGCTGATGGCGATCCTGCTCGCCGTCTGGTTCATCTGCTCCTACGTCCTGGGCATCTTCCTCGTCGAGCCGCTGAACGCCGCCCGCGTAGGAGGCTTTCCTCTCGGATTCTGGTTCGCACACCAGGGATCGATCTACGTCTTCGTCGTCCTGATCCTGGTCTATGCCGCGGTCATGGACCGCCTCGACCGCCGCTACGGCGTCGACTGAGCGATCGACCCGTCCGACGCCGCACAGACCGCACGGGAATGACGACGGAGGGCCCATAGCCGATGAACGTTCAGGCCTGGACCTACCTGATCGTCACCGCGACCTTCGCGCTGTACATCGGCATCGCCTGGTGGAGCCGCGTCAGGACGACTTCGGGCTTCTACGTCGCCGGACGCGGCGTTCCCGCGGTGGCCAACGGCATGGCGACCGGCGCCGACTGGATGAGCGCGGCCTCCTTCATCTCGATGGCGGGCCTGATCTCCTTCATGGGCTACACCGGCACCATCTACCTGATGGGCTGGACCGGCGGCTACGTCCTGCTGGCTCTCCTGCTCGCCCCTTACCTTCGCAAGTACGGCAAGTTCACGACCTCCGAGTTCGTCGGCGACCGCTACTACTCCGACGCCGCCCGGCTGGTGGCGGCCGGCTGCACGATCTTCGTCTCGTTCACCTACATCGCCGGCCAGATGCGCGGCGTCGGGGTTGTCTTCTCGCGCTTCCTGGAGGTCGAGATCCACTGGGGCGTGATCATCGGCGTGGTCATCGTCTTCTTCTACGCCGTGCTGGGCGGCATGCGAGGCATCACCTACACCCAGGTCGCCCAGTACTGCGTCCTGATCGTCGCGTTTCTCATTCCGGCGGCGGCCATCTCGTGGAAGATCACCGGGAACCCGATCCCGCAGCTCGGGTTCGGCGGCACGGTCCAGGAAGGCCAGCAGGCCGGCGTCTTCCTGCTCGAGGCGCTGGACGCGCTGCACCGGGAACTCCGGCTGCCCGAGTACACGGCAGCTTTCGTGCCGGGCAAGAAGAGCATGATCGACGTCACCGCGATCGCGCTGGCGCTGATGGTCGGTACCGCCGGACTCCCCCATGTGCTGGTCCGCTTCTACACCGTACGCAGCGCCCGCGCGGCCCGCTGGAGCGCGCTCTGGGCGCTGGTCTTCATCGGCCTGCTCTACACCACGGCGCCCGCCGTCGCCGCCTTCGCCCGCGTAAACCTGATCTCGACCCTCCACAACACGAGCTACAGCGAGGTGCCGGAGTGGTTCAGGAGCTGGGAGACGACCGGCCTGATCTCCTTCGACGACCAGGACGCCGACGGCGTGATCGACATGTCCGACGGGGCCAACGAACTGACGGTGGACCAGGACATCATGGTCCTCGCCAACCCGGAGATCGCCGAACTGCCGGCGTGGGTCGTCGCCCTGGTCGCCGCCGGCGGACTCGCGGCCGCGCTGTCGACCGCTGCCGGGCTCCTGCTCGTCATCGCATCGGCCATCTCTCACGACATCGGCAAATCGATCCTGTGGAAGGACATGAGTTCGCGCAGGGAACTCCTGCTCGCACGCGTGACCGCTTCCGTCGCAGTGGTCGTGGCCGCCTACTTCGGCATCTCGCCGCCCGGCTTCGTCGCCCAGGTGGTCGCCTTCGCCTTCGGCCTCGCCGCGTCCAGCTTCTTCCCCGTCCTGGTGCTCGGCATCTTCACCCGCACCACGACGAAGGAGGGCGCGATCGCCGGCATGAGCAGCGGCATCCTGTTCACCGGCGCCTACATCGTCTACTTCCGCCTGATCCGGCCTGAAGCGACCGCCGACGACTGGCTGTTCGGCATCAGCCCCGAGGGCATCGGCGCCGTCGGCATGCTGATCAACTTCGCTCTGGCCCTCATTGTCAGCCGCTTCACCAAACCGCCGCCGGCCGACGTGCAGCGCCTCGTCAGCGAGATCCGGTTGCCGCGCGAGCAGGCGGCTGACGGTTAGCGGGAAACGCTGTCGCAGTCGGTGCGCCGGCCTTCTGGCCGGCATCCGCCCAAGGCGGCATCTGCTGGCGCCACTCTCAGCCCGACCGAGCCAGCTCCGCCAGTTGTTCGCGGAGAGTCGAATAGCGACGCATGTCGGAAGCCTCTTCGACGGCCTTCTGGAGAGCCCACTTCTGGCCGACGATGACGACCAGGCGGCGGCCGCGTGTGATCGCCGTGTACAGCAGGTTGCGGCGGAGCATCACGTAGTGGTGGGTCGAGATCGGCACGACGACCGCCGGGTACTCGGAGCCCTGCGACTTGTGGACCGTGACCGCGTAGGCCAGCATGAGCCGGTCGAGGTCGCTGAATCGGTAGTCGACCGGACGGCCATCGAAGACGATGGTCATCTTCTCCGCGCCCGGATCGATCGACCGGATCCGGCCGAGGTCGCCGTTGAACACGTCCTTGTCGTAGTCGTTGTCGGTCTGCATCACCTTGTCACCGGCACGGTACTTCCAGCCGAAGCGCTCGACCTCGACGGCGCCTGACTCCGGCGCGGGGTTCAGCACCGCCTGCAGTGTGACGTTCAGCGTGCGGACGCCGAGGGGACCGCGGTTCATCGGCGACAGGACCTGGACGTCCCGGACCGGATCCAGACCGAAGCGGCGGCCGATGCGCCCGGCGACGATCTCCACGACCTTGCGCTGGCCGTCCTCGGCATCTTCGGCCGGCACGAAGTAGAAGTCGCTCAGTTCGTCCCGCACAGGCTCCAGCTCGGGCAGGTAGCCCCGGTTCACCCGGTGGGCGTTGCGGACGATCCGGCTGTTGTCGGCCTGGCGGAAGATCTCCCGGAGCCGCGCAACCGGCACGGCGCCGGAATCGATCAGGTCGCGCAGCACCTGGCCCGGACCGACCGAGGGCAACTGGTCCGCGTCGCCGATCAGGAGGAGCGAGCCCTCCGCCGGCAGCGCCTGGAGCAGCGACGCCATCAGTTCCACGTCGACCATGGACGCCTCGTCGACAATCAGCAGACCGCAGTCGATCGGACGGTAGCGGCTGCGGCGGAACTTGCCGTTCGACGGATCGATCTCGAGCAACCGGTGGATCGTCTTCGCCGTGTGGCCGGTGCTCTCGCTGAGCCGCTTGGCCGCACGCCCGGTCGGGGCGCAGAGAGCGCAGTGGACGTCACGGGCGCGCAGGATCCGCAGCACCGCGTTGACCAGGGTCGTCTTGCCGACACCGGGACCTCCGGTAATCACGGTCACTCTCGACCTGAGGCAGATTTCGACGGCCGCGCGCTGGGTCGGCGCAAGCGTCACTTCCAGCCGTCTCTCCACCCAGGCCAGTGCCTTCGCGGCATCGATGTCCGCCCACGGCGGCGGCTCGGCCCGGAGGAGTTCGCCCAGCCGGCGGGCAATGGCCCGCTCTGCCGACAGCAGGTGCGGCAGGAAGATCGCCTCTTCGCCGCCCAGACGGGTCGCCGCCAGCCGCCCCGCTTCGAGTTCGTCCCCCAGGGCCGTGACGAGGATCTCCTGCGGGATCTTCAACAGCTCCTGCGCCTGCTCGAGGAGTTCGTCCCGGGGCAGGCCGCAGTGTCCGGCGCCCCGCGCCTGTTCCAGCGTGTAGCCGAGTCCAGCGCGCGCCCGCGGCAGGCCCTCGCGGTCCTTGCCCAGACTCGCACCGATGCTGTCGGCGATCCGGAAACCGATCCCCCGGATGTCCCGCGCCAGCCGGTACGGGTCCTCGGTGAGCAAGGTCGCGGCGTCAGCTCCATAGGTCCGGTAGATGCGAGCGGCCCGCGAGGAGCCGAGACCGTGCGTCTGCAGGAACACCATGATCTCCCGCACCGCCTTCTGATCCTTGAAGCCCTCGCTCAGGCGCTTCGCGCGCTTCGGGCCGATACCCGGAACCTCCTTCAGGCGCTCCGGCTCGTTCTCGATGACCTCAAAGACGTCTTCGCCAAACGCCTTCACCAGGCGTTTCGCCATCTTCGGCCCAACGCCATGCACCCTTCCCGATCCGAGGTAGCGCCGGATCCCGTCGAGTGAGTCCGGCGGCGACACGGCGAGCCGGTCGGCCCGAAACTGGACGCCGTGGTTCGGATCGTTCTTCCAGGCGCCGGAGGCCCGGATCGTCTCGCCCTGCGAGACGAGGGGCAGTCGGCCCACCACCGTCGCCGGCTGGAAGCTGCCCCGTACCCGGACGCGAAGCACCGCGAATCCGTTCTCCTCATTGTGGAAGACGACCCGCTCGACGACCCCGGAGAGCGCCTCGCGGTCTTCGGCCGGCTTGGTCATGGCGGGCCGGCGCCCCGCATCCTTCTCACGGGACACAGCTTACGCCCGATCGACCAAGACCCGCGCGGCACCGGCGATCGGTGACACAATCACCGCCCTTCCATCTCCGTCCAAACCGAAGTCCGAGGAACTCACCCCCATGACCGATACCTGCCGATTCGACCGCCTCGCGCTGAACGCCTCCGATCCCGCCGCGGCGGCCGACTGGTACGCGCGGCACTTCGGCGGTGAACTCCTGGAAGGCTTCGCCGGCGCCGGCGCCCGCTTCCGGGCAGGCAACGGCACGGCGGTCCTCCACTGGCGCGGCGCCGAGGCCCCAGGACCCAGCATCGGCACCGGACTCGACCACTCGGGCTGGTCCGTCGACAACCTGGACGACCTTCACGCCGCGATGCTCGCCGACGGAGCTACGGAGTTCTGGGAACCCCGGCACTTCGGGCCGGCGAAGCTCTACATCTCCTTCGTGACGGATCCCTGGGGTGCGAAGATCGAGCTCCTCGAGGACGCGACCCATCCGGGCTTCCACCACGTCCACATCCTGGGACCGGACTGCGAGGAGGACCGCTCCTGGCTGCTGGAACACGTCCCCGGTCCGGCCGAGACCTTCAAGGACATCCTGCTCGCCGTCAACTACGGCACGATGCGGGTGCTGTTCCGGCAGACGGACGACGCACTGGAACCAACCGCGGGCCGGGCGATCGACCATCTCGCGTGGACTTCGGCCGCGGGCGGCGGGCGCCACACCAGCCCGACCGGCGTCGACATCCAGGTTCGGGAGACCTGAGCCGCCGCCCCGTGAGTCTCTGGCCGCCGCCGCGGCGGGTCGAGGTCCTTGACGCCGCCGATCCCCTCGTCCTGCCGCCGGGCGCGCCGTTTGCGCTCCATGTGACCGCGGCGGGGGCGGAACAGGCGGAGGTCTCGGAGGAACTGGAGTTCGCGCTCGCGGGCCTGCGGCGCGCGTTGGCAATCACGGGGTCGCATCTCCTCCCTGCCTGTGACGGGAACGGGGTGGGTGCCGGCGTCGCGTGCCGCGTCGCGGTCGACTCGCCAGGCGCGGAGGGGGCTCCCCCGGTCGACGTTCCGACCGATGAGAGCTATCGCCTGCGGGCAGGTCGGAACGGCATCGCCATCGAGGCCGCAACGCCGACTGGCGCGTTCCGGGCAGCGACCACCCTGAAGCAGTGGCTCAACTCGCGCGGCCGGCCGGCGGCCGCCGGATTCGAAGTGCAGGCGGTCCAGATCGAGGACCGGCCGGACTTCCCCATACGCGGCGCGATGCTCGACGTCAGCCGGAACCGCGTGCCGCGCATGGACTACCTCGAACGACTCGTCGACCGGCTCGCGGAATGGAAGATCAACCACCTCCAGCTCTACGTCGAACACACCTACGCCTACGCGGATCACGAGGAGGTCTGGCGCGATGCCTCGCCGTTCACCGCCGGCGAGATCCGGGAGCTCGACGCCTGGTGCCGGGAGCGGTTCATCGAACTGACGCCGAACCAGAACAGCTTCGGCCACTTCCACCGCTGGCTGATCCACGACCGATACCGGCCGCTGGCAGAAGTGCCCGAGGGCTTCCAGCACCCCTTCTCCATCGACCCGGAGCCGTTCAGCCTGTGCGCCACCGACCCACGCGTCCTCGAGTTGCTCACGGGCCTCTACGACGAACTGCTTCCCCACTTCGGCAGCCGGCGCTTCAACGTCGGCCTGGACGAGACGTTCGACCTGGGCCGCGGGCACTCCGCCGAGGCGTGCGAAGAGCGGGGCAAGGCGGCCGTGTACCTCGACTTCCTGCGCCAGGTCCACGATCTCGTCACCGAGCGCGACCGGCAGATGCTCTTCTGGGGCGACATCATCCTCGAGCACCCCGAAGTGATCGACCAGGTCCCGGAAGACGCGGTCGCGCTGTGCTGGGGCTACGAGGCGCGCCACCCGTTCAAGGACCAGTGCGCCCGGCTGGCCGCCTCGGGTAGAGAGTTCTGGGTGTGCCCGGGGACCAGCAGTTGGCACAGCTTCGGCGGCCGGCTGCAGAACGCCGTCGGCAACCTGGCCCTCGCCGCAACGGCGGGTTCGGAGGCCGGCGCCCAGGGTCTTCTCATCACCGACTGGGGCGACCACGGACACCTACAGCCGCCACCGATCGCCGAGCTGCCGCTTTCCATCGGTGCCGGTTTCGCCTGGTCGGTCGAGGCGGCGCGCGAAGCGGCAAGCGGCCCCGAGCGGACCGAGGAAGCCTGGCTCGACCACGCGGTCCGCCTGGTCTACGACGGAGACAAGACGCTGGCGCGCACCGTAGTCGACCTCGGCGCCATCGACCTGGACTGCGGCGGCCCGGTGATCAACGGCACCGCTCTCTTCTACCTTCTCCGGTTCGTCGACGATGACCTCACCCACCGGCGCTTCCGGCGGCTCACCATGGCCACGCTGCAACGGACGTACGCCCGGCTGGCCGCCGCCAGGGACCGGTTGGACCGGGTCGAGAGCGACCCGAGCCATGCCGCGCTGGACTGGACCTGCCGGATGATGACGTGGTGCTGCCAGTTGGGCGTCGCACGCCTTGCCGCCGGCCGCGGCTTGCGAGCCGGCCAGCTCCCACCGAAGGTTCGCGCCGCCCTCGGCGCCGACCTCCGCGACATCGCCGGCGACCTCTCCGACGTCTGGCTCGCCACCAGCCGCGAGGGCGGCCTGCGAGAGTCGCAGGACCTTCTGCTGCGAGCGGCGGCCATCCTCGACGACTCTTGATCGCTCTTGATTGCAATGCAATCACCATGTACTCTCCGAGGCGTACTGGAGGCGTCGTCCCGTGGCTAGCATCACTGTCAGAAACCTCGACGAGGGAGTGAAGAAGCGTCTCCGGGTGCGCGCGGCCGACAACGGCCGGTCGATGGAAGAAGAGGTCCGGTTGATTCTGCGCGAGGCCGTTCAGCGAGACGCCGAGCCCGAAAAGGGACTGGGGACGGCGATCCACGAGCTCTTCAAGCCCCTTGGCGGCGTGGAGCTGGAGCTGCCGCCAAGGGAGCCCATGCGTGAACCACCCCGCTTCGACTGACTCCCCCACGACGGTCATCGTGGACACGAACGTCGTGTCGGAGTTCATGCGGCCCAAGCCGCAGCCGATCGTCCTCGCTTGGCTGGACAGCCAGTTCAGGCGCAGCCTGTTCGTGACCGCCGTGACCGAAGCCGAGATCCGCGCGGGAATAGCGTTCCTGCCTGAGGGCCGGCGACGCCGGCTACTCGCCCGAGCCGCCGATCAGGCGTTCGGCGACTTGTTCGCGGGCCGCATCCTTCCCTTCGACACGGAAGCCGCGAGGGCCTATGCAAGGATCGCCGCCCGCTGCCGAAGAGCAGGACGGCCGATCTCGCAGGCGGACGGCCAGATTGCGGCTATTGCCCACTCTCGCGACGCTATGTTGGCAACACGAAACGTCCAGGACTTCAAGCTGGCCGACGTTCACCTCGTTAATCCCTGGCCGCCTGTCGAGGACAACCAATGACCGAGATCTCGATCGTCACCGTCGAGGAAGAGCCCCTGCTGGCCGCGCGCACCAGCGCCACCTTCACCGAGGTTCCCGCCAAGCTCCTGCCCCTGATGGAGCGGGTCGGCGCCTTCGTGCGGGAACACGGCGTCGAGGGCGCCGGTCAGAACGTCTGGTTCTACCGGGACGTCAGCGGCGGTCAGATGGAAGTCGACGTCGGCGTCCAGGTGCCCGCCTCGACCCAGGCGGCGGAGGGCCTCGTCCGCTCGGCGACGCCGGCAGGCCGGTGCGCCCACGCCGTGCTCCACGGCGACTACAGCGAGATCCCGGGCGTCCACCAGGCGATCCACCAATGGTGCGCCGAGCAGAACCTCGTCCTCGCCGGTCCGTGCTGGGAGCTCTACGGCGACTGGCACGACGACCCGGCGAAGCGCCGCACCGACATGTACCACCTCCTGGCCTGACGGAAGAGACTCCCGCGTGAAGGCCGGCGATCTCGTCGACGCGTTCCGGAAACGCTTCGGCACCGAGCCCGACGTCATCGCCCGCGCGCCCGGCAGGGCCAACCTCCTGGGTGCGCATGTCGACTACAGCGAGGGCTGGGTGTTGCCGGCGGCGATCGACCGCGCGGTCTGGGTCGCGGCTCGGCGGGCGCGCGGCGCGGAGACCCGGCTGGCGGCCCTGGACCTCGCAGAAGAGGCCGCCTTCGACGCCGTCCAGCCCGCGCCGCCGGTCACGGAACGCGGCACGCCGTCGTCCTGGGTCGACTACCCGCAGGGGCTGGCCTGGGCGCTCGGCCAGCGAGAGATCGAAGTGCCGCCGATCGAAGCCGTCTTCGGCGGCGACCTGCCGATCGGCGCCGGGGTCAGCTCCTCGGCGGCCGTCGAGATGGCGTTCCTCGTCGCCTGGGAGCAGCTCGCCGGCTTCCAGCTCTCCGGCCTTGACCGAGCCCAGGTCGGCAGAACGGTCGAGAACGAGTACGTCGGCGTCCAGTCCGGAATCATGGACCAGTTCGCCTCCGTCCACGGCCGCGAGGGACACGCCCTGTTGCTCGACTGCCGGTCGCTCGAGCACGAGCTGATCCCGACGCCTGAAGGTCTCGTCTTCCTGGTCGCGGACACCGGCGTCCGCCGTGCCCTCGCCTCCGGCACCGGCTTCAACGACCGGAAGTCCGAGTGCTTCCGCGCCGCCGACCTGCTGAGGCCCCATCTGCCGGAGCTCTCCACGCTCCGCGACCTGGAACCGGCCAACCTCGACCGGCTGCGCCACGTACTCGAATCGCCGCTCGACCGCCGTGCCCGCCACGTGGTCACCGAGTGCCGCCGCGTCCTCGATGGCGCCGAAGCGCTGCGGCAAGGCGACCTGCACGCGCTCGGCGATCTGATGGCCCAGTCCCACCGCAGCTCCCGCAACGACTACGACGTCAGCATCGAGGAACTCGACGTTCTCCAGGAAGCCGCCGCCGGCGCCGAAGGTTGTTACGGTGCCCGCCTCACCGGCGCCGGCTTCGGCGGCTGCGTGACCGCGATCACCAGCGAAGCCGCGGCCCGTCATGTACGCGAGCGCACCGCGGCAGCCTTCGAGCGCCGCTTCGGGCGGCCGCCGGAGATCCACACCTGCCGGGTCGGCACGGGCGCGGGTATCGTGGCTGGCGAATTCGACCTGCGGCCATTCCAGGAGGCGTAGTGATGATCACGATCGACACCGGCACGAGCGAACTCCTCTGCGACCTCGAGGACGGTGTCGCCACGGTGACGCTAAACAAGCCCGAGAAGCGAAACGCCCTGGGCGACATCCTGACGCCGGCGCTACGCAGCATCCTGCTGACCCTCGAAGCGGACGAGCGCTGTGGCGCGATCCTGCTGACCGGCGCCGGCCGGGCGTTCTGCGCCGGCGGCGACGTCTCAGGCATGGGGTCGAACCGGGGGAAGGGCGATGAAGCGCCGAAGGCGCCGCCAACGGTCGACGAAGCCGTGGCTTCTCTGATCGAGAAGCAGGAGTCGCTGACGTTGCGGATGGCGGAACTGGACAAGCCGATCGTCGCCGCCCTGCCCGGACCTGCCGCCGGCGCCGGCCTCTCCATCGCACTCGCCGCCGACCTCCGTGTCATGGCCGACGACACCTTCGTTACGACCGCCTTCCGGCGCATCGGGCTGTCCGGCGACTACGGATCGAGCTGGTTTTTGACCCGCCTCGTGGGTCCCGCGGTGGCGAAAGAACTCCTGATGACCGGCCGCCGCATCACCGCCGAGGAGTGCCTCAAGCTCGGAATCGTCAATCGCATCGTGCCCTTCGACGACTTGGCGACCGAGGCGCGGGGCCTCGCGCTGGAGCTGGCGAACGGACCCCGGGCGGCGCTCGGCTACATGAAGCGGAACGTGAACCGAGCCGTGCTCGGGAGTCTGCGGGAGTCGCTCGCCATCGAGGCGGAGGGGATGGTCCGCTCGGTGCGGACGGCGGACCACAAGGAGGCCGTGAGGGCGTTCATGGAGAAGCGGGAGGCGCGCTTTGGTCAGTGAACTCAGTCCACGTCGACGACGCCTGACCTGATCGCCCGACCCGGCAGCGCATCCTCGACCAGCTCTCCGTCGCGGACGACGAACACACCGTCCACCAGCACGTGCGGAATACCCGCCGAGGGCAAGGCGGGTTCGGCGAAGGTGGCCCGGTCGATCACGGTCTCCGGGTCGAAGACCGTGATGTCGGCGTCTGCGCCGACGCTCAGGCGGCCCTTCCTCCGCATCGCCGGCGCCACTTCCTGGAGCCGGCGGGCCGGCGCCAGGGTCATCTTGCGGATCGCCTCCATCAGGCTGAGCCGACCCTCGTCACGCGAGTAGCGGCCGAGCACGCGGGCGAAGGTGCCGGCGCCGCGGGGATGGGCCCGGCCGTCGATGTAGCCGACGCCGTCGCTCGCGATCATCACGGCTGGATGCGCGATCGCGTCGCCGAGTTCCCGCTCCGGGATGATGTGCGCGATGATCGTCGCCTCCTCGGACGCGGGAAGGGCCCGTCGCTCGTTGAAACCGGCCTCGTCCAGGCGCTCGCCGGTGGCCACCCACTCGATGTCGCCGTAGTCCGCGGCCAGCCGTTCCCGCCAGCCGGGATCGAAGATCGCGGCCCGGATGTCGGTCGAGGCCGCGGTGTAGGGATAGACCTCGGTGGTCACGTCGACGCCCCCGGCGGCCGCCCGGTCGATCATCTCGATGACGGTCGGCATCTGCGCCAACCCGCTCGAACCGATGTGGACGATGTGGACCGAACCGCCGGAGCCGGCCGCGTCGGCGATCATCTCCTGGACGGCGGCGATCGAACTCTCCGGCTCCACCACGCCCGCGTAGCGAATGTGGGAGAAGACGGTCACCCCCGCCTCCGCCGCCGTCTGGAACATGCGGAAGATCTCGGACCTCGAGGCGCCCGGCTGGTACTGGAGCGGCAGGCCGACACCCAGGGCGCCCTCGGCCAGGCCGTCCTTCAGCGTCTCCTGGATCGCCTCGATCTGTTCCGCACTCGCCGGCTCGTAGGTCGCCGCGCGCTCGTCCTCTCTGAAGGCCAGCACCCGCGCGGCGCCGTAGGCAACCGTAGCGCCGAAGTGGATCCGCCAGGAGCCCTCCCGTTCCTCATACCACTCGTCGACCGGGTACGCCCCGCCCTCGAGTTCGAACGCCGCGGTCACCCCGTCCCGCACCTGCAGGTCGCGGCTGAACGGATCGTGGCCATGGGCGTGCAGGTCGATGAAGCCAGGCGCCACGACGAGGCCCGAAACGTCCACCACCTCGGCGCCCGACAGCGGGCCTTCCGAGATCGACCGGATCTCCACCCCGGTGATCCCCACATCCATCACGGCGTCGAGACCCGATTCCGGGTCCATCACGCGGCCGCCGCGAAGCACGAGGTCGTACTGGACCTGCTGGGGCGCACAGGCGAGCAGCAGGAGGGCTGCCAGGAAGAACGTAACCGCCGAGCGCCTTGCGCTCGAGCCCCTGTCCTCAGACCGCATCGAGCACGGCATCCGTCGCGCCGCCAGCCTGGGTCTCGGCGGGCTGCTTCCGCCGTTGAACGGTGACCTGGGACCGGAAGTCGTTCAGGATCGCGTAGAGCGACGGCACGAGCACCAGCGTGATGGCTGTCGCGAACAGGACGCCGAAGGCGAGCGAGACGGCCATCGGCACCAGGAACTGCGCCTGGAAGCTCCGCTCCAGCAGGAGCGGCAGCAACCCGACGAAGGTGGTCAGCGACGTCAGCACGATCGGACGGAAACGCGCGGCGCCCGCGTCACGGATCGCCTCATGCACCTTCATGCCCGCCGCCACGCGCCGGTTGATGAAGTCGACCATGACCAGGGAATCGTTGACCACGACGCCCGTCAGGGCGATCAGGCCCAGCAGCGACAGCATGGTCAGGTTGAGCCCGACCAACCGGTGGCCGATCACGGCGCCGATCAGGCCGAACGGGATCGCGCTCATCACGATCATCGGCTGCAGGTAGGAGCGGAACGGGATGGCCAGCAGACCGTAGATCACGATCAGAGCCACGCCCAGCGCCTCGAACAACCCCTCGAAGGTCTGGCGCTGCTCCTCCTGTTCCCCGGCGAACGAAGAGCTGATCCCGGGGTAGCCGGCCAGAATCTCGGGAAGCACGCTGGCTTCGAGATCGGCGACAACTTCGTTGGCCGTCACGATCGCCGGATCGACATCCGCCGTGATGTTCAGCACGCGCCGCCGGTCCAGGCGCTGGATCGTCGCGAAGCCGCGGCCGAACTCGGCGCGGCCGGCGAGGGAGAACGGGACCTCGGCCCCGGCCGGCGTCCGGATCCGCATGTCCTCGAGAGACGCCAGGGTTTCCCGTTCCTCCACCGGATACCGCACCATGACCCGCACATCGTCGCGTCCGCGCTGGATCCGCTGCGCCTCGGCGCCGTAGAAGCCCTGGCGGACCTGGCGCCCCAGGGCCTCGAGGCTCAACCCAAGGGATTCGGCGCGAGGGTCGAGCTCCAGACGGATCTCCCGCTTGCCGGCCCTGAACGAGTCCGAGATGTCGAACACGCCGGGATAGTCGGCCAGGCGGGCCTTGATCTCCTCCCCCGCGGCCCGAAGCTGCTCCAGGTTCCTTCCGGTCAGCTCCACATCGACCGCGGCGCCGAAACTGACGAGGCTCGAGGTGTACTCGACCCGGACCGCATCCGCCACGGTGCCCACCTTCTCGCGCCACCGGCGGGTGACCTCCGAGGCCCGAATCGTCCTTTCCTGGGACGACATGAGTTCGATGTTCACCTCGCCCTGATGCGGCGCCGCGACCTCGACCTGGAAGTTGGCCGTTGGCCCGCTCGCCTGGACCAGGGCGGCGTAGGGCTGCGCGCCGACCGTCGCCATGACGTGGCGGAACACGTCGTGACCCTCCAGCCGCAGTTCCTCCTCGAGGACGGAGGCCGCCGCCTCGATGCGTTCCACCGCCGCCAGGGTCGTCTCCGCCGGCGTCCCCTGCGGCATGGTCAGCAACACGACCGCGTTGTCGGCCTCCACGTCCGGGAAGAACTCGAACTTCATCCGGCCCGAGAAGATGTAACCGGCCGTGATCACCAGCACCGCGACCGCGATGGCGATCGTCGAGTACCGCCACTCGATCGCCCGTTCGATGAGCGGCCGGTAGCCGCGTTCGATCACCCACTTCATCCGCTTGCTGAAGAAGCCCTGGAACAGAGACCAGCCCCACACGACATTGCGGGACTGCCCCTCCTCGTGCCGGTGGGTCAGGTGCGAGAGGTGGTTCGGCAGCACGAACATGGACTCGATCAGCGAGAACGCCAGGCACCCGATGACGACCAGGGGAATGGTTCGCGCAATGGCTCCGGAGGGGCCCTCGACGGAGTAGATGAGCGGCGTGAAGGCGGCCACGGTGGTGAGGATCGAAAACGTGACCGGCGTCGCGACCTGGCGCGCACCGTCGACCGCCGCGCGCATTCCCGACTTGCCCATCTCGAAGTGACGGTAGATGTTCTCTCCGACCACGATCGCGTCGTCGACCACGATGCCGAGCACGAGCAGGAAGGCGAACAGCGACATCACGTTGATCGTCACATCGACGTACGGCAGAACCGCGATCGCGCCCGTGAAGGAAACCGCGATGCCGACCGACACCCACAGGGCCAGCCGGAACTTCAGGAACAGGGCCAGCACGAGGAAGACGAGCACGAGCCCCAGGCGGCCGCTCTCGAGCAGAACCCGCAGCCGGTCCTGCAGGGGCACCGTGTCGTCGAGCCAGGTCGTCATCTGCAGGCCCGGCGGCAGGGCCGCCGACCGCTCGGCGACGTACGCCTTGACCTGGCGGGCAAGGCGCAGCGCGCTCTGGTCGCCGACCCGGTAGACCTGGACCAGGGCCACAGGTTGACCGTCGAAACGCGACGTCACGTCCGTCTCGGCGAAGCCGTCGGTCACCTCAGCGATGTCGTCCAGGAGCAGACGGCTGCCGTCGGGGCGAGCTCGCAGCACGATGTCGCCGTACTCGGCGCCCCGGTAGGCCTGGCCCATCGTCCGCAGGAGGATCTCGCCCTCGCGCGCCCGGACCGCGCCGCCCGGCAGGTCGAGCGACGAACGCCGGACCGCCATCACGACTTCGTCGAAGGTGAGACCGTACTGCCGGAGAGTGTCCTCCGAGACCTCGATCGAGATCTCGTAGGGACGTACCGCGTCGAGTTCCACCTGGCTGATACCGGGAAGATCGGACAGCCCCTCGCGGACCTCCTCGGCGACCGCCTTGAGCGCCCGCTCGTCGACGTCGCCGTAGATCGCCACGGTGATCACGCGGCGACGGATGAGCGCCTCCTGGATGATCGGCTTCTCGGTCTCCTCGGGAAAGGTCGTGATCGCGTCGACACGCGACTTGACCTCGTCCAGGACCTTGCGGTTGTCGGCGCCGCTCTCCAGCTCGATCACTACGGTGCCAACGCCCTCCGCCGCCGTGGCCCGGACCGTGTCGACGCCCTCCAGGTCCTGCACTGCCTCCTCGACGCGGAGGCAGACGCCCTGCTCGACCTCTTCCGGCGCCGCGCCCAGGTACGGCACGGTCACCGTGATGCTCTCCGTCTCCATGCTCGGGAAGACCTCAATCGGCATGCCGATCAGGGCGAAGACACCGCTGGCCACGATGAAGACCATCAACAGGTTCGCCGCCACGCCGTTGCGGGCGAACCAGGCGATCACGCCGCTCACAGCGCGCCCCGGCGCAGACGCAGCCGAAGGCCGGCAGCGTCCCCGATCGGCTCGACTTCATCCCTGACCGCGCCGTCGATGACGACCCGGGTGATCGGGTCCGACCCGCCCCGGAACTGGGCGACGCGGACCGAGCGCGCCGGCGAGCCGCCGGTACCACTTCCGTCGTCGGCCGGGTCCACCGCGACCCGGGTAATGGCGGCCCGCATGACGCAATCCGCAAGATCGACGACATAGCGCGGCGGATCGTCCAACCAGAACGTGCGGTAAGCGGGTTCACCGCCGGTACGGAGCAGCACGTCGACGAACTCCGTACCGTAGTCCAGCTCGATAGCAGCGAGCGTTGCCCGCTCGCCGGCCGCAGCCGCCGGCCTCTCTGCCGGTGCCGCTGGCTCTGCCACCACCGACTCCGGCGTCGCGGGTTCCGGTGCCGCCGCCTCCGGTGTGACGACCTCCGGCGTCACCAACATCCCGTCCACGGCCGTTTCAAGGATCGTCAAGCTGACCAGATCGCCGCTCGCGAGACCGCCGGAGACGATCGCGACGTCCGGGTCCGACCGCAGAATCTCGACGCCACGCAGCATCAGTCGACCGTCCTCCACAAACCACAGCCGGTCCGCTCCCACCAGCGCGCCGCGCGGCACCTCGAACACCGAATCGACCGAACGGCCGACGATCTCCGCATCGACGAACAGGCCGACCGACAGCGGAGGCAGCCCGGAGGCAGCCCGGTACGGGTCCTGCACGCGAGCGATCAGGTTCACCATGCGCGTCGCCGGGTCGATCTCGCCGCCCACCCGGACGACCCGGGCTTCCCATTCGTGCCGGCCGCCTGCGAACTCCGCCTGCAGGATCACTCGCGGTCCGGCGCCCCCGAGCTCGGAGCCCAGGGGAAGTTCCAGGAAGGCGAGCTCCGAGTCCGGCACGGGCAGCGTGACTTCGGCCGCGTCCACGGAGTAGATCGTCGCCAGCGGTACGCCACGGTTCACGAACTCGCCGCGGTCGACCCGCTTGGCGCGCAGCCGCCCCGCGAACGGTGCGCGGATCGCTGTTCGCGACAGATCCAGTTCGGCCCGCGCCTCGCTTGCTTCGGCCGCTTCGACGCGCGCTCTCGCCTCCTCCAGTTGGGGCTCTCGAAGCACCAGCGGACCCGGCTCGCCCGGCTCGCCCAGATCCTCCCACTCCTCGCGGGCGACTTCGGCCTCCGCCTCCTCCCGCGTCAGCGCGACCCGTGCCTGTGCGACCGACGCGCGGGCGCTTGCGAGCGCCAATTCGTAGTCACGCCGGTCGAGACGGAGCAGCACGTCGCCGGCGTCGAAGAAACCGCCGACCTCGAAGCTCTCGGCCGTCCAGACGATGCTGCCGGCGACCTCAGAGACCAGGTCCGCCTCCGTCACTGGAACCACGGACCCCTGGGAACGCACCCGCAGTTCGACCGATGTCGGCTGGACGGCCACGACACGAACCGGAGGGGGAGCGATCTCCCGCGGCGCGGTTTCCACTACCGGCCGGGTCCTCAGGAGGACCACGACCACAGCGGCAGCTGCCGCCAGGACCAGGAGCGGCAGGAGCTTCTTCGACACGATCAGCCCCCGCCGGCGGCGGCCAGACCGGCCGCCTCGCGATCGAGGCCACCCCCAAGGGCCAGGATCAGATCCGTCCGCGACTCGAGCTGCTGGCGGCGGGCGGCAAGCAGCTGCCGTTCCGACTCGAACGACGTCCGCTGACTGTCCAGCACCTGCAGATAGCCCACCAGGCCCTGGCGGTACCGGCCCTCGGCCAGCCGTTCCGCCTCCCGGCTCTCGGTCGCCGCGCGCTGCAGCGCTTCGGTCTGCTCCGCCAGCATCCGTTCAGCCGCCAGTCCCGACTCCACCTCCGCGAAGGCCGCCAGCGCCGTTTGCAACCAGTTCGCCTCCGCCGCATCGAGGCCCGCCGTCACCAGGTCCAGGCCGGCACGGAGCCGACCACCCGAGAGCAGCGGCTGGAGTAGCCCGGCAGCGAGGCTCCATACCGAGAAGTCACCGTCCAGCAGATCGCCGAGTTCTCCACTCGAGGTTCCCGAGGAGCCCTCCAGCCGGAAGGTCGGGTACAGCGAACGGCGGGCAGCGCGAATCCGCTGCGACGAAGCGATCGCACGGTACTCCGCCGCTCGCAGGTCGGGTCGTCGCGCCAGCAGGTCCGCCGGCACGCCCGTCGAGGGCAGCCCCGGCAGCGCCGGCAGGCCCGGAGCCGCCTCGATCTCCCCGGCCGGATAGCGCCCCAGCAGAACCTCCATCTGCCGACGCAGGCCGTCGAGCGCCTGCTGCTGCGCCGCCAGCGAGGCCTCCACCGCGGCGATCTGTGCGCGCGCCTGCCGCACCTCGAGCGCGGTCGCGACGCCGCGCCGGTAGCGGGCCACGACCCGGTCGCGCGTGCGTTCGCGGCTCGCCAGCGTCCGCTCCAGAAGTTCCACCTGCTGCACCGCCTCGACGACGCCAAAGTACACCTTGGCGAGCTGGCCGGCGATCGAGAGGCGCGCTCCCTCCAGGTCGGCCTCACCCGCCGCCGCCTCGGCCAGGGACGCGGCCGTCAGCGCACGAAGCCGGCCCCAGAGATCGACCTCCCAGCGCACGTTCAGAGCCAGGCCGTAGGAGGTGAAGGAAAAGCTCCGCACTCCGCCCGGTTCGAAACCCGGGATCGGGATCGGGATCGCCTCGGTCAGACCGCTCTGAGCGGTGTTCTGCCTGCGCCGCGCGGGGTCCAGAGCCGCTTCCAACTCAGGTCGCCGGGCCGCGCCGTCGAGCCTCGCCTGGGCGAAGGCCGTCTCGACGTTCGAGGCGGCCGCGAGCAAGCTCGCGTTGTGCTCCAGTCCTTCGACGATGAACTGCGACAGCAACGGATCGCGGAAGTCAGTCCACCAGTCCGGCGCGACCTGCGACGAGCCGGTTGGCGCCTCCGCTCCGCCCGCCCCGTCGCCGTACCGGGCCGGCGCCGGCGCTTCCAGAATCGGTGGCGTGCTCGCGACGCTGCATCCGAGCCAGAGGATGAGAACGGAAGCCAGCACGAGCGCCCGGAGCATCCGGCCATGCTACTAGCGCTCCGATCGGCTACCGTCTTTCAAGTGACTCCCTCCGAACGCCGCCGCGTCGACCGGCAGCTCCGGCTCGATCTGATCGAAGCGGCCGTGCGCGAGAACGAGGCCGAACTCGGACGGCCGGGCCCGGAGCCCGCACAGCGCCGCGAACCGAGGCGCCGTCCGCCGCGCCGTTTCCCGGCCTGGAGCCTGCTCCTGCTGGTGCCGGTCGCCGCCGCCGCGGGACTTGGCTACCTGGAGCTGAAGGGCCCCGGAACGGACATTCCACCCGATCCGCCGGTGGAAGCGGCGCCGCCCGAATCCGAAGTCCGGTTCACCGAGCCGCCGGAGTCCCTCGACCTCGACGTCTTCCCGCTCCCCATCAGGAAGATCATGCTCGATCCGGGACACGGCGGCTCCGCTTCCGGCGCCGCAGCCGGCGGATTGGCCGAGAAGGATCTCGCGCTCGACATCGCCGGCCGGGTGCGCGAGCTGCTTGCCGATCGCTACCGGGTCGCGATGACCCGCGAGGCGGACATCGATGTCGAACTCGATCGTCGCTCCGATATCGCCAACCAGGCCGAAGCCGATCTGTTCGTCTCGATTCACGTGAACTGGCTGGCCCGGAACCAGACCTGCGGCGTCGAAACCTACTTCCTCGGCCCCACCGACGACCCCGAGCTGACCGCACTCGCCGAACGGGAGAACGCCGAGGCACACGGCTACTCCCTGGCCGACCTGCGCCGGATCCTCGACGGCGTCTATGCGCAGGCCATGCAGGACGAGAGCCGCACTCTCGCCGACGCGGTGCAAGCTGCCCTGGTCGAAGGACTGCGGAAGTCCAATCCGGGGTTAGGGAATCGCGGTGTGAAGTCGGCACCCTTCGTCGTCCTGATCGGCGCCCAGATGCCAGCCATCCTCGCCGAGGTGTCCTGCCTTTCCGATGCCGACGAGATCGAGCGACTTCAGGACGACCTCTACCTCCAGTCGATCGCCGAAGCCCTCGACGCCGGCATCCGCAACTACGCCGACTCGCATCTCCACCCGTTCCGGCCTCCAGCGGGAGATCCGGCGCTAAGCTCCGCGCCGTCGGAGAGCCCGGGGGAGCCGTGAACAGCACCACGTCGAACGAGGAAGTTCTCAAGGTGGGCATCGACCTGGGCACCTCGAGGAGTTCGATCTCGGCCGCGAACGGCCAGCGCCACATGGTGCAGAGCTATGTCGGCTGGCCTCGGGACATGGTGGCGAGGAAGGTGCTTGGGCGCGACGTCCTCGTGGGGGCCGAAGCACTGGAGCACCGCCCCATGCTCAACCTGCGCCGGCCGCTCGAGCGGGGACTGATCAAGGAGGGATCGGTCCAGGACGAGAAGGCCGTCCGCGAACTGGTCAGGCGGCTGCTGGAACTGGCCGCGCCGCCCGGGCAGGGGCCGACGCCGGCGATCCACGCCGTCGTCGGCGTCCCCGCCGAAACCCTAAGGGTCAACCGTCAGAACCTGCGACGCATCCTGACCGGCCAGGTCGCCAGCACGATGGTCGTCTCCGAACCGTTCGCCGTCGCCTACGGTCTCGACGCGCTGGTCCACACGATGGTCATCGACATCGGCGCCGGCACGACCGACTTCTGCGTCCTGATGGGCCGCTTCCCCACCGAGGACGACCAGCGCACCCTGAGCGTCGCCGGCGACGCCGTGGACGACCAACTGCACGGCCTGATCGAAGAGCGCTACGCCGACGCGTCGGTCTCGATCCACATGGTGCGGGCCTGGAAGGAGCGCCACTCCTTCGTCGGCGAGAGCGCCCCGGTCGTGGTCGACGTGCCGGTGCACGGAAAGCCGACTCGGATCGACATCACGGAGCCCATGCGCCGCGCCTGCGAGAGTCTGCTGGAGCCCCTGCGCGAGACGATGCTCGACCTGATCGCCAGGGTCGAGCCCGAGTACCAGAGCCGGATCCGCAACAACGTGATCCTCACCGGCGGCTCCGGACTGATCCGCGGTCTCGGCGCCGAGCTTCAGCACGCCCTCGGCGAACTCGGCGGCGGCCGCGTCCGTGTCGTCAAGGACCCGGTCTTCGTCGGCTCCGACGGCGGCCTGAGCCTGGCCCGGGACGCCGACGAGCAGTACTGGAAACGTCTCGCGGTCTAGGGCCCGGCAACAGAGCCGCCATTTCGGCGAGATCAGCCACCTTGGGACAGTCGACCGGCGGCCAGTCGTCCCACGGGTCGAGCAGAACCGCGTGGAGTCCGGCAGCACGGGCGCCGACGACGTCCGCCGCATAGAGGTCTCCGACGTGGACGGTGCGCTCCGGATCGGCGCCGACCGTCTTGAGGGCCGCCCTGAAGATCCGTGGATCCGGCTTCTCGAAACCGACCACGGAGGAGTCGATCAGCCCGTCGAAGAGCTGGGCAAGGCCGATCGACTCAACGTTCCGCCTCATGCTGCCGTCCGAGTTGCTGACCACGACCATTCGATAGCCGAGCGACCGGATCCGCTCCAGGGCCTCCTTCCTGCCCGGCAGTCGCCGGTTCCAGAGCAGGTCGTTCCGGCCGGGCACAAAGAGGCCCTCGGCAAGCGCGGTGGCCATCTCCTCCAGCTCGACACCATCCGCGCAGCCCGCTGGCAGCCCGGCGAGGATCGCCTGCAGGTAGAAGCGGAAGGCGGAGCCACCCTCCGTCGACCTCCCCTCGGCAAGAGCCGCCGAGAGCGCCGGACGGGCGGCCGCTTCCGCTCGCTCCAACTGGCTCCCGGAGCAGGCCAGGCCCAGATCGGCCGCAACCTCGGCGACCCGGTCGAAGTCCATCGACAGGAACGTGTTGCCCGCGTCGAAGAAGATCGTGTCGAGTTCCCTCCACGGAACCGCTCCCGGTGTGCCCATCGAACCGTAGTGTGTCACCAGGGCGATCGTCTATTCTCGGCATGTCAAGGACCGGAAGCGTGCGCCGCCACGGCGCCAAGCGGAGGACGACCATGAAGAGAACACGCGTGACCCACCGGCTGAGCGCCGCCGTCGCGGCCGCTTTCCTGCTCGGCACAGCGGCTACGGCCCAGGACCCGCCGGAGGGGCTGGACCAGCTCGGCACCGACCTGTTCGCGGAGTTGCTGTTCAACAACCAGGGCACCGACTTCGCGATCGCGTGTTCGGTGTGCCACGCCCTGGGCGAATCGGTGGCCGGCAAGAAGGAGCGCTTCTACGCCGACCACACGCCCACCAGCCTGACCGCGGGGCGCGAGACGACCGACCGCAACGCCCAGACCCTGGCCGGCGTCCACCGGGCCGAAGTGTTCGGCTGGGACGGCGCCAACGACTCGATGGAAGACATGATCCTCGAGAAGCTGATCGGCATTCAGTACGGCTGGAAGCCCGGGGCGCGTGACGAGGCGATCGACAACGCGGCCTACGTGCTGCTCGACGAGGGGCACAACGCGATCTCGGGCGTGCCGTACGTCGAGCAGTTCCAGCAGGTCTACGGTCTGGACCTGGAGTCGCTGGAGCCCTTGGAAGTCGTGGCGGCCGGCGCCCGCGCCCTGGCCGACTACACCAGGACGCTCGACTTCTCGATGACCTCGCGCTGGGACGCGTTCACCGAGCAGAATCGCTTCCGCACGGCGCCGAACGCAGACGAAGACATCATGAACTACGCCGCGGTCATCGAAAGCCGCATCTTCAATCAGGAAGGCCGCAACCTGATCCGGCGGCCGGAAGGGTTCACCGAATCCGCGTACGAGGGCTTCAAGACGTTCTTCCGCGTCTTCGACGTCGAGTCGGTCGGCAGTTGCATCCGTTGCCACGTGCCGCCCACGTTCAGCGACTACTCCCTCCACGGCACCGGCAGCGGGAACTTCAAGACGCCGCCGCTCAGGAACCTGCCGCGTACCGATCCGTACCTTCACGACGGCGGCGCGGCCACTCTGGAGGACGCGCTCCGGCACCACATGGGGCTGGTCGAGGCGGCGCGCGCCGAACAGGAAGGCGTCGATCCGCTGTTCGGCGAAATCCGGATCTCCGAGGCCGACATCGAGCCGCTGGTCCAGTTCCTTCTGATGCTGGACGAAGTGGATCCCGCGGACTTCCGCTACTACCTGATCAACTTCGAGTGAGCGCGGAAGGGCCGGCTGCCCGCGCCGGGCTCCTCCTCGCCGGGCTGCTTCTCACAGCGCCTCTCGGCGCCGAACCGGCGATGGAACGTACGGACGGCCTGCCGCCCGGCCTGCCGGACTGGCTTGGCGCCGTGCTCGATCCGGCCGGCTATCGCGTCGTTCGGGACGAAGGCGAGCCGGTCGAGTTCTGGTTCCCCCCCGCGCTGCCGATGCAGGATCCCTCGGCCGAACTCGGCGTCGAGTACCCCACGCTGCCTCCCGGCGGCCTGGTCGGGATCATGCGCACGACCGGCCCGTGGAGCACGTACAAGGCGCAGATCGTGCCGCCGGGCACCTACACGCTTCGATACGCGGTGCAACCCGCCGACGGCGACCACACCGGGCAGACCTGGTTTCGTGACTTCCTGCTGCTGATCCCGGTGGCGCTCGACAACTTCGACCCGTACGGTGTGCCCGAGCAGGAACCCCTGGTCGAAGCCAGCAACACGATCATCGAGGGCGCCACCCACCCGATGACGATGGCGCTGTTCCAGAACTACGACGGCGCGGAGAGCGCCACCATGTTCTGGAACGACCTCGGCCAGCCGACCCTGGCCGTGCCCCTCGGCGCCGTGACCCTGGGACTCGTCATTGAAGGCCAGGGCGAGGAAGTGCCGCTGTAGGCGCCGCGGCCCTGGCCTCTAGCGATTCCGCGTCAGCGGCACGAAGCGTACCGGGATCACACGCTTTCGCTCCACCTCACCGCCGGCGGTCCTCTCCAGTACCTGGAGTTCCTGGCGTCCGTCTACCGGTCCCACCGGCAGCACGAGCCGCCCCCCGGGCGCCAACTGCTCGATCAGCGGCTGCGGCACATGGTCCGGAGCGGCAGTGACGACGATCGCGTCGAAGGGCGCCTCCTCCGGCCAGCCCGCGTAGCCGTCGCCGATCCGGGTCGTCACGTTCTCGTAGCCCGCGGCCTCGAGAGCCTCGGCCGCCCGCAGCCCCAGTGGTTCGACGATCTCAATCGTGTACACATGGTCCACGATCTCGGCCAGCACCGCTGCCTGATAGCCGGAGCCCGTGCCGATCTCGAGCACCTTGTGGCCGGGATCGGGCGCGGCCAGTTCGGTCATCAGGGCGACGATGTAGGGCTGGGAGATCGTCTGCCGCCAGCCGATGCCGAGCGGCGAGTCACGGTAGGCCCAGGCCCGCACTTCCTCGGGTACGAAGAGGTGGCGCTCAACTTTCTCCATGGCCTCGATCACGCTGGCGTCGTGCACCGGCGGCCGTCCGTCGCGCGGCTCGGCGATCGTGTCGCGCACCATGCGCCGCCGGAGTTCCGCGAAGTCGACCGCCTCCTGCGCCGACGCCGTGCAGTTGGCGAAGCCGAACGTCGCCACCGCGGCAACACCCAGGATGCCGGCCCTCGACCGGCGCCCAAGGCCCGCGTATAGCCTTCGCAGGCTCTTCCCGACACTGCCGCCAACCGAGATCCGCGTCATCGTCTCTCCCGCCATCCCAGCCGTCAGCCTGTGGCGCCGACCGGGCCTCCTAGCGTACATGGGGTCGTGGGCCTGCTCGAGCGCCGGCCTCGCGATGCAACAGCTTCTGCTGGTCTGGCTGCTCGCCGGCGTACTCGCTCTGCCCGCCGACCGGGTCGGGCCGCTGCAGGCGGCAATCGGCCTGCCCGGCGTGATCATCATGCTCTGGGGCGGCGCCAACGCCGACCGCACGGACGCCAGGGCGACCCTGACCCGCGTGTTCGGCGCCGCGGCGCTCGTGCCCTTCGGTCTGGTCCTAGCGCTGGAACTGGGCGAACTCAACGTCTGGACGGTCACCGTCTGGGGCCTCGGCATCAGCGCCGCCCTGTCGTTTTCCAGTCCGGCGCAGCAGGCGGTGCTGAACAGGATCGCGGGGCGCGACCTGCAACGCGGAATCACCGCGGCCACCGCGATCAGCATGTTCACCTTCATGATCGGACTCAGGGTCGCCGGAAAGCTCGACTCCTTCGGTCTACGCCAGGTGCTGCTGGCCCAGAGCCTCTGCCTGGCCGCCGCGGCCCTCTGGATCCGCCGGATCGGATCGCATCCCGCGAACGACGGAGAGCCCGGAGCACCCGCCTGGCGGCGCATCGTCGAGGGTTTCCGGGCCTCCTACCGCCAGCGGGCCGTGTTCGACGCGATGACCGTGAACTTCGTCTCCAGCATCTTCAATGCCGGCGCCTTCTTCACCGTGCTCCCCTTTGTCGTCCTGCGCGTCTATGGCGGCGACGCGGAACTTCTTTCCTGGCTGATGATCCTGTTCTTCGCCGGCGCCGGCGCCTCCAACCTGATCATGCTCCGGTTCATGCCGTTTCAGCAGCCCGGACGCTGGTTCGTCGTGCTGCAACTCTCCCGGATCCTCGTCCTGTTCCTGATCTGGATCGAACCGGCATGGTGGCTGGTCGTCACGGCGAGCGTCGCCTGGGGCCTGAACATGGGCGTCACGACCACTCTCGCCCGCGCTATCGTCCAGGAAGCCGCCGAGCCGCAGACTCGCGGCCGCGTCATGTCCGTCTTCGGTCTCGGCCTGCTCGGCGCCCCGCTGATCGGCGCCGTCATCCTCGGCTGGATCGTCGAGGAGTACGGCGCCCTGGCCGGCCTGGTCCCCGGTATGGCGGCGTCCGTGCTGCTGTTTGTCTACAGCATGGCCGCCACGGGGCTGTGGCGGTACCGGTCTTCCTGACGGCCTGGGCGCCGATCAGGACCCAAGTCGCCCCCCGCCGAGCTCGCAGTACCGATCGTACGTCTCCCGGTCGATGTTCGACCCGCAGAGGATCAGCCCCACACGCGCGCCCGAGAGTTCCCCGGCGAGACCAGGCAGGGAAGCGGTGGTGGCGGCACAGGCTGGCTCCACGGCGAGTTTCAGTTCCCGGAAGATGAGCCCCATGGCTTGAGCCAACTCGCGGTCGGTGACCACGGCGAGCCGATCCACGTTGTTCCTGCAGAGCGTGAAGGGCAGCCGTTCGGTCATGGGCGGCGCCAGACTGTCCGCGATGGTGTCCACGCCTTCGAGGCGCTCCGGTCTGCCGGACCTGAAGCTCCTGTGCATGGCGTCGGCACCGGCGGGTTCCACGCCGACGACGAGGCAATCCGGGTTCAATCGCTTCGTGATCGCCGAGACGCCCCCGGCCAGACCGCCGCCGCCGATAGCGACGATGAGCACGTCGAGGTCTCCAAGCTGCCGATGCATCTCAAGACCGAGCGTCGCCGCGCCGAGGGCCGTCGCCACACCGTCGAACGGATGGACTATCGCCCGGCCCTCCGCGGCCGCGATACCTGCCACCATCTCGAATCCGCTGGGGCCATCCTCGGCCATCAGGATCTCGGCGCCAAGCGCTTTGGCCAACTCGACGCGCGCCGGATTGGCCGATCGCTGCATGACGACCTTCGCGCTGGTCCCCGCCGCCTTCGCCGCATACGCCACGGCGATCGCGTGATTGCCCGCGCTCATGGCCGTCACGCCGGCCCGCAGTTGTTCGGCGCTCAATCGCAGGACGTTCGACAGCGCCCCCCGCGCCTTGAACGTGCCGGAGCGCTGAAAGAGCTCCAGCTTGGCGTGGACCCGGCTGCTCCCCGGCAGGATCGCCCGCATCTCGGGGCCCGACCATTCGACGACCGGCGTTTCGACAATGTGAGGAGCGATCAGCGCGACCGTTTCTTCGACTGCCTCCAGCGTGATGCCATGGTCGTCGTCGCTCACCACCCTGGACTCTACCGACGGGAACAGGCAAGCCGGACAATCCAGGTGGCCCCGCGGGCCGGATGCGGGCACAGGTCCGAGATCCCTGAGTTCCGCCCTCGAAATCCCGGAGTCCGACCCCTGAAATCTCGGAGTTCACAGACGGAAATCTCGGAGTATGGACATTGAAATCTCGGAGTCCAGGGCAAATCCCGGCTACAATGCCAGCCCGATGATCGAACGTCGCCGTTACCTCGACCGCATCGCTGCCGCCATCGGGCGGGCGCCCGTGACTTCGCTCCTCGGCCCTCGCCAGTGCGGCAAGACGACGCTGGCCCGCGAGTTCGCGTCCACGCGGGAGTCGACCCGGTTCGATCTGGGATCCGAAGCGGACGTGCGCCAGCTCGCCAACCCGGAGCTCGTCCTGGGCGAGTTGCGGGGGCTCGTCGTCCTAGACGAGATTCAGATTCTGCCGGGGCTGTTCAACGTTCTTCGCGTCCTGGTCGATCGACCGGACGCGGACACGCGCTTCCTCATCCTCGGCAGCGCCTCTCCAACGATCGTGCGCGGCGTCTCGCAGTCCCTGGCGGGCCGCGTCGAGTTCATCGACATGGGTGGCTTCGATCTGGAGGAAACCGGCGCAACCGACATGAGGAAGCTGTGGCGACGCGGCGGCTTTCCGCGTTCCTGGCTCGCGGACTCGGAGGCCGAGAGCGTCGCCTGGCGCCGCGGTTTCATCCGCACGTTCCTCGAGCGCGACCTGCCTCAGCTTGGCGTCCCCGTGCCGGCGGTCGCCATGCGGCGCTTCTGGAGCACGCTGGCCCACCACCACGGTCAGACTGCGAACGCGGCGAGTCTAGGCCGGTCGATCGGCGTCTCGGACAAGACCGCCCGCCGCTACCTGGACCTTCTGACCGGCGCCTGGATGGTCCGCCAGGTTCAACCCTGGTTCGAGAACCTCGGCAAGCGTCAGGTCAAGGCGCCCAAGGTCTATGTCCGCGACACAGGGCTCCTCCACTCCCTGCTGGGCATCGACAACGACCAGGAACTCCTCGGCCATCGGCGCGTCGGCGCGTCCTGGGAGGGCTTCGCGATGGAGCAGATCCTGAGCGCCCTGGGCCAGCCGACCCCCTGGTTCTGGTCCGCGCACGGGCTGGGGGAGATCGACCTTCTGCTCCTCCTGCGAGGCCGCCGGATCGGTTTCGAGATGAAGTTCAGCGAAGCGCCCCGGGTCCGCGCCAAGACCCGTGAGATCGCCAGCGCCCTCGATCTCGACCACCTCTTCGTCGTCTGCCCGACCAGACAGGCCTACCCGGCGGCGTCCGACATCACCGTCCTGCCCGCGAACGCGATTCCGTCGTTGCCGGAGCGCATCGAGGGGTTGTAGGACTGCAGGCAATAGTCCAGGCGAGGGGTCTCGGCTTCGACGCCGCCGACGACGCCGATCAGTCGTCGCCGGTCAGCGGCGGGACATGCACCTCAAGCACCGACCTCGTCGCGACCGAGCCGGCAGCCGCCTCCCCCGCTACCAGGACCATGAAGTAGCAGACGGAGAAGAGCGTGAAGACGCCGGCAGCCAACACGACGACTCGGGCGAACGCCAGGGGGCGTGCCGCCGAGCGGTCCGCCAGCCGCCGTCTCAACACCGCCCCCAAAGGGCGGTCCAGTTGAATCCGGCCACTGACGAACCCATGCCCGCGTCCCTGGTCATCGATTCTCTTCCGAGGAACCAGGGATCGCCGGATCTTCACTTCAACCGGCCCTCTGCTCCCCGGACGCTCCCCTTCGCCGCAGCCACTCCACCGTGCTCAGCGCCAGCAACGCGAAGACGATCAGGAAGGTGGCCACTGCCAGGATCGTCGGACTGATCTCCTCGCGGATGCCGGACCACATCTGGCGCGGCAGGGTGCGCTGTTCGAGGCCGCCCATGAACAGGACGATGACGAGCTCGTCGAAGGACGCCGCGAAGGCGAACAGGGAACCCGAGATGACGCCGGGCAGGATGAGCGGCAGTTGCACCCGGCGGAAGGCGACGAGGGGGTTCGCGCCCAGGTTGGCGGCAGCGCGCATCACGGTCCAGTCGAAGCCGGCCAGCGTCGCGCTCACCGTGATGACGACGAAAGGCGCGCCGAACACGGCGTGCGCGAGGATGATCCCGACGTGGGTCTGCGCCAGGCCGAGGTTCGAGTAGAAGAAGAACATGCCGACGCCGGCGATGATCACCGGCGTGATCATCGGCGAGATGAGGAGCGCCGTGACGATCTTGCGGCCCGGCATCGCCGGGTGGGCCAGGCCCAGCGCCGCGGCGGCACCGAGCACGGTGGCGACGACGGTCGCCGAGATGCCGATGATCAGGCTGTTGGCGAGCGGCCGCGTCCACTCGTCGCCGTCGAGGATGCTGCGGTACCAGCGGAGCGAGTAGGCCTCCGGGTCGAACCGAAGCATGCCTTCCGTGAACGTGAAGTAGGGCTCGGCGTTGAAGCTGAGCGGCACCAGGACCAGGATCGGCGCGATCAGGAAGATGAACGCGGCGACGCAGAACGCCACGTAGCCCCAGCGGGCGACCCGGTAGCCGGGGCTGAGCGCGCCGCCAACCATCACCCGAGGCCGATCCGGTCGATGCCGACCAGGCGGTCGTACACGACGTAGAGCAGGGTCACGCCGCCCAGCAGCAGTGCCGCCAGCGCCGCCGCCAGACCCCAGTTGAGCGAGGTCTGGACGTGGTAGGCGATCATGTTCGAGATCAACTGGCCGCTCTGGCCGCCGACCAGGGCCGGGGTGATGTAGTAGCCGATCGCGAGGATGAAGGTGAGGAGGCAGCCGGCGCCGACGCCGGGCAGCGTCTGCGGCCAGTAGACCCGTCGCAGCGCCTGGAACGGCGTCGCCCCGAGCGACACGGCCGCGTTCATGTAGGCGGGCGGGATGGCCCGCATCACGGAGTAGAGCGGCAGCACGAGGAACGGAAGCAGCACGTGGGTCATCGCCACGAAGGTGCCCGTCATGTTGTAGATCATCGCGATCCGGCCGTCGTCGCCGATCAGTCCGATCGCGACCAGGAAGTCGTTCACGATGCCCTGGTTCTGGAGCAGGACGATCCACGAAGTGGTCCGCACGAGCAGCGAGGTCCAGAACGGCAGCAGGACGAGTAGCAGCAGGACGTTGGCGCGCTTCGGCGGCGAGTTGGCGATCATGTGCGCCACCGGATAGCCGATGACCAGACACAGCAGGGTGACGCCCAAGCTGACCAGGAACGTCCGCCAGAACAGCGGCACGTAGATCCGCCACACCTCCGGTGCGCGAACGTAGCCGCCGTCAGGACCACGCTCGAAGTCGAGGGCCTTGAGGTAGTGGCGCGCCGTGAACCGCTGGCCGGCGGCCTCAAGCGCGCGCCACGGCTCCGGACCGCCCCAGCGGGAGTCGATGGCGATCATCGTGTCCCGCCAGAAAGCGCCGTCCGTCACCGCGCCGGCGGCTGCGGCGGCCGTCTGGGCCTCGACCATCTCCCGCGAGCTGCCCATGATCACGCTGCGCATGCCGCTCGCGACCCGGTTGACGCGGTTCGCCGTCCGTCCGAGGTTGCGCTCCGTCCGCGCCGCGACGAACTCGCGGGCGACTGCCGCGAACGCCTCGTCGGACGGGGTGCCCTGACCGTCCCAGTCGCGCAACGCGGCCATCGTCTCGGGCAGCGCGTCGGCGACCTCGGGATCATGGAAGCTCTTCGTCAGCAGGCTGAGCATGGGGCCGAGGAACGTCACGCTAACGAACGCGACGAGCGGCAGGGCGAGACCGGCTGCCCGCAGCCGAGGCCCGAGCGCCCGGCGCCATAGCGGCCGGGCAGGCGGCTGCCTGCCGCTTGGAGATTCCTGGGACGTCACGGCTCGAGCCCTCAACCTCAGCGCGCCAGCCAGGCGGTGAAGCGCTCCAGCATCTCGTCGCCGTGGTCCGCCCACCATTGCCAGTCGGTCATCAGATAGTTCTGCATGTTCGCCGGGTTCGTCGGCATGTGCGGCCACATTTCGGTTCCCGTTTCGAAGTGCCGGTCGATCAGCGTCTCCGCCGAGTAGCGCGCCGGACTGTAGGCGATGTAGCGGCCGACTCCCGCCATCGACTCGGCACGGGCCGCATGCTGGACGAAGCGCATCGCATCGTCGAGCCGTGGCGTACCCGCGACGATCGCAAGCTGGCCGCGGTTCAGGACCTGGCCGTCCCACACGATGACGAAGGGCTGCCCCTCCAGTACCTGGGCATTGAAGATGCGACCGTTCGCGGCCATCGTCATCAGCACCTCACCGTCCGCCAGCAACTGCGGCGCCTGGGCGGACGTGTCCCACCACACGACCTCGTCCTTGATCGTGTCCAGCTTCCGGAACACCCGCTCGAGACCCTCGGGCGTACTCAGCACGTCGTACAGACGGTCCTTCGGAACCCCGTCCGCCATCAGCGCCATCTCCAGAATCGCCTCCGGCGACCGCCTCACGCCACGCCGCCCGGGAAACCGTTCCAGGTCGAAGAAGTCGGCGAGCCGGGTCGGAGGCGGTCCCGTCAGAACCTCCCGGTTGTACGCGAAGATCGAGGAGAACAGCAGGTTGCCCACGCCGCACTCCGTGTTCATCTCGGGCAGAAAGTCATCCTCCGGCAGCTCGCCGCCCGGACCCGCCGGTAGGATCGAGGGATCGATCAACTCCAGGACGCCTTCGTCGCAACCGCTGACCGTCTCGGCCACGGAGAGATCGACGACATCCCAGTGGACCGCACCCGCTTCCACCTGCGCCCGGACCTGGGCCAGTCCACCCTGGAAGTCGGCGAGGTCGACGCGAACGCCGGTCGCTTCCGTGAAGGACTGGTGGTATCCCCTCACGACTGCGCGGGCGTAGGAGCCTCCGTAGGAAACGGCAGTGATCGAGCGCTCGCCCGCCTCGCTGCCCGGCGCCGAGCCCGGAGGCGGGTCCGCGGCCAGCCGGCAGCCGGCGACCAGGACAACGCTCAGGACGACTGCGACCGAACTCTTCATCGCGCCAGCCAGGCGGCGAACCGCTCCTGCATCTCGTCCCTGTGGTCGGCCCACCACTCCCAGTCGGCCATCAGGAAGTTCTTCATGTTCGCGGGGTTGGTCGGCATGTGCGGCCACATGTCCACGCCCGTCTCCGCGTGGCGGTCGATCAGCGCCTGGCCGGAACGGCGTGCGGGGCTGTAGGCGATGTACCTCCCGACGCCCGCCATCGACTCGGAGCGAGCGGCATGGCGCATGAACCGCAGGGCACCCTCGAGGTGCGGAGTGCCGGCCACGACCACGAGCTGGCCCCGGTCCATGATCTGCCCGTCCCAGACGATGACGAACGGCTGGTCCTCAAGGACCTGGGCGTTGAAGATCCGTCCGTTCCAGGCGGTGCTCATCATGACCTCGCCGTCGGCGAGGAGCTGCGGCGGCTGCGCGCCGGCCTCCCACCACACGACCTCGTCCTTGATCGTGTCCAGCTTCCGGAACGCGCGATCGAGGCCCTCCGGCGTGCCGAGCAACTCGTAGATCCGTTCCTTCGGCACGCCGTCGGCCATCAGAGCGAACTCCAGGTTCGCCTCCGGCTTCCGCTGCATGCCCCGGCGCCCGGGGAAGCGCACCAGGTCGAAGAAGTCGGCGAGCGTGCTCGGCGCGGGACCCGGCAGGGTCTCCGGGTTGTAGGCGTAGATCGTGGAGTAGAGCAGCGTGCCCACGCCGCACTCCGTGTTCGTCTCGGGCAGGAAGTCGTCCGCCGCCGCCTCGCCGTTCGGACCCGGAGGCAGCAGTTCGGGACCGATCAGCTCCAGGACGCCCTCGTCGCAACCGGTCACGGTATCGGCGACGCCCAGATCGACGACATCCCAGTGGACGGCGCCGGCCTCGACCTGGGCGCGGATCTGGGCGAGGCCGCCGTTGAAGTCCTCCAGGTTCACCTGGATGCCGGTCTCGGCGGTGAAGGACTCGTGGTAGCCGAGAACGCAGGCGCGGGCGTAGGAACCGCCGTAGGAGACGACGGTGATCGATTCTTCGTTCGCCTCGGGGCCCGGAGAGCGGGGCTCCGTCCCATCTCCCGCGTGCGGCGCGCAGCCGGCCAGCACCGCGGCGACCGCGACGGCGGCCGCCCTCACCACTCTTCTTCGCCTTCCGCCAGCTTCTCGGGCACCAGCGCCCGGCAGTCGAGCGCCGCCCAGCCGACCCGCACCGTGTCGCCCGGCAGCACCGCGCCGTGCCCGACGACGTTCGGGATCTTCGCGATGAAGTCGGAGGCGCCGCCGATCGTCATGTGAAGGCGCAGATGGTCGCCGAGGAAGATCATGTCGTCGATCCGCGTCTCGACTTCGTTCCGGTAGCGGCCGTCCGGCGGCGTCACCGCGACGCGCTCGGGCCGGATGACGACCGTGGTTCGAGCGCCCGGCGGGCACAGACCCAGGCTCATCGCGCGGATCGTCTGGCCGCCGATGTCGACTTCGCAGACGCCGTCCTCCTCGCTGACCACGACGCCGTCGAGCCGATTGTTCTCGCCGATGAACCGGGCCACGAAGGCCTTCTCCGGTTCCTCGTAGAGGACCTCCGGCGACGCCGCCTGCTCGATCACGCCGTTGTGGAACACGGCCACCCGGTCGGAGAGCGTCATCGCCTCCTGCTGATCGTGGGTGACATAGACGACCGTCACCCCCAGACTGGAGTGGATACGCCTGATCTCGTACTGCATCTCCTCGCGCAAGCGGCGGTCGAGCGCGCCCAGCGGTTCGTCCATCAGGACGATCTCGGGTTCGAACACCAGTGCACGCGCGATCGCCACGCGCTGCTGCTGACCGCCCGAGAGCTGCGCCGGCCGCCGGTCCTCGAGCCCCTCGAGTTGCACCAGGCTGAGCGCCCGATTGACCCGTTCCCGCCGCACGGCCGGCTCGACGCCGCGGACCTCGAGCGGGAAGGCCAGATTGCCGCCAACCGTCATGTGGGGGAACAGGGCGTAGTTCTGGAACACCATGCCGATCCCGCGCTTGTGCGGCGGCAGATCCTGGATTGGCCGGCCCGCGATCCGGATCGTTCCGGCGGTCGGCGCCTCGAAACCGGCGAGCATCATCAGGCAGGTCGTCTTGCCCGAGCCGGAGGGCCCCAGCAGGGTCAGGAACTCGCCCCGCTCCACCGCGAGATCGAGCCCTCGCACGACCAGGTTCTCGCCGTCGTAGCTCTTGTCGACGCCCTCGAATTCGACGTGCGGCACGCCGCTCTCGCCGCGATCGTCAGGGGCCGGGACGCTCACGAGCCGTGACTATACTCACGAACCGCCACTGCGCTCCCCTACCAACCAGATGTCCAACCAGGCCACCGCGGACGGACCCTCCGGCCACCAGGCCGGCGGAACCGTCGCGGAGAAGCCGCTCGACTTCCGCACTCATCCCGACCGCTACCGGCACTGGCATCTCAGGATCGAGCCGCCGCTCGCCTTCCTGACCCTGGAGGTCGACGAGCAGGCGGGGCTCCGGCCCGGCTACCAGCTCAAGCAGAACTCCTACGACCTGGGCGTCGACTTCGAGCTCTACGACGCCACCCAGCGGCTGCGCTTCGAGCACCCGGAAGTCCACGCCGTAGTGCTGCGCTCCGACCGCGACCGGATCTTCTGCGCCGGCGCCAACATCGGCATGCTCGGCTCCTCCTCCCACCAGTTGAAGGTGAACTTCTGCAAGTTCACGAACGAGACCCGCCTGGCGATCGAGGACGCCTGTCAGCACTCGGGCCAGCGTTACGTTTGCGCGGTTCGCGGCACGGCGGCAGGCGGCGGTTACGAGCTGGCGCTCGCCTGCGACCGCATCCTGCTAGCCGACGACGGCAGTTCGGCCGTCTCGCTCCCTGAAGTGCCGCTCCTGGGAGTGCTTCCCGGCACCGGCGGACTGACACGACTCCTCGACAAGCGCCGCGTCCGCCGCGACCGGGCCGACCTGTTCTGCACCCTGGAAGAGGGCGTGAAGGGCCGGCGCGCGGTGGACTGGAACCTGGTCGACGAACTGCTGCCGCGATCCTCCTTCGACGACGGCGCGAAGACGCGGGCGCTGGAACTCGCCGGCTCTAGCGACCGTCCTGCCGCAACCGGAGGCGCGGACTGGCTCGAGGTCGAACCGAAGCTGGAAGCGGACTCGATCGTCTACACAGCGCTCCGCATCGACTTCGACCGCGCGCTCGGCGCCGCCCGTCTGACCGTGCTCGGCCCGACCGAACCGCCGCCGGCGGACGCGTCGCAAGCACTGGCAGGGAGTGCGGCCTTCTGGCCCCTCGTCCTGGCTCGGGAACTCGACGACGCCCTGCTCCACCTGCGCCTGAACGAGACCCGGATCGGGCAGCTCGTCATCGAGTCCGAAGGCAACCTGGGCGCGGTAGCCGCGTTCGACCCGTTCCTCCACCGCGAACGCGAACACTGGTTCGTGCGTGAGGTGCTGCTGTACTGGAAGCGGGTGCTCAAGCGACTCGACCTGACCGCGCGTAGCGTGTTCACGCTGATCGCGCCGGGGAGCTGCTTCGCCGGCCTGCTGCTCGAACTCGCGCTGGCCTCGGACCGCGCCTACATGTTCGAGGGTGAGAGCGAGGACGGCGAGAGGGCGCCCTACATCGAGCTGGGCGAACTGAACTTCGGGGCCTTCCCGACGCCCAACGGACTTAGCCGGATCGAGACCCGGTTCCTCGGCCGGGAGGACGCGATCGACTCCCTCCGTGCACTCATCGGCACACGTCTGGAAGCCGCCGAAGCCGCGGAGGCCGGCTTGGTCACCGAGATCCTTGAAGACCTCGACTGGGACGACGAAGTCCGCATCGCGCTCGAGGAACGGGCGAGCTTCTCGCCCGACGCGCTGACCGCGATGGAGGCCAACCTCCGCTTCCCCGGTCCCGAAACCCTCGAGAGCAAGATCTTCGGGCGCCTCAGCGCCTGGCAGAACTGGATCTTCCAGCGGCCCAACGCGGTGGGCGAAGAGGGCGCGCTCCGCCTCTACGGCACCGGCCGCCGACCCCGTTTCGACCGCGAACGCATCTGACGGAGCAACTCGACTTATGACGACGCTTGACAGCACCGTCGACTACGACGTCCTGATTCCGAACAACGTCGCTCTGGCGTCGGACGCCCGGGTCCGCCGCGGCCTGGAACGCTGGCATCCCGGCTACATCGACTGGTGGATGGACATGGGCCCCGACGGCTTCCAGACCTCCGACGTCTACCTCCGCACCGCGGTGCGGGTCGAATCGAAGGGCGCGGACAAGTGGGCCGTGTTCGACTACGTGAAGATGCCCGACTACCGCTGGGGCATCCTGCTCGCGCCCCAGGCCGAGGACCGGACGATCCCGTTCGGCCGCCACGTCGGCGAGCCGGCGTGGCAGGAGGTGCCGGGCGAGTACCGCGCGATGCTCCGGCGCCTGATCGTGATCCAGGGCGACACCGAGCCGGCTTCGGTCGAGCAGCAGCGCTTTCTGGGCAAGACGGCGCCCTCGCTCTACGACATGCGCAACCTGTTTCAGGTGAACGTCGAAGAAGGGCGGCACTTGTGGGCCATGGTGTACCTGCTCCAGAAGTACTTCGGCCGCGACGGGCGGGAAGAGGCCGGTGAGCTGCTGCGCCGCCGTTCCGGCTCCGACGACGCCCCGCGCATGCTCGGCGCCTTCAACGAGGAGACACCGGACTGGCTCTCCTTCTTCCTGTTCACGTTCTTCACCGATCGCGACGGCAAGATGCAGCTCGAATCGCTGGCCCAGTCCGGCTTCGACCCGCTGTCCCGCACCTGCCGCTTCATGCTGACCGAGGAGGCGTTCCACATGTTCGTCGGCGAGAGCGGCGTCACCCGCATCGTCCAGCGCACCTGCGAAGCGATGCGGGAAGCCGGGCTCGATGACCCGACCGACATCGAAGCGGTGCGGGCGCTCGGCGTGATCGACCTGCCGACGATCCAGAAGAAGGTGAACCTTCACTACTCGCTCACCCTCGACCTGTTCGGTTCCGAGCTGTCGACGAACTCCGCCAACTTCTTCAACGCCGGGCTGAAGGGGCGCTTCCGCGAACATCGGCTGGAGGACGACCACCGCCTGCTCGACGACACCTACGGGATCCCGGAACCCGCGAAGGGCGCCGCCGGGGTGAATGGAGGCTGGCAGATCGTCCAGCATCCGGCTCTGAACGCCCTGAACGCACGCCTGCGCGACGACTTCACCGCCGACTGCAACCTCGGTGTCGGTCGCTGGAACAAGGCGATCAGCCAGACCGGATTCGACTTCGCGATCACCCTGCCCCACGTGGCCTTCCACCGGCAGATCGGTGTCTACCGGGATCTGCACGCCACGCCGGCGGGCGAACTCATCTCCGAAGACGCCTGGACCGCACAACGCGGCGAGTGGCTGCCGGACGACTCCGACCGCGCGTTCATCGAGTCGCTGATGAAGCCGGAGTTCCGGCCGGGCCACTACGCTTCCTGGATCGCCGAACCGAGGATCCGGATCAACCACAAGCCAGGCGACTTCGAGTGGGTCAAGCTCGCCGAGGCGTAGGAGTCAAGGGACCGATACTGCCCTTGAACCGACGCTCGCGAGCGTGACGGATCATCTCCTGGGCTTCCTGGCCCCCTGGTTCATCTCAGCCCTCGTGCTGGGGCTGAGCGCCCTGCTGCCTGCCCGCCGCGTCAGCGGCTACGTCCGTGACGTACGGACGGGGTCGCGCCTCGAGTACCGCCTGAACGGACCGCTGGTGTTCGTCGCGACGATCGGCCTGTGGCTCATTGCCGGCTACAGCGGCGTCATGCCCTGGGACTGGCTTTGGGCGCACCGCTGGAGCGGCGCCGCCGGCGCCTTCGCGCTCGGCGTCATCGCTTCGGTGGCCGTCGTGCTGGCGGCGCCGAGCCGCGGTGGGCCGTTCTTGAAGGAACTCTTTCTCGGACGCCACCCGAACCCACGGATGTTCGGCGGCCGAGTGGACGCGAAGATGTTCCTCTACGTGTTCGGCGGCACCTACCTCGAACTGAACCTGCTCTCGTTCGCGGCCCATCACTTCCTGTCCTTCCCCGAAGATCCTTCGCCCGGCGTCGTCCTCTACGTCGCGCTTTTCACCTGGTTCATCTGCGACTACCTCCTGTTCGAGCGGGTGCACCTCTACACTTACGACCTGTTTGCCGAGCGCGTCGGCTTCAAGCTCGTCTGGGGCTGCCTCTTCTTCTATCCGTACTTCTACGGAGTCGGACTCTGGGCCGCCGCCGACCTGCCCAACCCGCATGCCCCCGTCTGGCTGCTCGTTCTGGCCACGCTCGTCTTCTTCGCCGGCTGGTCGCTGGCGCGCGGCGCGAACATGCAGAAGTTCCACTTCAAGCTCAACCCGGAACGAACGTTCCTTGGCCAGTTCCGTCCCGAAGCCATCTCGGACGGCGAGCGGCGCCTGCTGTGCAGCGGCTTCTGGCGCGTGTCGCGCCACGTCAACTATCTCGGCGAGATCCTCATGGCGACCGGCCTGGCGCTCAGCCTCGGTTACCCGACGCTCGTCGCTCCGTGGCTCTACCCGCTCTACTACGTCCTGCTGCTCGTGCCGCGCGAGCGAGACGACGACCGGCGATGCGCCGCGAAGTACGGCCCGCTGTGGGACGAGTACCGGCGGCGCGTGCCGTGCCGGATCGTGCCGCGGGTGTACTGAGAGCCGCTCTGCCGGCTGCGGGCCTCCCTCAGGGGGCGCATGCACGAAACGCCCGGGTGTCGGTAATGGCCGGAGCCGGCAGACCGGGCTCCTGACCGTACACCCTCATCAAGCCCGTCACCGTGTCCGTCACCGTGATCCGGTAGCCCAGGTCCGTCGTCGCGGCACCGAAGACCCAGAAGTGGTCGTTGGTCGAACAGCCGTTCAGGACCTTGACCAGGATCTCCCAGTTGTCCGGGGCGAAGAACCAGAAGAGACCGGAGTCGTTGGCTTCCGCGTGAGCCACTCGGGCGGGACCGCTCGGACCGTCCCTCTGCCACCACCTCACCTTGACTTCGAACCGGGAATCCTGCAGGCACGCCGTTTCCGCGTCCGGCTCGCAGGTATCGGTCGGAACGCTCGGGCCACCGTCCAGCCCCCACACTTTCCGGCTCGGGTCGTCACTCACGGCGGCGTGACTCAAGTCGGCATCCGTAACCTCGTCAACGAGCCGGATCGTGCCGCCGTTCAGGCGAAGGCCGTTGGCAGGAATACCGACTCCGTCTTCGTCCCAGTCAACCGGCTGCACGGTGTAGCGAAAGGACTGTGTTGGGGAAGGTTGAGGACCAGGCCAGTACGTGGCAAGCCTTGAGAAGTCACCCAAGGCCAGTAGGACCTGGGGATCGCCGGTCACCGTCACGGCCTTGCTGAACCGCACGTCGACTTCAATCGTTTCGCCCGCCTGGTACGTATCGCCCTCTGACGGGAAGCCGCGAAGCAAAACGGCATCCACCGCCGGCTCGACGACCAGACTCCCGTCGACCTTGCGCGCCGCATCGTCGGCAAGTCCGGAGTGGCTGAGAGTGGCGTCCGTCTCGCCGTCCGGCAGCCTGATCGCGCTGCCGCCAGGATCCAGGGCGCTGGCTGCGAAGCTCACGCCGTCCGTGTCCAGGTCCCCCGGCTGCACCGTGTACTCGAAGCGGAGCGTTCGAGCGGAAGGGAAGGGCCCGGGCGAGAAGGACGCCGCTCTCGTCCGTTCGCCGATCAAAAGCGCCACCTGAGGATTGCCCGTCACCGACACGGCCCGCGAGAAACGCGCCTCAACGGCGATCGTCTCGCCGAGCCGGTAGGTGTCACCGAGGTCCGGCGAGCCGCTCAGCGAAACGCTTTCCAACGTCGGTGGAGCGGCGAGACCGCCGTCGACTCTGCGTCCGCGGCTCGGGTTGAGGGCATAGCTTGTCGGCGGCTGCTGCGGCACGGGGTGACCCGCCAACCTGATCGTCCCGCCATCGAACCGGATCGCATTCGCAGGAACGCTGATGCCATCGGCGTCGCGGTCCTCGGTCTGGATCGTGTATCCGAACCACAGAGTGCTTGGCGCGTCAGCCGGACCGTGCGAATAGGGCGGTCCCCGCCGACCGCCCGTCATGAAGTACGTGGCCAACCTCTCTCGGCCACCGACGTTCAGGGCCAGTTTCGGCCTGCCGCTGACGATCAGGTCTCTGGCGCTGTCGCCGCCTTCGCGGAGCCTGGCACCCACCCAGATCGTCTCACCGCGTTCGTAGGTTCCGCACCCACGCGGAGATTCACCGAAGAAGATGCTGGCCGTCAACGGCTCGGTTCGACTGCCGTCGACTCTCGTGCTGGAGTCGAGTGCCTCGTGGCGCAGCGACGCGTCGGTGGAACTGTCACGTGCCGCCTTGATCGTTCCACCGTTGAGACGAATCGCGTTGGCCGGGATCCTCACGCCTTCTTCTTCCCGATCGTCCGCACGTACCGTGTAGCGGAAATAGACGCTGGAACTCCCGTAGGTGGAGTCACTGCCAGAGTAGGCCGCCAGTCGGGTCCAGCCTCCAATGGACAGCGCCAGTTGAGGGGTACCAGTGACTTTCACGTGCCTGTTGAAGTCGACCCTCGCATAGACCAGATCACCACGTCCCGAAGTGCCACCTCCAAGAAGCACCCTGGACACTCGCGGTACCGGGACTCGGCTCCCGTCGACCCTGCGCCTGGAATCGGCCCGGACTGACTCGTGCTCAAGAACTGCTCTGGTTGCGCCGCCGTCGGACCGCTTGGCGATCATCCCGGAGTTGGCGCGCAGAGCGTTGGCCGGGATGCTGATCCCGTCGCTATCCCGATCCGACGCCTGCACGGTGTACTGAAAGATGAGACCCCCGGTGTGAGTGGCCAGCCTGATCCGGCCCCCGACGTCCAACTCCACCACCGGATTGCCGGTGACCTTCACTAGAGGATCGAACTCCACTTCGACTTCAACCGTGTCACCGAGTGCGTAGGGTTCGCCGGGCCCCCTGAAGCGCATCAGGCTCACCCGCGGCGCGGTGGCTCGGCTGCCGTCGACTCGCAGGCGGGGGTCCGGAGCCATCGGAGCGTGGATGAGGTTCGCGTCGGTCCCGCCGTCGACGGCAGACCGGATCGTGGCGCCGTTCAGGCGAATGGCGTTCGAGCGGAGGCTGACTCCGTCGTCGTCCCGATCAGCCTCCTGAACCTGGTAGTCGAAGTAGAGGATTCCACTGCTGGCACAGCCCGGGGAGTAGGTCGCCAGTCGGCTCGCATCGCCGATGACGAGCGCCACCTGCGGCCTTCCCGTCACCGTCACCGGTCTCGTGAACCACACGCCGACCGACAACGTCTCGCCGCGCTCATGAGGACCGGGATTCCGGTAGGAGATACCTGCCACGGCCGGCACGCTGACCCGGCCGCCGTCGACCCTGCGACGCCTGTCAGTGGCGATGGGTTCGTGCGTCAGGTCGGCGTCGACCGCCCCTTCCGAAACGGCACGGATCCGGCCGCCATTGAGGGTCAGTGCATTGGCCTCGACGCTGATGCCGTCGACGTCGAGATCAGCCGCCTGAACCCCGTACCGGAAGCGCAGTCCGGAACTGTCGCGGGTGTAGAAGAGGGCCTGCCGTGCGTGGCCGCCGATGTCGAGCGCCACCCGCGGTCCGCCTTCAACGGTCACGGGTTTGTCGAACTGAACGAACAGTGTGATGTCCTCGCCGAGTTCGTAGGTGTCACCCAGCAAGGGAAAGTCGTTGAAGGAGATACTGCTGATCTTCGGCGGCGTGTAGCGGCCACCATCGACCTTGCGGCTGGGATCAGGGCGAAGGCCGGCGTGTGTCAGGACAGCGTGGACGTCCTGGTCGACAGTGGCCGTAATCACGCCGTCGTCGGCAAGGCGAAGCGCGTTGGCCGGCACACTGATTCCGTCGGCGTCCCGGTCATCCTTCTCCACCGTATAGGTGAAGTTCACGGTTGAGGACCGATAGAAGTCGTAGCTCGGCTCGTGGTCCGCGAGTCGGGTCTGATCGCCGATAGCCAGGGTCAGGATCGCCCCCCCAGCGACGACCGTTCTGTTGAACCCCACCGCAAGCCAAATCCGCTCCCCGAACTCATAGGTGTCGCCATGCAAGGGCGAGCTTCTAAAGGCAACGCTCGTTACGGCCGGCGGCGTGAAGCGGCTGCCATCGACTCTGTGGCCTCTCTTGTCGGCCAGGGCGCCATGAGTCAATACCGCATCGACGACATCCTCGGGCCCCGCCCTGATGGATCCACCGTTGAGGCGGATCGCGTCAGCCGGAATGCTGATCCCGTTCGCGTCCCTGTCCCCAGCCTGCACTGTGTAGCGGAAGGAGAGAAGGTTGGTCCAGCGGACGTTGTGTGAAAACGCGGCCCACCTGAGCTCGTCGCCGACGATCAGCGCCAGTTGCGGACTGCCGGTGACGATCACGTAAGCGGTGAAGTCGACAACCACTTCGACCGTTTCGCCGCGTTCGTAGGTGACGCCGATTTCCGGGGAGCTCCGGTGGCTGATGCCGCGCACCACCGGCGGGCCGGAGTCCTGTGACGCTTGAAGGAGGGCCGGATCCTGGGCGGCCGACAGACTGGCACTGGCCAGGGCGACAGCGAGAGTCCAGACAGTCGAGCGAGAAAACCGTAGCGTCATCGCTTCCTTCGACAGCTCTCCTCTTCGGGCCGCTACGGATACAGCATACCCACCACCCACGCGTCACCGTCCCGCTCGTAGAACGTACGGTCGTGAAGCCGGTGCTCCTGCGCCACCCAGAACTCGAAGCGCCTGGGCACGACCCTGAGCCCCGTCCAGTGCCGAGGGCGCGGTACGTCGCCGCCCGCGAACCGCTCGGTCACCTGCTCGAAGTCGGCGAGGAGCTGCTCGCGGCTTGCGAGCGGCCGGCTCTGCCGCGAGGCCCAGGCGCCGAGCTGACTGTTCCGGTCCCGAGTCGCGAAGTAGGCATCGGCCTCGGCGTCGCTGACCCGTTCCGCACGACCGAAGATGCACACCTGCTCCTTCGGTTCGCGCCAGAAGAAGTTCAGGCTCACGTCCAGCCGCGCCAGGATCTCCCTGCCCTTGCGGCTTTCGAGGTTCGTGTAGAAGACGAAGCCGCGCCGGTCGAAGTGCTTCAGGAGCACGACACGGGACGACGGACGACCCTGCTCGTCGGCGCTCGCCAGAACCATCGCGTTCGGCTCGGTGAGGCCAGTGGCCGAAGCACGCTCGAACAGGTCGCGGAAGCGGTCGAAGGGGTCGGTAGCTCTCGTCACGATCGAACTCTGACCGATCCGGCGTCGCGCGCCAACTCGCGGCCGGCCAGCGACGGCCGACCCGGGCCGACCCGAACTCAGACCCGAGGCAGAACCTCGTCCGTGAAGAGCACGAAGGAGCCGTGACTGAGCGGCGCGCACAGCAGGTAGTCGAGGAACATCTCTTCCTTCAGGCGCGCGATCTCGTCGACCAGCTCGTCCGGCGTGCCGTAGAGAATGACGCCGTTCAGATACCGGTCGACCGCGGTCTGCTCTTCGGCCTTGAAGGTCGGCGTCGCCAGTTCCGGCCGCTCGAGGTTGCGCCGCGTATCGGTCGCGACCGGTCGGGTGCCCTTCCGCTGGTGGGATCTGACGGTCCACTGCGCGCCGTTGCGCGCGATCTCCTCCGCTTCGGCCCGGGTCGGAGCGCACGCGATCAGACGTGCGATCGGAATCTCCCGGCCATCGATCGAGTGCCCGTGCTGATCCAGGATCTGCCGGTACAGCTCGCGCTTCTCCGCAATCCGGCCAGGCGCCGAGTGCGGGTCGAGCATGATCGAGAAGCCGTTCCGGGCCGCCCAGGTCATCGACTCCGGCGACGAGGAAGCGAGCCACACCGGCGGATGCGGCTTCTGCGCAGGCTTGGGCAGCACCTCGACATCGCGGCACTGGAAGTGCTCTCCCTCGAAGGTGAGCTGCTCGTTCGTCCAGGCGTCGATCACCGCCTGCACATGTTCCCTGAACACCGGGTAGCTGTACTGCGGGTCGACGCCGAAGGCGCTGAACTCCTTCTCCGCGTAGCCGCGGCCGACACCCCAGTTGACCCGGCCCCCGGAGAGGACGTCGAGCAGAGCCACCTCCTCGGCCAGTCGCAGCGGGTTGTAGAAGGGCGCCAGGGACACACCCGTGCCGATCCTCAGGTTCTTCGTGCGGGCGGCGACCTCGATCCCCATCATGTGGATCGACGGGCAGATGCTGAAGGGGCTGAAATGATGCTCCGCCAGCCACACCGCGTCGTACCCGTTCTGGTCCATGATGTCGATGCGCTGGAACGCACGGCGGTACACCTCTTCCAGCGGAATGCGCCGGTCAGGCCACGAGAAGAACTGGAGCACCGCTGTCTTCATGAGCGGGCTATCGTCTCACAGATCAAGAAGCAGCATCGAGCGCCGCGAGCGCCGGATGCACTCGGCCGCTCGCTCAGCCGCGTCGGCCCTTGAACACGTAGGACACACCCTCCTCCGCGAAGGTGCGGCAGGCCTTGTCCTTGAACTCGATCGCCTTCTCCCATTCCTCGATGTCGTAGTAGTCGCGCTCGGCGACCACCCGGATCTCGCGCACCGTGCGCTCGTCAAGGCCGAGTCGGTCGGCAATCTCGCGGTCCGAGAGACCCCGGCGCCGCTTCTCGCCTGGCAGGTGCTCGTGGATGTCGACCTGGATCGAGTTCGACAGCTTCAGGATCTCCTCCCGGTGGCGGCGGTAGGTCTCGGGATCGACAAAGAAGAAAGCCATCGTCACACCTCGCGTCTATGCCTTGTCCCTGAACTCGGCGCCGACCGGACACACCCGCATGCACTCCCAGCACTGGCCCTGGCTCTGCGCGGCGTAGGTCATCGACCACAGCGTCTTCGTGAAGTGGCTCGAGTAGAGCACCATCTTCCGAGCCTCCGGATCCTCCTGGTCGAGAGCCAGCTCGAGGCCCTTCTGGAAGCCTGGAATCCAGTGGGTGTAGACGCGGGAGGTGCAGCGCGCCGCGTCGTAGCGGCGTTCCACCAGTCGGCCGTTCTCGATCCGGCCGTCCAGGCAACCGCCGTCGCCGAGCGGGCACACCCTGGTGCAGGGCGTGGCTCCTTCCGCCTCCCACATCTCGACGCAGGCAGGCGCCGGGCACGCGGGCTCGGCAAGCGCCGGCGTGACCGGGAACGGGTAGGTCGTGATGATCGCCGAATAGAACAGCAGACCGTACTCCGGATGCAGCACTGGCCCGGCCAGACTGCGGGATCCGCAGCCTGCCAGTTCCGCCGCCAGCGCAACGCTCAGAAAGGGCCGGTTGCCCTTGCGCACGCCTGGCGGTACGAACAGGGCGTAGTAGCCGAACTCCGCCTCGATGAACTTCGCCGTCTTCAGGCCGAGGGAGTTGATTCGGTCGCTAGTGCCCATCGTCTCCAGGTGCTCGTGGACGGGGCTCGCCCAGTCGGCCGCCCGCGGTGGACTGCCGCCGACGACCACGACGCGGCGCGCGCCCGGCAGCAGGTCGCCGGGCCGGAAGCCCTCGGGCGCCTCGCCAAAGTCGTCGGCGTCGGCGACGCCCCAGGCCAGCGCGCCGCCACGCTCCACCATCGCGGCCACGCGGTCGCGGGCCGCCGTGGCCTCGTCGGTCGTCGGCGCCGGAGCCACCCGCGAAACGGTCACTGCAGACGCCTCTCGTGCATCCCGACCGGGCACACGCGCATGCACTCGAAGCACTGCGCCACGCTCTCCTTGTAGTACGAGAGCGACGACAGCGACTGGCTGAAGAAGTCGGAGTAGATCATCGACTTGCGCCGCTCCCGGTCTTCCTCCGTGGTGATCTGGACCAGGGACTTCTGGATCGAGCCGATGCCGAAGTTCATCGACCGCGAGGTACAGCGCTCGCGGTCGTAGTACGAGTAGCTGATCCTGCCGTTCTCGTCGAGCGCTCCGTCGAGGCAGCCACCCTCGTCCTTCGGGCAGGAGGCGAGGCACGGCGTCGTGCCCAGCTTCTCGTACATCTGGATGCAGGGCTTCGAAGGGCAGACGTCCTCTTCGAGCGGGTGATCCGGTTCGAGGTCGAGGGTGGTCACCAGGGCCGCGTAGTACAGCAGGCCGTAGCGAGGATGGAGGATGATGTTCGCCGCCAGCGATCTCGTGCCCAGCCCCGCGAGCACCGCGGCCAGCATCATGCTCATCGGTGGGTTGTGCCCGGCTGTGGGCAGGGACGGCCCCTGCAGCGCCCGATGGCCATGCTCGCGCTCGATGTAGTCGCACATCACGTGGACCGCGACGTTCTCGCGGAAGTCGTAGCCGGTGATCTCCATCACCCGGTGATCGGGACTGCGCCAGGCGCCCGCCGTCGGCCCCTGGTTGCCCGCGACGACAACGCTCTTCGCGCCCGGAAGAACGTCCTCCGGCCGGTGCCCTTCCGGCACGAACTCGTTGAATGCGCTGGCAGCAGCGACGCCGACGACGAGGGCACCGGCACCGGCGCCGACGTCGCGTACTGCCGCCGTTCGCTGCTGTCGGGCGTCCGCCATCAGGATCGCTCCGGTAAGGTGCTCCTCGTGAACTCCGCGGACGATAGCACCGGCGCCGAAGCAAGCGTCGAGGTCGTCAATCCGTGGGAGGAGCGGAAGGACCGCGGCAGGTTCTCCGCCCTCGTCGCCGCTCTGGTCCTCCTGGCCACCGCTCCGAGGAAGTTCTTCGAGGGCACCCGGCCCGACGCGGGCATCTGGGGCCCCCTCTTATTCGCGGGCCTGGTCACACTCATCTACATGGTCCTGGGAAGCGTGGTCTTCACGATCCTCATCCTGACCCTTCCGGACCAGGCACTGGAGTTCGTCTACCAAACGGTGTGGCGGATGGATCCATCTCAGTTCCCCACTGCGGAGGAACTGCCCTTCGGAACCACCCTGTTCGTTCTCTTCGCGTTCCAGGTGCTCCTCCTTGCCCTTCCCGCCCTCTTCGCCCTCACGCTGGTCGCGACGTTGATCGTAGGTACGCTCGTCCACCTTCTGCTGGTCGTGACCCGCACGTCGAGGCCACACGGCTTCCGCGGTACCTGGGTCGCGATCTGCTACGCAAACGGCGCCAATCTCCTGGGCATCGTTCCCATCGCTGGCGAGATCCTGGCGACATTCTGCGGCGCAGTGCTGTTCGGGATCGGTCTCCACGTCGTTCAGCGAGTCGGAGTCATCCGAGCCGCGGTTCTGGCCTCCATCCTGCCCCTCCTGGTGTTGCTGGGGCTGCTGATCCCTCGCGTTCTGCCGAACGCCACCTCCTAGTAGAGTCGGGCGCCGCACCGGGCCCGGGAAAGGGCACCGCACGAAAACCCGCCTGACGCCATGATCGACCAGCTCGACGACATCGAAGCGCGGGTCTCCGCGGCGCTGAACGCTACGGTCGATCTGGAGCAACTCGAGAGGTGGCGCCGGGCGACGATCGGCCGCAAGGGCGAGGTTCAGCTCCTGACCCGCCGCATGGGGGAGATCGAACCCGCCGATCGGCCCGCTTTCGGCAAGCGGATCAACGAGATCAAGGCCGCCCTGCAGGTGGCATTCGAAGCGCGCCAGGAAGCTCTGAAGCGATCGACGCACGATACCGACGACGACGCCGACCGGCTCGATGTCACCCTGCCCGGCCGCCGCCCGGCGCTCGGCGGGCTGCACCCGTCGACCCTTGTCATGCGCCGGATCGAACGGATCTTCGGCGACATGGGCTTCCAGACCTACCGCAGCCCGGACGTGGTCACCGACCAGTTGAACTTCGGCGACCTGAACATGCCGCCCGACCACCCCGCACGCGACATGCAGGACACGTTCTACACGACGGATCCGAGCGTTGTGCTGCGCACCCACACCAGCGGCGGGCAGATCCTGGCGATGCAGGAACGCCACCCGGAGCCTCTGCGGGTCATCCTGCCCGGCATGTGCTACCGCAACGAGCAGATCACTTCACGCAGCGAGATCCAGTTCCACCAGATCGAGGGACTCGCGGTGGGCCCGGCGATCACCTTCGCCGATCTGAAGGGCACGCTGACCGAGTTCGCCCGGCGCCTGTTCGGCGAGGGCCGCGGCGCCCGCTTCCGGGCCAGCTACTTCCCGTTCACCGAGCCGAGCGCGGAGATGGACATCGCCTGCTTCCTCTGCGACGGCGGGGGCTGCCAGTTGTGCAAGGAGGCCGGCTGGCTCGAGATCCTCGGCTGCGGCATGGTCCACCCGACCGTTCTCAGAAACGGCGGCTACGACCCTGACGAGTGGAGCGGCTTCGCCTTCGGCATGGGACCGGAACGGATCGCGATGCTCCGGCACGGGATCCGCGACATCCGCTACTTCTGGTCGAACGATCTGCGCTTCCTGCGCCAGTTCCAGCGGTTCGTCTGATGCGCGTTCCACTCAGTTGGCTCGGCGATTTCGTCGAGCTCGACGGCTCTCCCGGCGACCTCGCCGAGCTGCTTACCAACGCCGGCCTGGAGGTCAAGGCGATCGAACGCTTCGGCGTCGACGGCGCCGAGCTGCCCTGGCCGGCCGACCTGGTGATGGCGGCGAAAGTCCTACGCGTCGACCCGGTGCCGGACGCCGACCGCCTGGTGCTCGCAACCGTCGACTACGGCGCCGACTCCACCCGGCAGGTGATCACCGGGGCCCCCAACCTGGTCCCGCTCCTCGGCCAGGACCTCGGCGACGCGGGTCCCTGGGGCGCCCTGCTGCTCGCCGGCGCCAGCTACCGCAACCCCTACCGTGACCTGAAGATCACCCGGCTCAAGCCGAAGAAGCTGCGCGGCATCACCAGCGACGCGATGCTGTGCTCGGCCGCGGAGCTCGGGCTCGGCGAGGACCACGAGGGGATCATCCTGTTCGAGCCCGCCGACGAACTCCCGGACCTTCGCCCCGGACGGCCCCTCGCCGAAGTGCTCGGCGATGTCGTGCTCGACATCGACGTGATTCCCAACATCGCCCGCTGCGCCTCGATCCTGGGGGTTGCGCGCGAGGTCGCGGCGCTCACGGAGGCCGCGTTCCGGCCGCCCGCCGTCCCGCTCACCATGGACGGACCGCCGATCGCGGGCCGGGTCGAGATCGCGACCGAGAACCCCGAACTCAATCCGCGCTTCGTCGCCCTGCTGATCGAGGGCATCGAGCAGGGCACATCTCCCTACTGGATGCAGCACCGGTTGCAGCTCGCTGGGCAACGGCCGATCAGCAACGTGGTCGACATCAGCAACTACGTGATGCTCGAGGTCGGCCAGCCGAACCACACTTTCGACTACGACCTGCTGCGGCAGCGGGCCGAAAGCTATGCGGACGGCGGCCCTGTGCGGATCGTCACGCGTCTGGCGCACGCGGGAGAACGTCTGACGACGCTCGACGGCGCCGAGCAGAAGCTGCGGACGAACCAGATCATGGTCACCGACCCGGCCGGCTCGCTGAGCGTCGGCGGCGTGATGGGAGGCCGGGACAGCGAGATCGGTCCGGAAACCCGCAACGTGCTGCTGGAGGCGGCAGCCTGGGAACCACGGAGCATCCGGCGCACCCAGCGCCAGCTCGGGGTCCACACCGAAGCCGGTTTCCGCTTCAGCCGCGGCGTTCATCCCAGCCAGGCCCTGCTCGGCGCCCGACGGGCCGCCGAACTGCTTCGGCTCCACGCGGGCGGCACGATCGCCGAGGGGATCGTCGATCACTACCCGATGCCAGCCCAGGCCGTGACCGTCGATCTCGACCTCGGATACTTGCGCCGCCTCACCGGTCTCGACCTCGGCGCGAGCGAAACGGCGAGCCTGCTGCGGCGGCTCCAGTTCGAGGTCGAGATCGAGGACGACTCCGCCGATCTGCGGGTCACCGTTCCCGACCACCGCCTCGACATCAAAGGCCAGCACGATCTGGTCGAGGAGGTGTGCCGCATCTACGGCTACGACCGCATCCCCTCGACCGTGCTCAGCGACGTGCTGCCGCCCCAGCGCGGCAACCGCGAGCAGTCCTTCGAGGATCGGGTCAAGGACACCTTCGCCGACCTGGGACTCCAGGAGATCGTCAGCTACCGCCTGACCACACCCGAAGCGGAAGCGAGGCTGCAACTCGAAGACGCCGAACCGCCGCCCTACGTCCGCCTCGCCAACCCCTCGACCCAGGACCGCGTCGTCATGCGCCGCAGCCTGCTGGCATCCGTCCTGGAAGCCGCGGCGTCGAACGGCCGGTTCACGGACCGGCTCGCCCTGTTCGAGGTCGGCCGCGTCTTCCCGGTCAACGAAGGCGATTCGCTGCCCGAGGAGCGGGAATGGGCCGCTGTCGTGTTGACCGGTCCGCGCCGGGCAGACCACTGGCAGGGGGCCGGCGCCAGCGGCGGCTGCTTCGACTTCTTCGACGTCAAGGGCGTGGTCGAGACGGTCCTGGACCGGCTTGGCCTGGCGGTCGAGTTCACGGCGCCGGCGGCGAGTGCGACGCCACCGTCCTTCCGCCCCGGACGTTCCGCGGCAATCGAAACCGGTGCCGACTCGAAACCCGTCGGCTGGCTGGGCGAAGTCCAGCCGGCGGTGGCCGCCCGTTTCGATCTGGAGCCCGCGGACGGTCACCCCATCCTCGCCGCCGAACTCGACCTCGACCGCATCCTCGAGTTCGTCCCCGATTCCCTTCAGGTCGAGCCCGTCCCCGTCTATCCGGAAGTGCGCGAGGACTTGGCCCTGATCGTGGACGAGGCGACGCCTGCCGCAGCCGTCGAGGCCGCCCTCCTCGCCGCCGGCAAGCCCCTGCTCTGCGCCGTCGAACTGTTCGACGTGTTCCGCGGCGAGGCGATCGGCGAAGGCTCGAAGAGCCTCGCCTACCACCTCACCTTCCGGGCCCCGAACCGCACCCTGCGCGACCGCGATGTGAAGAAGCTCCGCCGGCGCATCCTGGGACAGGTCGAGAGGTCCGTCGGCGCGAAGCTCCGCGAGTAGGGCTCCGGAACGAGGCCACGGACAAGGCTCTGCCCGGACTAGGGCAGTTCTTCCGGCGAGCCTTGTCGGCGCACCCCTTCGGCCACCGAACCGAAGACAAACCGGAGCGGGCGATCCGCGCGGAACGCGATGGGATCCAGCAGATCCAGGTAGTACTTCGGTCCTTCGGCAGCGCGCTCCGCTTGAGCGTCAGTTTCGACAGGCGGCCGCGGTGTCGAAGTGCGCAGGGGAACGCGGCGCGCGTAGGGCCTCACACCTTCCGTCGCACTCTGCTGCTCGACGACGACCGCATGGCGGCCATTGGGACTGGTGAAGGCTAGGGCCTCCCCCTGGCGGGCCCACCGATGGGGCGGGGCCACCAATCGCGGAAGCGACTCGCCGGGGGTCAAGTCGCCGTCAACCCGGGAAGGTCCCTGCCAGTCCGACACGTGCCGCTCCCGGATTGACGATTCAGGATCGCGATATGCATGCTCGATGCGGTAGCGATCGCCTTCCTGGACGAACCGGACAATCCCGCGCTCAGGGTGAGGAAGAACGGATCTCTCCAGAACCCAGTACGGCGCTACAGCTTCCCCTGAGAGCGCCAAGCCAGGGAGATGGTACGCCTTCCAGTACAGCGGGGTCCGGACCCAAAGCACGTCCTCGCTTGCCTGCCAGCGGAACTCATGCTCGACCACGCCGTTGTCGAAGAAGATCGGCGCAATGCGGTCGACTCCTCCGCCCTGCGCGAAGTGAACGATGTAGGCGCCCCAGCAGTTCCAGGGAATGAGCACGACCGGACCGTCGGACCGAAGGATGATGGGTGCCGGCGGCACGAGCCATTCCTCTGTCTCGGGCCGCTCGCTTCCAAGAACGACGCTCTCGACTCGCAGCTCCCTTGTCCTGGACGCTTGGGCTCTGTCGAACGAATCCGCCGTTCCGGTGCCTACCGCGCCCCACAGGAGTCCATCGCGTGAGACGTCATGGAGATACTCGAAGTGCATCCCCCGCGTCACCCAGAAGTCCCAGTCCCGCCAAGCCCAGGTTCGCTTCTCGTCGCTTCCCGGTTGGACGATCTCCATCGCCTGGCCCCAATCCGCTTTGGCGCCAGGCGGGAGCATCCTCCGCCCCTGCAACACTACGCCACTCGCAGCGAGCGGCGTGAGGCTGTCGCCCCCGAAACCGGGCAGTTCGACGATCTCTGTCTCGGCCTCTTCCAGAACGACCAACCGGGAACCATCTCTTGGATCGCCGCGGTCTCCCGCCAGAAGCATCACCGCTCTTCCGCCATCTTCAACGACGCCGCCCACCAGTCGACCAGCCGGGAGTTCCGTTTGCTGCAGAGCGTGGGAAGCGGCAGCAGCCAAGACGAGGAGCATCAGCCAGAGAATCCGAACTGGTCCTTCTCGACGCCTCATCTCGACCTCCGCGTCGCCAGCGTATCCCGCTGCGATCCCTCCTCAGGCGCCAAGACGCGACAGCAGGGCCACGACGGCGTGCTCGACCCGCAGCGCCCGAGGGCCGAGACTCACGACTGTGGCGCCGGCGTGTCCCCACGAGGCAAGCTCCTCGTCCAGTAGGCCGCCTTCGGGACCGACCAGCAGCGCCGTCGGGCCATCGACGCCCAGCGGACAGGGCTCGTCACCGGCGGCATCGGCCACCAGAACCTGATCGTGGTCCCGAACCAGGCCGGGCAGCGCATCCATCAGATCCCGAGGCCCCTTCAGCATCTCGATCTCCGGCAGCACCGTGTCCCGCGCCTGCGCCAGACCCAGCATCAGGTGTCGTCGCAGGGACTCCGCCTGCATCGTTGAGCTCTGCCAGTAGCTCTTTTCCACCCGTGCCGTGTGGACCAGCAGGATCCGCTTGACGCCCATCGCGGCCGCCGCCTGCAGGATCCGGCCCACGAACTTGGGCCGGGGCAAGGCCAGCACGAGCGTCACCGGCAGCGGCGCGGGCAACTCCCCATCGAGCGGCCCCAGCTCCAGCACGAACCGCTCGCGGCCTAGGTCGACGATCCGTCCGCGGCCAATGCCGCCTCCGAGGCGGCCCACTTCCAGCGTGTCGCCGACCTCCGCTCGCAGCACCTTGCGGACGTGCTTCAGGCGTTCGCCGGACACGACCGCTCGCGTACCTGAGCCAGCCGTCTGATCGAAGTCCGCGTCCTCCAACAGAAGCAGGTTCATGCTGCTACAGTCACGCGCTCAAACCACGCACCAGATTGCGCTTCAGAGACCACTCGAAGAGGAGGACGGAACCGGAATGGCAGCAAAGAAGTTCCCGGTCGAGGCAGGCCACATCATGATGTTCGCCCGCGCGGTCGGCGACCCGAACCCCATCTATCACGACGCCGAGGCGGCAGCGGACACGGAACCCGGCAAGACGATCGCGCCGCCCACCTTCTACCAGGCCTCCGCCCAGTTCGACCCCGACTACTTCCTGCGCCCCAAGATCGGCGAGCCGTGGTTCGGCTCCGGCAAGGAGCCGACCGGCGTGCCGCCCACGCGGACCGGAGGTGACGGCGGCACAGGCCTCCACGCCGAGCAGCGTTTCGAGTACTTCCGGCACGTGAGCCCCGGCGAGACGCTGACCCTCAAGACCCGGCCCGGCAAGAGCTGGGAACGGCAGGGCAAGCGCGGCGGCAACCTGAAGTTCAGCGAGAACATCACCGAGTACTACGACGAATCCGGCGAACTCGTCGTGCGCGCCACCGGCGTCGGCGTCCGCACCGAGAAGGTCGTCGAGAGCGACTGAGGAGAGCGAACGAATGGCACTTCACGCAAGCAAGATCCAGGTCGGCGACACCTACACCCAGAAGCTCACCGACGACCTCTCCCGCACCCAGATCGTCCAGTACGCGGGCGCCTCGGGCGACTACAACCCGCTCCACTCCGACGAGATCTTCACCACCAAGGTGGCGAAGTACCCGACCGTCTTCGCCCACGGCATGCTGACAATGGGCATGACCGGCCGGATGGTGACCGACTTCGTCGGCGACGGCCGGCTGACCGCCTACGGCGTCCGCTTCACGCGGCAGGTGTGGCCGGGCGACGCGCTGACGGCGACGGCGAAGGTCGACGCGGTACGCGAGGAGGACGGCCAAGGCCTCGTCGACCTGTCGGTGACGACGGTGAACCAGGATGGCGATGTCGTCGTGATGGGCAAAGCCACCGCAAGGATCGACCCGTAGCCTCAACACTGGGTGCGCCGGCGGCCTCGCCGGCATCCGGGAGCGGCCGCGAAGCGGCCCGCGCTAGTCCAGCACGTCTGTAACGGCGACCTGCCGCAGGGCATGGTCGCAGAGCACCAGCGCGATCATCGCCTCGCCCATCGGCACGAAGCGCGGGAGCAGGCAGGGGTCGTGCCTGCCCCTGGTCGCGATCGTCGTCGGCTCGCCGGCGCGGGTCACCGTGTCCTGCGGTTGCGGCAGGCTGCTGGTCGGCTTGACCGCGCACCGCAGCACGATCGGCTGCCCTGACGAAATGCCGCCGAGCATGCCGCCGTGGCGGTTGCCGCGGGTGGCGACCCGCCCTTCCCGCATCTCGAACGGATCGTTGTTCTCGCTGCCACGCGCGCGTGCGACGCCAAACCCGGCCCCGTACTCGACGCCCAACACCGCCGGCAGACTGAACAGCGCCTTGCCCAGGTCCGCCTTCAGCTTGTCGAACACCGGCTCGCCCCAGCCAGGCGGTACGCCGGTGGCGACAAGTTCCGAAATGCCGCCAACGGAGTCGCGCTCCGCGCGCATCCGTTCGATCAGCTCCGCCATTTGCGCCGCGGCCTCCTGATCGGGGCAGCGCACCGGGTTCGACTCGACCTGCTCCAGGGTCACCGCCGCCGGATCGTCGATCCGCCCCTCGATGTCGCCGATGCTCTTCACGTAGCCGACGATCCCGACACCCCAGCGCTCCCGCAGGAGCTTCTTCGCCACCGCCGCGGCCGCCACTCGCACCGAGGTCTCGCGGGCGCTCGAACGGCCGCCTCCCCGGTAGTCGCGGAAGCCGTACTTCGCGTCGAACGTGTAGTCGGCGTGTCCGGGCCTGTACTTGTCCTTGATCTCGCTGTAGTCCTTGGGCCGCTGGTCGCGGTTCTCGATCAGGAAGGCGATCGGCGTACCGGTCGTCCTGCCCTCGAACACCCCGGACAGGATGCGGGCCTCGTCCGGCTCCATGCGCTGTGTGGTCAGCTTCGACTGTCCGGGGCGGCGCCGGTCGAGGTCCGGTTGAAGGTCCGCCTCGGACAGTTCGAGGCCCGGCGGCACTCCGTCGAGGATGCCGACGTAGCCCGGCCCGTGGCTCTCGCCGGCCGTGGTCAGCCGCAGCGCGGTTCCGAACGTGTTCCCGGCCATGACACGGGCACTCTGCCACAGCCCCGCCGCGGGCCGAACCGGCGTAGACTGACGGGTGATGCAGGTATCGACTGCCAGCGCATCGTTCGAGTCGCCGCCAATCGACGCCGTCGGCGTCGAGGAGCGGGTCGCGAGACTCTGCTCGCGCTCGATCAAGAAGGACGCCAAGCGCCAGGCGCTGCACCTGACCCTGTCGATGATCGATCTCACGACCCTCGAGGGGGCCGACTCCGAGGGCAAGGTACGGCAGCTCTGCGCCAAGGCGCTCCAGCTTCACGCGGCGTTGCCCGATCTTCCGCACGTGGCCGCCGTCTGCGTCTACCCGGCCCTGGTCGGCGCCGCGAAGCGGGCGCTCGAAGGCAGCGGGATCAACGTCGCCTCGGTCGCCACCAGCTTCCCCGCCGGCCAGGCGCCGATCGAGATCAAGCTGCTGGAGGTGCGGAAGGCGGTCGAGGCAGGCGCCGACGAAGTCGACATGGTGATCTCGCGCGGCCGCTTCCTGGCCGGCGACTTCGCCTACACCGCGGACGAGATCGCCTCGATCAAGGAGGCCTGCGGCGAGGCGCACCTCAAGGTGATTCTCGAGACCGGCGAGCTCGGCACCCTCGACGCGGTCCGCCGCGCCTCGGACCTGGCGATGCGCTCCGGCGCCGACTTCATCAAGACCTCGACGGGCAAGATCAAGCCGGCCGCCACGATGCCCGTCGTCCTGGTCATGCTGGAGGCCATCCGCGACCACTACCGCCGCACCGGCCAGAAGATCGGCATGAAGCCGGCGGGCGGCATCTCGACCGCCAAGGACGCGATCCGCCACCTGGTCATGGTGCGTGAGACGCTCGGCCAGGACTGGCTCGACCCCGACCTGTACCGGTTCGGCGCGAGTTCACTCGCGAACGACGTCCTGCGCCAGATCGTCAAGCAGCGAAGCGGCATCTACCAGTCGTTCGACGACTTCTCCATGTAGAGACGAAAGTGACGAAGTCCACGCAAACAACCGGGCCGGCGGCTCCGAAGCTCCGCCTCGGCGGCGGCGAAGGCTGGGGCTACGCGCCGGCGCCCGAGTCGACCGACCACGTCGAACTCCGCAACCGCTACGGCCTGTTCATCGACGGCGACTTCACGGACGCGGCCGACGGCCGGACCTTCGAGACGGCGAACCCGGCCACCGAGGACAAGATCGCGGACGTCGCCCTGGCCTCCGAGGCCGACGTTGACGCCGCCGTGGCGGCCGCCCGGCGCGCCTACGACGAGATCTGGTCGCGGCTCGCGCCGCGGGAACGCGGCAAGTACGTCTACCGGATCGCCCGCGTGCTCCAGGAGCGGAGCCGCGAACTCGCGATCACCGAGTCGCTCGACGGCGGCAAGCCGATCCGCGAGTCACGCGATGTCGACATCCCGCTGGCGGCCGCGCACTTCTTCTACTACGCCGGCTGGGCGGACAAGCTGGACTACGCCTTCCCCGGCCGCGGCGCCAGAGCGCTCGGGGTCGCCGGCCAGGTCATCCCGTGGAACTTCCCGCTGCTCATGGCGGCCTGGAAGATCGCGCCCGCCATCGCGGCCGGCAACACGGTCGTGCTCAAGCCGGCCGAGACCACGCCGCTCACCGCTCTCAAACTGGCCGAGATCATCCGCGACGCCGGCGTGCCGCCGGGCGTCGTCAACATCGTCACCGGCGCCGGCGAGACGGGCGCGGCGGTCGTCCAGCACGACGACGTCGACAAGGTCGCCTTCACCGGCTCCACCGAGGTCGGCAAGCTGATCCGGCGCGCGCTCGCCGGCAGCGGCAAGCACTACACCCTGGAGCTCGGTGGCAAGGCGGCCAACCTGGTGTTCGAGGACGCCGCCGTCGACCAGGCGGTCGAGGGGATCGTCAACGGCATCTTCTTCAACCAGGGCCACGTCTGCTGCGCCGGCTCCCGCCTGCTGGTCCAGGAATCCGTCGCCGAAGAGGTGATCTCGAAGCTCAAGGACCGGATGGAGACCCTGATCGTCGGCGATCCGCTCGACAAGAACACGGACATCGGAGCGATCAACTCCCGCGCCCAACTCGACAAGATCGAGGAGTACCTGGAGATCGGCGAAGCGGAGGGCGCCGAGCCCTTCCAGACCTCGTGCCCGGTGCCGGAGCGCGGCTACTGGTTCCGGCCGACCCTGTTCCTGCACGCATCCCAGTCCCACCGCGTGGTCCAGGAGGAGATCTTCGGCCCGGTGCTCGCGGTGCAGACGTTCCGCACCGTCGACGAGGGCATCGCATTGGCGAACAACACCCCCTACGGCCTCTCCGGCGGGGTCTGGAGCGACAAGGGCGCCAAGGCATTCCGGGTCACCAGCCGGATCCGCGCCGGCGTGCTGTGGGCGAACACCTACAACAAGTTCGACCCGACCGCGCCGTTCGGCGGCTACAAGGAGAGCGGGATCGGCCGCGAGGGCGGGCTCGCCGGACTCCACGCCTACCTGCAGCCCGAGGAAGCGGCATGAGCGAGCAGCGATCCACGGCCGCAACCGACCGCCTACCGGTGCTCAAAACCCACAAGGTCTATGTCGGCGGCAAGTTCCCGCGCTCCGAGTCTGGCCGCTTCGACCGGGCTCTGGCGCCCGACGGCACGCCGATCGCGAACATCTGCCGCTGCTCGCGCAAGGACGTGCGGGACGCGGTGACCGCCGCCCGCACCGCACAGGCCGGTTGGGCCGCCCGCACCGCCTACAACCGGGGCCAGATCCTCTACCGGATCGCCGAGATGCTGGAAGGCCGAAGCGGCCAGTTCGAGGCCCTGCTCGCTGCGGGCGGCGCGACACCGGACGAAGCCGCGGCCGAGGTCCAGGCCGCCACCGACCGGCTGCTCCACTACGCCGGCTGGACCGACAAGTTCCAGCAGGTCTTTTCCAGCGTCAACCCGGTCGCCACCTCGCACTTCAACTTCTCGATCCTCGAGCCGATGGGCGTCGTCGGCGTGCTGGCCCCCGAGTCGCCCCTGCTCGGCCTCGTCTCCTCCATCGGCCCCGCGATCGCCGGCGGCAACACGACGGTCGTCCTGGTCACCGGGAGCCAACCGCTCCCGGCCACGACGTTCGGCGAGGTCCTGAACTCCTCCGACGTACCCGGCGGCGTCGTGAACATCCTCACCGGCCGCCGGGACGAGATGCTCGCGCCGCTCGCCGCGCACCGCGACGTCAATGCCCTGCTCCTCTGCTCGCCGGACCCGGACGTCGCCAGATCCGCCGAGATCGAAGCGGTCCACAACCTGAAGCGCGTCGCGGTCCGCCCGCACGAAGATTGGACGGACATCCAGAGCCCCTACGAGATCACCGACCTGCAGGAAGTGAAGACGACATGGCATCCGATCGGGAGTTGACCGGCGGCAACGTGGAAGGCGCCTCCGAGCAGCCCCCAGCGCCTCCCGAGACCGGCGAGATGGAGCTCCCGCTCCACGCCCGCAACCGCGCCGCCGAGATCGTCCGGTCACCGGACAAGCTCCGCGAGATGATCGCCGAAGCCAGGGAAAAGGCCGACTCCGCCAGCGGCGCCACCAGCCCGCTCAGCGGTGTGATCGAAGACCTGAAGACGATGTTCGACCTGCTCCGGGCGGTCGCGCGCGGCAACTACCGTCTCCGGAAGGAGACACTCATCCTGATCGCCGGCGCCGTCCTCTACTTCGTCATCCCCATCGACGTCATTCCCGACTTCATCCCGGTCGCCGGCTTCATCGACGACGCCGCGGTCATCGCCTGGGTGGTCAAGACCTGCAAGACCGAGATCGACCTGTTCAGAGCGCTCACCGCCGGAGACAACGACCGCGAGCCCGAGCCGGAACCCGCCTAGCTCTGGACCAGAGCGACGGAGGGTCTCGACGAGCAGACGCTCCTACAGCGAAGCCGCGCCGTGGTACGCCCGCGCGACCCAGGCCATGAGCTGGGCACACAGTAGCCCCAGCGGCGTGCCGACCAGGTTGCCGAGGACACCCATCAGCACCCCGACCGCGGCGAGGGCCGGCTGGAACACGCCGGCGACGACCGGGGTCGAGATGACGCCGCCAACGTTGCCCATGCTGCCGGTCGCGAACAGGAAGATCGGCGCGCGCAGGAGGCGCATCGCGAGGAACAGGCAGGCGACGTGGATGCCGATCCAGACGACGCCGACGGCCAGCACCAGAGGCGCCTCGGCAATGGCAGCGAGATCGCCGCCCGCGCCCATCGTCGCGACCATCAGGTAGAGGCCGCCGTAGGCAACGGGTGTCGCTCCCCGATGTTCGAGACGACGAACCGGCGTGAAGGACAGCGCGAGGCCGACCGCGACGACCAGCAGGATGCCCCAGGTGAAGTGGGACAGCACCGAGCCGACCTGGGGCAGCAGCTCTCCGCCGCGCATGCAGAGCCAGCTAGCCACCAGGCCGACGCCGAGCATGGAGGCGAAGGCGGGCAACGTGATCGGCCGCGCGTTCTCGGCCTGGACCTGCTGCAACCGCTGGTTCAGCGCGTCGAGTTCTTCGCGGCGCGCCCGGTTCCAGCGGTCGATCCGGTTCTGGTAGCCGCTGAGCAGGATGATGATCGACATCCAGCCGTAGCCGACGACCGAGTCGACGATGATCATCGGGGAGAAGACGTCGTCGGGAGCGCCGACGCCCTCCTTGATCGCGATCATGTTCGACAGACCGCCGATCCAGGAGCCGGAAAGCGCACCCAGGCCCTTCCAGATCTGCGGGTCGTCCAGGAACGGCTGGAAGATGGCCAGCGCGATCGGTCCGCCGATCACGATGCCGACGGACCCCGACAGCAGCATCGCCGCCGCCAGCGGCCCCAGGCGCCTGATCGCCGGCACGTCGGTCGCCAGCACCAGGAGGAACAGCGAGCACGGCATCAGGTAGTCCGTGCACCAGTCGTAGAAGGGCGACTCGGCCGGCGTGATGCCGGCGGTGGTGAGCACCACCGGCAGCAGGTAGATCCAGACGATCGGCGGCAGATACCTGAAGAGCCGGTCGAAGGGCCGCGTCTGCGCCAGCACGAAGATCAGGGCCACGAAGCCGGCGAAGAAAACGAGCAGCGCGGTCGGGTCGTTGATCAGCGCCTGCTCCGCCATCGGGGCGATCTTAGTCGCGGCCGGCTGCTATCTTCCGACGCCACCTTCCCGAGCCGGACCTGCCAGAAGAGCCTGCCCATGAGACCCCGCACCCCGGCCATCATGTCTACCCTGACGGCTGCGCTCTTGCTCCTGAGTTCCGTCGCGGCAGCACAGTTCGGCAACCTGCCTCCCAACCGGTCGTCCCTCCTGGACGACGGCGCCCTCCACGTCGTCATCTGCGGCAGCGGCTCACCGTTGCCCAGCGCCGAGCGTGCCGGACCCTGCACGGCGGTGATCGCCGGGGGCCGGATGTTCCTGATCGACGTCGGCCCCGGGTCGACGGAGAACCTGCGCCTCTGGGGACTGCCGACGGGCCGTCTGGCCGGCGTCCTGCTCACCCACTTCCACTCGGACCACATCGGCGAACTCGGCGAGGTCGTCTTCGCTAGCTGGACCTCCGGCAGGGCAGTGCCGCTCGACGTCTATGGCCCGGTGGGCGTCGACCGGGTCGTCGCCGGCTTCCAGGCCGCCTACGAGCTGGACGTCTCCTACCGCGTCGCCCACCACGGTGCCGACCTGCTTCCGCCGGACGGCGGCAAGGCGAACGCGCACACGATCGAACTCGCCGAGGACGCCCCCTCCCGCGTCTTCTACGACGAGAACGGCCTCAGGATCACGGCGTTCCTGGTCGAGCATGAACCGATCGCGCCCGCGGTCGGCTACCGGATCGACTACGGTGGTCGCTCGGTCGTGGTCAGCGGCGACACGATCCGTTCGGCGAACGTGGAGGCCATGAGCCAGGGCGTCGACGTCCTGGTCCACGAGGTCCTGTCCGGCGCCCTGATCGGCGGGGCGGCGCAGGCACTCGAAAGCGCCGGCAACGAACAGACGGCGAAGTTGCTCCGTGACACGCTCGACTACCACACCTTCCCCGCCGACGTGCACGCCCTCGCCGCTGACGCGAAGGTCGGACTCCTGGTCCTGAGCCACCTCGTGCCGCCCCTGCCGGCGCCACAGGCGGAGGGCGTGTTCATGCGCGGCCGTGCCGAGGACGCCCCGAACGATGCGGTCGTCGCCGCCGACGGGATGCACATCGCGCTGCCGGCGAACACTGACGAGCGGACGATCGAGACCTTCTGAGGAGTTCACCTTGGCGGCCAGCTACGAAGCCGAACTCGAGTTCGCGGTCGAGACCGCCTGGATCGCCGGCCAGTTGACGCTCGAGTTCTTCCGGCTAGGCGTCGATCCGGAGCTCAAGAGTGACATGACGCCGGTCACCGAAGCGGACCGCGGCGCGGAGGAGTTGATTCGCTCCCGCATCGTCGAGGCTTTTCCCGGCGACATCGTGGTCGGCGAGGAGTTCGGTGCGGGCGACGATGACCCCGCCGCGTCCGAACGCCGCTGGTACGTCGATCCGATCGACGGCACCCGCTCCTTCGTCCGCGGCGTGCCGCTCTACGGGATCCTGATCGGCCTGGAAGTCAACGGACGGGTCGAGATGGGCGTCGCCCACTTCCCGGGCATCGGCGAGACGGTGGCTGCCGCCGCCGGTCACGGCTGCACGCTGAACGGCGAGCCGGTCCAGGTCCGCGAAACGTCAAGCCTGACCGAGGGCTACGTCTCCTTTGGTGACCCGGGACTCTTCGTCGACCCCCGCCACCGACAGGCCTGGCAGCGGATGATGGAGGGCACCGCCTACCGCGTCGGCTGGTCCGACGCCTACGGCCACGCCCTGGTCGCTACCGGACGGCTGGAACTGATGGTCGACCCGAAGATGAGCGCCTGGGACTGCGGGCCCTTTCCCGTCATCCTGCGCGAAGCCGGCGGCTACTTCGGTGACTGGGACGGCAACGAGACGATCCACGGCGACCGTGCGTTCAGCACGACGCGCCGGCTGCTGCCCGAGGCCCTGGAAGTGCTCGCCGACTGAGCCTCAGCCGTCGGCCGGCGGCTCCTCGCCTTCTTCCAACGGACCGGCGACGCAGCTCAGCAGCTCCTTCACCTCGTCCAGCCGGTTGTCGGGCACGCAGAGCTTCACCGGCACCGGCGACTTCCCCATCATTCCCATGCCGAACATGCCGACCCCGGCACTTTGCACCAGGAACGGAATCTCGTACTGGTCCAGGGCGTGGCCGATCGTCTCGGCCTCGAGCCGGGAGTCGAACGTGGCGAGCTCGACGAACTTCACGACTCCTCCCCCTCCGGCACCTTCAGCATCAACCCCAGCCGCGTGCACCGGGCCACCAGTTCATCGCGCTGGTTGTACGCACGGTGCTCGAAGGTCACGATGCCGGCGTTGGGCCGCGAGCGGCTCTCCCGCTTGTCCTTCACCTCGGTCTCGATCCGCAGCGTATCGCCGTGAAACACGGGCCTGGGGAACACGACGTCGTTCCAGCCGAGGTTCGCGATCGTCGTGCCGAGCGTCGTGTCGCCGACCGAGATGCCGACCATGAGACTCAGGGTGAAGCAACTGTTGACGATCCGCTCGCCGAACTCACTGTTCTTCATCGCTTCCGCGTCAAGGTGAAGCGCGGCCGGGTTGTGGGTCATCGCGGTGAAGAAGACGTTGTCCGCCTCGGTCACCGTGCGCCGCAGCGGGTGATCGAAGAGTTGGCCGACTTCGAACTGCTCGTAGTAGAGGCCCGCCATGGTCCGAACCCTAGCCCACGCGTTCGATGTCGGCGCCGAGGGACCTGAGCCGCTCGTCGATCCGCTCGTAGCCGCGGTCGATCTGCTGCACGTTGTCGATCACACTGCGCCCCTCGGCGCACAGGGCCGCGATCAGCATCGCCATGCCGGCCCGGATGTCCGGGCTCACCATGTCCCGCCCATAGAGCCGGGAAGGCCCGCTGACGACGACCCGGTGCGGATCGCAGAGCACGATCTGAGCCCCCATCGCCACCAGCCGATCGACGAAGAACATGCGGGACTCGAACAGCTTCTCGTGGATCAGCACGGATCCGCGGCTCTGAGTCGCTCCGACGACCGCGATCGAGGTCAGATCGGCGGGGAAACCGGGCCAGGGCGCGTCCTCGATCTTCGGGATCGCGCCCTGCAGATCCGTGCGCACCTGGAGTTCCTGGCCACCGGGCACGAAGAGATCGCGACCGTCGCCCCGGACCTCGAAGTCGACGCCAAGCCGGCCGAATGCGATCCGCGTCGCGCGATGCTCCTCCGGACGCGCGTTGGGAATCCGTAGCTCGCCGCCGGTGACTGCCGCCAGCGTGATGAGCGATCCCACCTCGATGTAGTCGGGTCCGATCTCGAACTCGGCGCCTCCCAACCTGTCCGCTCCCTCGATGGTCAGAGCGTTCGTCCCGAGGCCCTCGATGCCCGCCCCCATTTCTCGCAGCAGCCTGCAGAGGTCCTGCACATGGGGCTCGCTGGCGGCGTTCAGGATCCGGGTCTCGCCCTCCGCAAGAGACGCAGCCATCACCGCGTTCTCCGTCGCCGTGACCGACGCCTCGTCCAGGAAGATCTCGGCCCCGCGCAGGCGACCGCCAGGCGCGTTGACGCGGCACTCCAGGCCGCCCCGCGGGCAGAGCGTGACCTCGGCGCCCAAGGCTTCGAGCACCAGCACATGCGTGTCGAGGCGCCTGCGACCGATCACGTCTCCACCGGGCGGCGGCATGCCGACCCGTCCGCGACGCGCGAGGAGCGGGCCCGCCAGCAGGATCGAGGCGCGGATCGCGCGGCAGAGTTCCGGATCGGGATCGTCGTCGCCCAGACCCGAGGCGCAGATCCGGACCGTGTCGTCGCCCACGATTTCAGCGTCGGCCCCGAGTTGACGGAGCAGCCCGATCTGTGCTTCCACATCCCGGATTCGCGGCACGTTGGAGAGAGTGACCTCGTTGTCGGTTAGCAGCGCCGCGGCCAGCATCGGCAGTGCCGCGTTCTTGTTGCCGCGCGCCTGAAGCGCGCCCGAGATCGGGTTGCCGCCCTCGATCACGAACCGGGAACGCGGCATGTCTGCAAGGTTGTCCATCGGACGTCAAGTTGACCACAGGAACGCCGGCACGGGCGCGCCGTGTTCCGATCGGGCGGATCCTGAAACTCCGGCGACGCCTGGACGTTGTAAAGGGGTACGGCGCAGTCACGCCGCCTGCCCCTTCCTCCGACACCCAAGGAGACCGAACATGAAGAACCTCCACCGCCATCGCTGGGCGACCCTGGCGTTCGCCCTCCTGATCGCCTTCGTCCCCGGAGGCCTCCTGGCCCAGGCCCAGACCGATCCTGGTCACGACGAACGCTGGGAAGAGATCGGTCAGCGCTGGCAGGAATGGGGTGAACGCTTCGGCCGCAGCTTCGAGGACGCCGACTGGGAAGCCCACGGCAAGCACTGGGAAGAAGTCGGCAAGCGCTGGGAGGAATGGGGCGAGCAGTTCGCCGCGTCCTTCGAGCACGCATTCGACGAGGAGGAATGGGACGCATGGGCCGAGCAGTTCGAGGACATGGAGCATCCGGACGGTGACGTCGACTGGGATCGCTTCGAACAGTTCTGGGAGGAGTTCGGCGAACGGTTCGGCAGCTCTCTCGGCGAAGCCATGGAAGGCGCCGACTGGGAGACCTTCGGTGAGGCGGTCGGCGCATTCGGCGAGCAGATGGGCGAGCTCGCGGAACTGATCGCCGCCAGCTTCGAGAACGCGGACTGGGACGGCTTCGCCGATCTGATCAGCGAGACGGTGGAGCAGGCGGTCGAGCACGCCGAGGAAGCGGCGGAAGCCGCCGAAGAGACCGCCGAGGAAGCGGCGGAAGCAGCGGTCGAGGCCGCGGAAGAAGCGGTCGACTCGGTCGACGCGTAGCGGGCACCTGGGCACCGGCGGGCTCGCGACCGGGCGTGGCGTAGGCTTCGCGCCTCCCGCTGACGACCCACGGAGTGCGCAGATGCCAGTCGATCCCCAGGTACAGGCCTTCCTCGAAGCTCAGGCGCAGGCCGCGATCGAGAACCAGGTTCCGCCGATCACGGAGCAGACCGTGGAGATGGCCCGGGCGGGCTATCTTGCGGTCGCCGAGATGCTCGGACAGGGCCCCGACGTGGACACCGAGGACTCCGCCGTTCCCGGCCCGGCCGGCGACATTCCGGTCCGCATCTACCGGCCCCGGGATGCCGGCGGCACGCTACCGATCCTCGTCTACTACCACGGCGGCGGCTGGGTGATCGGTGACCTCGATACGCACGACTACGCCTGCCGCGAACTTTGCGCCGGCGCCGGTTGCCTGGTCGTTTCCATCGACTATCGGTTGGCGCCCGAGGCGCAGTTCCCGGCCGCTGTCGACGACTCATGGGCTGCCCTTCAATGGGTGGCGAACAACGCGGAGAGTCTCGGCGGCGATCCGAACCGGATCGCGGTCGGCGGCGACAGCGCCGGCGGCAACCTCTCCGCCGTGATGAGCCTGCTTGCCCGGGACGCCGGCGGTCCGCACCTCGTCTTCCAACTCCTCGTCTACCCCGCCGTCGATATGGACTTCAGCCGCCCCTCCATTGACGAGAACGCGGACGGGTATGTTCTGACCAAGGACCACATGATCTGGTTCCGCGGCCACTACCTCCGCTCCGAGGCCGACCGCGCCGACTTCCGCGCCTCGCCGCTGCTGGCCTCCGACCACAGCGGCCTGCCGCCGGCGCTCGTCGTCACAGCCGAGTTCGACCCGCTCCGCGACGAGGGCAGGGACTACGCCGAGAAGCTCCGGGCCGCCGGTGTCGACGCCACCCTCTCCAACTACGAGGGCCAGGTCCACGTCTTCTTCCAGCTCTCGCCCATGCTCGACGGCGGCCGCCGGGTCGTCCACGAGGCCTGCGCTGCGCTACGGAAGGCGTTCGGCGAGTCGACCTAGACGGCCGGCAGCAGACGGCTGACGCGATAGCCGTCGAGGTCCTTCTCGTAGCCGCACGCATCGAGTGTCGCGGTCCACGGGGACTCGCGGGCCGGGCGGCCATCGATGCGCAGAAGCCTGAGGGTACGGCGCCGGCGGCGGCCGGCCAGGTCGCGCAGGGCATCCCAGGCCTGCCGGGGTTCCGGGTCGCCGCCGAGGGCGGCGAAGGTCCAGACGCCCTGGCCGCCTGCTTCGAGAAAGAGACAGGGAGAGCCGGCCCGGAGGACGACCCAGGCGCCAGGCACGCGGCGCGGGCCTCGCTTTCGGGGATCGATCTCGGTTCCGAGCTGAGGCCAGGGCAGCACGGCGCCCCACGGATTCGCCGGGTCGACGGCGGGCAGGATCCCGATCGGCGCTCGCTTCGCCGGTCCCCGCCGCTCCCGCCGCAGGCGCTCGACGGCCGCCGGAAGGGCGAACTGGCGGCCGGCCAGACCGTGAACGAAGTAGCCGCGGCGGATGTGGCCGGCCTCCTCCATCTCGCGCAGTACCGGATAGAGGGCCTCGAACCCGCCGGGCACACTCTCGTTGCGCGCCGTCTCGGCCGCGACCACGCCGTAGCGCTCGAGCAGCAGGGTTGCCGTGGCGTGCGCCCACTCGGTGTCGCTCACCCGCCCGGCCGGCGCGGCCAGATCGCCCACCAGCGACCAGCGGCCGCCCGCCAGCATCCCGATCCGGCCGCGGCGGGCGCCCGATACGCCGACCCGCTTGGCAGCCGGCGCCGTCCCGGCCCGCGGCCCCCGACGCCAGCCACGAGGAAGCCCGCGGGGAGAACGACCGGCGAGCGACCGCCGCCGCTTGCCGAGCGAAGCGAGCGGAAGGAAGGTGTCGTTCGTGACGCGGCCGGCCCATACGAGGTCCCAGATCGCCGCTTCGACTTCCGTTTCCCCCCAGTCGCCATTAGCAGCCACCCCGCCGACCAGGTCGAATGTGAAGCAGGCGCCACGTGCCTTCAGGCGTTCGAGGACCGCGGCGTGCGGGGTTCCGGCCGGCGCCTCATCCGGGGCTTCCATCGACTCGTTCCCACGCGCCAGAAGCTGGAACCGCTCCCGACGGTAGATCGCTACCCGACCGTCCTTCGACCCGAGCCTGCCGCTGCCGACCCACAGTAACTCACCGGCCGTCGCGAGCCGGTCCAGCATGTCGAGACGAAAGCCGGGCACCCGCGCGGGCAGGACGTGGTCGACCAGAATCCGCCAGGAGAGCGGCACGCCTTCGAGTCGCGCCACGGCCTCCCTGAGACGAACCAGGGTGCGATCCGACGACACCGACATCCCTGCCCGCCCGCGGTCCCGTGTCGCCGGGCGAGCCGGGAACACCGGCGCCGTGTCGACACCTTGCCAGCGACCCAGGAACCGCGCCAGAGCCGCTCCGTCGACAGGCTCGGCTTCGCGGCGCAACCTGGCCAGCGTCCGACGCTTGATCCGGCGGAGCACCTCCCGGTCGCACCATTCGACCCCGCCGCCTTCCCTTCGGAACTCGCCCCGGGTCAGCCGGCCGGCCTCTTCGAGGCCCGTCAGCAGAGGCTCGATCGCCCCCTGGGGCAAGCCGAAGCGGGCCGCCGCGTCGGCAGCCGCGAACGGACCCCGGCTCCGGGCGTAGCGTCTCAACAGACTCTCGAGCGGCTCCGGCCGTGGCGCCAGCAGTTCGCCTGGCAGGCCTTCGGGCAACGCCGCGTCCAGACCATCGCGGTAGAGCACCGCGTCGTCCGCGGCCGTCCACATCCGCACGCCGCCCCTGAACTCGATCTCGACGGCCCTCTTCTGCCGCGCCAAGTCCGCGAGCCACTCGCCCGCCTTACCGGGAGCCCGGACCTCGATCTCCTCCAAAGTCAGACCGCCGGTTCGCCGCAACAGATCGTAGAGGTCGTCCTCGTGGCGTGGGCCGCGGTCCGGCGAGAGCCCCTGGAACTCCTCCTCGACCGCCTGGATCACGTCCGGGTCGAGCAGCTCCCGCAGGCTGGCCGTGCCGAGCAGCTCCCGCAGGAGTTCCCGGTCGAGAGTCAGCGCCTGAGCCCGGCGCTCGGCCGCGGGCGCGTCCTGGTCGTAGAGGAAGCGCTCTTCGTAGGCGAAGACGAGCGAGCGGGCGAACGGAGAAGGCGCCAGAGTCTCGACGTCATCGACCCGGACCTCCCCTTCCGCGACCTGCGCCATCAGGTTGACCAGGCCGGAGAGATCGAAGAGATCGCTCAGGCACTCGCGGTAGGTCTCGAGCAGGATCGGGAAGTCGGGGTACCTGCGGACGACGGAGAGCAGGTTCTTCGACCGCTGGCGCTGCTGCCAGAGGGGCGTCCGCTTGCCGGGCCGGTTGCGCGGCAGAAGCAGCGCGCGGGCGGCGTTCTCGCGAAACCGGCTCGCGAACATCGGCGAGGAAGCGACCTGCTCGACGACCAGGTCCTCGACCTCGTCGGGGTCGAGCAGGAACTCCCGCACCGCAGGCAACTCGTCGGTGTCGGCAAAGCGGAGGGCCAGTCCGTCGTCCGTCCAAAGCGTCTGGACCTCGAAACCGAAGCGCCGGCCGATGCGCCGCTCCAGCGCCATCGCCCAGGGCGCGTGGATGCGGGCCCCGAACGGGGTCAGGATGCACACGCGCCAGTCACCGATCTCGTCGCGGAAGCGCTCCAGGGTCACCGCGCGGTCGGTGGGCAACGCGCCGGTGCGGTCGCGCTGCTCCTCGACGTAGGCGCAGAGGTTCGAGACGGCGTGCGGGTCGAGCGGCGCTTCGTCCGCGAGCCAGCGTCTGGCGGCGGCGCCCTGCCTCTGGCCCAGTTCGCGCACGAAGGCGCCGAGGGCCCGTCCCAGCTCCAGAGGCCGGCCAGGACCATCGCCGTGCCAGAAGGGCATCCGCCCCGGCTCGCCCGGCGCCGGCCGGACGATGACCCGGTCGCGGGTGATCTCGGTCACCCGCCAGGCGGAGGCCCCGAGCAGGAACGTGTCGCCGGCGCGGGACTCGTAGACCATCTCCTCGTCGAGCTCGCCCACCCGGGGACCCTCGGGCCCCAGGTGGACCGTGAACAGGCCGCGATCCGGAATCGTGCCGGCGTTCATCCGCACCAGGAAGTCGGCGCCGCGCCGGGCGGTCAGCACGTCACGCCCGCGGTCCCATGACAACCGGGGCCGCAGGTCGGCGAACTCCTCGGAGGGGAAGCGGCCGACCAGCATGTCCAGCACCGCGGCGAGCAGGTTGCGGGTCAGACCGCGGTAGGGCCGGGCGCGCCGGGTCAGGGCCAGGATCCCGTCGACGGTCCACTCCCGGCCGCAGCACATCGCGACGATCTGCTGCGCCAGCACGTCGAGCGGGTTCTCCGGCAGCTTCATCGACTCGCTCGCACCCCGCTGCATCTGGATCGCGGTCACCGTGCACTCCAGGAGATCGCCCCGGAACTTGGGGAAGATCAGACCGCGGCTCCGTTCGCCCACCGCATGCCCCGAGCGGCCGACGCGCTGCAGCCCGCTGGCCGTCGAACCCGGCGCCTCGACCAGGAGCACCAGGTCGACGCTGCCCATGTCGATCCCCAGTTCGAGCGAGCTGGTGGCCACGATGCAGCGCAGGCGGCCTGCCTTCAGCGCGCCCTCGATCTCCCGCCGCCGCTCGTGGGAGATGCTGCCGTGGTGGGCCCGGGCCAGCGGCTCGCGGTCGTCCGCTTCTTCGTCGTCCACGGCGCCGCGAGTCCGGTCGTCCAGCTCGTTCAGACGCTGCGCGAGCCGCTCGCAGAGCGAACGGCTGTTGACGAAGACGATCGTCGAACGATGGCGCCGGACCGCCTCCAGGATGCGCGGGAAGACTGACGGCCACAGGCCCGATGTTTCGAAGCTGCGCGGCCAGCCTTCGCCCGAGGAAAGAGACTCAGGCGCCGGCGGCGGCGCCTCCATGTCCGGCACCGGAACCACGACCTGGAGATCGATGTTCGGCGGCTCGGAGGCGTCGACGACTTCAACCGCCCGGTCGCCGCCAAGGAACCCGGCCGCCAGGTCCATCGGACGCACCGTCGCCGAGAGACCGATTCGCTGCGGATCCTGAGCCTCCGCCAACTCCGCGAGCCGCTCGAGTGACAGCGCCAGGTGGGCGCCGCGCTTGGTCGCCGCCATCGCGTGAACCTCGTCGACGATCACGGTCTCGACCGTGCGCAGGTTGGCCGCCGCCCGCGACCCGAGAACCAGGAACAGCGACTCCGGCGTGGTCACCAGGATCTCGCCGGGCTTGCGTAGCTGGCGGCGCCGGTCGGCCGGCGGCGTGTCCCCGGTGCGCACGTCGACGCTGATCGGCCGCACCGGAGCGCCGAGCTTGCGGGCCTCCCCGACGACGCCCTCAAGCGGCGCCTGCAGGTTGCGTTCGATGTCGTAGGCGAGGGCCTTGAGCGGCGACACGTAGACGACACGTACGCCCGGCCCCGGGGGCTCGTCGCCCAGACAGAGCCGGTCGATGGCCCACAGGAACGCCGCGAGCGTCTTGCCACTGCCGGTGGGCGCCACCAGCAGCGCGTTTCCGCCGCGGGTCAGCACCGGCCAGCCCAGTTCCTGCACCCGAGTGGGCCCGGGGAACGAGCCATCGAACCACCGGCGCACCGGTTCCGAGAATGAGTCCACAGGGCATGCTAGGAGATTGCGCTCGAAACGCAGCGAAGCGAGTTCGAGGGCAATCTCCTGGCATGAGGACGGGATGGGCCGAAACGCCGAGCCTGCGAGGAGTTTCGGGGCGCTACGTGCCGAGCGTGACCCCTTGGAGCGCGAGTCCGGCTGCTAACCTCGCCCCCCAAACGATGGCCCACCACGAGCACGGCAAGCACAGCGGCAAGAGGTACTGGCTCGACGACAAGCGGAACGTCGCCAAGGTCTTCTACGGCCTGATCATTGTCGACGCCGGTTGGCTGCTGGCCGATCTCCTCTACGACAAACACGAGGAGTTCGAAGCTCTCGGCGGGTGGGCCGATGGCGGTTTCGGGTTCTACCCCGTCTACGGCTTCGTCGGCGCCTTCCTGCTGGTGCTGGCGGCCAAACAGATGCGTCGGGTGCTGATGCGCTCTGAGGACTACTACGAGGGCAAGCGCCGCGGTTCCTGATCGTCGATGATCGAGTTCCTTCTAGCCCCGCCCCTGCTGCTGATGTTCGGCAGCGTGGTGCTCGCCGCGGCGCCGCGCAACGTGCTGCCGCGCACCGTGTTGCGCGCCCTGCTGCTGGCCTTGCCGGTCTATTCGCTGTGGCGGTTCTGGGGCCTCGAGTTCGGCGACTATGCGCGGTTCGACCTGTTCGGTCAGACGCTGACGCTGATGCGGATCGACGGCCTCTCCCGGATCTTCGCCGTCATCTTCCACCTCGCGGCGCTGATCGGCACCATCTACTCCTTCTACGCCAAGGACAACTTCCAACCGCTCGTGGGCGTGTTCTACGCCGGGTCGGCGCTGGGGGTCGTGCTCGCCGGCGACCTCTGGACCCTGTTCCTGTTCTGGGAGGTGGCCGCGGTGTCGTCGGCACTGCTGGTCTGGGTCCGGAGAAGCGGCAAGGCGGCCGGCGCCGGCCTCCGCTACCTGGGGATGCAGATGGTCTCGGGCGTCCTGCTGCTCGCCGGCATCGTGCTGCTCCGTCACGAAGTCGGCGCGGCCCCGGGCTGGGCCGAGTTCCGCAACCTGACGGGCTTCCTCGCGGACGGCGGGCTCGGCTTATCGAACCTGGCAGCGACCCTCATCTTCCTCGCCTTCGGCCTCAAGGCGGCCTTCCCGCTGCTGCACAGTTGGCTGATCGACGCGTACCCGGAGTCGACCCCGGCCGGCGCCGTGTTCCTGTCGGCCTTCACGACCAAGTTCGCGATCTACGCCCTCGCCCGGGCGTTCCCCGGCCAGTCCGAACTGATCTGGATCGGCGCGCTGATGACCGCCTTCCCCATCTTCTTCGCCGTGATCGAGAACGACCTGCGCCGCGTGCTTGCCTACAGCATGACGAACCAGCTCGGCTTCATGGTCGTCGGCATCGGTATCGGCACCGAGCTGGCGATCAACGGCGCCGTCGCCCACGCCTTCGCCGACATCCTGTTCAAGGGACTCCTGTTCATGGCGATGGGGGCGGTGCTCTACCGGGTCGGCCACGTGAACGGCTCGGACCTGGGCGGCCTCTACAAGTCGATGCCGATCACGACCGGGCTCTGCATCATCGGCGCCGCGTCCATCTCCGCCTTTCCGCTGTTCTCGGCCTTCGCCACGAAGTCGCTCATCATGAGCGCGGCCGTGTACAAGGAGTACTTCTGGCTCTGGCTGGTCCTCCTGTTCGCCTCCGCGGGCGTCTTCCATCACGCCGGGATCAAGATCCCCTTCTTCGCCTTCTTCCACCACGATTCAGGCATCCGCTGCAAGGAGGCGCCGAGGTCGATGCTCGTCGCGATGGTCCTGGCGGCCGCGGCAAGCATGGCCATCGGACTGCTCCCGCTCGCGGAGATGTGGTTCGGTCTCGCGAACCCGTTCTATGAACTGCTGCCGTATCAGGTCCACTACGAGGCGTACACGACGACCCACGTGATCACCCAGTCGCAGCTCCTCTTCTTCTCGGCTCTCGCCTTCGCCACCCTGATGCGTACCGGGCTCTACCCACCCGAGCTGCGCTCGGTGAACCTGGACGCCGACTGGTTCTACCGCCGGGTCGGCTACCGCGTCTGGGACGGTGTTGCGACCGCCTTCGTGGCTCTTCACCGCACCGGCTACGCGGTGGCCGGTCGACTTGCCACCGCCGCCTCGGCGACGGCCCAACGGCACCTGGGGCCTCAGGGACTGCTCGGCCGATCCTGGCTAACCGCCTCGATGGCCCTCTGGGTAGCCGTACTGCTCGCGGCATACCTGCTGGTCTTCTACTGGCGCCTGCCTTAACATCAGCTTCTCTAATACATAGCGGTTGCCTATGAGGTGAAGCTAATGTAGGCTTCACCTCTTCATGCAAGGGCTTCGTATCTTCTGCGATGTCGCGGACTTGCGCAGCTTCAGCCGCGCCGCCGAGCTTCACGGAATCACCCAGTCGGCGGTCAGTCAGCGCATCCATCACCTCGAAGAGCGTCTCGGCACGAAACTGCTCGATCGCTCGAAACGGCCGTTCGTGCTGACGCCGGCCGGTGAACTCGCCTCGCGCGAAGGCCGTCAACTGGTGGGGCGGTACGACGCATTGGCGCGCAGCGTCGCGCGCCTCGATCCGGAACGCACCGGCTCCGTCCGCGTCCACGCGATCTACTCGGCGGGCATCGCGCTGCTCAATCAACTGCGGACCGAGTTCCAGCGCCAGCGGCCCGAACTGGATGTCCAGATCGAGTACGAGCCGCCCGCCGCGGTCGCCGAGGCGGCGCGGACGGGCCGTTGCGACTTCGGCATCGTCTCCTACCCGGAACAGTGGCCCGGCCTGCAGTCCAGGCCGTTGCGTGAGGAGCGGATGTGCCTTGCCTGCGGCGTGAACCACGAACTCGCTGGCGCGGAGAGCGTCCGGGCGGCCGATCTCGACGGTCGCGAGCTCATCCACTTCACCCACGAACTTCCCGCGGCCCGCCACATCCGCAGCTATCTGACAGGCAACGGGGCCAACGCCGTCTTCGCCCAGCGTCTCGACAACATCGACACGTTCAAGAGCATGCTGCAGGCGACGAACTACGCCGCCATCCTGCCGCTGCGGACCTTCCTGGCAGAGGTCCGCGCCGGCCTGCTCGCCGCCGTGCCGCTGGAGCCGGTGCTCGAGCGGCCGGTGGGCATCGTCTACGCCCGCGGCAAGCTGCGGTTCGCTGCGGAGGACTTTGCCTCCTTCCTGGTCGAGAACGCGGGGCCGATGCCCGTCGACGAGGAGCTGGGGCAGCGGCACGGAGAAGCGGCATGAAGCTCCGTCCCGGCAAGATCGGCCTGTACGACCCGGCCTACGAGCACGACGCCTGCGGCGTCGGCTTCATCGCCCAGGTGCGCGGCGAACGCAGCCACCGGCTGATGCAGCAGGCCGCCCACATGCTGACGCAGATGGACCACCGGGGCGCCTGCGGCTGCGAGCCGAACACCGGCGACGGCGCCGGCATGCTGACCGCGCTACCCCACGCGCTCCTCCGGCGAGTGGCCGCCGACGAGTTCGGCGCAGAACTCGGAGCGCCCGGCACCTTCTCCGCCGGCGTCTTCTTCCTGCCCCAGAACGACGGCGAACGCGAGTTGTGCCGGCGGGTCGTGGAGGAGGTCGTGGCGGACCGCGGTCAGCAGCTCATCGGCTGGCGCAAGGTGCCGACCCGCCCCGAGGTCGCGGACATCGGCGCCACAGCGCTCGACTCGATGCCGGTCATCGAGCAGCTCTTCATCGGCGCCGCCGACGGGCTCGACCAGGACGCCTTCGAGCGTGAGCTCTACCTGATCCGCAAGCAGGCGACGATCCGCCTGCGCGGCAACGATGCGCTCGCCGAAGCGCAGATGTTCTACGTCTGCTCGCTGTCCACGCGGGTGATCATCTACAAGGGCATGCTGACCTCCGGCCAGCTCGTACCGTTCTTCCCGGATCTCGCGGCGCCGGACTACGAGTCCCACCTGGCGATGGTCCACTCCCGCTTCGCCACGAACACGTTCCCGTCCTGGGACCGCGCCCAGCCGAACCGCTTCATGAGCCACAACGGGGAGATCAACACCCTGCGCGGCAACATGAACTGGATGCACGCGCGCGAAGGCGTCCTTGAGAGCGACCTCTTCGGCGACGATCTGCCGCTCGCCTTTCCCGTCGTTGAACCGGACTGCTCCGATTCCGGCAGCTTCGACAACGTACTCGAGTTCCTGCTGCTCACGGGCCGCACCCTCCAGGAAGCGGTCATGATGATGATCCCGGAGGCGTGGCAGAACGATCCGCACATGGATGCCACGAAGAAGGCGTTCTACGACTACCACTCCTGCCTCATGGAGCCCTGGGACGGCCCGGCGTCGATCGCCTTCACCGACGGCCGCTTCATCGGCGCGGTACTCGACCGCAACGGCCTGCGGCCCAGCCGCTACTACGTCACTGACGACGACCTGGTCGTCATGGCCTCGGAAGCGGGCGTCGTTCCCGTGGAACCCGAGCGCGTGCTGCGCAAGGGACGGCTCAAGCCGGGGCGGATGTTCCTGGTCGACTTCGACCGCGGCCGCATCGTCGCGGACGAAGAACTGAAGAGCGAGTGGGCCCGCAGGCGCCCCTACGCCGAATGGCTGGAGCGGCGCACCGACCTGGCAGACCTCGTGGCGAACGCGCAGGAAAACGGGAACGCCCCTCCAAACCAGGCGACGATGGGAGGCGACGGTCTGACCCGGAGCCTGCAGGCGTTCGGCTACACCGGCGAGACGATGCGCTTCATGCTGCGGCCCCTGATCGAGGAGCAGCGCGACCCGATCGGCTCGATGGGCAACGACGCCGCCCTCGCCTTCCTCTCCGACCAGGACCGCCCCGTCTACGACTACTTCAAGCAGCTCTTCGCCCAGGTCACGAACCCGGCGATCGACTCGATCCGCGAAGAGGTCGTCATGACGCTCGACTGCACGATCGGCCCCGAGCGCAACCTGCTCGAGACGACGGCCGAGCACTGCCAGAGAGTCCGCCTGCCCCACCCGATCCTGAGCAACCGGGAGTTCGCGGCCCTGGCCGGCGCGGAAGAAGCCGGCTTTTCCTGCCGGATCCTCGACGCCACCTGGCCGCTAGCCGAAGGCGCCGCCGGTCTCGAAAGAACGCTGGAACGTCTCTGCGCGGAAGCCGAGCAGGCGGTCGACGACGGCTGCAGCTTCGTCGCCCTCTCGGACCGCTCCGCAGGACCCGACCGCGTCCCGGTGCCGACCCTGCTCGCCTGCGGCGCCGTCCACCACCACCTGCTGCGGACGATCAAGCGCACCCGGGTCGGTCTCCTTCTCGAGACCGGAGAGGCGCGCGAAGTTCACCACCACTGCCTGCTGGTGGGCTACGGCGCGGACGCGATCAACCCCTACCTGACCTTCGAAGCCCTGTGGCAGGCCCGCCGCCAGGGCCGGCTGCCGGCGGCGGCCGACGACCAGGCCGTCGTCGACCGCTACCGCAAGGGGGTCAGGAAGGGGATGCTCAAGGTGATGGCGAAGATGGGCATCTCGACGCTCCAGAGCTACAAGGGCGCGCAGATCTTCGAGGCCGTCGGCCTGTCGAGCGAGGTGATCGACCGCTGCTTCGTCGGCACCGCGAGCCGGATCGAGGGAGCAGGCCTTCTGCGGCTGGCCGAAGACGCCCTGAGCCGCCATGCCAAGGGCTTCCCCGCCCACGAACTCGACCGGACGTCCGACCTGTCGAACCCCGGCGACTACCACTGGCGCGCCGGCGGCGAGCGCCACATGTGGAACCCCCAGATGATCTCGCGGCTCCAGAACGCGGCGCGCACGAACAGCACCGAGGCCTACGAGCGCTTCGCTCAACTCGCCAACGAAGACACGACGAGGAAGTGCTCGCTGCGCGGACTGCTCCAGTTCCGCACGGACCTCGAGCCCCTGCCGCTCGACGCGGTCGAACCCGCCAGCGAGATCGTCAAGCGCTTCTGTACCGGAGCAATGAGCTTCGGGTCGATCTCCGCCGAGAGCCACGAGACGCTGGCGATCGCCATGAACCGGCTCGGCGGCAAGAGCAACACCGGCGAGGGCGGCGAGGATCCGGCGCGGTTCGTGCCCGACCAGAACGGCGACCTTCGCCGCTCCGCGATCAAGCAGGTCGCCTCGGGCCGCTTCGGCGTCACTTCCTGGTACCTGACCAACTCGGACGAACTGCAGATCAAGATCGCCCAGGGCGCCAAGCCGGGCGAGGGGGGCGAACTGCCCGGCCACAAGGTGGACGAGATCATCGCGCGGACGCGGTACTCGACGCCCGGCGTCGGCCTCATCTCGCCGCCGCCCCACCACGACATCTACTCGATCGAGGACCTGAAGCAGCTCATCCACGACCTGAAGAACTCGAACCCGGGTTCGCGGATCAGCGTCAAGCTGGTGTCCGAGGTCGGTGTCGGTACGGTCGCCGCGGGTGTCGCCAAGGCGCACGCCGACCACATCCTGATCTCGGGCCACGACGGCGGCACCGGCGCTTCGCCGCTGACCAGTATCAAGCACGCCGGCCTGCCCTGGGAACTCGGCATCGCCGAGACCCACCAGACCCTGGTCCTGAGCGACCTGCGGTCGCGGGTCACGCTCCAGACCGACGGCCAGCTCAAGACCGGGCGCGACGTGGTCGTGGCCTGCATGCTGGGCGCCGAGGAGTTCGGCTTCTCCACCGCGCCGCTGATCACGATCGGCTGCATCATGATGCGCAAGTGCCACCTGAACACCTGTCCGGTCGGGATCGCGACGCAGGACCCAGAGTTGCGCGCCAAGTTCGAGGGCACGCCGGAGGAAGTCGTGAACTACCTCTTCCTGGTCGCCGAAGAGACGCGGCGGATCATGGCCGCCCTGAGCGTGGCGACGATCCGGGAACTGGTCGGCCGAACGGATCTGTTCCAGCCCGAACTCGCGGTCCAGAGCGAGAAGACCGAAGGTCTCGACCTGTCGGCGGTGCTGCAGCCGGCCGTCCGCAGGCACGAGCGCGTCGAGGTCACGAAGACGATCGAGCAGGACCACGCGCTCGAGCACGCGCTCGACAACGAGCTGATCGAGCGCGCCCGGCCGGCGCTCGAACGTGGCACGCGCGTCCGGATCGACCTGCCCATCGAGAACACCCAGCGCACCGTCGGCACGATGCTGAGCCACGAGCTGATGAAGGCCCGGGGCGAGCACGGTCTGGCAGACGACACGATCCACATCTCGCTGACCGGCAGCGCCGGCCAGAGCCTCGGCGCGTTTCTGGCGCCCGGCATCACGGTCGAACTGGAAGGCGACGGCAACGACTACGTCGGCAAGGGGCTGTCCGGCGGACGGCTGATTCTCTATCCACCCCGCCGGTCACGCTTCGTCGCGGAGGACAACGTTCTGATCGGCAACGTCGCGCTCTACGGAGCCACCGGCGGCGAGGCGTTCTTCCGCGGCCGCGCGGCGGAACGGTTCTGTGTCCGCAACTCGGGGGCCCGCGCCGTGATCGAGGGGATCGGCGACCACGGCTGCGAGTACATGACCGGCGGCCGAGCCGTCATCCTGGGCCCGACCGGGCGCAACTTCGCGGCCGGCATGTCGGGCGGCGTCGCGTGGGTGCTCGACCCGCGCAGCGAACTGGACCATAACTGCAACTTCGAGATGGTGGGGCTCGAACCGGTCGGCCACGAGTACGAGGCGGAATTGCGCGAGCTGGTCGCACGGCACGCCCGCTTCACGGGTTCCACGGTCGCGCGCCGACTTCTCGAGCGCTGGAACGAGGCCCTGCGGCAGTTCATCCAGGTCATGCCGCACGACTATCGCCGCGTCCTCGAAGCGCAACGCGAGCCGCAAACCGAGGTTCAGACCGAACAGAAGGCCGAGGCCGCGGCCTGAGGCCGTCGGCTGACCGCGAATCGGAACACCGCAAGCGAGGAGGGCACGCGGGTTCATGGGCAAGGACACCGGCTTCAAGGAGTACGCGCGCGCCGCGGTTCCGTACCAGGATCCGCTCATTCGCGTGACCCACTACGGCGAGTTCCTGCAACCCGTCGCGGAGGAGCATCTCGCCACGCAGGGCGCCCGCTGCATGGACTGCGGCGTCCCCTTCTGCCAGTCCGACGAAGGCTGCCCGATCGACAACCTGATCCCGGAGTGGAACGACCTCGTCTACCAGGGGCGCTGGCGAGAGGCCCTGCGCCGACTCGAGCGGACGAACAACTTCCCCGAATTCACCGGCCGGGTCTGCCCCGCGCCCTGCGAAGGCGCCTGCGTGCTCGGGATCACCGACCCGGCGGTGACGATCAAGAACATCGAGAACGCAATCGTCGACCGCGGCTTCGAGGAGGGCTGGATCGTGCCCCGGCCACCGGCGAGCAGAACCGGCAAGAGCGTCGCCGTCGTCGGCTCCGGTCCGGCCGGCCTCGCCGCTGCCGCCCAGTTGAACAGCGTCGGTCACTCGGTCACCGTGTTCGAGCGCGAGGACCGGATCGGCGGCCTTCTGATGTACGGCATCCCGAACATGAAGCTGGACAAGCGGCAGGTCGTCGATCGCCGGATCGACCTGATGCGGGCCGAGGGCATCGAGTTCGTGACCGGCGCCCACGTCGGCGTGAACGTCAAGGTCGCCGACCTGCGCCGGGACCACGACGCGATCCTGCTCGCGTGCGGCGCCACCCATCCGCGCGACCTGGCGATTCCGGGCCGCGAACACTCCGGCATTCACTTCGCGATGGAGTTCCTGACCGAGCACACAAGGGCGCTGCTGGACCGGGACCTGCCCAGCGACGGCGCCGGCGTCGTCGAGACTCCGATCCAGGCTGAGAACAAGAACGTGATCGTCATCGGCGGCGGCGACACCGGCGCCGACTGCATCGCCACCGCGATCCGGCACGGCTGCGCCTCGCTCGTCAACTTCGAGCTTCTCGACCGGCCGCCCGACGATCGCGCGCCGGACAATCCCTGGCCGGAGTGGCCGCGCATCTTCCGCGTCGAGTACGCGCACGCCGAGGCCTCCGCCCGTTTCGGCGCCGATCCGCGCGTCTTCTCCGTCCTCTCCAAGCGTTTCGTGGACGACGGAGCCGGCAACGTCGCCGGCATCGAGACCGTGCGTATCGCCTGGCGAAGAAACGAATCCGGCCGCTTCGCGATGGAGGAAGTGCCGGGCACCGAGGAGACCTTCGAGGCCGACCTCGTGCTGCTCGCGATGGGCTTTCTCGGTCCCGAGGCTACGCTCGGAGAGCAACTGGGGCTCGCGACCGACGCCCGCACCAACTTCGCCGCCGAGCCCGGCCGGTACGAGACCTCCGTTCCCGGCGTGTTCGCGGCCGGCGACTGCCGCCGGGGCCAGAGTCTGATCGTATGGGCCATCAACGAGGGTCGCGGCGCCGCGGCCCGAATCGACGAGTACCTGACCGGGGCCACGGAGTTGCCCCTGCCGTCCACCGGTTGACGGCCCTGGAAATTCAACTTCTTGGAGCGGATTCCGCACACTTTGACGGGCGGCGAAGCGGCCCTTATAGTCCTCTTCGTTCGTGGCCTTGAGCCGCCGCGCCCCACCACCGTCACAACCAGTTCCGACAGGCCTTCAAGGCGTGAACCGCGCGCCGGTGGGCTCGCAATTGAGTTCGGCGGCACTCATTCAGAAAACAGAGGAGAAACCAACCATGCAGTGGACCCGCCCCCGGGCACGTCTTCTTGCGATCCTCCTGGCAACGACCTGCGCCTTCCTGATTGGCGGCGCCGGTTTTGCCCAGACGATCACCGGCACGATCGAGGGCTACATCTCGGATGTCGCCGGCGACCCGATCCCGGGCGCCACGGTCACCGCGACCAACCAGGACACCGGCATCGACCGGGCCGTCATCACCGACGCGAACGGCTTCTACAGCGCGAAGGCCCTGCAGGTCGGCACCTACTCGGTGACCGCCGAACTCGCCGGCATGCAGACGACCCAGCAGGCAGACATCTCCGTCCTGGTCGGCCAGATCAAGGACGTGAACCTCACCCTCGAGGTCGAGTCGTCGTCCGAGGTGATCACCGTCACCTCCGAGGCGCCGATCATCGAGGTCAGCCGCTCCGGCGCCGCCAACTACATCGACGAGGTGGCGATCGAGAGCCTGCCGATCGTGGGCCGGGACTTCACCGACTTCGCGATTCTCACCCCCGGCGTACAGCGCGACCGCTCCCGCGGTTTCCTGACGATGGCCGGCCAGCGCGGCATGTACAGCGGCCTTTCGGTGGACGGCGCGGACAACAAGAGCACGTTCTTCGGCTACGGCCGCGGCGGTGAGGCGACGGAGAACGACGGCCTGATCATCGCTCAGGACACCGTGCGCCAGTTCCAGGTCATCACCAACGGCTTCTCGGCTGAGTACGGCCGGCACGGCGGCGCCTTCATCAACGTGGTCACGAAGTCCGGCACGAACGAGGTCAGGGGCTCGGCCTTCTACCAGTTCCGCGACGACAGCATGGCCGAGGATCTGCCTTCGTCGCCGCTCGACGACCACTTCGGCAACGACGGCTCGCGGTCGGTGGACACGTTCGACACCCAGAACTACGGCGTCTCGGTCGGCGGTCCGTTCAAGCGGGATCGAACGCACTACTACTTCGGCATCGACCTTCGCGACCAGGACATCCCGTTCACCCGCTCGCTGCGTTCGACGGGCGCGAACAGCACCTACGACCTGATCATGCAGCGAGCGCAGAACGAGCCCGCCTTTGCCGCCCTGGTCGAGGGCTTCGACCGGAACGCCGACGGCTCCGCCACCGGCCTGTTCCTGCGCTCGGTGAGTAACCAGATCCTGTTCGGCAAGCTGGACCACCAAATCAGCGACGCGAACCTGATCACCCTACGTGCCAACTGGACCGACTTCGAGCGCGAGAGCAGCTATCTCGACGAGGAATCGCTGAAGACCGAGGACACGCTGACGACGATCGTCTCGATGACCTCGGTCATCGGCAGCCGGGGCGTGAACGAGTTCCGGATTCAGGCTGCTGACGACAACCTGGACCGCCTGTCCAAGCGGGTCGGGACGCCGATCGAGGCGCAGGTCCGCTTCCGGTTCGCCGGGTTCGACAGCGTCGGCAAGTTCGACTTCCTGCCGATCTTCGTCGAGGAGTCGCAGCTCCAGATCAAGGACGACTTCTCCTACCTGTTCGGCGCGCACGACCTGAAGTTCGGCGTCGACTACTCGAAGGACGACCTGGCGCAACTCTTCGCCGGGAGCCGGGACGGCCGCTACGACTTCAACTCCCCGGAGGACTTCCTGAGCAACAATGCCAATCGCGCTCGGATCTGGTTCGGCGACTCGACCTACCCGAACTACGACGAAACCCAGAGCGTGCTCGCCTTCTATGGCCAGGACAGCCTGAAGCGGGACAACCTGACGCTCAACTACGGCCTTCGCTACACGTCGACTGACAACCCCGACGGTCTGGACCACAGCGAACCCGACGGTCGAGCAATCCCGGACACGCAGAACCTGGCGCCCCGCTTCGGCTTTGCGTTGTCACAAGGCGAGGGCCGATCCGTCCTCCGCGGTGGTATCGGCTTCTTCTTCGGCCGGACGCCGACTCTGCTCTTCGCGAACCAGGTGCAGGCAAACGGCGTACCGCCGAACTACGGCCGGATCACGGTCCGTCCCGGTCAGAACGGCTACGTGGACCTCGGTACACCGATCGACAACGAGAACCCTCCTCCCGGGATCACTCCTGCGATCTCCTACGTCGACCCCGCGTTCGATGACGCCCAGACGCTACGGATGAGCGTCGGCTGGGAGCGAGAACTCGGCAACGGCTGGAGCGCCGGCGTGGACGCTGTGTACGCCGACGCAAGCGGTCTGCAGCGGAACACGGACTTCAATCGCACCTTCGGTGGCTACGACGAGTACGGACGTCCGATGTGGGCGGGCCGCCCAAGGGACGATGTTGCCGAGATCCTGGTCCGGCAGTCCCGCGGCGAGTCCGAGTATCAGGCGGTCACCCTGAAGGTGAACCGGCGCTTCACCGGCCGGTATCAGTTCAACGCCCACTACACCTGGGGCAAGGACCGGGACACCGACTCGAACGAGCGTTCGGCGACCGGCGTCACGATCTCCGACCTGGGCAACCTGGACTACGACTGGGGCCTCTCGGACCGTGACATCAAGCACCGCCTGGTGGTCACCGGCATGATTCAGTTGCCGGCCGACTTCCAGATCTCGGGCATCATCAACTACCAGTCGGGCTATCCGTACACGCTGGTCGACAGCGGTTTCGACCGCGTTGCCTGCGGCTTCCCCATCTTCAACTGCCCCGACCCGTACGCGATCATGGACGGCGTACTGGTGGGCCGCAACACGGAGCGCAACGAGTCGATCCAGACGATCGACGTACGAGTCGGCAAGTTCTTCCGCTTCGGCAACGACATGCGGCTCGACGTCTTCGTCGAGGCATTCAACCTGTTCGACCAGAACAGCTTCGGCGTCGGCTTCGGCCAGCGGAACATCAACAACGGAGTCGTTCCCGACACCCTCGGGATCCCGTCGTTCCTGACGACGAGGCCGCGTCAGCTGCAGATCGGAGGCCGGTTCAGCTTCTAGCGGCTGACCGCCTCCTGAAGCCGCGGCGTCCAAAACCGCGGTGAAGTGAATCGAGGGCCTCTCCGGCGACGGAGAGGCCCTTCTTCTTCAACGCGGTCGCCGCTTCTCGGCACGTTTGTCCCCGCGGGTCAGAAGACCTGCGGTCACACGGCCGCGACGTACGGAATCGTCTGCGGCCCCTCCGGCAGCACACAGACTCGCGCGTCAGGCTGACCGGCCACGCACTCGGCGAGCGCAACATCCAGGTCCGGAGCCGGCTCGAAGTGGGCAGCGGCAAGCTGCTCCCCGCTCAGGCCATCCGCCTTGACCAGCACTCGGGCCCGGCGTTGGATCAAGGCCTGGACCTGGACCTGCCACTGGTCCGGCTCGGTGACCGGTCGAGCTTCGATCTGCGCCAGCAGCTCGGCGGGCGAGGTTCCGCGGCGGAGCAGCTCGGCGTACCGCCCGTGGTCCGGGATGCCGTCGCTGCACTCGGCCGCGCAGAGGATCGTGCCGCCATCGGCAACGACCTGCGCCGCGGCCGACATCCCCTTGACCGCCTGGTACAGGTTCTGATCGAGCGGATAGCCGGAGTTCGTGGTCACGACGACCTCGAACCGGTGATCGGTGGCTCGCATGGCGATCGGTTTGGCGGCCTCGCAGGCGCGTCGGTGCATCGCGAACAGCTCGCCGGCGAAGACATGGGTGATTTGCTGCGACCGGTCGAGCAGGACGTCCACACTGAAATGTGGCCGCGCCTCGGGCCGCGCCGCGATCGCGCGGATGTCGCTGTGAAGCGGGTTGTCGTCGATGATTCCCCAGGTCGAGCGCGGGTCACCGACGCGCGCGGCGTCGTGCAGCGTCAGCACCGTGTCAAGGCCGGCAAGGCCGGGCGCCACCATCTTCGGTCCACCCGAGACGCCGGCGAAGAAGTGCGGTTCGACAAAGCCGGTCGTGATCCGCAGGTCGGCATCCAGCCAGTGGCGGCAAAGTCGGGTCGGCACGCCATTCCCGCTCTCTCCCAGGTCGACCAGGGACGTGTCGTCCCGCGCGTCATGGTTGATCACGCGGCAGGACGCGATGATCTCGTCGCCGAGCATCGCCAGCAGTTCCTCCGGCGTATTCGCGCGGTGAGTACCGGTGGCAATCAGGATCGTTACATCCTCCGGTCGCACGATGCCGTCGAGTTCCCGCAGCACAGCGCCCACCATCTGCCGGCGCGGCTGCGCCCTGGTGATGTCGCACACCGAGATCGCGACGGTCTGCCCCGGCTTCGCCAGCTCCCGGAGGGGCGGCCCCGCGACCGGCCGGCGCAACGCCGCGGTCAGAACCGCGGCCGGATCATCGAGCGCCGGCGCCTGGACCGGCTCGATCACGGTCGTCCGCTCGCGCGGCACCTCGATCTCAAGGCCGTTGCGGCCGTAGGCCAGGCGGACACGCATCGACCCGACGGGCTCCGCTACTCCGCTTCGTCGAGCCGGCGCACCTTGATGCTCCGGAACGCGACCTCATCGCCGTGGTCCTGGAGCAGGATGCGCCCCTCGGGCCACTTGCCGAACCCTTTCCGGCCTGCGAACTTGCTGAGGGCGATCGCCTCGTCGAGTTCCGCCGACTCGCGATCGAACATCAGCACCGGCACGTGGTTCAGCCAGTGCTCGACCCGGCCGTCCGCGTGGACGACGATCCGAGCGTGGTTGTAGCGCCCCGGACCCTTGACGAAACGCCCTGTCTTGGTCGCCGGCAGCAGATCGTAGAGGGAGGCCAGAGTGCGATTGCCGTCCCGACCTGACTGCGCGTCCGGATGGCGAAAGTCGTCCAGGATCTGGTACTCGAATGCAATCGCAGACCCCGGTGCCGAGTCGTAGCCCTCCGTCACCAGATACTTGATGCCGCTATTGGCGCCCTCGGTCATTCGGAACTCCAACTGGAGCTCGAAAGCCGAGAACGCCTCCCGCGTCACGATTCCGCCGCCGCGCGGCTTGCCCGGCTCAGACGCGTGCACGGTCAGCTCGCCGTCGCGCACTTCCCAGCCCGTCCCTGGGAAGTCCTCGCGATGGGCGCCCCGCCACGCTTCCGTGCTCTCACCGTCGAAGAGCAGCCGCCAGCCGAGAGCGGCCTCCGCCTCCGAAAGCCGGTTCGGCCGCGTGTCGACGATGTAGGGGAACTTCCGCCCGCTCGGCGTCAAGCCCTCCGTCCGCAGCAGCACGTTCCGGTAGCGAACCTGCCTGCCCCCTCCGTCCGGCCCCACCGAGTGGACCTGGAGCGCGATGAACCCCTTCGGCGTCATCTCGTCGATCAGGAACGTCGCCGGCACGTTGTTCAGCCAGGTGCGGATCTCGGGGCCGATCGCCTCGATGTAGAGGTGGTTCCAGCCACCCTGGCGGAACGCCTCGCTCGCCGCCGGGTTCGCCGCCAGTGGATACAGCCAGCCGCGCCGGGCCTCGTCGTAGACGCCGGCGCTCCAGGCCCGCTCGCTGGGATCGATCTCCACCTGGTAGCCATGCACCGTGCCGTTCCGGTACTCGGGATCGCTGTGGCTCCGGATCTGAACCCCCGCGTTCAGCCCCTCGTCGATCTTGAACTCCAACTGGAGCGCGAAGTCGCCGTACTCCTCCTTCGTCGCCAGGAAGGAGTTCGGCGTCTCGATCACTGCCGTGCCGACAACAACGCCGTCCTCCAGCGAGTACTCCGCGGCGCCGCCGAGCTGCCGCCACCCTTCCTCGAGTCCGCCGGCCGTCAGATCGATCCAGCCGGAGCCGGGATCCGGTTGGGAAAGCCCGGGTGCCGCCGCACCGAGCAGAAGGAACAAAACGGCCGGCAGGAACGACGAAGCTGCGGAGGGGCGCATCGAGGCGTCAGCTTACCGTCCGCGGGGACTCGGATAACACCCGGCGGCCGAGCGCACTGCGGGCTAGGATCGCCGCTTTCACGAACGCAGGAGATCAGAGGAGCCAACACCTTGGAGTCCATCGACATCCGGCCACAGGCCTTGCGGGAAGCAGCCATGATGATCCTCGAAGCCGGCGGCAGCGAACCCGGCGAGGCCCGCGTCGTCGCCGACCACCTGGTACTGGCGAACCTCTCAGGCCACGACAGCCACGGCGTGGGCATGTTGCCCGCCTACGAGCGGAGCCTCAGCAACGGAACCCTGAACCCGAACCAGAAGGTCGAGCTGGTCCGAGACGACGGCGTGATCATGATGTTCGACGGCGGCATGGGCTACGGCCAGGTGGTCGGCCGGCAGGCCACGGCGGCGGCGATCGAACGCTGCCGGACCAGCGGCGTGGTCCTGGCGCCGGTCCGCTACTGTCACCATCTGGGCCGGATCGGCACGTACGGCGAGCAGGTGGCGGACGCCGGTCTCGCTTCACTCCACTTCGTCAACGTCGTCGGCCACCCGGCCCTGGTCGCGCCCTACCGGGGTACCGACGCCCGCTACTCCACGAATCCGATCTGCCTCTCGCTACCCGGCAGCGAAGCACAACCCCCGATCCTCCTCGACATGGCGACCAGCCGGATCGCCCACGGCAAGGCGCGGGTGGCTCACAACATGGGCGACGAGGCGCCGGAGGGCTCCCTGATCGACCATCGAGGCCGCAAGACCCGCGACCCGGGAGTGCTCTTCCGGCAGCCGGTGGGCGCGTTGACCTCCTTCGGCGACCACAAGGGCTACGGCCTCGCCGTCTTCTGCGAACTCCTCGGCGGCATGATGAGCGGCGGCCGCACCGCCCAGCCCGAGCACGAGATGGAGGGCACGATCATCAACAACATGTTCATGATCGTGTTCGACCCCGACCGGCTTGTTCCGCGTTCGGCGATGGAGCACGAGCTCGCCGCCCTGGTCGCTCACGTCAAGGCATCGCCCGCCGCCGAGCCGGACGAGCCGGTGCTCGTACCGGGCGATCCGGAGCGCGTCAGCCGGATCGAACGTGCCGAAGCGATCCCGGTCGACGCGGAGTCCTGGCGACAGATCGTCGCCGCCGGCGAACGGCTAGGGGTGGAGGCCGGGCGACTGGAAGCAGAGGTCCAGGAGCTCGCGCCGTAGAACGCTACGCGTAAGTTCTCCGGGCGAGCTCCTGGGCGAGGACGGGATGGGCCGAAACACCGAGCCTGCGAGGGGTTTCGGGGCGCTAGCGCTCCGCCTCGCTGAAGAAGTCCCACAGAAGCTCGCCCCCGAAGTTGCCGGCGTCGTCGCGCGGCCAGATGTGGGCGCCGTCCCAGGAGCAACTGCGCACGGCGCGGTCGCCAGCGCAGCCGGGATGCTCAACGCAACTCAGCGCCCGGCGGCCGTCCCAGGGCGTCTCGACGGCAGTCGGCTCGGCGGAGCAGGACTGCGACTCGGCCCACTCCTCCGCCACGCCGTGCTGCGAGGTGTAGATGTACCCGTCGCTGGCGAATGAACCGTCGATCGGGACCGTACGGTCCGCCGTGCCACCGACCAGCAGCATCGACGGACCGGACGCTCCGGCCGCGCAGTTGAAACCGCGCGCCAGGTAGCCGTGCATCGGCGCGACCGCGGCCAGGCGGTCGTCGAGGGCACAGCCAAGCCGGTGGACGAACATGCCGCCGTTGCTGTAGCCGGAGGCGAAGACACGGTCCGTGTCGATGCAGAGCTCCGCCGCCAGGTGGTCGATCAGTGCGGCGATGTAGGCCACGTCGTCATGGCAGGAGCACCAGTTGCACCGCCCGCAGGTTCCGCACTCCGGCGGGCAGGGGTACGGGTCCGCATCCTCGCGGCAGGCGGCCGCTTCCGGCTGGAGCGGCGCGCTGCAGGCGAGGTCGTTCCAGGACGTGATCGTGGCGTTCCGGCTCTGGCCCGGCGGCCCCAGGGACGCCTCGAACGACGTGCTCTGCGGTAACACCAGGACGAAGCCTTCGCGGTCGGAGAGCTCCGACAGGCCCGTCCAGCCGTCGCTATGTCGGGCGCTGCCGGTGTAGCCATGCACGTGCAGCCACAGGGGCGCCGGGGCGACGCCGTCGAAGCGGGCAGGCAGGTGGAGGCGGTAGCTGCGAATCAGGCCCCCGTGGGCGAGCTCCAGGTCAACGCTTGTGCCGGGCGTAGCGGCCGATGCGAGGCCGGCGACACCGGCTGAACAGCCCGGGCTGTCGGCGGCGCCGAGGGGTACGGTGACGGCGAGGAACGCGACGAAAGTCGCGATGGTTGACCGTCGTGGGCACATTGCCGGCATCGTAGCGCGGCGCCTAGCCTGGCAGCACCTGGAAGTAGCCGTCCCGCTCCACCAACTGCACGCCGACGTCGAACAGCTCGGACAGTGTCCCGCTCGTCAGCACTTCGTCCTTCGGCCCGTCCGCGAACACGCGACCGGCCTTCAGCAACACGAGCCGCTCGACCTCCGGCGGGATCTGGTCGACGTGGTGGGTGACGATGATCAGCGTCGTTCCCGCAGCAGCCAGGGCCCGTAGCCGCTGCATCAGTCCGAAGGCCGCTTGCAGATCGAGGCCGGTCGCCGGCTCGTCGAGCAGCAGGGTGTGCGGCTCGTGGACCAGCGCCCGCGCCAGCAGTACGCGACGCTGCTCACCGGAGGACAGCGTGTCGAAGCGCCGTCCCAGGAGGTCGCCGGCGCCCTGGCTCCCTGCCGCCGCCTCGGCCCTTCTCCGCTGCCCTTCGGTCAATCCCTGGTGCCGGTAGACGCCGACGCTGGCGAAGAAACCAGAGCACACCACGTCCAGACCCGAGAGCCAGCCGTGATGGGTCGCCTGCAGTTCGTGCGACACGACACCGAGCTGCCGGCGCACGTCGAACACGTTCCAACGGGCCCGGCCCAGCAGCCGCATCCGGACGCCCGGCCGGCGAAGCGGGAAGAACTCGCCGTTCAGCATTCGCAGCAGGGTGGATTTGCCGGCGCCGTTGGGCCCCAGCACGGCCGTGTTCCGGCCTCGCGGAATCGTGAGCGTTACGCCGTCCAGCGCTGGTCGGCCGCCTCGCACGACCGTGACATCGGCAAGTTCAAGCAGCGGCTCGTCCATCGCCGTCGCCATTTCGGCGGCCTCCGCCCCGAGGGCGGGAGAACTCGTCACCGCCCCCGGAACCGCGGCGGCCGCTTCTCGAGGAAGGCCTTCCGGCCCTCGACGTAGTCGTCGGAGCGGAAGCAGGCCTCGACGAGCTGCTTGACCCGGTCCAGGTCGCGGCGTTCCGGGTCCTTCGTGGCCTGACGGATCGCGAACTTCGCGGCACGGAGAGTCAGCGGGGCGTTGGCCGCCATCCTGCCGGCCAGATCGCGGACGGTGTCCTCGAGGTCATCGGCCGCAGTCACCCGGTCGATCAGCCCCATGTGCAGCGCCTCGGCGGCGTTAAACCGCCGCGCCGTCAGCAGGATCTCGCTGGTGCGGGACGGCCCGACGAGATCGACCAGCACCTTGATCCCGGCGAAGCCGTAGCCCACGCCCAGACGGCCGGCCGGGATCCCGAACAGCGAGTCCTCCGACGCGATCCGCAGGTCGGCGTTGAGCGCAGTTGCCAGACCCCCGCCCAGGCAGTAGCCGCGAATCATCGCGATCAGCGGCTTCTCCAGCGCGGCGAAGGCCCGACCGGTCTCGCGGCCGGCCTGGTCGTAGCGCTCGCGCGCCTCGACCGTCGTCCGCAGCTTCTCGAACTCGGAGATGTCGGCGCCGGAGACGAACGCCCGGTCACCGGCACCGCGCAGCACGACGACCCGCACCGCGTCGTCCTCCTGGAACCGGCGCAGGACCTCCGCCTGCGCGACCTGCATCTCGAACGAGAGCGCGTTCCGCCGTTCCGGGTTGTTGTAGGTGAGCCAGCCGACGCCGTCCTCGACCCTCGCCCTGATCTTCGTCGTCGGCAGTTCGATCGCGTTCACGCAACGACCCCCGCGGCCCGCAGAGCCTCGATCTCGGTCTCTTCCAGCCCCGCCTCCGCGAGGATCTCGTCGCTGTGCTCGCCCAGCCCGGGCGCCCGGCTCCGCAGTTCGAAGGGCGTCCGCCGGAGCTGGACCGGCTGGCCCACGAGCCGCACCGGGCCGAGGTCCGGGTGCTCCAGCGGCACGGCGATGCCGGAGTGCCGGACCTGGGGGTCGGCGAAGGTCTGGCCCAGGTCGTAGACCGGGCCGCACGGCAGGCCGGCATCGTTCAGGCGCTCGACGATCTCGTCCACCTCGAAGCGCCGGGTCAGCTCAGCGACCTCCTCCTCGAGCCGCGCACGGTTGGCGACGCGGCCGGCGGAGTCCCTGTACTCCGTCCGCTCGAGCAGTTCCTCGCCGCCGAGGGCCTGGCACATGCCGCGGAAGTGCTTGTTACTCGTGGCTGCGACGTTGACCCAGCCGTCGGCCGCGGGGAAGGTCCCCATGGGCGCGATCGTCGGGTGGTGGTTGCCCTGTTGGCCGGGGACTTCACCCTCGACCAGGTAGCGCGCGGCCTGAAAATCGAGCATCCCGATCATCGCTTCGAGCAGCGAGGTCGTCACCCACTGCCCTTCGCCCGACCGCTCGCGCTCGCGAAGGGCCGCCATGATGCCGAAGGCGAGGTAGAGGCCGGCCGCGAGGTCCGATATCGCCGTCCCCACTCTCACTGGGCCCTGACCGGGTAACCCCGTGACCGACATCAGCCCCCCCAGACCCTGGGCGATCTGGTCGACGCCGCCCCGCTCCCGGTACGGACCCGTCTGGCCGAAGCCGGACACGCTGGCGTAGACGATCCGCGGGTTGACCGCCCGCACCGTCTCGTAGTCGAAGCCGAGCCGGTGCTTCACGTCGGCGCGGTAGTTCTCGACCAGCACATCGGCGTCGCGGACGAGGCGCAGCAGCACGTCGCGGCCTTCGTCCTGCTTCAGGTCCAGCGTCAGGCAGCGCTTGTTGCGGTGGAGGTTCTGGTAGTCGTGGCCGAGCCGGCGGGAGATGCCGATGTCCTTGCCCGGCGCGGGCGGGCGCTCGATCCGCACCACGTCGGCGCCCCAGTCCGCGAGCTGTCGCACCGCGGTCGGCCCGGCGCGGGCGATCGTCAGGTCGAGGACCCGCAGGTCCGCCAGGGGGAGTGACACGGGAGGGTCAGACCTCGGGCACAGGAGCGCCGGCGGGCGCGGGTTCGGGGGGCGTTTCGAGGCCATCAAAGATCCAGGCGAGCGCTGCCTCAACCTGCCGCTTCGCGTCCTCCTCCACCACGTCGCCGTGGCAGGGCACCAGGCGGTCGAACGGGGACCGCAACAGGCGCAGGCAACTCGCGGCACACGCCGCGCGGTCGCGGATCGCGAACCGGAACATACGGCTCATCGCCACGCGGCGATGGACCCCCGTCAACCTGCAGTAGGCCGACGCCATCAACCCCTGGCGCTGCCGTAGGTTGAAGAGCAGGTCGGCCACCAGCAGGGAGCCGCTCGGCCGGTGACAGAACGCGACTTCGCCGATTCCCGGCATGCCGTCGATCGGAATCGAGATCAGGTCGCTACCCCAGGAGGACGCGATCCCGAGGGTGCCGCTGAACGCCACGTCCTTGCGCTTCTCGGCCAGACCCGGCGCGCCCAGAACCTCCGCGTCGGGGAAGCGCTCTACCGCGGCGGGAAGATAGAGGTGGTGGAAGCGATTCGGCCCGACGAGATACCGCACCGGTCCGAGCGCCGCGAGTTCCTCCGCAGTCGGGTCGTCGATGGGTCCCGGGGAGCAGAGCCACAGGTCGCCCGCGCTGAGCCGTACAACGATCATCCGGGCAGGCATGACGAAGCCGACGGGGATCTTCTGCTGGTGGTCGACGACCCAGATATCCGCGCACACCTCCCTCAGTGCCATGGCGGGAAGTATAGGTCCGCTCCCCATGGAACCGCCGCGCCAAAGCTGAGCCGGACGGCCGGCCGGCGTGTCGATCCCGCCGCCTCCGGCGCACTCAGTGTGTGGTCGCGGACGGGCCGGCGTAGAATCCCCCGGCCATGCAGCCGATGCCCATCCGTCCCCGGCGCAACCGCCGCTCGGCGGCAATCCGATCGCTGATCCGCGAGACGGACCTCGGGCCCGACCGGCTGATCTACCCGCTCTTCGTCATGGAGGGCAGGGATGCCGCCGAACCGATCGACTCGATGCCGGGACAGGCGCGGCTGAGCATCGACCGCCTGGTCGCCGAGAGCCGCGCCGCGCACGCGCTCGGCGTGCCAGCGGTGGCGCTGTTCCCGGCCGTGGACGACGAACTGAAGGACCGCACCGCCAGCGGCGCCCTGGACCCGGACGGTCTGGTCCAGCGCGCCGTCCGCGAGCTGAAGTCGGCGCTCCCCGAGATGCTGGTGATCACGGACGTGGCGATGGACCCGTACTCCAGCGACGGTCACGATGGACTGGTCGAGGACGGCGAGATCGTGAACGATCCGACGCTCGAGATCCTCGCCGCCACCGCGGTCTCCCAGGCCGACGCCGGCGCCGACGTCATCGCCCCTTCGGACATGATGGACGGCAGGGTGCGGGCAATTCGCACCGCCCTCGACGGCGCCGGCCACGACCAGGTCGGCATCCTGAGCTACACCTCGAAGTACGCCTCGAACTTCTACGGGCCGTTCCGCGACGCCCTCGACTCGGCGCCCCGCGCCGGCGACAAGAAGACGTACCAGATGGACCCGGCGAACGTGCGGGAAGCGGTACGCGAGGCGCGGCTGGACGTCGAGGAAGGCGCCGACATCGTCATGGTGAAGCCCGCCCTCGCATATCTCGACGTGATCCGCGCGGTACGCGAGGCGGTCGACCTGCCGGTCGCCGCCTACCAGGTCAGCGGCGAGTACGCGATGATCCAGGCCGTCGCCACGAACGGCTGGATGGACGGCGACGCCCTGATGCTGGAAACGCTGACCGCGATCCGGCGCGCAGGGGCGGACATGATCCTGACCTACTTCGCGCGGCGCTGCGCCGAAGTACTGGACAGCTAGGAGGCTGCGCCGCAGAACGCTGCGAAGCAAGTTCTGCGATGCGGCCTCCTGGTGAGGTGGGGGCTGGGGCCAAACACGGAGTCTGCGACGGGTTTGGCGGCTCTAGCGCATCCGCCGCGCCGCTAGCGGGCGGCGCGGAACAGGAACAGGTGCTGGGTCGGCAACGAGTCGATCCGCTCGACGAGTTCATAGCCCGCAGGCAACCACTCCTTCATCACCTGCTCAATCGACATCCGGTGGTCGAGCTTGATGTGGGCCGCCGTGCGGCCCTCCAGCCGGAACTCCGCCAGAGCGATCACACCGTCGGGCGAAAGCGCCTCCCGCATCGTCTCGAGCATCGCTTCGGGCTCCGAGAACTCGTGGTACACGTCCACGAGCAGCATCAGGTCGACCTCGCCTTCCGGCAACCGGGGATCGCCCTCGGTGCCCAGCACCGTCGACATGTTCGTGACTCCCTCGCGCCGGGCGAGTTCCTCCGCGATGCGCAGCATCTGGGGCTGGATGTCGTTGCACAGCACGCTGCCTTCCGGGCCGACCGCCGCCGCCATGCGGCGGGCGTAGTAGCCCGAACCGCAGCCAATGTCGACGACCAGCATCCCCTCCTCGATCGGCAGGGCGGCCATCAGCGCGTCAGGGTTCTCCTCTTCGATGCGCGAGGCGCGCTCCAACCAGCCGGCGCCCCGGAACGACATCACGTCGGCGATCTTCCGTCCCTTGTAGACACCCGGATCGTCCGCGGTCTGGGCCGCTGCCGGGGCGAACCCGGACGCCAGCGCGGCGAGCACCGCCGCGCCGACGGCCAAAGGCCCCAAGCGCCCGAAGGGACGGTTCAAGGTTCCAGCCAGCGGGCGAGCCATCCCAGCACCTCCTCGTGCCATTGAATGCTGTTCGCCGGACGGAGCACCCAGTGGTTTTCGTCCGGGAAGTACAGCAGGCGGGCCGGCACGCCGCGGCGCTTGAGCGCCGTGAAGGCGGCCAACCCCTGGGTCTCCGGAACGCGGAAGTCCAGAGCGCCGTGGATCACTAGCATCGGGGTCTGCCAGCGGTCGACGAGCAGGGCCGGATTGTGAGTCTCGAACCCCTCCGGGTTGTCGAAATAGCTACCCCGGTGGTCCCACTCGACGAACCACAGTTCCTCGGTCGTGTAGTACATCGAGCGCAGGTCGAACACGCCGTCGTGGTTGACCAGACAGCGGAACCGGTCCGGCCAGGCCCCGGCGATCCAGTTGACCATGTAGCCGCCATAGGACGCCCCCAGCGCGCAGACCCTGTCGCCGTCGAGGAACGGGTAGCGGTCGAGCGCCGCGGCCAGTCCCTTCTTCAGGTCCTCGAGCGGCTTGCCGCCCCAGTCGCCACGGATCGAATCGGTGAAGTTCTGCCCGTACCCGACCGAGCCGTGGAAGTCGATCATCACCGCGGCATAGCCAGCGCCGGCGTAGGCCTGCGGGTTCCAGCGGTAGTGGAAGCTGTTGCCGAACGAGCCCTGCGGCCCGCCGTGGATCAGGAACGCGACCGGATAACGGCGGTCGGGGTCGAAGTCGACCGGCCGCACCACGTAGCCATGCACCGTCTCGTTGTTCCAGCCTGCGAACGTGAACTGCTCGTAGCTGCCCACCCGCGCCGCCGCCCGTTGCTCCGCGTTGATCGCGGTGAGCGCCTTCCGGCCTCCGCCGTCCGGCGCGCTCACGTAGAGCTCCGAAGGCCCGGCCAGGTCGTTGTGGAGCTTCACGAGCCGGTCCTCCGACACCGCCAGACCGGCGATCGAGCCCTCACCGTGCAGCCGGGTCACCTCACCGCCGGCAACGTCGACCGCGAACAGACTCCGCTGGCCGAGGTCGGCCGCCGTGACGTAGAGCGTCCCGCCGTCGGCCGAGAAGGCGAGACCCGACACGGAACGGTCCCAGTCGGCGGTCAGCGCCCGCTCGTCCTCGAGCCGCTCACCGTCTAGCCGAGCCAGCCGTACCTGGAACCGGTCCGACTCGTAGCCCGGACGTTCCATGGCAACCCAGGCCAGTGTGTCGCCGTCCGGCGAAAGAACGGGGTGACTGTCCCAGGCCGGATTGGAGGCGGTCAGGTTGACGGGCTCGGAACTACCGTCCGCCGGCGCCAGATAGAGATCGAAGTTCGTGGACCACGCCTCGGGCGTACCGCCGGCGCGCGAAGCGAAGATCACCGCGCTGCCGCCGCCCGCGAACGCGATCTCCTCGGCGCCGCCGAAGGGCCTCGGCGGCGCGTCTTGGTCGAGTCCGTTCATCAGGTCGACCGGATCTCCGGCAGCAGCCCCCGAGTCGTCCAGCTCCAGGACGAAGACGTGCGATCGCCGGCCGTCCTTCCAGACATCCCAGTGGCGCACGAAGAGGTCGTCGTAGCCGACACCGGTGGTCTTCCCTGACGCCCGCTCCTCGAGCCGTTCCGCCGTGCAGTCGAGCGTTTCGCACTCAGCGAACACATCCATCGTCAGGGCGATGCGCCGACCGTCCGGCGACACGACCAGGTTGCCGACGTCGAGCGGCAGATCGGTCACCTGGCGCGGTTCGCCCCCGGCAAGGGGCAGGCGCCAGACCTGCGCACTCCCCGAACGCGTCGAAAGGAAGTAGAGATCCCTGCCGTCGGGCGACCAGCGCGGATGGTAGTCCGCCGCCTCGTGCGTGGTCAGACGGCGGGGTGCGCCGCCCTCCACCGGCACCGACCAGAGATCCGTTCGACCGCGGTTCGCAGCCAGGTCGGTCGTGCGGACGACAAAGGCGACGGTCGACCCGTCCGGCGCCATCTGCGGGTCCGAAAGCCGCTCCATCGCCAGCATGTCGTGGACCGAGAACGGATGCGTCTCCTGCGCCGGCAGCGCCGCCCAGGACGAGACGGACAGGGCGACGAAAACGGCCGGTGCGAGGCGCTGCATGGCTGCCGCGCAGGCTATCGCAGAGACAGTGGTAAACTGTGCCTCTTCAGCATGCGTCAAACCGCCATGAGATTCCTCGTCTGTCTCACATCGGCTCTCCTCGCCGCGACGGCCGGTGCCCAGACCAACCGCCTGACCTCAGCCGGGCTCAACGGTGATGTCCTGCGCCTGAACGTGACGGACAGCGTGCAGGCAGTGCGTCACTTCGAGTTGCCGAACCCCCCACGGGTCGTGCTCGACCTGTTCGGCATCGACCGCTCCGTCGCGGAGATGCCGGCGCCGGCGCCGGGCAGCCCCGCGATCGAAGTGCGCACCGGCAGGCATCCGAGTTTCCTGCGCGTCGTGGTCGACCTGAACCAGGCCCTGCCCGGGTATCAGGTGCGCCAATCCGGCGGGCTGATCGAGGTCGGTCTAGGCCCGACCGCGCTGCCGTCATCCGGGGGAGGCGTCCTGATCGAGAGTTCTCCGGTTCCCGACGACCCCTCCAGGCCTCCCCGGGATCCGGCACCGGTCGTGGCCGTCGGCGTCGAGGCAACCCCCGCCGCCGAGGTCGCTCCCGCAGCCGACCCGGTGGTCGCGGTCGACGCGGCTCCTGCCGCTACTCCACGCGCCGCCGATGGTTCACCGAACCTGGACGATCTGACCACGGACGAACTGCTAGCGCTGATCGAAGCGGAACTCGAGGCCGCGGGTCTCGACCAGGCGCAGTCCGCGGAGGAACTCATCGAGCAGGTCGAGGCCGAGTTGGACGCGAACGAAGGCCGGCCGGCCGCGAGCAGTCCACCGCCCGACCGCGCGGAATGGCGTCTCCGCCGAACACCCAGGCCCCAGCCCACGCCGCCCGCCGACGGCGAAGAACGGCTACCCTTCCGGTTCGTCGACGAGGAGCCGGCCAAGCCGCCGCCGGACGACGACGACAACGACGACAACTAGCGCCGCCGCCGCGCAGCCTGCTGGCTGCTCAGCACCAGAAACACCAGTGGTAGGGCGGCCGGAAGTAAGTGATCAGCCGGCCGCACACGATGACCCCGACCCAGCAGGCGAGAGAGATCGCGGCGGCAGTTCGGGCCCTGACGGGCGCCGTGGCACCGGCGGCGGCGGCCTTCACCGGACGGTACGCGAAGCGGTAGAAGACCAGGATGTTGAGACCCGCTATCGCCATCAAGGAGAACTTGATCTGCACCGCCGGGTTGTAGAGGTACTGGTTCGGCGCGCTGACGACGAACAGGAAGCCGGTGCAGACGTTCAGGAGATAGCCGCCGACACCCCAGGGCACGAGGCGGTGCAGCGCCGCCATCGGAATCCCCCGCGCCACGCCCAGCAGCCGAAGATCCCATGAGCCGATCGCGCCGATCAGCAGCGACAGGCCGAGAAAGTGGAGCGACTCCACCGTGGGCCACCCCCACGAGGTATGCATGAAGTCGTAGATGCCGCTCTTCTGACCGATCGAGTACAGCAGGTCTTCCATCGCCGCCTCAGTACTGGAGATGGGAGGCCATCATGACCTTCGCCGTGTAGGCCAGGAATCGGCCCGAGGTGATCACCGCGGCCCACAGCACGAGCGAGACGAGCGCCAGCAGCCGCTCCCTTGTCGGGACAGGCACCGCGTCGTGGAGGGAATCCCTCAGGACGCCGCGCTGGAGCGCCCTCATGATCCAGAGCGCGACCCCAATCGCCACCAGCTTGAAGTAGAACAGCGGATTGGTCAGCGCCTTCGCCGGGTACGCCAGCAGCAGCAGGAGCCCGGAAGCCGTGACCACCGCCAGGCTCGCCCACAGCACCGGAACGTAGCGTCGCATCAGCGAGAGCGGAACCCCGGGCGCGACTCCGAGGACGCGCAGATCCGTCACGACATGGATGCCCGCCACGAAGGCCATCCCGATCGAGTGAAACACCAGGCTCGAGAAGAAGGCGCCACCCGACTCGCGCATCCAGGTGGAAGGACGAGTTTCTTCCAGCCAGATCAGGAAGTCGACCATGTCGCGGACAGTTAGTCGATCCAGCTACGAGGACCCTTGCGCCTCGATCCAGGCGTCGATCAACTCCTCCAGGATGTCGAGCGGCACCGAACCGTTCGCGAGCACTGCGTCGTGGAAGTGACGGACATCGAAGTCCGCGCCGAGCGCCTCCTCGGCTCTTGCCCGCAGCTCGCGGATCTTCAGTTCGCCCATCTTGTAGGCGAGCGCCTGGCCCGGCCAACTGATGTAGCGGTCCGTCTCGGTCGTGACCTCGTGCAGCGAGAGCGCCGTGTTCTCGGCAAGGTAGTCGAGCATCTGCTGGCGCGTCCAGCCGAAGGCGTGCACGCCCGTGTCGACAACGAGCCGGCAGGCCCGCCAGATCTCGTAGGTCAGGCGGCCGAAGTTGCTGTACGGTTCCTCGTAGATGCCCGCCTCGAGCCCGAGGTACTCGGAGTACAGGCCCCAGCCTTCGCCGAAGGCCGAGAGGTAGTCGTGGCGGCGGAACTCCGGCCCGGCGTCGATCTCGGCCGCGAGCGCGTTCTGAAGATGGTGACCCGGCACCGCCTCGTGCAGGGTGAGCGCCGCCAGCGCGTAGAGGGGCCGGCTCGGGAGGTTGTACGTGTTGACCCAGTAGATGCCGGGCTGCGTGCTGTTGTACGGGGCCGACACGTACCGGCCGGCGGTGTACTTCGGCGCCATGTGGTCGGGGACCGGCTCGACCGTGTAGGGAACCCGCGGCAGGGTCGCGAACAGGGACGGCAGCTTGCCGTCCATCGTCTTGGCGATCCAGGCTGCCCGCTCCAGCAGCTCCTGCGCGGTCTTCGGGTAGAAGCGCGGGTCCCTGCGCAGGAACTCGAGGAACTCGGCGTAGGAACCCTCGAAGCCGATCTCCCGGATCACCTCCGCCATCTCGGCCCGGATCCGCGCGACCTCGCTGAGGCCGATCTCGTGGACCTCCCGCGGCGTCACGTCGAGCGTGGTGAACCAGCGCACCTGCTCCGCGTAGTACGCCTGACCGTCCGGCAGGTCGGAGGCACCGACGGTCTCCCTGGCGCCCGGCAGGTACTCGCCGACGAAGAAGTCGTAGAACCCCTGGTAGGCCGGCACCACCGCCTCGGTGATCGCCGCCTCGGCATCCGTCAGGATCCGCTCGCGGTCCATCTCCCCGACGGACGCCGACACCTCCTCAAAGGGCGCCCAGAAGGCGCTGTCCCGGGGGTCGTCGACGATGTGAGCGGAGATCGTGTCCTCGTAGCCCGTAAGCGTCACGCGGGGCAGGGTGAAGCCACGCTCGATCCCCGCTCGCATGTGGCCCTGCTGCTGCTCGAAGTAGGCCGGGATCGCCCTCATCCGAGCGATGTAGTCGTCGTAGTGGTCCGCCGTCTGGAAGGGCATCGGGCGGTACATGCGGGCGAACCCCATGTGGAAGCCGGAGTCCGCGTTGAGCGGCATCTCGTAGCCGCCGAACTCGAAGCCCTGCACGCTGCTCCGAAGCTGGCGCTCGAACATCCGCGCGTTGATCCGGTCCGCCGCACTGAGCCCGGAGACGTCGATCTCCTCGAACCGCCGCAGCACGTCGCGGCGCCGTTCCACCCGGCGTTCGATCGCCTCCAGGCTGACGTCGGCCAGCTCGTCGTTCCGGCTGTGATCGCCGACGCTCGTCGCAAACTGCGGACTCTCGACGAGCCTCGCCGCCCACTCCTCGTCGAACAATGCGTAGAGTTGCTCCCGCGCATCCTGGGGCGGCGCACAGGCGACGAACGCGGCCAGCATCGGCAACGCAAAGGCCATCCACACCAGTCGTCCTCTGCTCATCGGAAGCGGCAACCCTATCGAAGCAGCGCGGACGCCTGCGGGCGGCGACCGGCTGTTACGATTACCGACCGCGCGTGAAGAAACTGTCCGCCCTCCTGTTCGCAATCGTCGCGGCCGGCGCCTCCGCGGCGGAAGCCTCCACGCTCCAGCTTCGCCACGGCGACCAGATCTGTCTGGTCGGCAACACGTTCGCCGAGAGATTCCAGCTCTTCGGCTACTTCGAGAGCGGGCTGCTCGCCGCTTTCCCGGACCTGGAGCTGTCGGTACGCAATCTCGCCTGGTCGGCGGACGAAACGGCACTGCGGCCGCGACCGCTGGACTTCGGCGCGGTCGACCGTCATCTCGAGGCGCAGGGCGCGGACGTCGTTCTCCTGTTCTACGGCGCCAACGAGTCGTTCGCGGGCGATGAGGGTCTGCCCGCGTTCCGGAACGACCTCGGGAGACTGCTCCGCCACGTCTCGAAGCAGCTCTACAACGGCTCCGAGCCGCCTCGCATCGCTCTCGTTTCGCCCATACCGCAACAGGCGCTGCCGTCCGGCCACGGGCTCGACGCGGCGGCGGTCGAACGCCGCAACGTCGAGCTGCAGGTGTACACCGAGGCGGCCGAAGCCGTCGCGGACGAGAACGGCGTGCCCTTCGTCGACATCTTCGACGGCGTCGCGGCCGCGTTCGCGGGCGAGCCGGCGCCGCTGACGGTCAACGGCGTGCATCTGAACGAGGCTGGCTACTGGCACGCCTCCCGGGTGCTTCTCGAAGCGCTCGGCGCGTCGGAGCCGGGTACGGTCGTCGCCTCGGCCGAAGGCGGCGCGGGACTGGAGATCCGCCCGCCGGTTCTGCCACCTGGACCCAATGCGATACCGGACCGCCTCCGGATCAGCGTCCGCGGCCTGGCGCCCGGCTACTACGCGCTGCGGCGCGGCGACCAGACCCTGGCCTCGGCCAGCGATGGAGACTGGGCGCAGGGAGTCGACATTCAGGCGACGCCGGCCATCACAGCGCTGGTGGAGGCCGGCGACGGCCTGCGTCGCGTGGTGCTGCAGAAGAGCCGGCTGTTCTTCGACCGCTACCGCGCCGTGAACGGCTACTACATCTACGGCGGGCGCAAGGAGCCCTTCGGCGTTCATTCCTTCCCGCCCGAGATGGCCCGCTTCGACGAACTGGTCGGCGAACTCGACGACAAGGCCCGCGACCTTGCGCACTCGGGCGAAACCTGGCGATTGGAGCGCGTCGACCGATGAACCGCGTCCCACTCGTCGTCCTTCTTGCCGCGGCTCACCTTTCCGGTCCGGCGATCTCCCAGAACGTCACCAACGAGGAACCGAACCTCGGCGGCGAGCCGCGGTACGAAGCCCGTGATCCGGCGTACGCGCTGGAACACCTGCACCCCGCCGAGGGGTACGAGGTCTCGCTGTTCGCCTCCGAGCAGGACTTCCCGATCGGCAACCCGGTCGCTCTCGCCTTCGACTCCCGGGGCCGGCTCTGGGTAGCGACGATGCCCTCCTACCCCCAGCGCCTGCCGGACGAGGAACCCGACGACAAGATCGTCATTCTCGAGGATCGCGACGGCGACGGCCGCGCCGATCACCACACCGTCTTCGCCCGCGGCCTGCACGTGCCGACCGGCTTCGAACTGGGTGACGGCGGCGTCTACGTGGCCCAGCAGCCGAACCTCATGTTCATCGAGGACACCGACGGCGACGACGTGGCCGACCGCTACGAAGTCGTCCTCCACGGCTTCGGCACCGAGGACAGCCACCACTCGATCTCCGCCTTTACCTGGGGACCCGGCGGCGCGCTCTACTTCCAGGAAGGCGTCTTCCACCACAGCCAGGTCGAGACGCCGTACGGGCCGGTGCGGCTGGTCGACGCCGGGGTCTTCCGCTACAAGCCGCGGCGATTCCACCTGGAAGTGTTCGTCTCCTACCCCTTCGCCAACCCGTGGGGGCACATCTTCGACCGCTGGGGACAGAACTTCATCGCCGACGCTTCCGGCGGCTCGAACTACTTCGGCGCCCCGATCACCGGCAACGCGCCCTATCCGACGAAGCGGCGGCGGATGAAGGTGTTCACCTCGATCGTCCGGCCGACGTCAGGCTGCGAGATCGTCAGTTCGCGCCACTTCCCGGACGAGGCGCAGGGCAACTTCCTGATCAACAACACGATCGGTTTCCAGGGCATCAAGCAGCACCGGGTGATCGAAGAGGACTCCGGCTTCACCTCCGAGGAGGTCGAACCTCTCCTCTATTCGACCGACATCAACTTCCGGCCCGTCGACCTGCAGTTCGGACCGGACGGGTCGCTGTACATCGTCGACTGGTTCAACCCGCTGATCGGCCACATGCAGTATTCGCTCCGGGACGAGCGCCGCGACCACGACCACGGCCGGATCTGGCGCGTGCGGCACGGCTCGCGTCCGCTGCTCGAGCCGCCCGAGATCGCGGGCGCCTCGACGCCGGCGCTCGTCCGGTTGCTGGAGAGCTACGAGGACCGCACCCGATACCGTGTCCGCCGCGAACTCCGGGAACGCCCGCGCGACGAGGTGCTGGCCGCGGTCGAGGCGTGGCTGGACGACGTCGACGCCCGCGAACTGGACGCCGGCGACGACACGAACGTCTCCGATCTGGAACACCACCGCCTGGAGGCCCTGTGGCTCTACCAGACCCTGAACGTCGTCGAACCGGAACTGCTCGACCGGATGCTCGACTCGCCCGAACCGCGAGCTCGCGCGGCGGCGACCCGGGTCGCCCGCTTCTGGCGGCGCGAACTGGACGATCCCCTGGCCATCCTGGCCGCCCGCACCGAGGACTCCTTCCCGCGGACCCGCCTGGAAGCGCTGCTTGGTCTGAGCTACCTGGAATCGGAGCCAGCGGCCCTGGCGGCCCTCAAGACGCTGGACCAGCAGACCGACTACTACCTCGACTACACCCTGAAAGAGACCGTCGACACGCTGGAGCCCTGGTGGCGGCCGGCTCTCTCTTCCGACCGCGAGCCTCGGCTGCTTGACGAGATCGGGTCGATCAGGGGCGAGTACCTTCTCAGCCGCTTGCGCACGCGGGATCTCGAGCAACTCGGGGCCCATCCGCTGACCGATCGCGCCTTGCTACGGCGCGCCGATGCGCGCGTCGAACGCCAGCGCCGGGCGATCGCCAACCTCGCCGCGGACCGTGCCTCGATCGGCCAGGCCGAACCCACACCGGCGGAAACCGATGAAGCCGCCGCGGCCCTGCTGATGGACGAGCTGGTCCGTCTCGACCGCGTGCACCCGCCCGAACCGGAAACCACCGATCGGATCGTTCTCCACCTGCTGGAGCGCACCACCACGGCCCTGGCAGCAACAAGGCCGGCACTGCGGGAACTGGCGACGGACGGCGTCCGCGGCAAGGTCCGAAGCGGCGCCATGGCCGCCCTGATGGCCGCCTCAGATGACCCGTCACCGCGACGCGTTCTCCCGCGCCGACCGGGATCGGAACAACTGATCGACTGGCTGAACGCCATCGCCACTTTGCCGCCCGAGCTACGGGTCGACGCCTATCCATTCGTGTCGTCTCTCCTCGACGACCGCCGCGGACCGGACCGCCGACGGGTGCTCGAAGCGGCGGCGCACACGTTGGCCGGGATCACAAGGGACGCCGGCCGGAGCTTCGAACGGCTGGCGGTTCTGACGGCAGATCCCACGATCGGGCTGGCCGCCCTCGAAGGTCTGGGGCAACTGACGACCCGGGCGCCCGACGCCTGGCCCGCGGACGGTAGCGACGAAGCCCTTGCCGTCCCGGTCCTGGCGGCACTTCGAAACGCCGCTTCCCGTGATCTCACCTCGCCGCGGTTCCGCACCATTCACGATCTGGGCCTGCGAATAGCCGACCGCCTGATCGACCGGACCGGCAACGATCGCGGCCGCGACCTGCGCGAGGAACTCGTCAATCTCGGCCCGGCAATCGTCACGCTGCGACCCGTTCCCCACCAGATGCTGTTCGACCTCGAGGAGTTCACGGTCCGCGCCGGCGGACCCGTCGAGATCACGTTCGAGAACAGCGACGTGATGCCGCACAACGTCGTCGTCACGAGGCCCGGGGCGCTCGAGGAGGTCGGCCGCGCCGCCGACGCGGAGGCGGAACGCAACCCCGCCGGCGCCGAGGCATCAGGCTACGTTCCGAAGACGCCCCTGGTCCTGTTCCGGACCGGCCTCGTCCAGCCGGGCGAAACAGAGGTCCTGAGCTTCAACGCCCCGAGAGAACCGGGCCTGTACCCTTTCGTCTGCACCTTCCCGGGACACTGGATCCTGATGAAGGGCACGATGCGGGTCGTCGAGCGGCTCGACGGCACGGCGGTCACCCGCTACGCCGCCCCCCGGCTCGCCCCGGACGTTCCCCAGCGCGCCTTCGTCGCCGACTGGAGCTACGAGATGCTGGAGACCGACGTCGCTCCGCTGGAAGCCGCTCCGCCTGCCAGCGACGAGGAACTCGAGCGCGGCCGGCGGCTCTTCCTCGAGGCCGGCTGCGCCACCTGCCACCAGCTCGGCGGCGCCGGCGGCCAGATCGGCCCGGCCCTCGACGACGTGCGCGATCGTCTCGGAGCGCTGGACACCCTGCGCCACATCCTGGATCCCTCGGACGAGGTGGCCGAGGACTACCGCACGACCCTGGTCGAGACCCGCGACGGCCGCTTCTACTCCGGTCTGCTCGTTGAAGCCGGCGAGGACGCCGTCCGCATCCGCTCGAACCCGCTCGACCCGAACCATGTCGAGACGATTCCGCGCGAGGAGATCGAGAGCCTCGACGAGTCCTCCCTCTCGCCCATGCCGAGCGGCCTGCTCAGCACTCTCCAGCCGTCCGAGGTCCAGGATCTGATCCGTTACGTGCTCCACCCGCCGTGACCCGCAAGCCCCCGGCTGCGATCCTGCTCGCCCTTGCGGCGACCGCAGCGCCGGCGGCCGGACAGCACGGCGCGATCGGAGGCGAGTGGCGCGAGTACGGCGGCGACGCCGGCGGCACGAAGTACGCGCCGCTCGGCCAGATCCACCCTGGCAACGTCGGAGATCTGGCGATCCGCTGGCGCTGGGAGTCGCCCGACAACGCGATCGCGGACCCCGACGCCGGTCTCGAGATCGTCGCCTTCGAAGCGACACCGCTGATGAAGGGCGGAGTCCTCTACACCAGCACGTCGTTCAGCCAGGCGGCCGCCGTCGACGCCGCGACCGGCAGGCAGCTCTGGGTCCATGACCCGAGGAGCTACGAGTCGGGACGCCCTCCGAACAACGGCTTCCTCCACCGTGGGCTCGCCTGGTGGACGGACGGCGAGACGGAGAGCCTGTACCTGGCAACCGGCGACGCGCGCCTGATCGCGCTCGACCCGGCGACCGGGACGCCCCGGCGGGAGTTCGGCAACCGCGGCACCGTCGACCTGTCGGCCGGCATCCGTTCGCTCAACAACCGCTCCGACCAGTACGGCCACACCTCGCCGCCGACGGTCGTCGGCGACGTGATCGTCGTCGGCTCCTCGGTCATGGACTGGGCGCCGCAACCCGAGTGGCCGCCGGGCGACGTTCGCGGCTACGACGCCCGCACCGGCAGGCTGCTGTGGACCTTCCATACCGTGCCTCGCCGCGGGCAGTTCGGCTACTCGACCTGGGAGAACGGCTCCGCCGAACGGGTCGGCGGCGCCAACGTCTGGCCGCCGATGACCGCCGACCTGGATCTCGGGTACGTCTACCTGCCGGTCAGCGCCCCGTCGAACCACTTCTACGGCGGTCACCGCAAGGGCGACAATCTGTTCGCGAACAGCATCGTCTGCCTCGACGCGCGGACCGGCCGCCGCGTCTGGCACTATCAGATCGTCCATCACGACATCTGGGACTTCGACTTGCCTTCGCCGCCCAACCTGGTCGACATCACCGTCGGCGGTCGCGAGATCCCCGCGGTCGCGCAGGTCACGAAGCAGGGTTGGGTGTTCGTGTTCGACCGGCGAAACGGCAGGCCGGTGTGGCCGATCCACGAGGTTCCGGTCCCGCAGTCGACCGTGCCCGGCGAGCGGACCGCGCTGACTCAACCTCGGCCGACGAAACCGCCGCCCTTCGACCGGCTGGGGATCGCGCGGGAGGATCTGGGCGACGGCGCCGAGGAAGTGCTCGCCGACCTCGACTGGGGGCCGATCTACACCCCCCTTTCCACCCGCGGCGCCGTCATCTCCCCCGGCCTGGGCGGCGGCGCGAACTGGGGCGGCGCCGCCTTCGATCCCGTCCGATCGAGGCTGTACGTACCGGTCCAGGGGGTCGTTCCTTTCTGGATCCGCCTCTACCGGACCGCCATCTCCGGCTACTACCTGTACGAATCGGGCATCCTGTGGGCCTCCGGCAACCGCTATCTGCTGAAGCCGCCCTGGGGGCACGTCACGGCCTACGACCTCGACCGCGGCGAGATCCTCTGGCAGCGAACAAACGACGGCGTGAACGGCTACGCCGGCACCCCGGCCCTGCTCGCCACCCAGGATCTGCTCTTCTACGCCAACCGGTCCCGGTCCTCGCTGACGGTCCTGGACCCCGCGAACGGCGAAGTGCTCCGCACGGTCTCGCTGCCGGCGCCAGCCTCGGGCGGCCCGATGAGCTACACCGTGGACGGCCGCCAGTACGTCGTCGTCGCGGTCGGCGCCGGGTCCTCCGACGCCGAACTCGTCGCCCTTTCCCTGGCGGGCGACCTGCCGGAACAGAATCCCGGCACGCTTGGGTTCTCCCTACCGGCTGTCACCGCGGGCGAAACAGACGGCGAGATCACCTTGAGCGTCGTCCGCGCCGGTGGCAGTGACGGCGCGGTCGCCGTTTCCGTGCGGTCCGCCGGAGGCTCCGCCACGGCGGGGACCGACTACGAGCCGATCGCACGCACGCTCGCCTGGGCTCACGGCGATTCGGCTGACCGGAGGTTCGCGCTCCGGCTGCACGAGGACGGCTTCGGCGAGGGCACGGAGACGATCGAACTGGAACTCCATGACACGCTGGGCGGCGCGGTTCTTGGCGAGCGCCGCATGGTGGTCACGGTCGAGGACGAGCCGGACGCTCCAACCGAGCCGATCGAGGATTGCGTCCCGGACACGACGACCCTCTGTCTCAACGACGGCCGCTTCCGGGTCCGGGCCCGCTTCGCCACCGCTGCCGGCGAGGACGGCCCCCTGGCGACCGGCACCCACCTGACCGGAGACACCGGCTACTTCACCTTCTTCGACCCGGCGAACGTCGAGATCGTGCTGAAGGTCCTCGACGCCTGCTCGCAGAACGACAGGTACTGGGTCTACGCCACCGGCCTCACCGACGTCGAGGTCGAGCTGGAAGTCGCCGACCCGGTGACCCAGCGGCGACACGTCATCACGAGCCCGCTGGGCGAAGCGTTCCAGCCAGTCGCCGACAATCAGGCGTTCGCCTGCGAGTAGCGCCGCGAACGGCTACGGCGGCCCGTCGGCTCGCAACCGCTCGAACGCCTCCATCTGCACCTTGGCCTCTTCGCTGCGCCCAAGGGCCTCGAGCACTCGGGCGTAGTTGAAACGGAGCGGCGCGTTACGGTCGAGCCCCAGCTCAAGCGCCCGCTCGATCCGCTCGGCGGCCTCGGTGGGACGGCCGGTTTCCGCGGCGATCACGCCGAGGAGGGCGTGGGCCTCACCGAGGTCGGGATCAAGGGCCACAGCCCGTTCGAGTGCGGACTCCGCGTCCTCGGGATGTCCACCCGTGTGGAGAAACACCCCCTCCAGGTAGTGGTGCTCCACCCGATGCGGCGCGAGCCGCCGCGCCTCGGCAATGCTCGCCGCTGCCTCGTCGACCCGGCGCATCGAGAACAACACCTTGGCCCGGAGCGAGTACGCATCCGCGACTAGCGGATCCTCGGGCCGCCCCCCCAGTCCGAGAAGAAGTTCGAGCGCCGCTTCCAGATCGCCCGCTGCGGCCAGATCCTGTACTTCCGACAAGCCGGCCGCCAGGTCCGCAGACGCCGCTCGCTCGATCTCAGCAGCGCGCTGCAGAGCGCCTTGCAGCGACCGGTGGCGCTCAAGAGCCGACTGCGCGGCTTCCCGGTCGCCAGCCGCGGCGAGGGCGCGGCCGAGGCGGTAGATCACCTCAGGTTCGCTCGGCGCGAGCTCCTCGGCGGCGCGCAGGTGCTCGATCGCCTCCGCATCGCGACCATCGGTCGACAGGATTTCGGCGGCTTCCAGACGGATCACGACCGGGTCTCCCACGCCGTCCTTCAGCGCGCGCTTCAGGTAGTCCAAGGCCTCGCCGCGACGGTTCGGATGGCGCGCCAGCGCCAGTCCGCGGGCGAGGTCGAGTCCGGGGCTTTCGAGATTCTCGGCCAGGGCGGCGTCGATGGCCGCCATCGCCCCGTCAACGAGGCCATCCGCCAGTCGGAGCAAGGCGAGTTGCTCGTAGACGTCGGCACTGCCGAGCCGGCCGTTCGTACCGTTCTCGAGCAGCCGGATCGCCTCGCCGGTGCGGTCGAGGTCACGCAGCAGCAACGCTGGCACGAGATAGGACGACGCGACCGCGTCGCCGCCCACTCCGGCCGGCGCAAGCTCTCGCGCACGGGAGAACGCCGCGAGGGCGTCAGCGGTGCGCCCAAGGGTGGCAAGCGCCCGGGCCAGCGCCAACGCCGGCGCGAACTCCGCGGGCGCCCGCTCGACAGCCGCGCGTGCCTCCGCCAAGACCGCGACCGGATCGCCCGATGCCGCATCAATCTGACCGGGAGCCGTCTGGACCGGGACCAGCGCCGCGATCGCGGTCAGCAGGAGTACAGCCACGCCGGACACGGGGCGGTCAGCGTAGCAGTCCGTCCGCAGCGAACGTCACTCCGGGGCGAAAAGGACCCTCAGCGCCGCGTCGAGTGTCGATCCGCGGGCATCGAGGGCCACCAACCGTCCGCGCCGGTCGAACAGCAGGGACCGCGGCGGATACTCCACCTGGAAGCGGCTGGCCACCGTTCCGGCAGCGCCCAGTCCGTCGAAGAGGACGGGCCAGGTGATGGCCTGCCGGCGCCTGAAGCTCCTCAGATCGTCACGTCCCGAACGGTCGAGGGAAACGGCGAGGATCACGAGGTCCTGATCGTCGTAGCTGGCCCGCGCCCGTTCGAGATGGGGGAAGTCGGCGAGGCAGGGAGCGCACCAGGTGGCCCAGAAGTCGAGCAGAACGACGCGACCCTGGAAATCGGCCGCGGTCCAGGTCCGGCCATCGAGGTCTCGCACCGCCAGATCCGCCCACAGGTCGGCAAGCCGGACGCCGTGATTCGCCGGAGACTCCAGCTCGTCCGCCCGCGCCGGTGCCGATCCGTCATCCGGAACCGCCGTCGGCGGTGCCGCCAACGCCAGCATCAGCATCGCCGCCAGAACCGACCCTGGAGCGAACACGAGTCTCCGCACGGCTACAGGTCCACTTTGACGCCGACGACCACGCTGCGCGGGAATCTCGGTCCATAGACGTAGCCGGCATCCCGTAGCGGCCCCCGGTCCAGGTCCTGCTGGTACTCGTCGGTCAGGTTCTTCACCGCGAACGTGCCCACGATGCCGCGGTCTCCGCCGAGCACGAACTTCCGGGACACGGCAACGTCAATAGCAAGGAAGCTCGGCGTCAACTCCAGTCGATCCTTGGCGATGTAGCCGGCGTAATGCGGCGCCGCCATCTGTCCCGTGTAGCGAAGGCCCGCGAACAGATCGAGCCCGCCCGAGAGCAGCCACCGGACGCTCGCCGTGCCGTAGCGTTCGGGCGTTCGGAACATGCGGGTGCTGCCGAAATCCGGTTCGGGATGGCCGAACTCCGCCCGCTGCCATCCGTAGCCCAAATCCACGGCCAGACGACCGCGCCTCAGGCTCCAGCCAACCTCCACGCCGGCGACCCGGGCACGGCCGAAGTTGGTGCGCGTGAACTCGAGTTCCGGGGTCGCCGGATCGTCCGCCTCGCGGTTGTGGAACAGATCGGCGATCGTCGTATCGAAAAAGGTCGAATCGAACGCCACGGCCGTGCGCTCGCCGACCATCGGCCTCCACTCGACGCTCAACATGCGCGAGACGGACGTCTCCTCCCGCAGGCCGGGTTCGTCCCGCACGACCATCGCCTCGCCGCCGAGCAGAGCGATGTGGAGTTGCTCGTCGAACACCGCGGGTGGACGGAAGCCGGCGCTGTGGGAGACTCGCAGGGTCAGGTCGCTTCGCGGGGTCCACATCAGGGCCGCCCGCGGCGAGACGATCGATCCGTCGACCGCATTGTGGCGGTCCACCCGCAGCCCGTAGAGCAGGGTCACGCCGTCGGCGATCCTCCGGTCGTCCTGAACGAAGGCCGCCGCCCCGCGGTATCTCTCGCGAATGATCCGTCCGTACGCTGGCTGGCGGTCGTGGATGAAATCGTCCGAAGCCTGCAGGCCGAAACTCAGCGTGCCCCGCTCGCCGCCGCGGTTGACTTGGGTGTCGAAGAGCCAAAGCGGATTGCGGGTTGTCCCGAAGGCGCTCGAGTCGCCTCCCGTCCCGTAGTAGCTGTCTCGTTCGGCGCCGGCATGGGACACGGTTGTCCGCCAGTCCCATCGCGATGAAACGGTCTGAAGCCAGGAGGCCGTGACGCCTTTCCTGTGGGAGGCCAGTTGCTCTGCGACCTGAGCGTGCTGCGGCGGCAGATGCAACTGATCGCCGCCCCGACGGAACTCGCTGACATGACTGACGTCCACCGCAAACCGCGCCGCACCGTCGAACAGCAACTCGTGGTAGCGCGCTCCGAGAGCATCCAGGTCGCGGATCGAGACGTCGGTGAACCCGTCGCCGTCGACGTCGACCGGCGCTTCCCGGTCTACCTGGCCGTAGAACGTCGCGGCCCGCGACGAACCGGGCATCAGGTCGGCAACCAGGCTGTACGAAGGGCTCCGCGCCACGGCGCCGGCGCCATCCATCCGGCTCGAGCGGGCGCTCACCTCGACGTGAGTGTGATCGGGATGGTGCGGAATCAGGTTGATCACGCCCGCCACCGCCCCCGCTCCGTAGGCCGGCGAACCGCCGCCCCTGACCACCTCGACCGAGTCGATCAGCCGGGCCGGCAACTGCTCGATGCCATAGACCATGGCGAGAGACGACACGGTCGGCTGGCCATCGACCAGAAGCTGGGAGTACGGACCCTCGAGACCGAGCAACCGGATCTGGGAGGTATTGCAGCTCTGGCAGTTCGACTCGACCCGCACGCCCCGCGTCCATTCCACGGCGTCGGCCAGTGTGCGCGCAACAACGCCCTCGATCTGGGAACGCCGCACTGTCTGCACGTGGAGCGGCACATCGGCGAGACGCTTCTCCGTCCTGGTCGCACTGACCACCACCTCCTCGCCGAACGCGGCGCGGAGGCGAATCTCGACCTGGACCGCGCCCTGCTCCTCGACCAGGAACTCCTGTTCAGCGACGCCGTAGCCGTCCGCGAAGACGACCAGCCGGTGCTCGCCCGGTTCCACCGGAAAGAGGCAGAATCGCCCGTCCTCTCCAGTTGCCACAGTCCGGGAGGAAGTCGTCAGCGTAGCCACGGCGTCGGCCACCGGTGTCCCGGAAAGCGAGCGCACCGTGCCACGCAGGCTGGCATCCGCCGGACAGTCGACGGCCCCGCCCTGAGCCGCGGTCAGCGCCGCCACGATCGCCCACAGACCAAGGGCTGTGACGCCGATACGGTCCGGCGACCGGAGCCTTCTTGGTGTTTCCATCGAGACGAATCATATTTTTCGTCTTTACGAAAAGTCAACTGAGCGACGCGGAAAGACTCTCCGCGAGGCGAGCCTCACCTGGCGTCCTCAGCTCGCTACTCGACGCCGAGAGCCCGCTGGACCTAGCGCCGACTCGGCTTCAGCCCATGTTGAAGAAGCAGAGCTTGTTGCCGTCGAGATCCCGAACGTAGCCGCCGTAGAACGTGGCCACGCGCGTTCCGGGCGCGCCTTCGTCCGTGCCGCCCAGCTCGAGCGCCCTGGCGTGAAGCTGGTCGACCTGCTCCTGCGAAGCCGCGGCGATCGCCACCATGTTCCCGTTCCCCGGCACCTGCGGTTCCTCGTTGTAGGGGATGCAGATCGCGAGCATCGGCTGTCCCGGCCCAACGCCGTAGCCCTTGATCCGACCCATGTCGAACAGGGTCTTCGCGCCCAGCTCGCTGAGCAGGGAGTCGTAGAAGGCCGTCGCCCGGTCCATGTCGTTCACGCCAATCGTGCAGTAGCCAATCATGAGTCAAGCTCCTCGTTCTGTTCTTCTTCGTCTTCGATCAGGTCGGCGCGGCGCAGATCCAGCTTCTCGCCGGTGAAGCTGTCCAGCTTGTAGACCCAGGAGCCGTGGTAGTCGTTGAAGTCCCGCATCTCCTCCGCCCGGTTCAGGATGTCGGCCTTCTCCTGGAGTTCCTCGTCGGGTGTGTCGCGTTCGATCTCGACCTGCTGCACCGTGTGATAGCCGCTGATCTGGATGTAGCGGTCGTCATCGCGGCCGGCGACTGAGACGACGTAACCGGATCCATCGGCCAACTCGTAACGGAACTCGGAATCGAACGAGAGATCGGCCACTTCCTCGTCGTCCGCGAGGTGAACCTCGGAGAAGCGCAGCCGGGACAGGAAGTTCCTGACCCGTCCGGCCTCGCTCGTCTTCTCACGCCGACTGGCCGGCACGCGCTCGAGAGCAAGCGTGTCGCTCTCGCCCTCACCGGTGCTGAAGGTGAAGTCGGGTCCGTCGATGCGCGCAACGTCGCTTCCGGCGACGTCGACGATTTCCTTCTGCAGGAACTGATCCGCCGTGCTGTCGATCAGCACGGTCGCCTCGGTCAGAAAGATCGGGTTCTCCTCGCCATCGAGGCGGCGGACGTAGTTGCCGCTGCCGCCCTCGAACCGGTTACCTACCCGTAACCGGACCATGTCGCTGCCGGCTGCGTTCTGGAGCGCCACCTCGACCGTGTCCTCGCCGGGCGGTTCGATGCCGAGTTCCGCGGCCAGGTTGTCGCCTGAGCCGATTTCCTTCGCGAGTTCGATGTCGAGCAGGTTCCGCACCAATCGGTTCACACCCTCGTTCCGGGCCCGGTAGTCGTGGACTTCCTCCACCACGTAGAAGTCGTCCTGCCGGCTCAGGGTGACCTGCTCGTCTCCCTGGAGGATCTCGACCGCGGCGATCTCGTCCGGGTTCAGGTTGGGCAGGAACTTCTGACCGCTCTCGAACCGATCGGCGCGCGACACGCTGTTCCAGTAGCTGAAGACCGAAAGGGCGAGCAGCGCCGCGGCCGCGGCTACAAGCCTCTGATTCAACTGGCTCATGCCGATAACTCCTAGCAAGCCCTAGCGCCGCCGGGCGCGGTAGAGACCGATCAGCAGGACGACGATGGGCATCCACCCGATGACGGCGAAGCGCACCATGGACTCCTCGCGCTCGAGCGCTTCGCGCCGGCCCTTGCGGATGTCCCGCAGCTCCCGGTTGCCTTCCAGGATCCGCTCGTTCAACTCGTCGACTTCCTCCTGCAGCTTTCGCTCGAAGAGAGCCGCGTTGCGCTGGGTGATCTCGCCCTGCTTCTCCCGCAACTCCTCCTCGAAGCTCTCGATCTCCTCCCGGATCTGCCGCTCTCGATCGAGCGTGTCGAGTTCGGCCTGCGCCTCGATCTCGTCGAAGCGAAGGAAGGGGCGGCTGATCCCGCTCTTGGCCCGAACCGACATCAAGTCCTGGGAGCCGAGCAGGTAGTCGATGCTGTTGAGAACGACCTTGTGGTTGTCGTTCGCGGCCTGAATGATCCCGAACGGGTTCTGCAGGAAGGCGATCTGGTCGTGGATGAAGTCCACGTCCGCGAACACGACGACCGCTGCCTCGCCGCGTTCCTCTTCGGGCAGGGGATCACGGTGGATGATCTGTGCGTCATCGGGCGGCGGAATCTCGATCTCGGGCGGCAGGTTGGGCGGCCGCTCCGCCTCTCTGTCCGGGTAGTCCACGCCGTCCGGGAAGGCGGTCGGCAACCTGCCGCGCACGAAGTACGCGAGCGCCAGGGGCTCCTCACCTGGTGCAAACGCGTCACGGAGCGCCGCGCCGTCGTTCAGGTCGGTGTAGGCAAGACCGTCGCCGCCGCCGAAGCCCGGCAGCACTTCGAGCGTGTTGGCGGCCGGAGTCGTCGAGATCAGCGGCCGCAGTTCGACGCCCTCCACAGGTCCGGTTTCGCCGGCGTCGCGGTCGCCGGGCTCGTCCCCCGCATCGTCTTCGCCAGCGTCGGCCTCCGACCCGTCGTCTCCCAGTTCCCGCAGCACGCCGGAAAGGAAGAAGCGCGTGTTCGACAGGCCGCGCAGCATCGGATTCTCTTCGTCCAGCACGTCTTCGTGGAGCGCGGAATCGACCTGGAGATCGATGATCACCGACTCGGCGGCGCCGAACTGGCTCATCGGCCGCCGCGCCGCCAGCTCGAAGTCGGCCGCGAACCGGTTCGCTGGAAGCTCCAGACCCCAGGATGCGAGCAGCGGCTCCAGGTTCGAGGCCGGCTGGTACTGGAGGGCCATCCAGGGCTGCTGCGGGTTCTGCGGCGGGGTGTCGCCCAGCGCATACGGATCGAGGAAGATCAGCGTGTTGCCGCCTGCGGCCACCCACTGGTCGATCGCGAAGGCCGTCTTGTCGGGCAGGTCCTTGGGATGGATCACGATGAGCAGGTCGTAGTCGTCACTCGAGATCTCGTCCACGTCCGGCGCGACCTGGGAAACGTCGTAGAGGTCTTCCAGCACCTGGACGATGATCCACTTCTGCGACGGAGTCCGGCCCTGAGCCGCCAGCATCTGCGCCATGAACGGGTCCTGGGCGCCGCCGAAGACCTCCAGGCTCGAGAGCACCCCCACCCGCTGCCGGGCCGGCCAGAGCAGACCGTGGATCTTCTTCGAGATCTCGTACTCGATGTTCTCCTGCTCCTGCGGCCACAGGAACTCGATCGTCTCCCTGCTACCGGTCTGCGTCTCGAACGCGAGACCGAAGTAGAAGAGATCGCCGTTCTGGTTGATCAGCTTGCCGTCCAGGCCGTCCTCGGCGGCGCGGTCCGCGTCGTCGCTGTCGGGAAGCGGGTCGATCGTCTCGAGGCGAATCTTCCCGGCCGCGGCCCTCTCATACTCAGCCAGCAGGCTGCGCAGATAGCGCTCGTAGCCGATGAAGTCCTTGACGAACTTGGGCAGCGTCTTGCCCGCCGTCTCGGAGAAGTAGAGGCGGATGTCCAGCGGATTGACGCCCTCTTCCTGCATGCGATCGAGGATCGCGTGGCTGCCGTCGGTCAGCGAGTAGAGATCGCCCCCGGAAAGGTCGACGCGCCAGCCCTCCAGCCACTCATTGGCGACGTGGATCGAGAGCACGGTCACGAGCCCGATGAGGGCCAGGGTCAGGAGGCGGCTCTGCGCCACCGTCATCCCCTTCGTGCCGTCGGCGCCGGCGTCCGGACGTACGTTCGGTTCGTCAGTCATCTGCCCAACCCCTCAATTGGTCTTCGTCTGGCCGAGCACCAACATGCCGCAGACCAGCCAGCCGACGGTGAACAACACGAAGAACAACAGCGAGTTCAACTGCAGGAGGCCGCGGGTCAGCGTCTCGAAGTGGTCGAGCAGGCTGAGCGACGAGACCACGCGCTCCACATAGCCGCCGAACCACTTGCCCACGAACTCCTGGGTCTGGGGCACGCCGATCAGCAGGAAGCCGACCGAGGCCGCCACCGCCAGGATGAACGCGACCACCTGGTTCTTCGACAGCGCCGAGAACAGGAGGCCGATCGCCAGCAGCACCGCGGCCGCCAGCAGGGTCGCGACGTAGCTCGCGAAGATCGCGCCCCAGTCCGGGTCGCCGAGGCGGGCCACCTGAAACACGGCCGGCCACGTCAGCAACACGGACACGGCCAGAAACGCCCAACCGGCCAGGAACTTGCCGAGATAGGAACCCTCGAGAGTGATCGGCAGGGTCAGCAACAGCTCGACCGTGCCGGACCGGCGCTCCTCCGCCCACAGCCGCATTGCCACTGCCGGCACCAGCACGACGAAGATCCAGGGCAGGTAGCTGAACAGCGCGTCGAGGTTCGCCTCGCGGAGCTCCAGGAAGCGGCCGAAGTCGCGCGACACCATGAGATAGCCGCTGGCAATCAGGAAGATGACGATGAAGATGTAGCCGAGCGGCGACGCGAAGTAGCCGTGGAACTCCCGCCGCAGCACCGCCCTCATCCCGGTGAAACGCCGCGCCAGCGCGCTCATGCCGCCACTCCCCTCGTCACGTCGCGGAAGAGTTCGTCCAGCCGGCCTTCTCTCACCCTGACGTCGGCGACGCGGTGCTCGCCGACCGCGGCCAGCACCTCGTTCAGCCGGTTCTCGCCGCCGGCAGGCTCGGCCTCGACCTCGCCGCCGGGCAGGACGTGAGCCGACGCGCACCACTCGGCCTCGGCCAGTTTCGCCGCCACCTCGGCGGCGTCTCCTTGCGTTACCCGGAAACGAACCGCGTTGTGGCCGGGCGCCTGGCTCACGAGGTCCTCCGGCGTCGAGTCGACCAGGATGCGGCCCTCGGAGAGAATGACGGCCCGGTTGCACACGCGCTCCGCCTCATCGAGGATGTGCGTCGACAGCACGATGCAGCGGTCCGACGACAGGCTCGAGATCAGGTCCTGGACCACCGCCTTCTGGTTCGGATCGAGACCGTCCGTCGGCTCGTCGAGGATCAGCACGTCAGGGTCGTGAATCAGCGCCTGGGCCAGGCCGACCCGGCGCTTGTAGCCCTTGGACAGGGTTTCGATCGTCTGCCCCCTCACGCTCCTCAGGTGCGCCGTCTCAAGAACCCTCTCGATCGCCTCTTCCGCGGCCTCAAGCTCCCGTGCCTCGGCGATGAAGTGCAGGAAAGCCTCGACGGTCATCTCGCCGTACGCCGGGGCGTCCTCCGGCAGATATCCGATCCGCCGACTCACCGCCAGCCGGTCCGCACCGACATCGATCCCAGCCACCATGACGGAACCTCGGTCCGGCTCCAGGAAGCCGGTGATCATCTTCATCGCCGTCGTCTTGCCGGCGCCGTTCGGTCCGAGAAAGCCGAGCACGTCGCCGCGGCGTACGGTAAAGCTGATGCCGTCGACAGCGCGGATCGAACCGTAGTGCTTGGTCAAGTCACTGACCGCGATCAGGACTTCGCCACCTTCGCTCACTCTTGTCGTTTCTCCGTGGACAGTTGACGACTTCGTTTCGTCCCCATGCCTGACGCCCGGCTCGACGGTTCTTGCAAGCTTCGTCAGAGGCGTCAAAGTGGCAAGACCCACCGACCTCGGCGCGTCGTTTCTGCGCGCCGGGCCAGCTTGGCCCGCCGGATCTCAGCACAACGCCGCAGACGAACGCAAGACGCCTGCCAGGCGAGGGCTTGGACAGGCCCGCCGATCGCTACCAGGTTTCCGGTGCGGAGGTCGAGTCGATCAGGCCAGAGAGGAAGATCGAGTTCAGAAACAGACGGTTCGAGCCATAGAAGTAGGCACGGAAGTTCGGATTGTCGAGGAGCTGGATCACGACGCCGCGGCCCATCCGGCTGGCGACGACGGCGGGCTTGCCGGCCAGCAGGCGCTGGTTCTCCGGCGATATCCAGCCGCTCAGCCGCGGCGGGTCCTGGTACAGGGCGACGTTCTCGAAGGGATCGGAACTCGCCGGCAGGACCCACTCCCCCGTTCGGATGACGGCCAGGTCCGACCGCCTGTAGCCGTAAGCCAGGGGGTGCGTCAGATCGAGCTCGACGCCGACGATCGTTCCGGCCATGAGTTGTTCGGCACGCTGGTCACGGTAGTCGGCGTAGCGGGGGCGCTCCGGCGTTTCGGGGGCGTCCGCGTCCGCCGCATCCTCCGATGCCTCCTCGCGGCCCAGGAGCTCCACACTCGCCCAGCGGCTCGCCGCGCCGATGGCCACGACCGCGCCGCCACCCCGCACCCAGGTCCGGAGGCGATCCCGAACCTCTTCCCGGGGCGCCGCGCCGCCGAAGCCGCCCAGGGCCAGCACGACGTGGGTGTAGCGGTCCAGGTCCGCGCCGGCCAGCGCATCGAGATCGACCAGCGAAACCTCGACGCCGAATCGCTCGTCGAGCAGGTGCCAGGCTTCGCCCACGCGGTACGACGGGGTCCCGGAACCGCTCACGAGCAGCGTCCGCGGCGCGACCAGCGGCCGCAGGCTCGGGCTCCCCATGTCGATTCCCGCCGCGGCCTGACCGCTGATCAATCGGTGCACGTCGACACCGTCGGCAGCGGATGCCTCGGTGAACAGCCGCTCCAGGTCGATTCCAGCGTTCGCGCCCGGCTCTCCCTCGCGCCCCACCGGCACGACGATCGCTCCGGGATCGAACGACTCCGGGCCGCCGACCGTTTCCGCCGTAAACGGCCGCGCCGCGGCACGCGTCCTCACCCCGGCACGCTGCAACCGGTTCAGGACCCGCGGCGCGAAGTAGCCGTCCCACGAGAAGGCATACGCGTAGACCGCCTCGTTCAACCTCGCAGCACCGAACCGGCCGGCCTCAATCGATGCTTCCGTGACTGGAGCCCCGAGCATCTCCGCTCTGTAGTCGTCCCCCTCGAGCAGGTCGTACTCGGCGCCGAAGGCGAGCGGCAGGGTCCAGGCCGAGACGTCGTAGAAGACGGTGTCGCCAAACTCGGTCACCTTCTCGAAGAAGGACCGGACGAGGGTCGTCTGCGCCTGCTCCAGCGGCACCAGCCAGGACGCGCCCGAAGGATAGGCCCGATCCTCGAATGCGATGTCGTCCACCGTCCCGTAGACCTCGATCTCGTGGCGCAGCAGCAGGTCGAGCATTCGATGCGCCCGGCCGCGGTCGCCGTCCACGTGAAACACGTAGGCGGCCGGACCGGACTCCTCCGCCGCGGCCAATGCGTCGCGGAAAAAGTCACGCTGGTGTTCGAGAAGCTCGAGGCGCTTCGCCACGCCGCCCTCGACCATGGAGAGAGACGCCAGGAGCTGGTTCTTGATCCCGAAACCGAATGCCAGCTCTCCGTTCGCCGTCTCCATCAGGTGCCCCTCCGCACTCGCCTGCTCGAACAGAAAGCCGACCGCGCCGTGCGCATCCGGATAGGTAGAGCCCTTGCCGAGGTAGAAGTCGTCGAAGCCCTCCTGCGTGTAGTAGAGCCGTCCCACTCCATCGAACACGGCGGCGTGGTGCGCCGCGATCGCTTCCGTCAGTTCCACGTTGCGCTCGGGGATCAGCGGATTCCGCCGGCTCGGGACCCCGGGCTGAAAGAAGTACGTGGCGTTCGAACCCATCTCGTGGAAGTCGCCGACCAGGTTCGGCTGCCACGCCTTCCAGGCCGCCATGCGGTTCCGCGACTCGGGATGCTGCAGCAGCAGCCAGTCCCGGTTCAGATCGAACCAGTAGTGGTTCGTGCGGCCGCCCGGCCACGGTTCCCGGTGTTCCCGGTGATCGGGGTCGGGATTCAGCACCATGCCCCGGTTCGTGTTCGCCCAGTGCGCGAAACGGCCGATCCCGTCTGGATTCAGGCTCGGGTCGACCAGGATGACTGCCTGCTCCAACTGCTCGGCAACCACGTCGGAGAGCGACGCGGCCAGGTGGTAGGCAACCAGCATCGAGGCGTTCGCGCCGCTCGGCTCGTTGCCGTGGATGCTGTAGCCGAGCCAGATGACGACGGGCAGCTCCTCGAGCTCCGGTGCCGGCAGCCGCGGATCGACTAGGCTGCGCCTCTGCTCGCGGATCTCGTCGAGGCGAGCATGGTTGCGTGGCGAGGTGATCGCCAGCAGGAGCTGGGGACGCTGCTCGTGGGTCCTCCCCTGCACCGAGACGCTCACGCGCGGCGAGGAGGCGGCCACCGCCCGCATGTAGGCATTGAGCTGATCGGGGCGAACGTGCCACTCGCCCACCTCGTAGCCGAGTACCGCGGACGGTCTGGGCACGTTCGGGTCGTAAGCGGCGGGATCGCCGGCGTCCGCGAGGTAGTACGAGAGTTCTTCGGCCGTCGCCGGTAACGCCAACGCGCCTACCAGAAGGAGAACAGAGGACAATCTGGGCATGGCGGGCAGTGTAGCCCTAGGAACCCCTCACCGTCGCGTGAACGTCCTCGAACTCCGCCGCCGCCCCTTCGGGCGGTCTTGTCCGCAGGCTGACGATCACCGTTGCCGCCGTCCCCGCGATGAGCCCCGGGATCAGTTCGTAGAGGTCGTAGTAGGACGCCTTGAACAGCACCACCCAGGCCACCGTCACCACGAATCCTGTAGCCATCCCGGCCAACGCGCCCGGCAAGGTCGTCCGCTTCCAGAAGAGAGAGCAGAGGACGACCGGGACGAAGGCGCCCCCCAGCCCCGACCAGGCGAACAGCATGAACCAGAACAGCAGCGGCGGTTCGAACAGGGCGAAGGGAATGGCCACCAGGCCCACGAGCGCGGTCACGTAGCGCCCGTAGCGCGACAGGCGCCCGTCACCGCGGGCCGCGCCGAGGATCTTCTGCCCGAAGTCCCTGACGACGGCCGACGAGGCGAGGATCAACAGGGAATCGACGGTCGACATGATCGCGCCCAGAACGATGACGAGGAAGATGCCCGTGAAGAGGGCCGGGAACAGCTCCGCGCTCATCGTCGGCATCACGGTTTCCGGATCGTCCAGCAACGGGAACAGGGCCCGGCCGGCGATCCCCGTGAACACCGCGCCGATGTCGAACAGCACCATGCACACGACGGCGACCCGGCCGCCGCGCACCAGTTCGCGGCCCGAAGCCGCGGACATGAACCGGGTCAGGAGTTGCGGCACACCCAGGAAGGCGAGCCCGATGCCGGCGAAGCTCGCGGCCGACAGCACGCCCGCCCAGGTCGCGCCGTGGCTGCCCATCGCCCGCAGCAGGTTGGGATCGGCCGTCTCGAGCGTGCCGATCACTTCGTTCCAGCCGCCCGCGGCCGCGATGCCGACGATCGGGAGCATGACGAGCCCGCCCACCATGAGCAGCCCCTGCACGAGGTCCGAGTAGGCCACCGCCTTGAAGCCGCCGACGGCCGTGTAGACGATCGTGACACCCGCGCCCAGGAAGACGCCGGTGACGTAGCTGAACCCCAGGAAGGACGAGAAGGCCTTGCCCGTCGCCACCAGTTGGGCGCAGCAGTAGACCGCGACCATCGACAGGATGATCGCGATGCTCAGCTTGCGCAGTAGTTGCCGGCGGTCCCGGAACCGTTCCTCCAGGTAGTCGGGAACGGTGATCGCCCGGTACCGGTCGGTGTACTCCTTGAACGGCCGCGAAACGAGGGTCCAGGCGATCGCAACGCCCATCACTTCGCCGAAGACGACCCACAGCGCGTGGAAGCCGACCGCGTAGCCCATCCCGGTCAGACCCAGCAGCAGCCAGCCGCTCTCGCCGGTGGCGTTCGAACTGAAGGCGATGACCCAGGAGGGCAGTTTCTTGCCGGCGACGTAGTAGCCCTCGAGGCTCCCTCCCTCGCGCCGGCCCCACAGGCCGAGCCCGATCAGGACCAGCATGTACAGGCCCAGGGGGACGAGGACCAGCGCGCTTGCCGTCACGCCGCACCGCTCCGCGCGGTCCCGTGACCGCGGCGGCGACCACGCCGCTCAAGCCACCACCGCAGCAGAACCAGAGCCGGTCCGCCGACGACCGACACCGCGAGCAGAGCCCAGGTCGAGATCGGCAGGCCGGCCCACATGGGCCGTCAGGCTAGCAGTCGAGTCGCGGCGTCCGCGCCGCGCTGACGCACAGGAACAGGCGTGTCCCTACAGTCGCCGTGGCAGGATCGGTCCGCATCCGGCAGCGCGGCGCACGGCGACACCTCGCGGCAGCCACCGCACGAGGAACGAGAGGCAGGCATGAAACCACCCAACATCGTCTTCATGCTGACCGACAACATCGGTTACGGCGACCTGGGCTGCTACGGCGGCGGCATCACGCGGGGCGCCCCGACTCCCCGCCTCGACGCACTGGCCGCCGAAGGCCTGAGACTGACGAACTTCAACGTGGAAGCCGAGTGCACGCCGACCCGATCCGCCCTGCTCACCGGTCGAATGCCCATCCGCACCGGCTGCCACCGGGTGATTCCACCCGGCATCAAGCAGGGGCTGGCGCCCTGGGAGTACACCCTGGCCGAGCTGCTCCGGGATGCCGGCTATCGCTGCGCCATCTTCGGCAAGTGGCATCTGGGTAACGTCCAGACGCGCATGCCCACCCGCTTCGGCTTCGAGGAGTGGTGGGGCGTACGCGACAGCACCGCGCCCGCCATCTACGGCGACCTGATCGGCTTCGATCCGGACGAGATGGACAATCCCATGCTGTGGGAGGGCCGCCTCGGCGAACCGTGTGTGCCGGTGCGGCCCTACAACCTGGAAAGCCGCCCGTTCGTCGACTCGATCATCACCGAGAAGTCCGTGGCCTACATCCACGAACACGCGGGCGGGGACAAGCCCTTCTTCCTCTACATCCCCTACTCGCTCGTGCACCACCCGGCCATGCCACACCCCGACTTCAAGGACCGGACCCGCGGCGGCGACTTCGCCGACTGCATGGTGGAGTGCGACCATCGCTCGGGCCAGGTCCTCGAGGCCATCGAGGAGGCCGGCATCGCGCGGGACACGCTCGTCGTGTGGGCCAGCGACAACGGGCCGGTGCTGATCCCCAGTCTCGGCCCCCAGGCGGACTCGGGCCCCTGGCGCGGCTGCCTGGGCACCGCCTACGAAGGCCAGTTGCGGACCCCCTGCATCCTGCGCTGGCCCGGCCGGGTGCCTGCCGGCGCCGTCAGCGATCAGATCGTAAGCGTCATGGACTTCTACCGCACCCTCGCCCACCTGGCGGACGCCGGGAACCTGGTGCCGGACGACCGGGTCCTGGACAGCGTGGACCAGTCCGAGGTCTTCCTCGGGAACACCGACAAGGGACCGCGCGAGCACCTTCTGTGCTTCATCAAGGACGAACTCGCGGCCATCAAGTGGCGGCAGTTCAAGATGCACTTCGTGGAGTTCCAGCCCGAAGCGGGACGGCGCACGCGCATCTCGCTGAACAACCCCCAGCTGTTCAATGTCGAGCAGGACCCGAAGGAAGAGTGGGACATCATGGAACCCAACACCTGGATTGCGGAGCCGATCAACGGGCTCATGCGCGACTACCACGTCTCCGTCGCCAAGTGCCCTCACGTCCCGCCGCGAGGAGCCAGCCCCGGCGTCAAGGGAGACATCCACGCGGAAGAAGCGGAGGCTACGCGCGCCACCGAGGTCGGAACGGAAGGAGCCTGACCCGATGAACGACTCCGTCGACGGTCCGCGAGGCCGGGAACTCTGGGAGAGAACGGACGCGGTCATACCCCGCGGCGGCATCTACCTGACCCGGTCCGCGCGCTTCGCTGGCCGGGACGTGCTGCCAGGGTTCATCCGCTCGGCGAAGGGGTGCCGGATCGAGGACGCCGACGGCCGCTCCTACCTGGACTTCAACTGCGGGAACGGGCCGAACATCCTGGGCTACTGCCACCCCGAAGTCGACGCCGCGGCCGCCGAGCAGTCCGGCGCGATGGACCTCAGCGCCTTCTTCCCGGAGACGATGCCGCTCTACGCCGAGCAACTGCTCGGAGCGGTGGCAGGTTTCGACTGGACGATCTTCACCAAGAACGGATCGGACAGCACGAACCTCGCGCTGCGCACCATGCGGTCCTCGACCCACCGGCCCTGCGTCATCCTCTTTCGGGACTCCTACCACGGCTTCGGGGCCGAGATCGCGCTCCACCCGGAAACCCCGGCCACCGGCGAGCAGCGGCACGTCGCGCGCGTCCCCTGGAACGACGCCGGGGCCCTGGAGCGCGCGGTGGAGGAACTCGGAGACCGCCTCGCCGGCATCATGATCAGTCCCCTCGACCAGAACCCGAGCCAGGAGACGCGGGAGGCGAGCCCGGAAATCGTCGCGGCGATTCACGCCGCGCGCGAACGGACCGGGTGCCGCGTGGCCCTGGACGACGTCCGCGCCGGTTTCCGGATGCACCCGAAGGGCTCCCACCTCGGCATGGGCCTCAAGCCTGATCTCATCTGCCTGGGCAAGCCCCTGGCGAACGGCTACTCCGTCTCGGCCGTACTCGGCCGCAACGAACTGCGGGAGGGCGCGGAACGGATCGCCTTCACCGCGACCTACATGTTCTCCGCGGTCGCCTTCCGCGCCGGCATGAAGACGCTCGAGATCTACGAGCGGGAGGACGTCTTCGAGCACATGATGCGAATGGGCACGCGGCTCGGGGCGGGAATCGTCGCCGCCGGACGGGCGCAAGGCCACGAGGATGTGGTCATGTCCGGGCCGCCGACCATGCCCACCTTTCTCTTTCGCGGCGATGTGAAGGCCAAGCGCGCCCGCATCTTCGGCAGCCAAGCGGCCCGACTCGGCGCCATCTTCCACCCCCGGCTCAACTGGTTCCTGTCGCTGGCGCACCAGCCGGACGACATCGAGGAGGCCATCGACATCGCCAGCCGCGCCTTCGCCCTGACCCCGCTGACGCCGCCGTAGTAGTGGCGGCCGCTGGCCACCACCGTCAGGCTAGCCGCGGTGCCCCAACCCGGCGGCTTACGGCAGCAACCTGATCGCCGCAACGATCAAGGCGCCGAAGCCGATCATCGTCGTGACCATCGTCGTAACCATGGTCTTCAGCATCCACACCTTGAGATCAGCCAGGTCGGCCTTGGTCGCCATGTGCTGCATGCGCTCGTCGATCCGGGCGCGCCACGCAACCCAGTCGTCCGTCCGGGGCGGATCGGCGGTCGTCACGTTCGCGGTCGTCATGTCACTTTGCCTCCACGAGGCGCCCGGAGAACCGGCGAGTTGGCCTCCCGAGTATGGCACGGATCCCGGCGTGTGCGAGCACCGTTAGTAGACTCGCCCGACTTCGTTCCGCGGCGGGATCTCCTGGCCTCGCAGGCCCGTCGAGAACTGGCGAGGGAGATCCACCGTGCCGAGACCTCAGTCCGTAACCGCCGCACTGGTAGCCGCGGCTCTCACCGTCAGCGCCGCGCCGGCGCAGGCCTCGGACGGCGACCTCGACGAAGACACGTTCCTCGAACGAACCCGGCGCCTGATCTACGAAGGCAAGCGCTCCGGCGAGGGCTACTTCTCAGCGGACGGCGGCCTCCTCGTCTTCCAGAGCGAGCGGCGGCCCGAGAATCCGTTCTACCAGATCTACCTGCTCGATCTGGCCACCGGCGACACCCGGGAGGTCTCGACCGGAATCGGCAAGACGACCTGCGCCTTCATTCGTCCGGACGGCTCCGAGATCCTGTACGGGTCGACCCACCACGACCCGCGTTCGGCCGAGTTGCAGCAGCAGGAACTCGACTTCCGCGCCTCGGGCCAGGAACGGCGCTACGCCTGGGACTATGACCCGGAGATGGACATCTACACCGTGCCGATGGCCGGCGGCGAGCCGCGGCGCCTGACCGACGCGCGGGGCTACGACGCCGAAGGCGCCTACTCTCCGGACGGTGAGTGGATCGTCTTCGCCTCCACGCGGGACGCCTTCAACCGAAGACTCTCCGAGCGCGAAAAGAACCTGCTCGAAGTCGATCCCGCCTACTTCGGCGAGATCTACGTCATGCGCGCGGACGGCAGCGAACAGACCCGGCTCACCAACGTGCCCGGGTACGACGGCGGTCCGTTCTTCTTCGCCGACGGTTCCCGCATCGTCTGGCGACGCTTCAGCGAGGACGGCCTGATCGCCGACGTCTGGTCGATGAATCCGGACGGCTCGGACCAGCGGCAGTTGACGGACTTCGGAGCGATGAGCTGGGCCCCGTACCAGCACCCCTCAGGGCAGTACATCTTCTTCGCCTCAAACAAGCTCGGCTTCGAGAACTTCGAGGTCTTCATCGTCGACACCGAGGGGACGAAGGAACCGGTGCGGGTCACCTACACCGACCGCTTCGACGGCCTGCCCGTTCCGTCGCCGGACGGCCGCCGGCTCGTCTGGACCTCCAGCCGCCACGGCGGAGACGGCGGCCAGCTCTATATCGCCGACTGGAACCACGAGGCCGCGCTCGCGGCCCTCGCGGCCTCGCCGGACCGCGACGCCTCCGGTCCGCCGGCCGATCCGCGATCCGCGCTCGAAAGCCACGTGACCACCCTCGCCTCGCCCGAGTTCGGCGGCCGCCTCACGGGCACGGAAGGCGAGCAGCGAGCCGCCGCCTACCTGGCCGAACAGCTTGCGGCGCTCGGCGCCGAGCCGTTGCCCGGCAAGGACGACCTGCTGCTCGACTTCGAGTTCACCTCCGGCGCCCGCGACACGGGCTCGACGATCCAGATCGAAACCGAGGGCGGCGCCACCACGTACAGCGATCAGACACAGATCCAGGCGCTCGGTTTCTCCGACGCGACCGAAATCGAGGGAGAGGCGGTGTTCGCCGGCTACGGCATCCGCGTGCCGGACTCCCAGGACTTCGGCTACGACAGCTACGCCACGCTCGACGTCAGCGGCAAGATCGCCGTCGTCCTGCGCTACGTCCCCGAGGACCTCGAGGGCGAGGCGCGGGCTATCCTCAACCGCTACTCGGGACTCCGCTACAAGGCACTGACGGCGCGTGAGGCGGGCGCCGTGGGGCTCCTCGTCCTGACCGGGCCGCGGTCCCCCAACGCCGGCGAGACGATCCCCATGGCCTTCGACACCGCTGCGGCCGGCTCCGGCGTCGCCGCCGCCAGCATCGGCGAAGATGCCGCGAACGCGTTGTTCGCCGGCACCGGCCGCGATCTGGAAGAGATCCAGCAGAGCTTCGACGACGGCAACCCGCACAACGCCGGCTTCGACCTTCCGGGCGTCCGTGTCACCCTGAAGACGGCGATCGAGCGGGAGCGCAGCACGGCCCGCAACGTCGTCGCCGTCCTGCCCGGCGGCAAGGCGGAAAGCCTCGCCAAACCGTGGGTCGTCGTGGGCGCCCACTACGACCACCTCGGCCAGGGGCGCGGCGGCAACTCGCTGGCTCGGCCGGACGAGAAGAACGCCATTCACCTCGGCGCCGACGACAACGCCTCCGGCACGGCGGCGGTGCTCGAAGCCGCGCGCCAGTTGCGCGCGCTGGGCCACGACCGGAACGTCGCGCTCGCCTTCTGGTCGGGCGAGGAACTGGGGTTGCTGGGCTCGGCGGACTTCGTCGACGATGCCGTGATTCCGACCGACCAGATCGCGGCCTACGTCAACCTGGACATGGTCGGCCGCGTCCGCGACAACCGCCTGACCGTCCAGGCGGTCGGTTCGAGTCCCGACTGGACGGGGCTGGTCGAAGCCGCCAACGTTCCGGTGGGCTTCGACCTCGGCATGCAGACCGATCCGTACCTGCCGACCGACACCTCGAGCTTCAACGGCGCCGGCGTTCCGACCGTCAACCTGTTCAGCGGCTCCCACGAGGACTACCACCGACCGACCGACACGGCGGACCTGATCAACTACGACGACCTGGAGCGCGTGGCCCGCTTCGCCGCCCTGTTGACGCGCCGCGCCGCGAACCAGGCCGAGCCGCTCGAGTTCGCCAAGGTCGAGCGGACCCTTCAGCAGGGCGGCAGCCGCGACACAGTGCGCGCCTACACCGGCACCATCCCCGACTACGCGAGCGAAGTGGAAGGCCTGCTGCTGGGCGGCGTGATGGAGGGCGGCCCGGCCGCCGAGGCCGGTCTTGAGGCCGGCGACGTGATCGTCGAGTTCGCCGGCCAGACGATCGCCAACATCTACGACTACACCTACGCCCTCGACGCCGTGAAGATCGACGAACCGATCGAGGTCGTCTACGTGCGCGACGGCGAACGTCACACGACGACGCTGACGCCCCGCGCGAGACGCTGAATCACCAAGGCTGAAGACCACCCCCACACTCTCAGAGAGGCGCCCTATGAACCTCGACCAACGTGACCGTGTCCTGATGCTCTCCGCCCCCGCGTTTCTCCTCGGCAGCCTCCTCGCCGGTACGGCGCTGGCCGCTCCGCCGGCCGCAGCCGCGGACCAGAACGCGGCCGCCCCGCTGCCGATCGCCGCGCCGGAGAGCGCCGGCATGTCGAGCGAGCGGCTCGAGCGCCTCTCCGAGGCGGTCGGCGCCTACATCGACCGCGGGCAGGTCGCCGGTACGGTCACCCTCGTCGCGCGCCGCGGCAAGGTCGTCCACTTCGAGGCCCAGGGCGAACGCTGGCCCGAGGATGGCGCCCCGATGACCCGGGACACGATCTTCCGGATCGCCTCGATGACCAAGCCGATCGCTTCCGTGGCGCTGATGACCCTGCACGAGGAGGGCCGGTTCCAGCTCCGCGATCCGATCGCGAAGTACCTGCCCGAGTTCGCCGAGATGCAGGTCGCGACGGTGCCCGACGCCGACGAGTACCTGGGCGCCCCCTACAAGCTGGTCCAGGCAGCGCGGCCGATCACCGTCCAGCACATCCTGACCCACACCGCCGGCTTCGCGAACAACTATCGGGGGCTGCTCGGCGCCGAGTACGCGAAGCTGCGCAACAACCGGGACCCGGAGTGGACGGTCGGCGACTTCGTCACCGCCCTCGCCGAGCTGCCGCTCGAGTTCCATCCCGGCGACGCCTGGCAGTACGGCCCGTCCGTTGACGTGGTCGGGCGGATGGTCGAGGTCCTGTCCGGCCAGACCCTGGACGAGTACCTGAAGGAGCGCATCTTCGATCCGCTGGGCATGGTCGACACGTACTTCTACCTGCCCGAGTCGAAGGTCGGCCGCTTCGCCGCGCTCTACCGGCCCGGCGAGGACGGCAGGATCGTCCTCACCGAGTCGCCGGACACCAATGCCCGGCACGTGCGGGAGCCCCACAGGTACTTCAGCGGCTCCGGCGGCCTCGTCTCCACCGCGGCCGACTACTACCGCTTCCACCAGATGATGCTGAACGGCGGCGAACTGGACGGCGCGCGCATCCTCGGCCGCAAGACGGTCGAGCTGATGACGTCGAACCACACCGGCGACCACGGCCTCTGGCTGCGGGGTCCCGGCTACGGCTTCGGCCTCGGCTACAGCGTGGTGACGGACAAGGGCGCTTCGGCGATGCCGGCCTCGGTTGGGTCCTACTCCTGGGGCGGCGCCTACTGCACCGTCTTCTGGGTCGATCCGGTAGAAGAGTTGATCGGCATCCTGATGACCCAGGTCCGCCCCTACACGCACCTCAACATCCGCCAGGATCTCCAGACGCTGACCTACCAGGCGATCGTCGACTGACGAATCGCGGAGGGAGACCTCCCCGATGGCAACCTGGGCGATCGGCGACGTTCACGGTTGCTTCCGCACTCTTGAGGCGCTGATCGAGCGGATCGATCCCGACGTCACCCGGGACCGCCTCTGGATGGTGGGCGATCTCGTGAACCGCGGTCCGAGTTCGCTCAGCGTGCTCCGGTGGGCCAGGGCGCTGGAAGAGGAAATGGGCGACCGGTTTCGGGTCGTCCTGGGAAATCACGACCTCCACCTGATCGCGCGGCATCGGGGTCTCGCCAGCGCGAGGCCAGGCGACACCCTGGACGACGTTCTGCAGGCCGCCGACGGTCCCGATCTCGTCGAGTGGCTGCGACGACGACCGTTCATCCACTTCGGCGGCACTGGCGATGACGCCTTCGTGCTCGTTCACGCCGGACTACTCCCCGGTTGGTCACGGCGGGACGCCACCATGGCGGCGCAGCGGCTGGAACGGCAACTTCGGGGTCCTGATCCGAAACGCCTGCTGCACAGCCGCGACGACGAAGCTCTGGCCGCATTCACTCGAATGCGGATGCTTGATCCGGACGCCGGATTCCACGACCACAACGGCGCGCCCGAAGCGGCGCCAGCGGGCCTCAGCCCGTGGTTCGAGGTCGAGCCGCGAGGCTGCCCCGGCCACACGGCGATTACCGGTCACTGGGCCGCGCTTGGCATGCGGCTCCGGCCGGATCTGATCGCTCTCGACAGTGGATGCGTCTGGGGCGGCAGGCTCACCGCGGTCCGTCTGGAAGATCGGCGAGTCGCACAGAAGAGAGTGGCCGACCCGCTGTAACGCAGATCGGAGGGTCGCTCCGGAAACCAATCGGGGCACCGATGCGTTGTACCTAGTGAAGGTACCGGAGAACTCCGGGAGGCACGGGAGGAAGGCGACCGAGATGAAGGATGCGTACGCGATCTCGCGGGTCCTGCTCGCCGACGTCTATGACGCAACGGCGCAACAGGAGGAGGTGCAGGCACCCTCGCGCCAGCGCCTGCGCCGGCTTGCTCTGACCCTGTCGACGCTGCTCTTCGCAGCTGCCCACGCGCCGGCCGCGAAGCGGGCGGCGCCGGATGAAGCGCTCGACCGCCTGCACGAGATGACGTTGACGATCGGCGCCTGTGAAAGCGGCGGCCTCCTTTCCGCCGTCGAGGCGGAGCGCCTCCGCCAGATGAGCGAAGCTCTGGATCGCAGCCTCCGCGACCGCGCGGAATCAGAGCAGTCCGAGTCGCCCAGGTAGCTCTTCGGTCATCAACTGGTCGACGTGCTCGCGGTCCGAACCGATCGCGATCACGTCGAACTTGCCGAACTCCATGAGCGGCCCGACGTTGTAGAGCACGAAGCGCCCTGCGTCGACGCCGCGGTCCTGCAGCGATGAACCCAATCTCACCCGGAGTTCCTCGAAGGTCAGGCCCGTCAGCCCGGCGTGGACGAAACCCTGCGCCTGGTAGGGAGGCCGACCCCCGGGATAGAGCCGGTCGACCAGGTGCATCGGCGTGCTCGTGCCGCCCCAGCGGCCGTTGCACTCGGTGAACACGACCCGGCCCGATGGGAGCACAAGGTGGTCGAACGAGCAGCGGCCGACATAGCCCAGACTGTGCAGAGCGGCCGCCACGCAGCCGGCCTGCGAGACGATCGCCTGCTCCACATCCTTGGGCAGCCCGCTCGGCCGGCTGCCCACGAACACACCCTCCTCACCCGCCAGGATCTGCTCGTAGACGCCGTCGAGACGCGGACCGTCGCCCCCCGGGGGCGACAGCCACCACTGCGTCGAGGGCGACGATGAGGACTCCTCCCAGGCGACCGCAAGCACCTCCTCGCTGCCGTCCCAGCCGGTGCGCTCGAGGAAACCGCGAACGATGTCGAGCACTCCGGCGAGCCCCTTGCGGCGCAGAGCCGGCGACTCGAACACCTCGTTGCCCATGGCCGACGCGCAGCGAAGGCGCTTCAGGGCCACCGCCGGACTCGCCTCGGCCAGTTCGAGCAAACCGCGGGCCAGACCCTCGGCCGACGCCGAGCGACGGCTGGCGGGGAGGAAGCCGGGCCCCAGGGCCGCCGTCACCAGATCCTCGAAGATCGCCTTGTCGTTGGCGATCCAGGTAACCGGCGGCGGCGGCGCCAGCACCTGCACTTCCTCGCCGGAGTCGGCAGCGACCGTCGCGGCGAGGTCCCAGATCGCCTCGATGCCCATGAAGGGCTCGATCACCAATCCCCCGCTCGCGGCCGCCACGGCGGCCAGACGAGACCGGTACGCTCCGGTCATGCACGCGCGCGCGACCGCGAGCCGGTCGCGGCCGGGGTCGACCTCCAGCAGCTCCGCCGCGCCGAGCCCCAGGACTTCGCGGCAGTACCGCTCGTAGCCGCCAGAAGCCGGGGTCGAGGCGGCGAGGTAGTCACCTTCCACCGCGCGCAATCTCGCCCGGTGCTGGTAGCACTCGACTCCCGTGATGCCGTCGAGAAACGGAATCCCCGTGAAGTCGTCGAGATGGAGAGTCGGCGTTCCACTGTCGTTGCCCCGGTAGCGGTTGGGCTCGAAGGCAGCCAGCCGGCGTCCGAGGTCGAGCCGCCGCCGAAAATCCTCAACCACCCGGCGAACGCTCATCGCCGCGCCTCCGGCGAACCTGGTCTCTCCGAATCGATCAGCAGACCGCGGCACGCCTGCCGGTCGACCTTCCCCGAGGGTGCCACCGGCAGATGATCCACCACTCTCCAACGCCGCGGCCGCTTGAAGCCCGCCAGCCGCTCGCGAAGATGCCGCTCGAGGCCCGCGAGTCCGCGTTCGGCCTCGAAGGCGCGCGAACCGACGACAACTGCTCCTACCCGCTCCCCCCACTCGTCGTCGTCCACGCCGACGACGCAGGCCGCCACAGCGCCCGGCCACTCGAGCACGGCGGCTTCGACCTCGCTGGGGTCGACGTTCTCTCCGCCAGTCAGGATGCGGTCCGACCGGCGACCCAGGATGTGGAGTTGGCCCGAGGCGTCCAGGTTCCCCAGGTCGCCCGTATCGAACCAGCCGTCCGCGTCGAACGGCCGCTCGAGCGGCGCGCCCGGTTCGGAACCGACGTAGCCCTCGAAGAGAATCGCGCCGCGCACCAGAATCGAGCCGCGTACCGGCGTGCCGGCTTCTCCGGCCGTCTTTCGCGATTCGATGCGCACCTCGACGCCAGGCAGCGGCGGTCCGACGCCGCTACCCGAACGCGAGTCGCCCGCTTCCGAGACGGCGCCCTTTCCGGCGACAACGTGCTCGGCGGCTCCCGGACGCTCGGTGGCGACCTGGGAACAGGCCTCCGTGAGGCCGTATGTGGCAAACACCGGCCATCCTCGGCCCCGAGCGCGCGCGATCAGAGCGGGGAACGCGGCCGCCCCACCCACGAGCACCGCCCGCAACGTCGGCGGCGGATCCTCGCCAGCCCCGTCGAGCAGGCGCCCGAGCATCGTCGGCACCACGGAGAGAAGAGTCACCCGGTGGCGCTCGATCACCCGCAGCACTCGTTCCGCGTCGAATGTCCCGCTCGCGTGTCGGCTACCGAGAACGATCGATCGACGAGCCAGGAGGCAGCGGACCACGATCATGAGACCGCCGACATGCGCCGTCGGGAGGCTGAGCAGCCAGCGATCTTCCTCGTTCCATCCGAACACGGCCGTGTGGGCTTTCGACGACGCGACCAGCGCCGCCTGGCTGAGAGCGGCGCCCCGCGGCAGGCCTGTGCTGCCGGATGTGAACACGAACGCCGCCCCGCCGTCGCCGATCCAGCCGCGGCCCGGACTACCCGACGCCGCCGTCAGCGCACCGTCCTCTTCGACCACCAGCGCCGCGCCGGTCTTCGCCAGTGCCCGCTTCCTCTCGGCCCGACTCCAGCGCGGATGCAGCAGAACGAACGGCACCCGGTCCTCGAGAAGGGCCAGGATGGTCGTCACGGTCTCGACGCCCATGCCCCCAACGACCGCTACGAGAGGGTACGGCGAGGCCCGAAGACGGTGCCGGACACTGGTAGCGACCCCCTCCGCCCGCGCCGCCAGTTCGGCCCAGGTCAGCGTCTGCCCGCCGTGGACGAGCGCGACTCCCTCGGGCATCTCGCGGGCGGCGGCGCCAACCGAGAGCGCCGTGCTCAGCTTGCAGCCCCCAACACGATGCCGGCCGAGAGCAGGACACCGAAGACCAGGAGCAGGCGGGCGGTCGATGCCAGGGACGCGTTTAGCGCCGCTCCCTCGCCTTGCCACACGGAACGCAGCACGACCGCTGCGAACGGCAGCCCCAGCCAGGACAGGAGAGGCCAGAGGCCCAGCCCAGGGACCAGCGGCAGCGTCGCGAGGTGGGCCAGGAGAAGCAGCACCGCATACTCGAAGCGCCCGAACCCGGGTCCGAAGCGAACGACCAACGTGCGCTTGCCGGCGAGCGCGTCCTCTTCCCGATCTCGAAGGTTGTTGGTGACCAGGATCGCCGTCGCCAGCGCGCCGACGGCAAGACCGGACCACCACGCCGCGACCGGCACCTGGAGGGCCTGCACGTACACCGTGCCGCACACCGCCGCCAGACCGAAGAAGAGGAGGACGAACAGATCGCCCAGGCCGGTGTACGCCAGCGCCCACGGCCCGGCCGTGTAGAGCAGGCCGGACGCGATCGAGACCGCGCCGAGAACGAGGACCGGCCAGCCGGCCACAGCCACGAGATAGAGCCCGCACCCGACGCTGATCCCGAACGCGACCCATGCCCCGGCCCACACCTGGCCGCGGCTGAGCAGTCCCGACTGCACCGCCCGCGGCGGTCCGACCCGCCGCGTCGTGTCCGCGCCGCGGTCGAAGTCGAGGACGTCGTTCGAGAGGTTCGTGCCGATCTGGATCGAGATCGCAACGATAAGCGCGGCCAGCGCGGGACCGGCGGCAAAGCCGGAAACCGAGATGGCGCAGGCCGTCCCGACCATCACCGGCGTCACGGCGGCCCACAGCGTCTTCGGCCGGCTCGCCAGTACCCAGGCGCGGACGCCTCCGCGCCCGGTCATGGATAGCGCTGGAACTTCGAGAAGTCGGGCTTGCGTTTCTCGAGGAACGCCTGACGCCCCTCCTGCCCCTCCTGCGTCATGTAGAACAGCAGCGTCGCGTTCCCGGCCAGCTCCTGGAGACCCGCCTGACCGTCGCAGTCCGCGTTCATCGCCGCCTTCAGGCAGCGCAGCGCCATCGGACTGTTCGCCAGCATCTCCCGGCACCACTGGAGCGTCTCCTCCTCGAGCCGCTCGAGCGGCACGACCGTGTTGACCAGACCCATGTCCAGCGCCTGACGCGCATCGTACTGGCGGCACAGGAACCAGATCTCCCGCGCCTTCTTCTGGCCCACGATCCGCGACATGTAGGAGGCGCCGTAACCGCCGTCGAAGCTGCCCACGCGCGGACCGGTCTGACCGAAACGCGCGTTCTCCGCCGCGATCGTCAGGTCGCAGATCATGTGCAGCACGTGCCCGCCGCCGATTGCGTAGCCGGCGACCATCGCCACAACCGGCTTCGGCAACGTGCGGATCTGCCGCTGCAGGTCGAGCACGTTCAGACGAGGCACACCGTCGTCGCCGACGTAGCCGGCATCGCCGCGAATCCGCTGATCGCCTCCCGAACAGAACGCCATTGGCCCTTCGCCGGTGAGAATGACGACGCCTACCTCACCGTCATCGCGGGCCACGTCCACCGCCGCGCTCATCTCCTGCACCGTCAGCGGACGGAACGCGTTGCGCACCTCCGGCCGGTTGATCGTGATCTTGGCGATCCCCTCCGGCTCACCGTCGACATAGGACTTCTCGTAGCGGATATCGGTGTAGTCACCGCCACTCCGCCATTCCTGGTGCGATTCTCCACTCATCCCCCGCGCCTCCTTCGATCGGCGACACTACAACGGCTCCCATCACCGGAACGGCCGCGGAGCGTTCGCCCCGTAGCGGCGTTCAGGAGCCCGGCCAATCGCGCCGGCGCCTCCAGGGGAACATTGTGGCCAACACCGTCGACGATGCGGACCGTGGCCGCCGGAAGGACTCCGGCCATCTGGCGCGCCAGACCGATGAACTTCGAGTCCAGACTGCCGGCGATCAACTCGACCGGGCAAGAGATCGAGGACAGGAAGGGCCGGTAGTCCGGCATCGCGCCCAGGCTGAGTGTCCTCATCGCCGACGCGAGCACAACACGGCCGTGACCGAACCGGATCCTCCTCTGCTCCTCAAGTACACCGGGCTCGAGCCGGGACTGACTCCCGAACAAGGACAGCCTTGACCACTCGCGGTCGAACTCGTCCAGACCTCGTTCTTCGATCAGGCGTGCCCACTTCCCGTCCGCCTCGCGACGTTCGGCCCGTTCGCCCTCGTCGCCGATGCCCGGGTTGGCACCGATCAAGGTTGCGCCCGCGAACAGACGCGGATGGCGCACGAGCAGGGCCAGCGCCAGACGCCCGCCCAGGGAGTAGCCGGCCAGATAGCGGGGAGCAGGTGCTGTCTTGCCGATCACCGACGCCAACCGATCCACTTCCGCCTCGAAGGAGGGGCCGGGAGGTACGGTCGGAGCCGTCGGGCGTCCTCCGCCATGGCCGCACACGGCGGGCACGCAGCTCGCCACGTCGAGTCGGGCGCGGACGCTGCGCCAGCTCTTAGGACTGCCCGAGAATCCGTGGATCAGAACAGCCGTCGTCATCAGGGGCCGGGGGACGAAGCCATCGTCCGGCTCAACGCTTCTTCACCCTGAGCGAGCGCACCGGGTACGGTCCGGGCGACCACGAGTGAAACACCGCGGCGGCCCATCGCCGCCGCGAGCTCGCGCTGCAGCGCCTGAGTCGTGTCGACACGGGCGCAGGGCAGGCCGAACGCCCGCGCCAGCCCCGAGAAGTCGACATGGTGGGGAGTGAGCCAGTGCCGCCCCTCCGGGCCCTGGAACGCCTCGGTCGAGGCGATGGGTAGCCGCTCGAAGATCCGTCCGCCCCCGTTGTCGATCACGACGATCACTGCCGCCGAGTCATCCCCGTACTCGGTGGCAGCTGTCAGGCCGTCGAGATCGTGCAGGAGACTGACATCGCCGACGACCAGGACGCCGGCGGGGAACTCGCCGGTCGACAGCGATCCCAGGAAACCCGCAACGAGACCGTCGATCCCGCCAAGCCCGCGCTGACTGGCGACCCAGAGACGACGCCCGCGTCGCCCTACCCAAGTCTCGACGAGACGGACGGGCAAACTGTTTCCCAACATCAGGAGCGCACCCGACGGCATCGCCGCTACCGTTTGGCGAGTCACTTCACCGTCGTGGAAATCTCCTGGTCCCGACTCGGCGACCAGGTTCGCGACCGTTTCCTGAAAGCGACCGCAGAGGGTGAGCACCTCCCGGCGCCACGGTTCCACTGCCGCCGCGGGCGAACTTGACTTCAGGCCGGAACAGAGGCTGGCGACGGTGGTCCCGACATCGCCCAGCAGAAACACCGAGCCCAGTCCAGCCGGATCCGTCCACGTTCCATCCGAGACCACAACCTGCGGCGCACCGCAGGTTTCCAGGAGGCGCTGCGTCCCGGAAGATACCGGCGGCGCCCCGACCTGCAGGATGAGGTCCGGAACCGGCAGCGCGCTCCCATCGTTCGCCACCCAGGCGGCACCCAGGCAGTCGGCAAGACAGGAGGCCACGCCGGCAGCGCTCCCTTCCAGGAAGCGGCTCTGGCTGGTTGCCTCCGCGAGCAACGGGAAGCCAGTCCGGCGGGCAAGCTCCCCGAGGCCGAAGACGTCGGCGCCGGCTTCACGAGCCACCGGCGGCGGCAGGGTCAGGGGACCGGCGACGATCAGTCCACGCTCCGACCGACGGCAGAGTTGCACCGCCCTGCTCAGAACGTCCGCGTCAGGCGCGACGCTCGGTCGGCCCACGTCGACCGGCTCCGCGAGCAACTCGTCCACCGCGGCCGTAACCGTGCCGCACTCGCCGGCCTCCGGCCGCTCCAGGGGCTTTCTTGCCCGCACGTTGAGATGCACAGCGCCCCCCTGAGGCCAGCGCGAGCGGAACACGGCCTGCACGGCCGTCCGACGAAGCGCACGCAGACTCAAACGGTCGGTCCGGCCGCCCAGGTCGATCTCCGCGAAGTCGCTGACGGCCGAACCGAACAGCTTGGTCTGATCGGTTGTCTGCTGCGCTCCACAGTCCAGCAGTTCGACCGGCCGGTCGGCGGTCAGGACGATCAGCGGCAGCCCTGCCTCCTTCGCCTCCAGAATCGCGGGCAGGTAGTGGCCAGGCGCCGAACCCGAAGTACAGATCAGGGCGCTCGGCATGCCTGTGGCCCGGGCCTGCCCGAGCGCGTAGAAGGCGGCCGCACGCTCATCGAGAACGCTTCTCAGTTCGAGACCGCCGGTCCGGCCGGTGCTGGCGGCCAGGTCCAGCGCCGCCAGCACAAGCGGCGTCGAACGCGAACCGGGACTGGTGACGACCTGCCGGACGCCCGCTTGAACCAGAGCGCCGACGAGAAGGCGCGCTCGCTGGAACTGCACCTCGGCCGCGCCGGGCCTCAGTCCCATGCCCCCAGGATCGCGTCGAGCTTGAGGTTCGTCTCGATCAGTTCGCGGTCCGGATCCGAGTCCGCGACGATGCCGGCGCCCGAGTAGAGGAGCCCCTTTCGCCCGGTCGCCAGACAGGAGCGGAGCGCCACCGAGAACTCGCCGTCGCCGCGACCGTCGAACCAGCCCACGGGCCCCGCGTACCAACCCCGATCCCGCTCCTCGGAGCGGCGGATCGCCTCCAGGGCACCGGCAGTCGGACGACCGGCCACGGCTGGAGTCGGATGGAGAGCGCTCACGAGCCGCAGCACATGGGGGGGTTCGGCTGCTTCCGCCAGCGTGGCCCGTATCGGCGTCTCCAGGTGGAGGACGTTCCTCAGGACCCGCACTCCCGGCAGTGACCGCGGGGCCGCGGCGCCGCAACTCCGGTCGAGCCGCTCGACGAGGTAGCGGACCACGAGGTCGTGCTCGAGCCGGTCTTTCGCGCTTGCAAGCAGGCGCCGTTTCAACTCCCGGCGCTTCTCCGGAGACGGGTCGCTGGCGATCGAGCCCGCCAGGGCCAGCGTCTCGATCCGCCGGCCGCGTCGCCGGACCAGGAGCTCCGGCGTGGCGCCGAAGAAGATCGATCCCCCGCGCAGGAACGAGAAACAGGTGCACGTAGGCATGTGCCTCCGCAGACGCTCCACGATGCGCCCCAGATCACGGATCCCGAACGGCCGGCCGAGGTCGAGTTCCACCATGCGAGCCGCCACGACCTTTTGCAGCCGTCCGTCGCTGACTTCGCCGCGGAGCTCCTCGACCCGCCGAATCCACTCTTCGGTCGCCGGCAGATCGAAGCTCCGCAGAATCTCGGGTAGAGCCGGCAGGTCCGGAGCGGCGTCGCCGGCACCCGCGGCTCCCACGCTCCCGTTGGCCCCGCTCGCGGGCTGATTCCCTGCGTCGAGTTCATCGGCGAGGCGGAGCAGCCGTTGCCGCCACGAGGGCATGGCCGCGAACTCCGTCCCGTCCAGAACCGCGTAGACGTACGCGGATTCCGCCTCCGCCACATAGCCGACTCGGGGCAGCACGAAGCTGCCGGCGCCGAAGTCGCCCCAGGCTGAACCGTTCGCGCTCCGCCGCCCATCGGCTCCCGGATCGAAGGCGAAGCCGCCATAGAGGCGAAGAGCGAGCGGATCGACATCCGCCAGTTCGTTCCACAACCCGGACGCCTCCTCCGCCAGAGGATCGATCGCGCCTTCGAAGCGACGCGACGCGCCCCAGCCGGCGCACTGCATTCCCTCAGCCGGAGACCAGAGATGACCTACGGGCTCGCAGTCCCGGAAGCTCCGTGCCGCCAACTGCAAGAACACCTCGGGCGCGGCGCGCGGCGCATCGACGCGCACCGCCCGTAGCGAGGCCCCAGGCACTCGCGGCCGCGGAACCAGCCGCGCCCCGGTCGCGGGCGACGTCACGTGTCCGCCCCCAGGGGCGAAGCCGCCGCCGGACGGCCAAGAAACAGACTGCAGACGCCGAAGGTCAAGCTCCGCGTCTCGACCTCTTCGAGGCCGGCGGCCGCCATCGTGCAAACGAACTCGGGGACCGGAGGGAAGGCTCGAATCGACCGCTCCAGGTAGCGGTACTCCTCGGCGCCGGCCAGGAGCCCACCGACGAACGGCACGATCACGTGAATGTGGAAGCGGGCCAGCGCCCCCGTCAGGCCGGCGGAAGGCTCGCCCGCTTCGAGAATGGCCACCCGTCCTCCCGGCCGCGTCACGCGCGCCATCTCCCGCAAGGCGCGGCTCCGGTCCGGAATGTTCCGGATGCCGAACGCGATGGTCACGGCGTCGAAGGAGTGGTCGGCAAAGGGAAGCTCCAGGGCGTCGCCCGCATCCAGTGTGATGCGATCCCCGAACCCCGCCTGGTCGACCTTGCGGCGGCCGATCTCGGTCATCCCGCGGGACGCGTCGATTCCGTGAATGGCAGCGCCGGGGTACCGGCGGGCGATCTCGATCGCGAGATCTCCGGTACCGGAAGCAACGTCGAGCACCCGGGGCGGCCGGCGAGTCCCACCGTCCAGCGCCACTGCTTCGGCCGCGATGCGCCGCCAGCGCCGGTCCCAGCCCAGCGAGATGAGACGGTTCAGAAGGTCATAGCGGGCAGCGATGCGATCGAACATCGCGCCCGAGCCGTCGCCACGCACTCTTTCTGCCTCGGTCAGGACCATTCCGGGATCTTCCCAGCGAAGCGCCTACCGCTCCCGCAGCGCACTCGCGTACGCCACGGCCGTCAGCGCCCGCCGGGCCTCCCCATCAGGGATTCCGGCAAGCGCCGCGACTCCCTGATCGACGTGGGTCGCAGCGAGGCCCCGGCAGATTCCCTCGACGCCGTGGCGGGCCATTGCCTTCAGCACCCGCGCCTGCCGACTCGAGAGCTCGCTTCCGGCGCCACCGTCGCCGTTGGTCGGACCGCCGTTGACCGGTCCGTCGCCGTTCGTCTGCGCGTGCCCGAAACCGGATCCGCCGATCTGGGGTCCCGCCCCGTGATCGTCGGCGATGGCGCGGATCGTGTCGACCAGTTCCGGCTCCCGTTCGAGTACCGTGATCAAAGGATAGGTGACCTTGCCTTCGGACAGATCACTGAACAGCGTTTTGCCGGTGTTGCTGTGGTGACCCACGAGATCAAGCAGGTCGTCGATCAACTGGAAGGCCACACCGACCGACTCGCCGTAGGCCTCGAGAGCGGCGCAGACCTCAGGTGACGCCCCGCCCGTCATCGCGCCGGCGCCCAGAGCCCAACGGAACAGAGCAGCGGACTTGCCGCGGGCCACCTCGAAGTAGAGCTCCTCCGACGTATCGAGTCGGCCACGGTTCTCCAACTGGAGCGACTCGGCCCGGATCATCTCGGCGATCGTCGCGAGCAGACCGTCCATCACGCCGGGCACATCCGCTCGCTGGACACGCTGCAGCGCCTCGATCAGCAGATAGTCGCCGGCGAAGATCGACGCGGCATTTCCGAGTTCGACGCGCGCCGTCGGCCGGCCCCGGCGGCGATCCGCGTGGTCGACGACATCGTCGTGGAGCAGAGTCGCGTTGTGGACGAGTTCCGCGGCGACCGCCAGATCATGTACGGCCGGCGCGGAGGTCCCTCCGACCCGTGACGCCAGGAGGACACAGAGCGGCCGCAGCCGCTTGCCGCCAAGGTGAACCAGACCGACTCCGGCATCCCCCACGAGCGTGTCGCCCAAGGGCAGGGCGGCCAGGTCCTCCTCGACCACCGCCAGGTCGTCACGAACGAAGCCGACCAGATCCTCGATCGTCGAGGCAAGGTCGCTCAGACCGCCGTCGAGGCACAGATCCCGCAGCCTCACCAGGACCTCATCGCCGAGGGCGATGCCGCTGCGGTGATCGGGGAGCACCGTCAACTCTCCTGTTCCTCCGCCTCGAGGTCCCCTACTCGATCCGGCGGCGTGGCCGAGTCGAGCCGTGAAAGGGCGAGGTTGCCCAACCGGGCGGCGACCGCTCCGGCTCCCAGCAGCGCCTTCAGTCCAAAGTCCGTCACCGTACCGCCCTTCAGCAGGAACTCCGCGATTGCATCCGCGCGCGCCATGAGTGTGTCGATGGCGCGCAGACGCTCGAGAAACTCTGTCGTTTCGGGAGAGCGATCGGCCTCGAGCGCCGGAATCCAGTCGCGCATGTTCTCACGGATCGGGTCCCATTCGCGTCGTTTGCGGATCTGAACGACGTTGCGCAGCACGCGTTCGAGGTCGGTCTCGGGGCGGTAGACGACCCGACGCGACCCGGCCACCCGTTCAGGCGCGATCAGCTTCCACTCCCGGAGTTCCCGGCATGCCATCGACACCGCGCCGCGGCTCAGTTCAAGACCCGCCATGATCTCCTGGGCGTCGGCGGGTTCGCTGCGCGACATCAGCCAGCCGAAGACCCGTGCCGTCGTCGGCGGAACGCCCCAGAAGGTCCCCAGCGCCCCCCAAAGCTGGACGAACTCCTCACGAACCCGATCGACGCTGTCGGAAGGGCCGTCCGTCACGAACGCCGCCCTGGTTTCTTCTGCATGGTTACTGGTTCTCGCGGAGTTCGACGTGACGCAACCGTACGGTCACCCGTCCCGCAGGCGGGAGCCTACCGCTAATCGACACTGGCAGTTGAAGTTCTCTCGCCGCGAGGATCTCGATCTCACCCTCCAGCCCGAGCAACTCGAAGTCCTCGACCCGTCCATCTGAACCGATGGCCAGGGGGGTCAGGGTGAAGCGAGCGAGGGTCAGTTCCTCCGGTGACGGACCGCCGGCGACGGAGAACCCGGGCATCGCCGGAATCGTCTCCGGATGTCGGTCGATCCGGACCGCCAGAACCTGGCTGTTGGAGAACACCGGGACGGTCCGGCTCGCCGCTCCGCCTTCGGCCTGAGGAGCCGCCAGGCGTGCCACCAGGTGCAAAAGCGCCGACGGCTCGGACAGGGGTGCTGTGAGTTCCGCCGGCACCTCGTGAACGAGCGGGTAGCGGTGCGTCCATGACGCAACAGGCAGGTCGGCCTCCCCGTCGTTCGGCGTCGCCCGCTCCGCCTCCACGGTACCCTGACAGAACGTATAGCGCTTGTAGCGATTGCGGCTACCACGTTCCTCCTGCACCCGGACATGGGCCTGGAGGCTCTCCGCATCAAACCACAACGAGGACTGCGAACGACGGCCAAACATCGAAGACTCGATGCGGATCCGCGCAGCCGACGCCGGCAACGAAGGACGGCCCTCGCAGCGATCATCCGCCGGCAGTGGGGCCGTGGAGTCGAACTCGACCGCGGCGTCGGCGGAGAGAAAGAACTTCTTGGCCCGAAACTCGAGTCGCTGCCACGGCGGCTCACTGCCGGTCGCCGCTACCGGCACCGCCGCCGCCAGGACGGCTACGGACAGCGCAGCCGCTCTCAGTTCTCGCCCCAGGCCGAACACGGCGGTTTGCGCGAGGTCCAGGGACGGGACCGTTCCAACTGACTGGCCAATCGCAACAGCAACCCCTCGCCCCCGACCGGTGCGGCGAGCTGCACACCGATCGGCAGACCGCCGCCCAATTCAGTCCAGCCAAGCGGCACGGACGCGGCCGGGTTGCCCGCCACGTTCATCAGTTGGGTGAAGCCGATCGTCTGAAGCAACGCGGGCAGGTAGTCGTCGCCTCGATTCGACAGCGACAGGACGCCCAGCCTGGCCGGCGGCGCCGCCATCGTCGGCGACAGCAGAACGTCGTAGCCGCCCGAGAAGAAGGCGGCCACCTGGCGGCAGACCGCGTGGACGGTCCGCGTCGCCCGAACGTAGGCGGCGGAATCGTGCTCCTCACCGACAGCGGCCATGGCCCAGGTCAACGGCTCCAGTTCCTCTTCCCGCGCCTTCCGGCCGAGCATCTCGGACCGTTCCGCCACCGTGGCGCGGATGTTGGCCCCCACAATCAGCCGGGTTGCGTTGCCCAGGGCCGCGGCGTCGATGTCCGGTGCGGCCTCCTGGACGTCGTGCCCCAGTTCCAGGCAGAGGCGCGCCGCCTCCTCGGCCGCGGTGACGCACGACGGATGAACCTCCGAGCCGTTGAAGGCCCGAGCGGTCAGGGCAATCCGCAGCCGCCCAGGCTCCCTGCCGACTTCCTCCAGAAACGGACCCTCGGGCACCGGCGCCGCGTAGGGATCGCCCGCGACCGGACCGGCGACCGCGTCGAGGAGCGCGGCGCTGTCGCGCACCGTCCGGCTCACGCAATGCTGGACCGAGAGACCGGCCCAACCCTCTCCGGCATCCGGAGCCAGCGACACCCGGGCGCGGCTCGGCTTGAGGCCGAACAGCCCGCAGCACGACGCCGGGATCCGGATCGAACCGCCACCGTCGCTGGCGTGAGCGGCCGGCACGATTCCCGCCGCAACCGCGGCGGCGGCGCCGCCCGACGAGCCACCCGCGATGTGCTCCAGGTTCCAGGGATTGCGGGTCTGACCAAAGATCGCCGACTCGGTGCTGGTCGTGAGTCCGAACTCCGGCGAGGCGCTGCGGCCCGCGATCAGGAGGCCCGCCTGCCGGTAGCGGCGGACCATCTCGGAGTCGTGGTCCGGCACGTTGCCGGCGAACAGGCGGCTGCCGTTCGTCATCGGCAAACCGTCGGCGGCGGCGTAGAGATCCTTGAGCAGGTAGGGAACGCCGGCGAACGGCCCGCCGGCCGCCACGGCATCCGGAGCCGCCGCCGCGGCACGATCGAAGTCCGAGTACACGATCGCATTCAGGTCGCCGTTCAACTCGGAAGCGATCGCGGCCGCGCACTCGACCGCCTCGGCCGGCGCCAGCTCGCCTCCGCGAAGCAGGCGCGCCAGCTCCAGTCCGTCACTCTCCAGGTACGTCGCTCTGAGACTCACAGGGGCTCCCTTCCACTCCGGACGGACCGCGCCCGGCAGAACGAAAGCGTACCGCTTTTCGCGCGAACGCCCGCGTCGTTTATACGCGATCGTCTATAGTTCGGCGCATGATCTCTTTCCGTTCGCTGGTCGGCATCTGCTCGGTTACCGCGATGCTCGTGGCCGTCGCCGCGCCGGCGCCAGCCCAGACCGCGTCGCCGGGCAGCCTCGTCCACTGGCAGGGCGCCGGAATCGAACGGTGCCTGCTCGGCGGCCGTGAGTTTGCGCCGACGAACCTCGATGGGGAACCGGGCTGCCTGGTGCCTGTCGGCCTCACCCGAACTGCCGACATCGTGGCCCAGCGCGATCGGGACGGCCAACGCGAGCGGCTACGGATCGGTCTCGGCGAGTACCCCTACTCGGTACAGAGACTCGAGATCAAGGACCAGAGCCGCGTCGATCTCTCGCCGGAGAACCTGGCCCGGGTGCAGCGCGAGAACGCCCTGATCGGCAAGCTCTGGACACGCCAGGGCAAGCCGCGCTTCTCCCTGCCCCTGGGACCGCCGCTCGAGGACATGCCCGCCGGCGGCCGCTTCGGCGCCAAGCGCATCATCAACGGCGAACCGCGCTCGCCGCACACCGGCGCCGACTATGCGGTGCCCCGGGGGACGCCGGTGCTTGCCGTGGGCGACGCCGTCGTCGCCCTGACCGGGGAGTTCTTCTTCTCCGGCAACGCCGTCTTTCTCGATCACGGCAACGGGCTGATCAGCATGTACTTCCACCTCCACGAGGTATTCGTCGAACAGGGCGAGGAAGTGACGCGCGGAAGCCGGCTCGGCAGCGTCGGCTCGACCGGACGATCCACCGGCCCCCACTTGCACTTCGGCATCCGCTGGCAGGGCGCCCGGGTCGACCCTGCGCTCCTGCTGGGGCCCGCCGGGACGATTCAGACCGTCCGCTAGCGCCGCCAAACCCGTCGCAGGCTCCGTGTTTGGCCCCAGCCCCCACCTCCCTAGGAGACCGCGCCGAAGAACTGACTCCGTTGTGTTCTGCGGCGCGGCCTCCTAGGTTCCTCTACGGGCGGTAGAGCCGTCGTGTGTTCTCCCTGACCGCGGCCGCCACCGCTTCTTCCTCAAGGCCCTTGAGCTCCGCGATCGCCTTGAGAGAGACCACGACGTTCGCCGGTTCGTTGCGCTGGTCGCGCACCGGCCCGAGCACCGGGCTGTCCGTCTCGAGCAGCAGACACGAGAGCGGCAAACGCCGCACGAGTTTCTGTTTCTGCGGCGAACGGACGACGGATGGCGGCACGGAAAAGAAGTAGCCCGCCTCGACCGCCGGTTCGGCCCGGGCCGCCCGGCCGTCGAAGGCGTGGAGTTGCACGCGCTTCGCGCCCCGCTTCCGCAGGAGGTCGATCGCGTAGTGGCCGGCGGAGCGCGAGTGGACGTTGAGCGGCAGATCGAGTTCGACGGAGAGGTCGATGAACGACGCGAAGATCTCGCGCTGCACCGCGAGGTCGCGCTCGTCGCGCACCTTCCAGCGGTCCAGGCCGACCTCGCCTATTCCGGCCAGACGAGGACGCTCCAGGCGAATCAGTCCGGCGACCTGTTCCGCTTCCGCCTGGTCGAGATGGGCCGGATAGAGGCCGGCCGTCGGCCGCACGATGCCGGGATACGCCTCCGCCAGTTCGAGATTCCGCTCCGCGTCCGCGCGCGTCTCGCCGACGGCGACCACAGCCCCGACGCCTGCGTCGCGGGCTCGCGACAGCACGTCGCCCAGGTCGCCCGCGAACGAGCCGTCGCACAGGTGGGCGTGACAGTCGGTCAGACCCGACATCTCGGGCGCTACGCCCATCAGCCGGCCGGCTCCCCGGCGCTCCCGCCCAGGCGCTCCTCCAGTTCCCCGACTGTCTTCGGCCAGTCCTTCTTCAGCAGGCGCGAGAGCGCCCGGTCGGCGAGCAGCCGGCCGCCGGTCTGGCAGCGCGCGCAGTAGTTGCACTCGTTCTCGGCGTAGACGATGCGCTGGACCGGCGCATCGCAACGCGGGCATGGTTCGCGGTAGCGGCCATGGACAGCCATCTCCGGGTGGAAGGCGGTGACCTTGGCGGGAAACCGCCCCCCGGCCTGGGCCCTGAGGCGATCCATCCACTCCGTCAGCACGTCGACGGCGGACCGATGCAGCCGGTCGACCTGCTCGTCGTTGAGCCGCGTGGTCCAACGCATCGGCGACAGGCGCGCGCGATGCAGGATCTCGTCCGAGTACGCGTTGCCGATACCGCTGAACAACCTTGGGTCGATGAGCGCCCGCTTCAGTGTGTGGTTCTCGGCCTTGAGCCGCTCCCTGAACGCCTCCGGACCGGCGCGCAACACTTCCAGCCCGCCGCGGTCCAGGGCAGCCAGGCCGTCTTCACCCGCGACCAGGTGCAGCGCGGCCCTGCGCTTGCTCCCCGCCTCGGTGAGCAGCAGTGTGCCGTAGCCGAAGTCGAACGCGGCCAGTCCCACGCGGCCCGGCACCTTCGCCGACGGTCCTGCCCAGCGGAACCGGCCGGCGATCATCAGGTGGACGGCGAGGAACAGCTCCCCCTCCAGCGCGAAGACGACGCGCTTGCCGACCCGACGGACGGAGACGACCGTCCGCCCCTCCGCATCGGAAAGCGGCGGGCGTACGGAACGGAGCAGGAACGGACTCCGCAGACGGACACGGACGAGTTCGCGGCCCGCGACCCGTTGCTCGATCGCTTCGCAGTAGACCTCGACGTCGGGAAGCTCGGGCATTCGAGGTTACGAGCCGGCAGGAGTCAGGCGGATCACGATGCTTCCGCGGACCCGGCCACCGTTCGTCGCAGAGCCCGGCACTCGGTGAGCAGGTCGCTGGCAGCCGCGAGAACCGGAGCACTCTCCGCTTCGCCCGGGGCGGTGGCCTCCGTTGGGGTCGCCGGTACGGCGAGAGCGGCCGGCTGGTCGTCAGGATCGCCGAGACCGGCGTCCCGGCTCTGCCGGAGCGACGACAGCAGCAGGTTGCGCAGCTCCTCCGCGTTGTCGAGGCCCTGCAACAGGCCCCGGCTCAGACTGTCCTCGTCGTCATCGTCCGAACCGCCGCCGCTGGCGGTACGGATCTCCAGGTCGGCGATGCCGAACAGACGCTGTAGGGGACCGCGCTTCACCGCCATGTTCTGGATGTTCACAACCGTCATCGTCTGTTCCCTGACGCTGTAGACGCCGTGGCGGATGCGAAGAGCCCGGTCGCTGACCATGTACCAGCGCATCTCGTAGCCCAGACGGAGAACCAGGTACGAGAACGGCACCTGAACGACGAACAGGACGATCAGGAACGGCCCCGCCGCGGCGGTGAATCGCGACCAGGGCCCGAACTCGATGAAGTCGAAGCCGATCGTCGACGCCACCAGGCCGAACAGGGCGCCCGCCTGCCCCAGGCCCCACTTGAGCAGGCTGTAACGGAAGAACCGCGGCGAGGCGCGAAAGGTGCGCAGCGACTCCGGTGATCCTGGCGGCGGTTCCGGCCGCTCCTCGACGCGGAACAGCGCCAGCAGCCGACGCTTCAGGCCCGGCGGCATCCCGCCGCCTGGCGCGCCTTCGGCGCGGGCGGGCATCATCGCCTCCGCTCCAGCTCGCTCCGTACCGCCGCCACCTCGCGCGCGATCTCACGCAGAGTCGAGGCCAGGGCGGCGGCATCGCCCTCGGCAACCGCGCCCGACGTCGCTCCGGCGACAGCAGTGGCAGGTGCTCCGGCACGCGCGCCGCGCATCCGGCTGTACATGAAGTTGCGAACCGCCGAGAGTTCCAGCAGGCCTTCGACCTTCATCTCGGCTTTCGCCGAGCCGCTCGCCGTCTGAACCAGGAGACGCGAGAGTCCGAGCCACCGCTCGACCGCGTTGCTCTGCACGTGGATGTCCTGGATGCGGCTGTAGGTGAGGCTGATCTCGCGCTTGAACACCGCGCCCCAACTCATCGTCACGCCTTCGTCGTCGAAACGGTAGGACAGCGTGCGATAGCGCAGGAACAGGATGGTGAAGACGACGGGGAACGCCGGCCCGGTGATCAGCGAGAAAAGAACGTAGTAGCGAAGCAACTTGGGATGGGGGCGGCGGAGCGCCCGCACCCGGTCGTCGGCATCGTTCCCCGGCCGCGGCGACGCCGGGACCGGCGTGGCGCTCGCGGCGTCGGCCGTCATACCGCCAGCACCTCCTCGATCCGGTCCAGCGCCCAGTTCAGCTCCTCCTCCCCGATGACCAGCGGCGGTGCGAATCGGATGACGTGATCATGGGTTTCCTTGCACAGCAGGCCCAGTTCGGCCAGTTTCTCGCAATACGGACGGGCCCCGCCGGCGGATTCATGGAGTTCGACTCCGATCCACAGTCCACGGCCACGGACCTCACGCACCAGCGGTGAGCGGACGCTCCGCAACCGGCCCAGGGCGTGCTCGCCGAGCCGGGCCGACTTCTCGACCAGCCGCTCCTCCTGCAGCACCGCGAGCGCCGCGCGCGCCACCGCCGCCCCTACCGGGTTGCCGCCGTAGGTGGAGCCGTGGTCGCCCGGCTGGAACACGTCCAGGATCTCCGCGTCGGCCACCACCACCGACACGGGATACAGACCGCCGGAGAGCGCCTTCCCGAGCAGCATGACGTCCGGCCGGATCCCGTCGTGCTCGTGTGCGAACATCCGTCCCGTACGCCCCAGGCCGGACTGAATCTCATCGACGACCAGAAGCGCGTTCCGTTCGCTGCAGACCTCGCGCAGTTCGGTCAGGAAGCCGTCCGGTGGAACGACGATTCCGCCCTCGCCCTGGATCGGCTCGACGAGCACCGCCGCCGTGTTCGGGCCGACCGCCGACCTCGCCGCCGACGCATCGCCGAACGGCAACAGCTCGAAGCCGGGCGCGAAGGGGCCGAAACCGTCCCGGTACTGCGGTTCGCTCGAGAATCCCACAATCGTCGTCGTGCGGCCATGGAAGTTATTGGCGAACGCCAGGATCTCCGCCTCCCCCGGCGGCACACCCTTGCGCGTGTAGGCCCACTTCCTGGCCAGCTTGATCGCGGTCTCGACCGCTTCGGCGCCGGTGTTCATCGGCAGCGCGCGCTCGAAGCCGGTCAGCTCGCAGACGTCGCGGAAGAACGCCCCGAGCTCGGCGTTGCGGAACGCCCGCGAAGTGACCGTCACCTTCCGGCTCTGCCGGATCAGCGCCTCAACGATCCGCGGATGGCAATGGCCCTGGTTGACCGCGGAATAGGCGGCGAGGCAGTCGAGGTAGCGACGACCAGACGTATCCCAGACCCACACGCCTTCGGCGCGCTCGATCACGATGTCGAGAGGCGCGTAGTTCCGCGCGCCGTATCGTTCTTCCAGTTCCGTCGGCTTCACGACAGGTTCCCTGCTCGAACCCTGGTGGCGCGTCCCGCGCTACCAGCGTCACAGTCCGAGCGCCCGTCTTCGGGCGCTCGGATGTAATGTAGCGCGACTTCTGCCGCGGACTACTCGAAACCGTCAGAACTCGAACGAGACTCCGGCCTTCACGTACACCGGCGTCTTGCGCAACTCGAAGCCGGGCGCGAGAACCCCGTCCTCGCCGCGGATCTCCGTACTCTTGGCCTTCATCGACGAGTCGAACCAGAAGGCGCCGAGATACAGACCAACCGGGCAATCCGCCTTGAACGGGATCTTCAGACCCACGTTGGCGCCGAGCACCGTCTCGCCGGGCCACTCGGGCTTGTACACGGCGTCCACCGAGGCGCCGTCCAGCCCGTCCGCCACCAGAGACGGAGAGCTGTAGTCGAGCTGGGCGACCACGGGACCGATCCACCAGTCCACGCGGCTGCCGGGTCGGGTCAGATGCACATTCAACCCAACGAAGAACTTCTTCATCTCCACATCGGCGCTGCTGTAGCCGGTCCGGCCGCCCGGGTGCAGCCACCAATCGACCTCGCAGTTGATCGTGTTCGCCCCGAACGTGATCCCCAAGGGGTAGCTAAGGCGGTACTCGGCGGTTACGCCGATGCCGACGCCGTCCACGCAGGCCTTGAGCCTGTCCCGCGAATCCGGACCGAGCACCGAGATGTGCACGTCGTCTCCGCTCAACGAGTTGAGCGTCGGCACCAGGGTCCACCGCCGATCGACCTTGATCGTGGCGGAGGCCTCGTTGCTGCCTCCAGCGTTCTCCACCGTTGCCGTGTGGGTGTACTCGCCGTCGTTCCCGTGAAGGACCTCACGCTGGTAGGGCTCGCCGAGCGGCTGACCGTCCAGAGCGACCGTCATGGGAGCGCCGTTGCCATTCTCCGGTACGACCGTCACGACCGCCGTCTGGCCGGCCAGGACCCGGTCCGGCTCGATCGACATCGTGACCGTGGGCGCGACCTTCATCCCGGTCGAACACTGGGCGCTCTGACCGGTGCTCGTCTCGACGGTCACCGCGTGAGTAAAGGCGTCGGCTCCGTCGTGGGTCATCTCCCGCGTGTACGGAGACGCGAGCGGGCGCCCGTCGAGCAGTACCTGTGACACCTCCGCGCCGTGGCCGGCCTTCGGCGTGACGGTCAACGTGGACGACTCGCCTAGATCGACCTCGGCCGGCGAAGCGGTCACGCTGCAGCTCGGGCAGCCGACGGCGATCGTGCGGCTGACCGAGTCCTCGAGCCGGTCGCCACGGGACGACATCGCGGAGCAGGTCGCGGTGACCGTGTAGTCGCCCTCGGCGGTAAACGGGAACGACGCGCCACCGGAAGCCGCCGAACGTTCGCCGCCGTCCGGCATCCGCACCATCACGGCACCCTCGCCGTCGACACAGGAACTCTGGAAGTCGAACGTCTGGTCGCTGCAGGAAAGGCCCCCGATGTCGAGATCGAGCGTCACCTTGGGCAACGGCTGCTCCGCCAGGAGAGCCAGGTTGCCGCACGACTCGGGCACGATCATCGAGTACCAGCGCCCGCTGGAGTTGAAACGGATCTCCCAGGACGTAAACGCCTCGTCTCCGGCCCAGCAGAGGTTCGTGCCGACCGTCGGCGTCTGGCCGCGCTCGCGGAAGAACATCCACTGAACCCGCTGTCCGGGATCGAAGGTCGTGGAGGTGACGCCACGCCACGCTGCGACGGCCGCGAACAGATCGTCCGCGTTGCCCGCCCAGTTCGCCTGTCCGAGAAGAGCCACGATCTCGTCCCGGTGATCCACGAACAGGGCCTGCAGACCCTCCTGGTCCGTGACCGGTGGGGCGAACCGGTTCGCTCCCCCGAGGCGGGTGATCTCGGACGCACCCTCACACTGCTGCGCAGCGGCCGGCAGGGCGCCCAGCATCAGGCCTCCAAGCAGGAGTACAACGAGGGCCGCCCGCAACGAGCTTTGGGTGGCGGCGTGTTCAGCGAGCCAACGGGACTGGGACATGAGTCATCTCCTTGAGTTCTCCCAGCCGCGGTCCGCATGACCGGGCGGGCCGGAGCGGCGTATGTCCAATCATGTCAAACACTTAACGGTGTTGACAAATGCCGGCGACCGGCCGTGGCGCATCCCTGAACGGCGCCAGCAGGTACGGCGTTATGATACCCGACCGATCGGCCATCCCCAACAGGAAGACGAGAGCCGCGACCGCGGCGCGAGAAGGCGAGGAACGAGTGCAGGAGACCCTCGAAGACCGGCCCCTCGGGAGCAATGAACGACCGCTCCGCGTCGCCGTGATCGGCTCCGGTCCGAGCGGCTTCTACGCGATCGCCGCGCTGTTCAAGGCGGACGGCATCGAGGCCGATGTCGACCTGTTCGACCGTCTGCCCACTCCGTTCGGTCTGGTGCGCGGCGGCGTCGCTCCCGATCACCAGAAGATCAAGAACGTCATCAGGGTCTACAACCGCACCGCGCAGCATGAGCGTTTCCGCTTCTTCGGCAACGTCGAACTCGGCCGCGATATCTCGGTCGACGACCTCCGCCGGCACTACGACCACATCGTCTACGCCACCGGCAACGAATCCGACCGCAAGATGGGGATTCCGGGCGAAGACTTGCCCGGCGTTCACTCGGCAACCGAGTTCGTCGGCTGGTACAACGGCCATCCCGACTTCCAGGATCGCAGCTTCGACCTGGCCTCGGCCCGGCGCGTCGCGGTCGTCGGCAACGGCAACGTGGCGATGGACGTGACCCGCGTCCTGGTGCGGGACACGGACGAACTCGCTCCGACCGACATCACGGCTGAATCCCTCGAGGTACTCCGCAAGAGTGCGGTCCATGAGGTGGTTCTGCTCGGCCGGCGCGGACCCGCACAGGCAGCGTTCTCGCCTCAGGAGATCAAGGAGATCGGCTCGCTCGAAGGCGCCAGCCTGCTGGTCTCACAAGAAGAGATGGACCTCGACGAGATCAGCAGCGCCTGGCTGGAGAAGGGAGCGGCACGCAGCGCCCAAAGAAACGTCGACTACCTGACCGAAGTGGCCGGCGCCCAAGCGGGAGCCGACGAGCGCCTCGTCACCTGCAGGTTCCTCGTCTCACCGATCGAACTCGTGGCCGGGGACGACGGCCGGGTCGCCCAGGTCGTGATCGAGAAGAACGAGCTCTACTCCTCCGACGACGGCACCCCGCGACCCCGGGGCACTGGCGTAACCGAGACCTTCGACGTCGAGCTGGTGTTCAAGGCCGTCGGCTACCGCGGCGTCCCACTGCCCGGCGTCCCGTTCCATGAGCGCTGGGGCATCCTGCCCAACGACGAAGGCCGGCTGCAGACCGAGCCGGACGGCGAAGTCGTGCCGGGCCAGTACGTCGTCGGCTGGGCCAAACGCGGTCCGACCGGCTTGATCGGCACGAACAGTCCCGACTCCACGGCCACGGTCAAGAAGATGATCGAGGACATCGACGGCGTGACGGCCCCAGCCGACCCCGCCAAGGCACCTGAGAGGATCGTCGAGCTGCTCCGTGCCCGCGGCGTCGACTTTGTGACCTTCGACGACTGGAACCGCCTCGACGAGGACGAAGTCCGCCTCGGCGAGGCCCGGAACAAGGTCCGCGAGAAGTACACCGACGTCGACTCGATGATGGCGGCGGTGAACCGGCTGCGTTAGCCCATGTGGGGGTAGCGGTAGTCCGTCGGCGGCGCGAAGTTCTCCTTCACCGCGCGCTGGGACGTCCACCGCATCAGGTTCGCCAGCGATCCGGCCTTGTCGTTCGTACCCGACGCACGCGCACCGCCAAAGGGTTGCTGACCGACGACCGCGCCGGTCGGCTTGTCGTTGATGTAGAAGTTGCCGGCGGCGTGTCGAAGCGCGGCGCCGACACGGGCGACCGCCGCGCGGTCGTTGGCGAACACGGCGCCGGTGAGCGCGTACGGACTCGTCGTATCGCAGAGTTCGAGTGCGTCGTCGAGCGCGGCGTCCTCGTACACGAACAAAGTCAGCACCGGTCCGAAGATCTCCTCGCTCATCAGGCGGGACCGCGGATCCTCGCTCCGGACGACGGTGGGCTCGACGAAGTAGCCGGCCGCATCGTCCCGGCCGCCGCCTGACACGACCTCGTACGGAGCTCCGTTCTCCGCATCGGCGAGGTAGCCGGAGATGTTGTTGAAGGACGACTGGTCGATGACCGCGGCCATGAAGTTCGAGAAGTCGACCGGCGAGCCCATCGACACGGTCGCCAGTTCGTCGGCCAAGCGCTCCCGCACCTCGCCCCAGAGCGATGCCGGAACGTATGCCCGCGAGGCCGCGGAGCACTTCTGGCCCTGGTACTCGAAGGCGCCGCGGATCAGCGCCGTGCTCAGGGCGGCCGCGTCCGCGGACGGGTGCGCGAAGACGAAGTCCTTGCCGCCGGTCTCGCCGACGATCCGCGGGTACGTGTCGTAGTTCTCGATCTGGTCGCCGATCGTCCGCCACATGCGCTGGAACACGGGCGTCGAACCAGTGAAGTGAATTCCCGCCAGGTGACGGCTGGCCAGGACCGGATCGCCAACCGTGGCACCGGGACCGGGCACGAAGTTGATCACGCCCGGCGGCAGCCCGGCCTCCTCGAGCAGCTTCATCACGTAGTAGCCCGAGAGCAGGGCCGTGGACGCCGGCTTCCACAGCACCGTGTTGCCCATGATCGCCGCCGAGGTCGGCAGGTTGCCGGCGATCGCGGTGAAGTTGAACGGCGTGACCGCGAACACGAAACCCTCGAGGGCCCGGTACTCGACGTAGTTCCAGATACCGGGCGACGATACAGGCTGCTGGCCGTAAAGCTCCTCGGCGAACGCGACGTTGAAGCGCAGGAAGTCGATCAACTCGCAGGCGGAGTCGATCTCGGCCTGGTAGCAGGTCTTCGACTGGTTCAGCATGGTGGCGGCGTTCACCGTCGACCGCCATGAACCGGCCAACAGCTCGGCTGCGCGCAGGAAGACCGCCGCCCGCTCCTCGAACGGCATCGCGGACCAGGCCGGCCAGGCCTCCTGGGAGGCGGCCACGGCCGCTTCGACTTCCGCGGCACCGGCCTGATGGCAGGTGCCGAGGACGTGGCCATGATCGTGGGGGCAGACGACGTCCTGCGTGCGGCCGGTGCGGATCTCGCGGCCGCCGGCAAGGACCGGAATCTCGACCTGCTCGCCCAGCATCTGCTTCAGCCGCGTCTCCAGAGCGGAGCGCTCGGCGGAACCGGGCACGTAGTCGAGGACGGGTTCGTTGCGGGGTTCGGGTACGTTCAACCTGCCGTTCGGCATTTCTGTTCATCTCCTGGGGTGTGCGGGTTGCTTCGTCGCAGCCGCGACCGCAGCATAGACCGCGCAGCCGCTCCAGGGAATGCCGCGAACGACCTGCGCCGAACCGGCCTTCCCCTCGTCCTTCAGAAGCCCGCCGACGTCCCCGAGCGTTCCAGCATTCTCCAGGCGAAAACGAGAACGCCGACGATCAGGAGTGTGCCGCCGATCGGCGTGATGGCGCCCAGCCATCGCGGGCCTCCGACCGCGATCACCGCCACCGTCCCGGAGAAGATCAGGGAGCCGGCGAACAACAGCCAACCGGCTAGCCGCAGGTCGACGTTCGAGCCGCGGCCGGCCAATCCCAGCAAGGCCACCACCACGCCGCCGTACATGAGATAGCGGGCGGACGTCTCCCACAGCGCCAGGTGCTCGGCGTCGAGCGCGGACCGCAGGCCGTGCGCGCCGAAAGCGCCCGCGGCCACCGAGGCCGCGCACATCACCAGTCCCACAAACAGCCAGTTCACTACGATGGCCTCCTCCGGGCGTCGGCTATCGTAACAACCGGTACGCCCGCCATCGGGCGTGGGCACTGGACCCGTGGACGCGCAACTGACCGCACTGGAAGGACGGCTCGCCGAGCTGCTTCCGGTCTACGTGCACGAAACGTGGGGCGCCTGGCTCCAGTTGCTGGCGATCGCGTTCGCCTCCGCGCTAAGCGCCTGGGTGGTCTGGTGGATCCTCAAGTTCGGCGCGACGAAGCTCGTCGGGAAGACCAAGACCGAGGTCGACGACCGACTGCTCGAGGCGGCGCACTGGCCGCTCTGGGTTTCGGTCTTCCTGATCGGCCTGCGGATGGGCGTCGCTCGATTGCAGCTCGCCGACATCACCGAGCAGAGGATCGTCGACGCGCTGCAGACCGTGGCGCTGCTGTTCTGGGTCGTCGCGGCGCTGCGTGCCTCGGGAGTCCTGCTACGCGCCCTGGCGCGGCGCCGGAGCAGCGGCGCGCTCGTCTCCAAGCACACCGAGCCCCTGTTCGAGAACCTGGCCAAGGTCGCGATCGTGATCCTGGGTGCCTACCTGGTGATCAAGGCCTGGGGCGCCGACGTCTCGGGACTCCTCGCCGCCGGCGGCATCGCCGGCCTCGCGATCGGCTTCGCGGCCCGCGACACGCTGGCGAACCTCTTCGCCGGCATCTTCATCTTCGCGGACGGGCCTTACAAGATCGGCGACTTCATCACCCTCGACACCGGGGAACGCGGCATGGTCACCGAGATCGGCATCCGCAGCACCCGGCTGCTGACCCGCGACGACATCGAGGTGACGATCCCGAACGCGGTGATGGGGAACGCGAAGATCAACAACGAAAGCGGCGGGCCCCACGTCAAGTACCGGATCCGCGTCCGGGTCGGCGTGGCCTATACCAGCGACGTCGAGAAGGTCGAGGCCCTGCAGCTTCAGGTAGCCGACGACAACGTGAAGGTGTGCAAGGAGCCCACACCGCGCGTCCGGTTCCGCGGCTTCGGACCCTCCTCGATCGACTACGAGCTGCTGTGCTGGGTCGAGGAGCCGGTGCTTCGCGGCATCGTCACGCACGAGCTGGTGAAGGCGACGATCAAGGCGTTCGCAGAGGCGGGCATCGAGATCCCGTACAGCAAGCACGACATCTACATCAAGGAAGGGCGGCCCTCGCGGCAACCCCGGCTAACCGAGCCCGCTGCCGACTGACGAAGACCTCGACCGCGCTCGCCACGGCCGGTGCGGGAACCGGCGGCCAAGCCCACGCTGAATCTCACGCCACTTCCGCTGTTCGTCCGGGGTCACGAAGGTGACCGCCTCTCCGGAACGCCCCATGCGGCCAGTCCGCCCGACCCGGTGCGTGAAGAGTCGCTCCGAGTCCGGCAAGTCGTAGTTGATGACCTGGCCGATTCCGTTCACGTCCAACCCCCGGGCGGCCACATTCGTCGCCACGAGGATCGGCGCGGCGCCGGAACGGAAGCCCCTCATCACGCGCTCACGGGCGCCCTGGCTGAGGTTCCCCTGCAGCGCCCCGACCGGATAGCCCAGGGCAACGAGCTTCTTCGCCAGTTTTCTGACGCCGTGCTTCGTGCGGCCGAAGACGAGAATCGGGTCGCTGCCGCGGTCGTCCAGCAGCGTCTGGAGCGCTGCCATCTTGTCGTCCCTCTGGATCGAATAGACCAGATGCTCCACCGTTAGCTCCTGAAGGCGCGCGTCGACCTCGACCTTCACCGGGTTGCGCAGATACTGCTTCGCCGTGTTCGCCACCCAGTTCGGCATGGTGGCCGAGAACAGAGCCGTCTGCCGTGAAGCAGGCGTGTGGCTGAGGATCGCCTCGACATCGCGGGCAAAGCCCTGGTCCAGCATCTCGTCCGCCTCGTCCAGGACGAGGAATCGCACGGCGTCCAACTTCAGCGAGCCCTGCCGCAGGTGGTCCAGGGTGCGGCCGGGAGTGCCGACGACGACGTCGACTCCTCGCCGGAGCGCCGCCTGCTCGCGCCTGATCGGGCGTCCGCCGACGAGTTGCGTCACGGATACGCCCCGCGATGAGGCCAGACCGAAGATGACTCCGGCGACCTGGAGGGCAAGCTCCCGTGTCGGTACCAACACCAGGGCCTGAACCCGCCGGACCGACGGATCGCAGACTTCAGCGATGGGCACGGCAAAGGCCAGCGTCTTTCCGGACCCCGTCTGCGCCTGCCCGACGAGGTCCCGGCCCGCCAGCAGAGCGGGGATCGACTCTTCCTGAATCGGCGTCGGCTCGGAGATGGCCATTCGCGCGATCGCCGCCCTGGTCGCGCGCGTCAGCGCCATGCCGGCGAAGACGGCGCCGGAGCGAGCATCTCGTCCGCGATCGGCGGCGGGTTCTGCCGCGCGGCGGGCGCCGTTCACGGCCCGCTCGGTGGTAGCGGCGTTCACCGCGGTGCCGGCGCCGTCACGACGGCTGGTGAAACAGGAACGGCAGTACACCGGCCTACCGGGGGCGGGGCGAAATGGAACGGTTGTCGGGCTGTCGCATTCGGCGCAGACGGCATCGTGGCCGTGGCGCACCTTTCGGCCGGACGCATGTCGGCCAAACGGCTTCCCTCCTGACGGACGCCGGACGGACGAACGCCGGCGGGACGCGCGAGACTTCTTGGGCATAAGGAAACAGACTCCTCTGGTCGGGAGATAGTGGTAAGGCGATTGGGCGCGGGCGAGCAAGCAGGGGGCGGGACTCACGTCCACCGCTGCATCAACCCTGGCGCGGCAATCAAGCGCTCTTGGTCGTCGTGGCGACCAGGGGACTGCTAGCTGGACCCGGCGGAAGGCGCAACCTACACGACCGCGACTCCGGAGTCAAAGCCGCCATCCTCCATCTCACTAGAATGCCTCTCGGGAACGACATGCCGCGCTCGAACCTGATCAAGGCGAACAAGTGAAGGTCGCGCGCACCACCGACGGAGGCAGTCTGGAGCTCGCGGAGGTGCCGGAGCCGCCGATCAGGACCGGTGAGGCGCTGGTCGAGCTCATCTACTGCGGCCTCTGCGGGACCGATCTCTACAAGCTGGACGACGCTGGCCGGACGCCGGGAGAGGTGCTCGGACACGAAGTCGTAGGCAGAGTCGTCGAGAGTCGGTCCGCGTCTCTCCAGGCCGGCGACCGGGTCGTCGCCCCCCACCACGCACCGTGCGGCGACTGCCGCCTGTGCCGTTCGGGCGCCGAGACGATGTGCCCGCAGTTCGCGGAGAACCTGCTGGACCCGGGAGGGTTCAGCGAGCGCCTCCGGCTCAAGGCCCGGGCGGTTCAACGCACCGTGCGAAAGCTCGACGACGCACTCGCCGACGAGGCGGCCACGTTCGTCGAACCGGCCGCCTGCGTGCTGCGGGGAGTCGGTCGCGCCGGTCTCGTCGGAGAGACGCCCGCCATCGTCGTTATCGGCGCCGGCTCGATGGGTCTGCTCCACCTGCTGGTGCTGCGGGCGGTCCTTCCCGGCGGTCGGATCGTGATCGTCGAGCCGGACGCCGGCCGACGGGCCACCGCGCGGCAGCTCGGCGCCGACACCGCGGTGCCGCCCGACGCGATCGCCGACCTGGCGGACCCCGCGAAGCCTCAAGCCGGCGCCGACGCCGTCTTCGACACCGCCGGAGGCCAGGAGGCCTTCGACCTGGCGCTCGAAGTCACGCGACCGGGCGGCCGCGTCGTGCTCTTCGCGCACGCCGCCAGGAAGGCCCGCGTCACGCTCGACATCAACGCGGTCTTCAAGACCGAGCGCCATGTGATTGGCGCATACTCGGGCTCCCCCGCCGAACAGGCGCGCGTGCTCGATCTGCTCCACGAGGGCGCGCTCGACCCGACGCCGCTGGTCACCCACCGCATGCCCCTGGACCGCGCCACTGAAGCCGTCGACCTGTGCCGACGGCGAGAAGCGCTGAAAGTACTGTTACACCCCTGACGGCATGATCCCTGAGCATCAGACCCAGGCCTTTCTCACCGGCCCCGGGAGCGTCGAGCTGAGGCGACCACCGATGCCCGAACCCAGCGCCGGCGAGCTGCTGATCCGGGTCGACGCCGCGACCACCTGCGGCACGGATGTCAAGGTCTACCGCCGCGGCGGCCATCCGACCATGCTCGCCCTGCCATCGCCCTTCGGCCACGAGGTCACCGGCACCGTCGTCCGAGCCGCCGCCGGGACCTCGTACGCCGAGGGCGACGCCGTCGTTGTCGCCAACAGCGCCTCCTGCGGCGAGTGCCAGCCATGCCGGCACAAGCGCGAGAATCTCTGCCGCAACCTCGTCTACCTGAACGGCGCCTTCGCCGACTACCTGCTGATTCCCGAAGCCGTTGCGAACCGCAGCGTGTATCCGCGCCCCGACGGACTCGACCCTGTGGTCGCAGCCATGGCCGAGCCTCTGGCCTGCGCCGTCCACTGCCTCGAACGTTGCCTCGGGGCCTGGAGCGGTCCGCCCACCGAGGCGCGGACCCTGGTCATCGGCTGCGGACCGCTGGGACTCATGCTGATCGACCTGTTCCACAGCATGCGTACTCACGTCTGCGCCCTCGATCCACACAGCCACCGCCTCGAAGCGGCGGGCCCCTTCGGCGCCGCGGAGACGCGGCTCGGCCGCGCCGGCGACGGCAACGGCCCAGCGGCGGAAGATCCGTTCGACTTCGCGATCGACGCGACCGGTACGCCCGCCGGCTGGGATCACGCCGTGAAGTCGCTCGCTCCCGGTGGCGTCGCCGCCCTGTTCGGCGGCTGCCGTCCGGGAACAGACCTGGTGATCGACGCGGAGCGGGTCCACTACCAGGAACAGACACTGCTGGGCGTCTACCACCATCGGCCCTCGTCGTTCCGCGCGGCGCTCGACCGGCTGATCGGCGCGCCTGAGCGCTATGGCGCACTGGTGGAACGCGAGTTGCCCCTCGAGCGGTTGACGGAGGCGCTCGACCTGATGATCGGCCGGCACGCCCTGAAGGTCGCCATCCGGCCGCACTCCAACTGACTGTCAGGACAGGCCTTTACGCACTAGCGCCGTATACTGCGCCTCGCGGCCACCAGAGGCCGCGAAAGTCGAGTACCTCATGGCCACTGCCGAGAATGACCTGTTGCCCGATCTCGAGGCGGTGCGCCAGGAACTGGAGCACGTCGACGAAGAGCTGCTGAAGGGCTTCCGGCGCCGCGTCGAACTGTCGCGCGATGTCGCGGGCGCCAAGATCGCCGCCGCCTTTCCGTTCCGGGACCAGTTGCGCGAGGAGCAACTGCTGACCCGGGTGCGGACCATCGCCGCCGAACTCGAGCTCGACCCCCACCAGACCGAGCGCATCTTCCGGCTGCTGATCGAGATGTCGATCGCGGCGCAGCAGGGTTACATCCGCGATCTCGACCGGGCGCCGCTGCGGGTCGCCTACCAGGGCGTGGAGGGCTCGTTCAGCCACCTGACCGCCCAGCGGCAGTACGCCGGACGGCCCGGAGGCGTCGTGCTCCAGGGCTACGAGCTGTTTCGGAGCGCCGCGGAGGGCGTCCGGGACGGCCGCCACGACATCGCCCTGCTGCCCATCGAGAACAGCACCGCCGGCAGCATCAACGAGACCTACGACCTGCTGGCCGAAGGGGGCCTGGTGATCACCGCCGAAGTCATCAGCAAGGTGGCGCACTGCCTGCTCGCCTTGCCCGGCGCGAGGATCGAGGATCTCCGGCTCGTGCTCTCCCATCCCCAGGCGCTTCGCCAGTGCGACCAGTTCTTCCACGACCACGACTGGCTGCGGCCGCAGCCCGAGTTCGACACCGCCGGCGCGGCCGCGCGCGTCCGCGAAGGCAATGACCAGACGGTCGGCGCCATCGCCAGCGAACCCGCGGCGCGGGTCTTCGGCCTGGAGATCCTGGCCCAGGGCATCCAGAACCAGGCCGGGAACTTCACCCGCTTCGTGGAAGTGGCCGCGGAAGCGGCGCCCTGTCCGCCCGACGTGCCGTGCAAGACCTCGCTGCTTCTGGTCACCGGGCATCAACCGGGCGACCTGGGCGAGGTGTTGCGGAGCTTCTCGCGGCGCGGCATCAACCTGACCAAGATCGAGTCCAGACCGATCCCGGCAACGCCCTGGCGCTACTGCTTCTACCTGGACATCGAGGGGCACGCCGCTTCGGTGCCGGTGACCGAAGCGCTCCAGTCGATCGAAGCGAAGGCGAAGGAGCTCCGCATCCTAGGCACCTACCCGAGCGCGCTGCCGCCAGCACCCGCCGAGCGGCCAGCCGAGGACGCGGCGGCGGAAGGCGCCTGAGCCCGCCTTGCCCCAGCGCGCGGACGTCGTCTGCATCGGGGCCGGCATCATCGGTCTCGCCACGGCCCGGAGCCTCGCCCGCCGCTTCGGTCAGATCGACATCCACGTTGTCGAGGCTGAGCCCAGGCCCGCCGTCCACCAGACCGGCCACAACAGCGGCGTCATTCATTCCGGTCTCTACTACAAGCAGGGATCGCTCAAGGCGCGCAACTGTGTCGGCGGACGGAAGCGTCTGATCGACTACTGCGACCGGCACGGGATTCCCTACGAGATCTGCGGCAAACTCGTCATCGCGACCGACCCGGAGGAGATCCCCCGACTCAACGAACTGGAGCGTCGCGGCCGGGCGAACGGCCTTGCCGGCCTGGAGCGCCTCCCGCCCGAGCGGATCCCCGAGTTCGAGCCGTACGCGACCGGCGTCGACGCTCTCTGGGTTCCCGAGACCGGCATTGTCGATTTCAAGGCCGTGGCCCGCGCCTACGCCGAACAACTCGAGGCGGCCGGTGTTTCCCTCCACCTGCAGACCCGCGTCACCGGTCTCGCGCCACGCTCTGACGGCGTCGTCGTGGAAACAACCGCCGGCGAGTTCGAGGCCGGCCACGCGATCAACTGCGCCGGCCTTCAGTCCGATCGCGTGGCGCGCATGGCGGGCCTCGATCCGGACGTGCGGATCGTTCCCTTCCGCGGCGAGTACTTCGATATCGCTCCGGAGCGCCGTCACCTCCTGCGCGGACTGATCTACCCCGTCCCCGATCCCCGTTTCCCCTTTCTCGGAGTCCACCTGACCCGGCGCGTCGACGGCTCGGTCGAAGCCGGCCCGAACGCGGTCCTCGCGCTCAAGCGCGAGGGCTACGACCGCACCAGCTTCGATGCCCGCGACACCTGGAGCAGCCTGAGTTATCCCGGCTTCTGGAAGATGGCCCTCCGCTTCTGGAAGGTCGGCATCAGCGAGATGGCGCGCTCCGGCAGCCGCGCCCGCTTCGCCCGCGACCTGCGCCGCTTCGTCCCCGATCTTAGGGACTCCGACCTGATGCCCGGCGGCTCCGGCGTCCGTGCCCAGGCCCTGGACCGCAAGGGCAACCTGGTCGACGACTTCGCGATCGAAACGAGTCCGCGGATGCTCCACGTGCTGAACGCCCCGTCACCCGGCGCGACGGCGTCGCTGGCGATCGGCGACACCCTGGCCGACCGGGCGGCGGAGATGTTCGGGCTGTGACGCGGGCCAGCGAAACCAGCATCGCTGTCAGTGACGGCCAGCGGGTCAGCGCTCTCCTACTCGAACCCGAAGAGCCACGCTGCCTCCTCGTCTTCGCCCACGGTGCCGGCGCGGGCATGCGTCACGAGACGATGGAGACCTTCGTCCGCGGCGTGGCCGGGCTAGGAATCGCCACGCTCCGATTTCGGTTTCCCTACCGTGAAACGGGTCGCCGCCCCCCGAACCCGCGGCCTGTGTTGCAGCGAACCGTTCGGGCGGCGGTGGCCCAGGCCAGGACCGTGCGCCCCGAACTGCCGCTCCTCGCGGGCGGACGCTCGATGGGCGGGCGCATGGCCTCAGGCGCCGATGCGGCCGACGCCCTCGACGTCGCCGGCTTCGTGTTCCACGCCTTCCCCCTGCACCCGCCGGGCAAGCCCGGAACGTCACGCGCGGACCACCTGAGCCAGGTCGAGAAACCGATGCTCTTCCTGAACGGCACCAGGGATCGGCTCGCCGACCCCGAACTGCTGACCGGTGTCTGCGACCGTCTCGGCTCCCGCGCGACTCTCCACTTCGTCGAGGGCGGCGACCACAGCCTGCACGTGCTGAAGCGGTCAGGGCGCCGGCAGGAGGACGTCGACCGAGAAGTGGCGGACGCGGTCAGCGTCTGGTGCCGCGAGGCGCTGGGGCTCTGAACGTCGTGCTCGTCATGGGCGGCGCGGGCCAACGGCGCGCCTATAATCCCGCCCCATCATGAAACCGACTCTTTGCCGGCTTCTGCCGGCTCTTGTCCTGACCCTCTTGGCCTGTTCCACCGAACCCTCCGACTCCGGGACCGTCGAGTACCCGGAGACCCGGACGGTCGACCAGGTCGACGACTATTTCGGCGTCCAGGTCGCGGATCCGTACCGCTGGCTCGAGGACCTCGACGGCGAGGAGACGGCGGCCTGGGTGGCGGCGCAGAACGCCGTCGCCGGGCCCTTTCTGGCGACGCTCCCCGGCCGCGAAGCGATCGAGGAGCGGCTGAGCGAGATCTGGAACTACGAGCGCTGGAGCACGCCCGGCAAGTGGGGCAAGCGCTACTTCTACAACCGTAACGACGGACTCCAGGACCAGAGCGTGGTCTACGTGGCCGAGTCGATGGACCCGGAAGGCGACGAGCCGCCGGGCCGCGTGCTGCTCGACCCGAACACGTGGAGCCAGGACGGCACAGTGGCGCTGGCCGGGTTCGCGCCCAGCCGGGACGGCCGCTACGTCGCGTACGCGCAGTCGGACGGCGGCTCGGACTGGCGGAAATGGAAGGTCCGCGACGTCGAGAGCGGCGAAGACACGGGCGACCTGATCGACTTTACGAAGTTCACAGGGGTGTCGTGGATGCCGGACAACTCCGGGTTCTTCTACAGTCGTTATCCCCCACGCGAGGACGACCCGACGAGGGGTGACGGCGCCAAGGCGGTGTCGGCGTACTTCCACGCCCTGGGCACGGACCAGAGTGAGGACCGACTCGTCTTCAGCCAGCCCGAGCACCCCCGCCGCAACCCCTATGCCTCGGTCTCCGAGGACGGCAAGTACGTGCTGGTCAACCTGCAGGAGGGCTATCTCGAGAATGCCGTCCACTACCGAAAGATCGAGGAGCCGGATTCGGCCATCCGCCCCCTGCTCGACCAGTGGGACGCGCTCTACAGCTACCTCGTCAACATCGGGTCCGTGTTCCTGTTCGAGACGAACAAGGACGCGCCGCGCAACCGGATCGTCGCGGTGGACGTGAGCGACGACTCGGAAGAAGGGAACCCGACGCTCCACGAGGTCGTGCCGGAGGCCGAGGACACACTGTCCTACGCTTCGGCGGTCGGCGGCAAGTTGGTGCTCAACTACCTGCACGATGCCCGCACGGTAGTCCGCCTGGCTGAGCCGAACGGAACCCGTCCGGCGACCCCGGCCGGCGAGGTCGAGCTTCCGGGCATCGGTACTGCGGGCGGCTTCGGCGGCCGATGGGAGGATCCGGAGACCTACTACTCCTACTCCAGCTTCGGCACGCCGTCCCAAGTCTACCGGTACGACGTGGCCACCGGTGAAAGTACGTTGGTCCGCCGCCCCGCGATCGACGCGGAGCTCGACGGCTACGAGACCGAGCAGGTGTTCTACGAGAGCCTTGACGGAACGCGCATCCCGATGTTCATCACCCACCGCAAAGGGCTCGAAAAGAATGGCGACCATCCCACTCTCCTCTACGGCTATGGTGGCTTCAACCTCCCGCTGACGCCCGGTTTCTCCTCTTCGCGCCTCGCCTGGCTCGAAATGGGTGGCGTGCTGGCGATTCCCAATCTGCGCGGAGGCGGCGAGTACGGCCGTGAGTGGCACCTCGCAGGGACCAAGCTGAACAAGCAGAACGTCTTCGACGACTTCATCGCCGCTGCGGAATGGCTGATCGCCGAGGGCTACACAAGCTCCAGGCGGATCGCGATCCAGGGCGGCAGCAACGGCGGCCTCCTCGTCGGCGCCACCCTGAACCAGCGGCCCGACCTGTTCGCGGCGGCCCTGCCGGCGGTCGGCGTCCTCGACATGCTGCGCTACCACCTGCCGAGCGCCAACGCGCGCAACTGGTCAACGGACTACGGCCTCTCCGAGAACGAGGATGAATTCCGGGCCCAGTACGCCTACTCTCCACTCCACAACGTGCAGGAAGGCGCCTGCTACCCGCCGACCCTGATCACCACCGCCGATCACGACGACCGCGTCGTGCCCTGGCACAGCTTCAAGTACGCGGCGGAGATGCAACGAGGCCAGGGTTGCAACAACCCCGTCCTGATCCTGGTGGAGACCCGGGCCGGCCACGGGGCAGGCAAGCCGACATCGATGCAGATCGAGGATGTCGCCAACCAGTGGGCCTTCGCCGCCTGGGCGGTGGGTCTCGAACCTAGCTTCTAGATCGCCACGGGCTCGATGACCACGCCCTACCGCCACACGATCCGCGTCCGCTACGGTGAGGTCGACAAGCAGGGGGTCGTCTTCAACGCCCACTACATGGCCTACATGGACGACGCCATGGAGACCTGGCTGCTGCCGATCCGGGAGCTCCGCAACAGTCTCGGTTGGGACATGATGCTTCGCCGCACGACGATCGACTTCCTCGGCTCGGTCACCGACGGCGACCTGCTCGACATCGACCTCGCCATCAAGCACTGGGGACGGACTTCCTGGATCCTCGGTTACCGGGGCACTCACGAAGGACGACCCATCTTCACCGGCGAGGTCGTCTACGTCAGCGTGAAGGTGCCCGACTACACGAAGCAGGAAACCCCTCCGGAGATCCGGGCCTACATGGGGCCCGAGACGAACCTGGACGAGGTGCCGGTCTGAGCACGGGCTCTTCCCGCCTCTCGCTGCTCTCCCGCTCGTTCTACCGCCCCACCGCGCTCGACGTCGCGCCGCAGCTCCTGAACAAAGTCCTCGTCCGCGGCCGGCGCGCCGCGCGGATCGTCGAAGTCGAGGCCTACGAGGGCGCGAACGATCCCTCCAGCCACGGCTACCGGGGCCCTACGGACCGTACGCGAACGATGTTCGGGCCACCCGGGAAACTCTACGTCTACTTCACCTACGGCATGCACCACTGCGCCAACGTCGTCTGCGGCGAAGACGGCGCGTGCTCCGCCGTCCTGCTGCGCGCGGCCGCACCGCTCGCTGGCGTCGGCATCATGCGCCGGGCACGCAACGCGGCCAGCCGCCGGCGTTCCACACGGCCGTTCCTTGCCGTCGATCTCTGCTCAGGCCCCGCCCGCCTGTGTCAGGCCTTCGGCCTCGACCGACGCGACGATGGAAACGACCTGGTCGGCGCGTCCAATCATCCCCGCCAGCGTCTGCCGATCTACATCGCCGACGACGGTACGCCGCCCCCTGCGAACCCCGGACGTAGCGGCCGCATCGGCGTCACGCGAGCCCCGAAACGACTCTGGCGGTTCTACGTCGCCGGTGACCCGAACGTGTCCTGATCTGTCCCGGCCCCAAACCCGGGGCCAACCCTTCCTCCACTTCCTCGGTTGCGAATCCCCGCGACGAGGGCGGAGTGGGCTGATCCCGTTCCTGATTCATCGCGTTTCGTTCTGGCTTGATCGCCAGAAGATCGCTCGTGGGCGTCACACTATTGAGGGGTCGGATGAGTGAGCTCGGCCGCAGTAGCCGGCGCCGAATCTCATGCACACGCACCGGAACCACGCCGAGGAGGGTCCTCTGGGGCCGCTGCTCACCCGCGGCCCCCTGGTGGCCGTGGTGCCGCGGCTCGAAGTGCAGGAGGAGCAGGTGTAGTGGGCCGACTAGCGCATGCCAGCCTGATGGTAGTCCTCCTGGGCTCGGCGTCGTCCGGATGGACGCAGCAGGACACGACGCCGCCCACGATAGGGGGCAACGTCTCGCTGTACGCGGTCACGCCAGGAGGACGCGGTGATTGGGTCATTGCCGCCAGCGAGCCTCTCGACAGGGACTCGGTCCCCGGGACAGATGCCTTCGAGTTCAAGATATGCGACGTCGACCGGGGTTTGAGCGGAGTACGCATCGGCTACGGCGTGTTCGGCGACAGTGCCCTGGTGTTGGAACTGCGTCCACCACTCCCTTCGCCGTCGGAGGTGCGGAAGGTCTGGAGGTTGGTCTACACGCCGCCCTCGACAAACCCGATCAAGGATCTCGCAGGCAACCTCGCGGAGGCATTCGACCTGTCCTACGGGTATCCCGGCGGCGCTGATGGCTGTGGCGCGCCGCCAGAACCGCCGCCGCCTGAACCCGAGCCGGAGCCGGAGCCCGAGCCCGAGCCGGCGTGTCCGTCCCGCCTGGCGCCGTACTGGCACGGCACAGGCGGGTTCGCCGTCAGGCCCGCCGACGGTGAGTCGGCAATGGTCCGGATCGAGTGCGGCGGAAAGAGCTACACGAGCCGCGAGCGCGCCGGCGAAGACGGCCTGATCGTGCGCACGGTCAGCCAGCCGGTGTGCACGACCGACGACGGCCGGCCGATCGACGGCGAGATGACCTTCGAGGGCATCGACGGCGACGGCTGGTACTGGGTCAACGGCGACCACAACGTCGCCGTCGCACCCTTGGTCTGCGAGGAGTCGCTGAATCCCGAGCTGAGGCCACCCGTGCCGAACGGCGTCACCGCGCGCCCAAGCGGCGACCGCCGCTTCGTGCTATCGGTGCGGGACGCATGGCACGGCACGCTGATGGTCCACGACGAGTCCGGGTTCATGGGCATCGTGCCGCATCTCGTCGACCTGGAGGGCGGAGGCGAGCACGTCGCGCCGTACTGGAAGGGCGGCGGCGGGATCGTCGGCCGTCCGCTGGACGGCAGCCGAGCCACGGTACGGCTGGCGTGCGGCGAGGCCGATGCGGAGAGTCATCCGCTTGACGCGGGCGAGGACGGCCTGATCGTGGCGCTTCTGCCCGGCTGCTTCGACGAGGACGGCACCTCGGTGTCTGGCCGGTTGGAGGCCGACGGTCTCGAAGACGGCGCCTGGTACTGGCTGAACACGGGCACGGCCGCGGCCGCTGCCCCGTTGCTGCGCCGGGGCGCGGACGTGGAGCTGACGACCCCAGTCCTGCCCGCCGGCGTGGATGCCGACGAGGGTCCGCTCGGGACGCTGTTTTCGCGCGGCCCCCTGATGGGCGTGGTCCCCCGCGTGGAGCGGGTCGAGGACCAGGAGCAGAAGCAGAACTGACTGGGGCGCGCCAGAGAAGCCAGGACGGCGAGCGCTAGGAGCTCGTCGCGCCCTCGCTCATCGCCCGCAGCCGCACCACCAGGCTCGACGTGTCCCAGCGCAGACCGCCGAGCGCGGTGACCTCGCTGTAGAACTGGTCGACGAGCGCGGCCACGGGCAGGTGAGCGCCGTTGCTGCGCGCCTCCTCCAGCGCGATGCCGAGGTCCTTGCGCATCCACTGGACCGCGAAGCCGTACTCGAACTTGCCCTGGACCATCGTCTCGGCGCGGTTGTCCATCTGCCAGGAACCCGCGGCGCCTGTCGAGATCGCTCCGATCACGGCCAGCGGGTCCAAGCCGGCCTTCTCCGCGAAGTGGATGCCTTCGGAGAGGCCCTGAACGATGCCGGCGATGCAGAGCTGGTTGACCGCCTTCGTCAACTGGCCGCTTCCGGCGGGACCGAGGAGGGTGACGGCACGGCTGTAGCAGTCGATGACCGCGTTCACCCGCTCGAAGACGGCCGGTTCGCCGCCGCACATGACGGTCAGCGCCGCGTTCTCGGCGCCCGCCTGACCACCCGAGATCGGGGCGTCGAGGAAGCCAAGGCCCTTCTCGGTGCAGGCACCCGCGAGCTCGCGGGCAAGGCGGGCCGACGCCGTCGTATGGTCGACCAGGACACTGTCGGCCGCCATCCCCTCTAGCGCGCCGCCGGATCCCAGCGTCACCGCCCGCACGTCGTCGTCGTTGCCGACGCAGCAGAACACGAACTCCGCGCCCGCCGCGGCCTCGGCGGGGGTCGGCGCGCTCCTGCCGCCGTGCTCCTCCACCCACCGCTCCGCCTTTTCCGCCGTGCGGTTGTACACCGTCACACGGTGCCCCGCTGCCGCCAGGTGGCCAGCCATCGGATAGCCCATGACTCCGAGTCCGACGAAAGCAACGTCTGCCATAAGACCTACCTCCCCAGGCGGAGAATCCCACCGCCCGAACTGATCGATGAGGCGCGATCCTAGCTTCCCCGCCACGTAAAGGGCGGGCGCCCGAAGGACGCCCGCCCGTGGAACGGAGGCTGGTTTCTGCGCGCGTTCAGTGCCGGGGACGAGGACCACGGCCGCCTGGGCCGAAGAGGCCCCGGAAGCCGCCGCGGCCATTCTCCTGCAGGGCCTCCCAGCGGATCCGCTGGTCACGGTCGAGCAACCGCGTCGCATCCTCGTGAACCTGGACTCTCGAGTCTCTCAGTTGACGCGCCACCGCACGGCGGTCGAGCTCCAACTGGCCGACGAGGGCCGGATCGGGGTTCTTGAGGTTCGCCTCGGTCTCGAGACGCTCAGTGATGTCGCGCATCTGACGCATCAGAGGCCGCACGCTCGCTTCGTGCTCCTCGCGCAAACGGCGCCACTCCTCCTGCTGGTCTTCCGTCAACTGGAGCACTCGAGCCATGCGCTCGGCGTCGCGCTCCGCGAAGTCGCCGCGGGCACTCCGCTTGGACTGGCGACCTTCGCCCTCTTCGGCCGCGGCGAACCCAGTCGCGGCCGCGACGATCAGAGCGGGAAGCAGGATGCGGGCGATCCGGATCGAACGGTTCAGGGTTGTCTTCATTTCGAGCACCTCCTCTTAGGGGTGTGAGGGATCAAACGTGAAGAGACAGTACGGAGCCCTGGCCCGGCCTGTCATCAAGCCGGTGCAAGATGTTTGTAACGCTTGTAAAGCCTCTCGCCGACCCGGTTTTCGCGGCCCTGGCTGTAGCTACACTGACTCCCCATGGCTGTTCGGCCCATCTCCGGCCGCGGAAAGGCCTCGAGCGACCGCTGGCTGCTCGTTATCGCTCTGCTCGCCACCGTCCTCCTGACAGCGCTGGCGGTACTCCAGTACCATTGGACCGGTGCGCTCAGCGACGCCGCAAACCAGCGGATGCGGGCAAACCTCGAGGAATCGAGCCGCCTGCTCGCCAACGACATCGACGGCCAGCTGTCTGAACTCCAGTTGACCCTGCTGCGAGCGGCAACTTCCAGCAGTCCGCGCCCGGCCCGCGGCGAAGAACGATCAGCACTGCTCGCCGACACGCTCTCTCGTCTTCTCCAGGACTGGCGCGAAAGCGCCGACTTTCCGGCCATCCTCGACCGGACGCGTATCGTGTTCGCGGACCGCCGTTCGACGCGCCGGGTCTTCCGGTTGGACGAGGACGGCGGCCAACTCCAGGCCGAGACGGACCCTGACGTCCTCGAAGAACTGGACCGTCTCCAGCGCCGACCCGGTAGTTCAGCGCCGACGCAGCGGACAGACAGACTGGTCATGCCGATCCCGGCTCGCGGCCGGGGCGGGCCACCCGGTCCGGCGGGCCTCATCGTGGCGACTCTCAGTACCACGACGATCGAGGAAGAGATGCTGCCGGCGCTGATCGAGCGGCACTTCGGCGCCGCCGCGGAGGGCGCTGCGCCCACGTACCTGGTCACGGTGACCGACACGACCAGTTCCCCTCCCCGGCTCCTGTATCCGCTCTCCGGTGATCGGGCCGAGAACGGCGCGAATGCGGCTGCGCGACCGGCCGATATCGAGTTCGCGGCATTCCGCGCGGTCGGGCGCGAGAGTCGCCGTCGTTTCGGGCCTGGCGGCCGCGGCCGCGGCGAACGGGCAGAACGCGGCCCACCAGCGCTCGGGCAGCCCGGCGGACCCTGGCTGGTGCGCATCACGCACCGCAGAGGGTCGCTTGAAGCCGCGACCAGCGCGGCACGCCGGCGCAACCTCTACCACAGCTCGGGCGCCCTGTTCCTGATCGGCGTCGCCTTCGCCCTGGTCCTCGTGTCGGCCCGCCGCGCCCGGGCTCTGGCCGCCCAGCAGGTCGACTTCGTCGCCGGGGTTTCTCACGAGCTGAACACGCCGCTCCAGGCGATCCGCTCGGCGGGCGAGAACCTGCGGAGCGGGATCGTCCACCGGTCCAATGATGTCCGTGGCTACGGCGAGCTGATCGAACGCGAGGAGCGCCGACTGTCGCGGCTGGTTCAGCAGGCGCTCCAGTGGGCCGGCATCGGCCGGAGTACGGCGCGGAAAGCCACGGCCGACATCGACCTCGGCGAACTGCTGCGCACGACAGTCGCCGAGTCGAAGTGGTTTCTGGAGGAGAACGGCGTCCAACTCGAGTTGGAAGGGCTGGACGATCTGCTCCCGCTCCGGGGCGACCGCGAGGGCCTGATCACCGTCTTCATGAACCTCCTGCACAACGCGGCCAAGTACGGCCGCGGCGCCGACGGCGCGGTGCGGGTGAGAGTCGATGCAAGCGCCGACGCCGATGGACGTGGGGTTACCGTGGCCGTCACCGACCGCGGCCCCGGCATCCCGAAGGGCGAACAGCGGCGTATCTTCGATCCCTTCGTCCGCGGCGTCACCGCGACCGAGAGCGGTCTTCCCGGTTCGGGCCTGGGCCTGAGCCTCGCGCGCAACACGATAGAGGAGCACGGCGGTTCGATCACCGTGGACAGCGAGCCCGGGCGCACGACCTTCCGCGTCGTGCTGCCGGTGCACACTCCATGAACGCGCGCCTGCTCCTGGTCGAGGACGAACCCAGCCTTGCCCGCACCCTGCGTGACCGACTGGCCGCGGAAGGCTACGAGGTCGTCATCGCGGCCGACGGCCCGTCGGGCGAACGGCTGGCCAGAGACGGCGATTTCGACGTCGTCCTGCTCGACGTCAACCTGCCGGGCAAGAACGGCTTCGACGTGTGCCGGGACCTCCGCCGGGACGGGATCGACCTCCCCATCCTGATGCTGACCGCCCGTAACGAACTCGTCGACCGCGTCCTCGGGCTCAAGCTCGGCGCCGATGACTACCTCGCCAAGCCGTTCGAGACGCTGGAGCTGCTGGCCCGCATCGAGGCGCTGATGCGACGAAGCCGGGACGGAGCGCCGGCATCGCCAACAGCGACCGACGCACCCCGCGGTTACCGCTTCGGCAACGTCCGCGTCGACTTCGACCGCGCCCAGGTGTGGCGCATCGATGACGGCGGCGCCGAAACCGACGTAGCCTGCTCGGCGCTCGAGTACCGCCTGCTCAGGTACCTGATCGAGCACCGCGGTCAGGTTCACGACCGCGACCGCCTGCTCGACGAGGTCTGGGGCTACGACGCGACGCCGACGACCCGCACCGTCGATGTCCACGTGTCGTCGCTGCGGCAGAAGATCGAACCGAATCCGGGCCGGCCCGAGTTCATCGTCACGGTGCACGGGCTCGGCTACCGTTTCGACGGCTGATGACGCCTGCCTGGGCGCGATAACCTCCGCTGCTCCGCAGCAATACGCTGCGGCCAAGCCGCCATGACCGACGATTCCGCCACTTCCAGGCCCCTCGATTTCATCCGTGAGCGCGTGCGCGCCGATGTCGCCGCCGGCAAGCACGGCGGCAAGGTCGTCACCCGTTTCCCGCCGGAGCCGAACGGCTACCTGCACATCGGCCACGCGAAGGCGATCTGCCTCGACTTCGGCGTCGCCGCGGAGTACGGCGGCCACTGCAACCTCCGCTTCGACGACACGAACCCGACCGCGGAGGACACCGAGTACGTCGAGGCCATCGAGCGCGACGTGCGCTGGCTCGGTTTCGACTGGGGCGGTGAGGCGCTCTACGCCTCGGACTACTTCGACCAGCTCTACGAGTGGGCGGTGGAGTTGATCCGAAAGGGCAAGGCCTACGTCTGCAGCCTGAGTCCGGAGGAGGCGCGCGCCTACCGCGGGCGCTGGAACGAGCCGGGCCGCGAGAGCCCCTACCGCAAACGCTCCGTGGAGGAGAACCTCGACCTGTTCCAACGGATGAAGAGCGGCGAGTTCCCGAACGGAGCGCACACGCTGCGCGCGAAGATCGAGATGTCCTCGTCGAACATGAACCTGCGCGACCCGGTGCTCTACCGGATCCTCCACGCGGACCACCACCGTACGGGCTCCAGGTGGTGCATCTACCCCATGTACGACTGGGCGCACGGCCAGTCCGACGCGATCGAGGGCGTGACCCACTCGCTGTGCACCCTCGAGTTCGAGGACCACCGGCCGCTCTACGACTGGTTCCTCGACCACATCGACGGCATCCACCTGCCGCAGCAGATCGAGTTCGCCCGCCTCAACCTGACGTACACCCTGACCTCGAAACGCAAGCTGAGACGGCTGATCGACGAAGGCCTGGTCGACGGCTGGGACGATCCCCGCATGCCCACCCTGACCGCGCTCCGCCGCCGCGGCTGCCCGCCCGAAGCGATCCGCGACCTCTGCGCGCGCGTCGGTCTGACGAAGAACGACTCGGTCGTCGACCTGAGCCAGCTCGAGTTCGCGATTCGCAACGAGCTGAACCGGACCGCGCCGCGGGTCATGGCCGTGCTGCGGCCGCTCAAGGTCGTGATCGAGAACTATCCCGAGGACCACGAAGAGGAACTCGAGGCGATCAACAACCCGGAGGACGCCTCGGCCGGCACCCGCAAGGTGCCCTTCTCAAGGGTCCTCTACATCGAGCGGGACGACTTCCGGCGCGACCCGCCGCGGAAGTTCTTCCGGCTCGCGCCGGGCCGGGAGGTGCGGCTCCGCTACGCCTACTTCATCACCTGCACGGACGTCGTGGAGGACGAGGAAGGCAACGTCGTCGAACTCCGCTGCACCTACGATCCCGCCACACGCGGCGGCGACGCGCCGGACGGCCGCAAGGTCAAAGCCACGCTGCACTGGGTATCGGCGGCCCACGCGATCCCGGCCGAGGTCCGCCTCTACGACCGGCTCTTCAATCACCCAAACCCCGGCGGTGCGCCCGGCGAGATCGAGGATCACCTGAATCCGGGTTCGCTGGAGGTTCTGAAGGATTGCCGGCTCGAGCCCAGCCTTGCCGAAGCCGCGCCGGGCGACCGGGTCCAGTTCGAGCGGCTCGGGTACTTCTGCGTCGATCCGGACAGCGCGCCCGGCGCGCCGGTGTTCAACCGAACGGTGACGCTGCGGGATACGTGGGCGAAGATCGAGCGGGCGCAGAAGGCGTCAGCCCGCTAGCGCCTCGAACCGCTTCTGCAGCTTCTTCATTCGCTTGCCGGAGATGCCGCCCAGCGCCTCGATGGCGCGGCGAATGCGGGCGCGCACCAGGTCCGGACCGAGGATCTCCATCGACTGGAACAGGGGCAGCGAGGCCGTCTCGCCGGACATGGCGACGTAGAAGGGGCGCGTCAGGTTGCGCAGGCTGAGTCCAAGCGCTTCGGACAGACGCCGAAAGTGGCCCTGGATGACGTCGGCAGTGAAGTCCTGCTCGCGCTCCAGCGTCCACAGCATGAACTGAAACGCCTCGGCGACCTGAGCCTCTTCGAGACCCTTGACCGCCAGCTTCTCCGACTCGACGGCCGGCGCGTCGACGAACAGGAAGTTCGTCAGCCGGCCCCAGTCGCCGAGCGTCTCCAGGCGAGGCTGCGCGAGGGCGGCGATCGCGGAAAGCCGTTCCCGCCCCATCGACCATTCCCGCACGAGGTCCGCCAGGCCGTCGGCGTCATAGTCCTCGCGCAGGTAGCGGGCGTTCAGCCAGCGCAGCTTGTCGAGGTCGAAGACGGGGCCGCCGAGCGAGATGTCGTCCAGGCGGAAACCGTCCACGAGCTGGTCCAGGCTGAACTTCTCCTCGCCCTCGGCCCGGCTCGACACCATGAGCCCCAGGAAGTTGAGCAGCGCCTCCGGCAGGAAACCGGCGTCCCGGAACCAGGTGATGGAGGTCGGGTTGCGCCGCTTGGAGAGCTTCGACCGGTTCGCGTCGTTGTTCCGCAGGAGCGGCAGGTGGCAGAAGGTCGGCGGTTCGTGGCCCAGTGCCTCGTATAGCCGCAGGTGCTTGGGCAGCGAGTTGATCCACTCCTCGCCGCGGATCACGTGGGTGATCCCCATCGCGTGGTCGTCGACGACGCACGCGAGGTGATAGGTGGGATAGCCGTCGGCCTTGAGGATCACCTGGTCGTCGATCAGCTCCCACTCGCGGCGGATCTCGCCGCGTAGCCGGTCCCGCATGACGCATTCGCCCTCGGTCGGCATGGCCAGGCGGATCGTGTGGGGCTCTCCCGCGGCCGCTCGGCGCTCGGACTCGGCGACCGGCAGGTCCCGGCACCGGCGGTCGTAGCCCGGGAAACGCTGCTGCGCGCGGTTCTCCCGGCGCATCTCGTCGAGCCGCTCCCGGGTGCAAAAGCAGCGGTAGGCGCTGCCGTCCGCGAGCAGACGGTCGACCTCCGAGCGGTACAACTCCAGCCGCTCGCTCTGCCGGTACGGGCCCTCGTCCCAGTCCAGGCCCAGCCAGCGCAGGGCGTCGAGGATCGCCGCCTCCGACTCGCGGCTCGAGCGGGCGCGGTCCGTGTCCTCGATCCGCAGTACGAACACGCCGCCGCGGCTGCGCGCGAAGGCCAGGTTCACGAGCGCCTGATACGCGGTGCCGACGTGGGGGTCGCCGGTCGGCGACGGCGCCACCCGGACCCGTACCGGCACTGCGGTCTCCGGTCCCGGCGCGCTCATCCGCGTGCCCTCTCGCGATACCGGGCGAGCAGCCGCCGGTGTACCTGCAGCTCGCCGTCGTCGGCGCCGGCCCGTTCGAGCGTCTCGACCACCTGTTCGATCCGGCGGGCCGCGTCGTCGTAGAGGCCGGCGCCACCCAGGGCGTCCGCCAGTTCGAGCTGGAGCTGAATCATCAGTTCCCGCATCCGCGGTTCGGAGGCGCCGACCCCGGCCGCTCGGTCGAGCCGCTCGAGAGCCCGCGCCACGTCGTTCTCCCGCATCGCCAGCATCGTCGTGACGAGCAGCATGTGGATGTCGGCCGGGTCTTCGGCAAGGACGCGCTCGGCCTCGGCGGCCGCCTCCCCGAACTGTCCGAGCTTGAACAGGGCGCCCGCCAGCACGGCCTGCCCACCCGCCAGATCGGGATCGAGTTCGAGCGCGCGGCGGGCGGCCGCGGCCGCTTCCCGTGGGCGGTTCATCCGATCATGGACGCCGGCCGCCGCGAAGTGCGCCTGCGCGTTGCCGGGCTCCAGTTCGATCAGGCGCCGGAGTTCCCCGAGCGAAGCCTGCAACTGCCCAGTCTCCCGGTAGGTCTTGCTCCGCCGCAGGAAGCTCTCCGAGTCGACGGCCAGCAGGTCGACCTGGGCCCGGCGCGGGTCGCGCTGGTGGAGCAACGGCGGCAGGTCCCGCGCCGCCTGGGCGAGACGCCTCGCCCCGTCGCGGTCGCCTGCACGGTGCCGGGCGCGCGACAGCATGGCGACGATCGCCTGGGTCTCGGGGCTCAGTTCGTATGCCCGTTCGAGGTGCCGCGTGGCCTGATCGACGTCGCCGCCGGCGAGGGCGAGCCGGCCGAGGCCGAGATGGGCCACCGCGTTGTCGGGCTCGAGACGTGCAGCCTGCTGGTAGTGGGCGTCCGCGTCCGTGGCGAAGCCGATCTTCTCCAGAGCAGAAGCGAGCCGGATGTGGGCCGGCGCGTAGTTGGGGTCGATTTCGACGGCCCGACGGTAGAGCGCCGTCGCCGCGACCGGATCGCTCGCCTCTTCGACGTTCGCTCGCAGGTAGATCCAGCGAAAGTCGCCGGGCGCCAGCCGCGCGGCCTCGGTGTAAGCGGCCGCGGCCTCGTCGTCGAACTGGTGAGCATGCAGGGCCATGGCGAGCCGGCCCCAGGTGGAGGGCGAGTCGGGTTCGCGGGCCGCGGTGGCGAGTTCCTTCTCGATGGCCGTGCGTACGCGGGGTTCGACGGCGGTGAGGTCAGGCGCTGGGAGCTCACTGCCGCCCGCAGCGGCGGCGACGAAGACACTGAGCGCGGCAAACCTCCTCATCGGCCTTCTCCGCGGAGGAGAGTCACTTCGCTGCCGCTGGCGGCGCCGTCAAAGGTCTCGAGCGCGCCGCCGGGCCAGGTCACCTCGAAGCGCTCGACGGCGGTCGCGTCGCCGAGGCCGATGTGGACTGGCGCTTCGCCGCCGGTCAGGTAGCCGCCGAGCGGCAGTACGAGGCGCCGGAGCGGACGGCCGTCGATCCTGGCTACGACCGAGGCGCCGATCGCCGTGCGACGCAGTTCGGGGTCGATCACTCGTAGCCGCACCCAGCCGGCCCCGGTTGCGCCCGCCGTCTCGCCTTCCGCGATCGTCTCGTTGCGGTAGACGCGCGCCGGACCCTCCAGGTTGCTGACCAGCAGATCCAGATCGCCGTCGCCTTCCAGATCGAAGGGGACGAGGCCGCGGCTCACGTCGAGCGCCGTCCCGAAGTCGCCGGAAGCGGCGCTGGCGTCGGCGAAGACGCCGGCGCCGTCGCCGAGCATCAGCAGGTTCGGCTCGGCGTAGCCGCGCCAGAACCAGTCGTCTCGTTCCGACAGCACCTCCGGGCGCCGCTTGACCGCTCCGTTGACCACGGCCAGATCCAGATCCCCGTCGTTGTCGGCGTCGAAGAAAGCGGTGCCAAAGCCCGTGTACGGCGTGCTTGGCGCCGCCAGGCCGGCCTCGGCGGCCCGGTCCTCGAAGCCATCCGTCGCCCCCGGCGTTCCGCCCAGGTTCACGTACAGCGTGTTCGTCTCCTCGATCAGGTGACTCAGGAACAGGTCGAGGTCCCGGTCGCCGTCGATGTCGCCCAGTGCTATGCCCATTCCCGCCTCGCCTACACCGAACCGATTGTAGGCCGCACCGAGCAGCACCGCGTCGTCCTCGAAGATCCCGTCGCCCCGGTTGATCCAGAGCTGGTTCGGGTCGGCGTCGTTTGCGACGTAGACATCGGCCAGTCCGTCGTCGTCGAGATCGGCAGCGGCGACGCCCAGGCCGGCGTCCTCGATCAGCGAAACACCGGCGTCCCGGCTGCGGTCGACGAAGCGCCGGCCGGCCTCGTTCCGGTAGAAGACGTCGGCCTCGCCCTCGAACTGCTGCGGGCCGCAGTAATCGACCCGCCCACCCTGGACCTGGCACTCGCGCGCCTCGTGCCACTGGACGTAGCGGGCGACGTACAGGTCGAGCCAGCCGTCGAGGTCCGCGTCGAAGAACACCGCCGAGGTCGACCAGCCGGGCGTTGCGACGCCGAACGAGTCGGTGGCGTCGACGAAGCGGCCGCCGCCCTCGTTCCGGTAGAGCACGTCGGGGCCCAGGTTCGTCACGTACAGGTCGAGGTCGCCGTCGTTGTCGATGTCCGCGACCGCGGCGCCCATGCCGTAGCCCGGGTCGTCGAGCCCGGAACCCGCCGTCGCGTCTACGAAACGGCCGCGCGGGTTCTGCAGGTACAAGCGGTTGCTCCCAGGCTCGCCGGCGATGTCGCTGCCCGCGTTAGGAAAGTAGAGGTCCAGCAGGCCGTCGCCGTCGGCGTCGAACGCCGCGACGCCGCCGCCCATGATCGCCGGCATGGGAAACGTCCCAGCCGAGCCCGTAGCGTGGACGAAGTCGAGGCCGGTTTCGGCCGTCACGTCAACGAACGTCACGGCGGAGACGGACACTGCGTCGGCCGGTGGCGAGACTGGCGCCTCCGAAGAGCCCTCTTCGGCCGCGCAACCCAGCATCGCGGCCCCGGCCGCCGCAAGGGCAAGCCCGCGCACTCAGTTCACCCCGACCGCCGCGTCCGCCTTCAGCCGCCGGCGCCGGCGAGCGTAGCGCCGGATCATCCCCAGCATCGTCTCCTCGTCGTGGATACCGCACAGCGGGAAGACGTCGAGCATCAGGGTCGGCACGCCCTCGACCCCGGCCGCCACCGCGCTCCGCGTCACCTCGGTCAGCCGCCGGCCGGCCGCGAGATCGGCGGCGGCGCCGAGCGGAAAGGGGGTGCGGCGCCCGAAGTCCCGCAGCAGGTCTTCGATCTCGCTCCGCCGTTCGTAGTACGCCTCGAACGCGGCAGCCCGCCATTCCCGTTCGATCGCCGGGTCGAGTCCGCGGTCGATTCGCTCGTCCAGGACCACCGCGACCTCGCCGGCAAGGCGCGAATCGAGCCAGTACTCGGGTGGATCGAAGTCCACGTCCAGCGCCGCCGCCACCCTCAGGAGACTCTGCCGTCGCGCCGGGTCAAGCAGCCGGCCGCGCTGGAAGTTCCCCACGCCGGTCAGATCGATCGCCTTCCACCGCAGGTCGACGCGCTCCGCCGCGAGCGGTTCGTCGATCCGCGCCAGCACCCGGTGCGCCACGTAGCTCAGGCTGGATGCGAAGTCGTAGTAGACGAAGACCTCGAGCGGCGCATCTCCGGCTGCCGGTTTGCAGTCTCCGCTCAACTCCCGTAGCCCTCGGGATTCGTTCTCTGCCAGCGCCAGGCGTCGACGCAGATCTCGTCCAGGCCACGCTCAGCGGTCCAGCCGAGTTCTCGCTCCGCAAGCGACGGGTCGGCCCAGACTTCCGTTGCGTCCCCCGGCCGCCTGCTCTCGACAACGGTCGAGAGCTCGTGGCCACTAGCCCGCCGCACGGCCTCGAGCACTTCGAAGACCGTCACTCCGCGCCCGGTTCCCAGGTTGTACTCCGCGCAGCCTTCGATCGCCGGCAGGTGGTCAAGGGCCCCAAGGTGCCCCGTCGCTACGTCGACGACGTGGAGATAGTCCCTGATGGCCGTGCCGTCCCGGGTCGGATAGTCCGTCCCGAACACCCGTAGCTGCGGCAGCCGGCCGGCGGCGGCCTGCATGGCGCTCGGCAGCAGGTTCTCGGGCACGCCTCGCGGATCCTCGCCGATCAGGCCGCTCGGGTGGGCCCCGGCCGGGTTGAAGTAGCGCAGCGAGAGGATTCGCCAACCCTCCTCCGAGGCAGCGAGATCGCGCAGCATCCGCTCAACGCAGACCTTGGTGTGGCCGTAGGGATTCGACGGCCTGAGCGGCGCGCTCTCGGCCAGCGGGCAAGCGCCCGGACCCGGGTCGCCGTAAACCGTCGCGGAAGACGAGAAGACGAGGCGCCGGACACCGTGACGACGCATCGCCGTCAGCAGACTGATCGTGCCCGTCACGTTCGTCCGGTAGTAGCCGAGCGGGTCGGCGCAGGACTCGGCCACCGCCTTCTTCGCTGCGAAATGAATGACCGCCGTGCAGCCGACCTCGCCGAACGCGCGCGCAAGGGCGATTTCGTCGAGAACATCTCCTTCGACGAAGCGCAATCTCCGTCCGGCCAGTTCCTCGACCCGCCGCAGCGCCTCCGGCGAGCTGTTCGAGAGGTCGTCGATGACCGTCACGTCCCAGCCCGCAGCCAGCAGCTCGACGCAGGTGTGACTGCCGATGAAGCCGGCTCCGCCTGTGACCAGAACCCGCTCCGCCATGAGCCGAGTCTATGGGTGGACTGCTACCGATCCGCCGGTACCCGCACTGACAGTGCGACGTCCGCGTCGCCAGCACTGAGGTCCACGTCCGCCGACCCGGCAATGTCTTCCGATGTTCGGCTGGTGCCGCCCGGCCGGATCTCCAGCCGGTAGGGAGCCGAGAACAGGCCATCGAGCACGAAGGAACCGTCCTCGGCTGTGCGGGTGTACATGACGCGTCTCGACGCCGCTGCGATCTCGCCGAAAGCCGCACTCTGCGCCGGAACCGCGGAGACCCGCATCCCCGCGACGGGCAAGCCGGTCTCGCCATCGAACAGCCGGCCTCGCACCGCGGCGCTGGTCGCCTCCAGATCGACGTGGACGGCCGTATCGCTTACGCGAATCGCCCGTTGCTGCCCGACCGCCGCGACGGCGACCTCGGCGCCGGCACGCAGCCCGTCGATCAGAAAGCGCCCGCGGTGATCGCTGCGAACGCTCCAGGTCAGCCCGCGGCGTTCGTCACGGACGTGAACCGACTCACCGGCAAGAGGCCACCCGTCGAGCGTCACGGTGCCCTCGATGTCGCCGCCGCCGGCCGCGAACGAGATCTCCACATCGGCAACACCACTCGGCGAGTACCGAATCGGCGCCCGGCGAGTGCGCCCCGCCGCCGAAGCCGTAGCCATCATCGTGGCGCCCTCACGCTCGTGGAACTCGGTTTCGAACACCGGCTCGAGATCGGTTCCCCCCTCGGGTTTGGTCAGGGTCATGCTCATCAACATTCCCTGTTCCCAGATCGCCCTCAGGCTCACGACGACCTCGGCTGCCTCGGAGGCCGTCAGGCCCAGAACCCTGACTCTCACGAGATGGAGCTGGGGCACCTCGAGCTCGACCCACGGCCGGTCCCCGGCCGCTACGGACATCTCGACCTCAGGACCCTCCGCGCCGCCCGTACGCGCCTTCAGGGAGTAGAGGCCCGGATCGACCTGGAACTCAAAGCCGCCGTCCGCCCCGGTCTGCGCGTTTCCCCTGCCGTAGTTGATGAGGAACCGACGGTCCTGGTCCTGGAGGACCGCATCCACGGAGGCGCCCGACACGGGCATCCCGTCCGGTCCCAAGACCCGGCCTCGCACGGTCACCGGAGTGACGTCCATCGTGATCTCAGCCATGTTCGCGAACACGTCGACCTGCCGCCGCTTGATCCGCTCCAGGCCGGGCACCCGGCACTCGACAGTCGCCGGTCCCACAGGTGCCCTGACGGCGAACCGACCCGCAGCATCCGTGACAGACACCGCCGAGCGAATGGAGACCGAGGCGCCGGGTACCGGTGCTCCGTCCCGGACCACGACGCCCGGCACTTCGATCTCCGCCTTCGGTCGGAGGACCAGATCGAGGGGGCTTCGCGGGAGCTCAGCCAGGACGCGGTCGAGGTCGTCGTAGCCGTCAGCGCGCACTGTGAGGACGCCCGCGCCCGCCGGAAAGCCGCTCAACACGAACTCTCCATCCGGATCGGATTCGGTGTTGCCGCCACCGTAGCGAACCGTCTGCTGAAACCGCAACCGCGCCTCGACGCCCTCGCCGGTCGACTCGTCCGTTACGCGCCCGGCCAACTCGTAGGCGGTACGGAGCCGGACGTCGAGCACTTCCGCTTCCGTCGCGGCATCCACCCGTACCGGCGACACGCGCTCGGTCACGAAGCCGGCCGCCTGGATCCGCAACGAGACGACATCGCCGGGCACGAGCCCGCCGATACGGAAGCCCCCGCTCGCGTCGGTCGTCGCGTCGGGCTTCCCATCGCCCGTAGAACCTGCCGGCAGCCAGCCTCCCGAACCGCCACTGCCGAAATCGACCGCGGCGTCCGCGACCGGAGCACCCTCGTCGTCCATGACCCGGCCCCGCAGGACGGTCTCCAACTCCAGAACGACGTCGCCGAGCTGCTGATCCCCGGCATCGCCCGGAAGCGGTTTCGGGAGCGGCCGCCGCACCGTGCCATGGCCGGCAGCGGCCGCAACGAGCCGGACATCGTTCTGGTCCGGAGGATCGAGCCGGAACCTACCGGCCTCATCCGTGCTCACGAACTGCAAGAGGGATGGATCTTCCAGATTCCACGTCGAGGCTTCACCCACGAACCGATCCGAAACCCAGAGCCGCGCGAGGGCGACCTTTCCGGGAACGCCGCTACCGCTCCGGGCCGACACGAGCCGGCCCACGATCGCCCGGACGGGCCTCAGCTCCACCACGAGCTGCTCGGGCCCTGTCCGGCTCAGCGCGTCGCTCAGTTTCGTGCGTGTCTCGCGGTAGCCCGGTGCGCTCGCCACGAGCCACCTCCGATCCGGGGGTTCCGCGACCTCCAGGAGAAACCGTCCGGCCGCGTCGCTGACTCCGGCAGGCCCGGCCGTGGCTCCGTATCCGGATGCCACGACCTGTGCGCCCCCGACAGGGTCACCGGCCATATCCAGGGCGACTCCGCGGAGCCGCAGCAAGGGCTCCAACGACAGGTTCGCCGGACGCTCCGACCACGTGATCCGCAGCGGTTGGAAACGCTCCGCCAACACGGTCGTTCTCGACACTCCGGGTCCGGCGCCGACGAGAAACCTCGCGCTCTCCGGTCGCCCGCGATTGACAGCAAGCGGAACACCCGACGACGACCAGTGAACCACCGCGACGGCCGGCAACTCATCGCGGCCACTGCCGACACCCGTCATCGTCACGGCCACAGGCTGCGGCGCGCTTGCGCTTAGTTCGGCGATGCCGCCGTTCAGTTCGACCCCATCCAAGCCGCCGTCCGTGTCGAGCACCTGATAGGCGCCCGCGGGTACCCGGTAGCGCCCCAACTCATCCGTCGTCCCGGCCGGCCATCCGTCGGCGTGAATGAGGATCGCATCGGCCACCGGCAGGCCCACACGCCTCAGGACGCCGTCGGCGATCGGCTGGCTCCGTCGCTCCAGTTCGACGGCGACAGGTGTCCCGGCGAGGCAATCGACGACCTTCGGCTCGTACCCGGGTGCACCGATCGTGACCGCCACGGCATCACGCTGAACACCGGAAACGGTCCGCCTGCTCCTTCCGGCCTCGAACTCGTAGCTGGTCGTTCTTCCGGCCTGGAGCTGGCGCAGCGGCGGCCATATGCTCCACGAGCGCGAGAAACGAAGATCACGCAGGCTCCTGCCCCTGGCCACCCAGGCGCTCCCTGGCTCCACCAGTCTCAGGCTGCAGGAAGCCGTGTTGCCCAGTTCAAGTGGCGGCAGGAGGGTGTCGGTCTCCGGCCCCACGAGGAGGTAGGTCCTGGGCGCCGTGCCGCCTGCCTGCACTCTGACCCAACGGACGCCGGGCTCGGCGACATCCAGCGCGAAGCGACCGCCCGAGACCGGGACCGTCGTTTCCGCCGCATGAAAGCCGCCCGGTTCATCACGCAAGACCACGCTCAACAGCTCGTAGAGCGATGGCGCCGGCACCAGGGAAACCTCCAGTGGACGTCCATTCGGCTGGCCCTCGATCGAGCCTCTGACTTCGACCGAGGCTCCGGCACTGGCGACCGACAGCAGGCCTGCCGTCAAGGACGTTGCGGCAACTCGATACCGAACGCCGTCCAACGCGCGACACCGCATGACTCCTCCCCTCAGAGAGAACTACGAATCTAGCGAACAACCCGTCCAACCTCTCCCCGCCGTCGATACCTTCCGAACCCGCACGCGCACCAGACCGCGGTGCTACGATCCCGCGCCGGATCGAGGAGGAAACCAGGCCATGCAGACACCCGTTCGAGTCGCCGTCACCGGAGCCGCCGGTCAGATCGGCTATTCCCTGATCTTCCGCATCGCCGCCGGGGAGATGCTGGGGCCGGAGCAGCCGGTGAGCCTCCATTTACTGGAGATTCCGCCGGCCATGGATGCCCTCGCGGGAGTGGTGATGGAACTCCGCGACTCGGCGTACCCGCTACTACACGAGGTGGTGACGAGTTCCGACGCCGACGAGGCCTTCGACGGCGCCGACATCGCGATGCTGGTCGGTGCGCGGCCGCGCGGACCGGGCATGGAGCGCAAGGACCTGCTGCAGGCGAACGCGGCGATCTTCTCCGTTCAGGGCAAGGCGCTCGACGCCCACGCCAGCCGCGACGTGCGGGTGGTCGTAGTCGGTAACCCGGCCAACACGAACGCCCTGATCGCGGCCAGCAACGCGCCGGGCCTCGACCGCCGGCAGTTCACCGCGATGACCCGGCTCGACCACAACCGGGCGATCAGCCAACTCGCCGGGAAGACCGGCGCCCACACCACCCAGGTGCACCGGATGACGATCTGGGGCAACCACTCGGCCACCCAGTACCCGGATCTCAACCACGCCCTGGTCGACGGCCGGCGGGCGCCGGAACTCGTCGACCAAGCCTGGACCCGCGACGAGTTCATCCCCACCGTTCAGCAGCGCGGCGCGGCGATCATCAAGGCGCGTGGCGCGTCGTCGGCGGCCTCGGCGGCCGCCGCCGCGATCGACCACATCCGCACCTGGGTCCAGGGCACGGCCGACAGCGACTGGGTCAGCATGGCGATTCCCGCCGACGGCAGTTACGGTACGCGCGAGGGCGTTGTCTACTCCTTCCCGGTCACGACGAGCGGCGGCGACTACGAGATCGTGCCGGACCTCGACATCGACGAGTTCAGCCGCGGCCGGATGCAGGCGACGCTCGACGAGTTGTTCGAAGAGCGCGCCGGCGTCGAAGAACTGCTGCCGTAGTCCAGCGCGGGCAGACGGGTCCCGCTTCACCGGTTCTCCATCGGCCGGCGCTATGCTGGCGGCGTCCGCTTCCAACCGACCCCAAAAACGCCCAAACCGGAGGACACGATGGACAAGACCCTCCACGACCGTCTGAATGCCCACCTTGGTCTCGAGTTCGAGGCCGCCCACCGCTACCTGTCCATGGCGCTCTGGCTCGAGCGCATCGACCTGCCCGGCTTCGGCGCCTGGCTGCGCGGCCAGTCGGCCGACGAACTCGGCCACGCCCACCGCATCATCGATCACCTCGCCGACCGCGATCTCCTCGTGAAGATCCCCGAGATCCCGGCTCAGCCCACGGAGTGGGAGTCACCCGAGGCCGCGGTCGCGGCGATCCTGGAGAGCGAACAGCACGTTACGAAGGCGATCGAGGAGCTCTACGACCTCTCCGAGAAGGTCCACGATCGCGCCGCCTCGATCATGCTCCAGTGGTTCATCAACGAGCAGGTCGAAGAAGAGAACGTCGCCCGCACGCTGCTTGGCCGGCTGAGGCTGGTGAGCGGCGACGGCGTCGGCATGCTGATGATCGATCAGGAACTAGCGAAGGGCACGGTCCCCGGCGCCATGGCGGAACCGGGAGCGGACGGAGGCGAATGACGTCAACAGACCAGGATAGCCAGACCCCGGCCCAGAAGGCGCCGAGCAGGCGCTACTCCAACTACGTCCTGGGCGTCCTCGTCCTGGTCTACGTCTTCAACTTCATCGACCGGCAGATCCTCTCGATCCTCGCCGAGGACATCCGCAACGACCTCGGCGTCAGCGACGCCCAGCTCGGCTTCCTCTACGGCACCGCGTTCGCCGTCTTCTACGCCATCTTCGGGATTCCGATCGGCCGTCTGGCCGACATGTGGACCCGCAAGAGCCTGATCTCGATCGGTCTGGCCGCGTGGAGTCTGATGACGGCGCTGTCCGGCACCGCCCGCGGCTTCGCTTCCCTCGCCGCGTACCGGATCGGCGTCGGCATCGGCGAATCGAGCGCCGGGCCGGCGGCGTTCTCCATGCTCGGCGACTACTACCCGCCGCGGCTGCGAGCCACGGTCACAGCGATGTACTCGAGCGGCGTCTACATCGGCGCCGGCCTCGGCATCCTGATCGGCGGGCAGATCGTTGACAGGTGGAACAACGCGTTCGCCGACGGCGGAGCACCGTTCGGCTTGGTCGGCTGGCAGGTCGCGTTCTTCGCCGTCGGCCTGCCGGGCCTGCTGATGGCGATCTGGGTATGGACTCTGAAAGAGCCAGTGCGAGGCCAGAGCGAGGGCATCGTCACTCCCCCGCATCCCGCGCCGTTCAAGGAGCTGGGCCGCGAGACGGCCGCCATCCTGCCGCCGCTCACCGTGTTCTCGTTGTTCGCGAGCGGCGGCTTCCGGGCGATCGTCAGGAACCTGCTGATCGCGGTGGGATGCGCCGCCGTCGTTGTCGGACTGATCCAGGTCTCCGGCAACCCGGTCCAGTGGATCGCACTCGGGATCGGCGCCTACGCCTTCCTCTCCTGGGTGCAGCGACTGCGGCTGAGGGACCGTCCGACTTTCGAGCTGATCTACGGCTCGCGGTCGATGATCTACGGCATGTTCGGCTTCGGCTGGATGGCCTTCGTCGGCTATGGCCTCGGTTTCTGGGCACCGTCCTTCTTCCGGCGGGTTCACGATCAGAGCGCCGGTGAAGCCGGCCTGGTCCTCGGCCTCACCGCGGCGGTCGCCGGCTGGCTAGGGGTCGCCGGCGGCGGCTACTTCTCCGACCGGATGAAGCAGAAGACGGCGAAGGCCCGTCCACTTTGCGGGCTCATCATCGCCCTGGCCTCGATCCCGCTCGGCGCCTTCTTCGTGTTGACCGAGGACGTGACGACCGCCTACGTGCTGAACTTCGCCTTCACCGTCGTCGGATCGGCCTGGATCGGTTCGGCCGTGGCCCTGGCCAACGACCTCGTGCTGCCCAGGATGCGCGGGACGGCATCCGCGTTCTACATCCTGATGATGACCTTCGTCGGTCTTGCGCTGGGACCCTTCCTCATGGGTTGGCTGAGCACGACCTTGGAGGCCGGCGGCGCCGACTCCGGCCGCTCTCTCCAACTGGCGATGCTGGCCAGCCTGGGCGCCTACGTCCTCGGGGCGATCTTCTTCTGGCTCGCCGGTCGCACCGTGGCCGCCGACGAGAGCAGCCGGGTCGAGCGGGCGCAGGCTGCAGGCGAGGTGGTCGAAACGGCCTGAAGACCGTGCGCGCCCGGCCTACCGGTTCGGTCCGCGCTCCATCGGCACCGGCTGCCAGCGCTCCAGCTCGACCCTCGGCAACACCGTCGGGTTGACACAGCTCATCGGCCAGCGGCCGGAGAGCGCCAGGGCCACCTCACGGCCGACGCGCCGCCGGGTCACCGGCCGCATTCGGGTCGTCGCCGAGGCGACGTGCGGTGTCAGGATCACGTTGTCCATCCCCAGAAGAGGGTTGTCCTCGGCCGGCGGTTCCCGTTCCAGCACGTCGAGCGCCGCGGCCGCGATCTGGCCCGACTCAAGCGCCTCGATCAGCGCCGCCTCGTCGACCGTCGGGCCACGGCCGGCATTGATCAGAACGGCGGTCTTCTTCATCGCCGCGAACTGGGGACCCGAGAGCATGTGGCGCGTCTCCCGGTTGAGGGGCGGGTGCATGGAAAGGTAGTCGGATCGATCCAGCAGTTCGCCGAAGCCGACCGGCTCGACCCCCTCGCCCGTCATCTTCAGTTCGCTGACGTAGGGGTCGTGCGCGATGACGTGCATGCCGAAGGGCTTCGCCCGCCGCGCCACCGCCCGCGCCACGTTGCCGAACGAGATCAGGCCGAGCGTCTGTCCCCAGAGCCGCGGCACCTCGTTGAGCAGGGGCCGACCCTGGAACCAGTCGCCGCGACGGACCATGGAGTCCATCTCGCGCAGCCGCCTGGCCCCGGCCAGGAGCAGCGCCATCGTGTGGTCTGCCACTTCCTCGATGAAGACGTCGGGAACGTTGGTGACCACGATGCCGGCGTCGGTTGCCGCCTCGACGTCGACCATGTCGACGCCGACGCTGCCGACGCCGATCACGATGCACTCGTCGAGTCCCGCGATCACCGAGCGGGAAATCCGAAAGCCCCACGACGTGATGACAGCGGCGGCGTCCGAGGCCTCGGCGAGGAAGTCCTCCTCCGTCTTTGCCGACACCTCGACCAGCTCCGCCACCGGCAACAGAGCCTCCAGTTCGAAGTGGTAGCGGGTTTCGACCGACGCTGCCTTCGCGATGCCTGGCAACTGGACGACGACCTTCTGCTTGCTGTTGCCGCTCACTCCCTCAGGCCTCAGCGGTGGCGAGCTCTGAGGTCGCCCACTCGCGCAGACCGTTGTAGTCGGCCTTGCCGTTCGCCGCCCGTCCGACGCTGTCACGCACCAGGACGCGCTTGGGCGCCTTGTAGGACGCCAGTTCGCGCTTGACCCATCCGATCACCTCCGGTTCGCTGAAGCGGCCGGGATCGTCGAGTTCGACGACCGCCGTCACGGCCTGCCCGAAGCGCTCGTGCGGCACGCCGACGCACACCGCGTCCCGAACCGACGGATGGGTCTTCAGCACTTCCTCGACCTCTTCGGGGAAGATCTTCTCGCCGCCGCTGTTGATGCACACGGAGCCACGGCCGTAGAGCTTGAGGGAGCCGTCAGCCTCGACGGTGGCGTAGTCGCCCGCCATCGAGTAGCGGACGCCGTCGACTTCGGCGAAAATGGCCGCCGTCTTCTCAGGGTCCTTGTAATACCCGACCGGAATGTGACCGGTCACGGCGATCCGCCCAAGCACCCCCGAGCCCGCCTCGACCTTGTTGCCGTCGTCGTCGATCACGCAGGCGTTGTCGCCGAGCACGAAGGAGGCCGTGTCGCTGGCCTCGCCGGCGGTCGAGTCGGACCGTCCCATGCCGATCGACTCCGACGATCCCAGGCTGTCGGTCAGGATCGTCTCCGGCGGGCAGTGGCACAGGAACGCGCGCTTGACCTCGGCGCTCCACATGGCGCCCGAGGAAACCACGGCTTCGAGGCTCGAGAGATCGAAGCGTTCAGGAGCCTCGTCGAGCGCCCCGACCATCGGCCGTGCAAACGCGTCGCCGACGATCGCGATCCCGTTGATCCTCTCGCTGGTGATCGCCTCGAGGGTCGCCATCGCGTCGAAGCGCCGGTTGGCGAGGGTGACCACACAGCCCCCGTTCAGCATGCTGCCGAGTGCGGTCAGAAAACCCGTCCCGTGCATCAACGGGCACGCGGGAAGCGAGACCCGCCGCATCAGAAGCTCATCGAACTGGGGCACCAGACCCTCCACACCGCCCGAAAGATCGAACGGCTCGGGCCGGCCTTCGTTGCCGAGCAGCCAGAGATCGTCCAGCCTCCACATCACCCCCTTCGGCATGCCGGTCGTGCCGCCGGTGTACAGCAGCCACAGATCGTCGCCGCTACGCCGCCAGGGCGCTTCGAAGGACAGCGATTCGCCCGGTGCCGCGGACGCTGCCTGCTCGTAGGGAATCGCCCAATCGGGACAAGGCCCGGAGCCGTCGTCGACCCACAGCCAGGTGTGGATCTGCGGGACCTTCGCCATAAGCGCCTCGATCCGCGAGGCGAAGCAGCTGTGGAACACCACCGCCACGACATCCGCGTTGTCCCACAGGTAGAGCAGCTCGCCCTCGACGTAGCGGTAGTTCGTGTTCACGGGAACCAGGGACGCCTTGAAGCAGGCGAGGACCGATTCCAGGTACTCCGGAACGTTGTACAGGTACTGCGCCACCTTGTCCTGGCGCTTCGCGCCCCGCTCGATCAGCGTCGCCGCCACGCCGTTCGCACGGCGGTGCATTTCGGCCCATGTGTAGCGGCGGCTCGGGGCGCCGCCCAGTGGATCGACGAAGGCCTGCGCGGGCGCCTCCGGTTGATGCTCTGCGATTGCTTCCAGAATGTCCGCGTGATGCCAGTCGCTCATGGGCGCAGGAATCTAGCAGTTGGCGGCAGCGCTGGGGTCGTCTCCGACACCGATTTCGGTTACCTGGTGAACAACGCTGCCGCTCTACCCGATCACCCTTTCGCTAGGCTCACCGCGGTGACCAGATTCTCTGGGACCGCGGAGACGAACTGGCAATGGTGACCGAGAAAGGGCGCCCGAAAGGCCGGAGAACACGTCTTCGCTTCCAGACGATGACAGCAGCCGTCGGGTTGCTGTTCGCTCTGCCGGCGGCGGCCATCGTCTACGTCATGCCGACGGACGAGGGCATGGTGGACCGGTCGCCCATCATCGTCTTCGGCGAAGTCCTGAGCGTTCAACCGGGGCCCGCCGGAGCTACTCCGACGACCCAGTACCTGTTCGCGGTCGAGGAAGTGCTGAAGGGGTTCGTGGCCGGTAGCGGCATCATCGTCCGGCAGCCGGGCGGCGTCGGCGCAGATGGTGTGGCGATGAGGGTTCTCGGCCTGCCGATGCTGGCAGAGGGCAACCGCGTCCTGCTGTTCCTGCACCCCGCAGAGAACGGTGCGCACGGCATCGTGGAGTACGGTCTCGGCATGTTCTACGAGGCCCGGGTCGGCGACCGAGCCTTCCTGCTGCGCGAGCCCTCGCTCCGGGGCGAGGTCGTCCTGCCGGGCGGTCAGGCGGCGACTGGCCGCGTCAGGCGCCGGGGCTACCGCGACGCAGCGGCTTTCCGTCGCTGGATCGCCGACCGGGCGGCGGGCGCCGGGCGGCCCGCCGACTACCTTGCGCGGGAGCTTCCGGAGCATCCCACGGCGGTGGTGTCGCCGTTTCGGTTGACTCAGTTCTCCTGCGCCGCAGGAGCAATCCCGGCAAGGTGGCCCAACTTCGACCGCGGCGAAACCGTCGGTTTCGACGTTCACTCGCGAGGCCAGCCTGGCATAGCTGGAGGCGGCCTGTCGCTGGTGCGCGCCGCCATGCGAGTCTGGAACGCCGATCCCGGGAGCAACGTGGACCTGGAGTTCGCCAGGACGATCACCTCGCCCCCCCGTCTCGGTCAACTGGACGGAGACAACTCGATCACGTTCGAGGACCCCCACGACGAGATCGAAGGCTCGTATGTTGCGGGACGGGGTGGCGTCATCGCCCTGACTTCGACTTGGTCGAACTGCGTTCCGCGCACCGTGGGCGGACTCCGCATCAGTGAGATTCCAGAGGCGAACATGGCGACGCAGGACGGCTACCGGAGCTTCCTTGGTCAGTTCGACTCGCGAACCGCGGAACGCGCCTTCCAGAACGTCATGGCCCATGAGCTGGGCCATGCTCTGGGCATCGCTCACCCCTGTGAACCAGAGGAAAGCAACTGCGACACCGCCCACGAGTTCTCGGGTGCGGTGATGTGGTGGAGGAGCGATCCCCACCGCGATCTGGGCACGGCTCTGCACAGCGACGACCGGGCCGCCGTGCGCCGGCTCTACCCGGACGAAAGCCACTCCCCCGCTCCCGACCTGGTCGTCGAGTCCCCGGCTTCGACCGAGAGTTCCGTGGCGCCCGGCGGTGCCTTCACCTTCGCCGCGACGGTGCGCAACCGCGGCGACAGTCGGTCGAACGCCACGACCCTGCGCTACTACAGGTCTTCGGACAGCCGGATCACGACGTCCGACACTCCGGTGGGAACGGACCAGGTCAGCGCTCTCTCCGCGTCGGAAACGGACAGGCAGTCCATCGACCAGCAAGCACCAGCCACTCCTGGGACGTACTACTACGGCGCCTGTGTCGACGCGGTGTCGGGCGAATCGGAAAGAACGAACAACTGCTCCATCGGAGTACCTGTTTCCGTAACCGGAGCAACGGCAAGCTGCAGTGGAGACACCTGTCTCCTGCAGGGGAGGCGCTTCAGGGTCAAGGCCCGTTACTCGAAGGCCGGCGCCCCGAGCCAGAGCGCCGGAGCGATGGAAACGGCGCTGGCGGGCTCCGCCGGGCTGTTCGGTGGCGACAGCGGCAGTCCCGAACTGCTCGTCAGGATCGTGAATCACTGCCGCACCACGGGCTACTGGGAAGTGCACGCCGGGGTCGCATCGGACGCCGACTTCAGCGTTGCCGTCAGGCATGTCGAAACCAACGAACTCAAGTGGTTCCGCACCCGAGACCGCCGGTCCATCGCCGACACGGAGGCGTTCGCCTGTACGACGAGCGACGACCATGCAGCACCAGCCGATCCCGGCGGTAGCACGAACGGCGCCCCGTGCAGCGGCCTCACCTGTCTCCTGCAGGAAGACCGCTTCAGGGTGAAGAGCTGGTACGCGCGGGATGGCGGATCGAGTCAGGCCGCCGATGCGACATCGGTGGATCTGGGCGAATCCGCCGGCCTCTTCGCCTTCGACAGCGGCAACCCGGAGCTGCTGGTCCGGATAGCCGAAACATGCAGTACGAGCGGCTACTGGACGGTCTACGCGGGGACCGCCTCGGACGCGGACTTCAGCGTGGCCATCAGGGACACCGAGACGAACGAACTCAAGTGGTTCCGTTCGCAGGGCGGGGAGGCCGTCGTGGATGTCGAGGCGTTCCGGTGCACCGGGTCGGACAACGGGACGCCGCCTGGCGAACCTGCCGAGAGCCCCTGCAGCGGCGACACCTGCCTCCTGCAGGGACAGCGTTTCAGGGTCAAGGCCCGCTACTCGCAGGCCGGCGCCCCGGGTCAGAGCGCCCCAGCGATAGAAGCGGCGCTGGCGGATTCCGCAGGCCTGTTCAGCGGCGGGAGCGGCAGTCCCGAACTGCTCGTCAGGATCGTCAATCGCTGTCGCACAACGGGTTACTGGGAGGTGTACGCCGGGGTCGCGTCGGAGGCCGACTTCAGCGTTGCCGTCCGGGACACCGACACCGACGAACTCAGGTGGTTCGGGGTGCGAGACGGCCGGTCCGTCGCGGACACGGAGGGGTTCGCCTGCACGGACGGTGATGCCAGGATGTCGACGGGCGGCGTTGGCGGCGCGGACGACCCGATCTGCGCCGGCGCAACCTGCCTTCTGCAGGATGACATCTTCAGGGTCAAGGCCTGGTACGTGCCCGACGGCGGCTCGAGTCGGGCCGCGGGCGCGCTATCGGCCGACCTGGGCAAGTCCTCGGGCCTCTTCACGTTCGACAGCGGCCACCCCGAACTGTTGGTGCGGGTCGCCAACACATGCAACACCAACGGCAACTGGACGGTCTACGCCGGAGCCGCCTCGGGCGCCGACTTCAACGTCGCGATCAGGGATACCGACACGAACGAACTCAAGTGGTTCCGTTCACGGGACGGGCAGTCGGTTGTCGATGCCGAGGGGTTCGCGTGCGGCGATCGTGAGCCTCGGGCGCCCGACCTGGTCGTCTCATCCGTTTCAGCGAGTGACGCGAGCGTCACGGCGGGAGCGACGTTCACGTTGAGCGCGACGGTGGAGAACCGGGGTAACGGTCGGTCCACCTCGACGACTCTCCGCTACTACCGCTCTTCTGACTCCACGATCAGCAGAGCGGACAGCGAAGTTGGAACAGACGCCATAGGGACGCTTTCCGCTTCGGCTTCGAGCGCGGAGTCGATTGATCTCACCGTCACTTCAACCCCCGGCACGTACTACTACGGCGCCTGCGTCGACTCGGTGACCGGCGAGGTGAACGCGGACAACAACTGCTCCACCGGAGTCAGAGTGGCGGTAGGCAGTGCCGTAGTCGAGTACCGCTACGACGACGGGGACACCAGCAGGTCCTCCTGGCTCAGCACAAACGCCGGTGACGTCCACGAGCAGGAGTACGCCCAGCGATTCCGGCTCAGGCAAAGCGGCACCGTGGATCACGTTACGGTCTGTGTCGCTCGGCGGCCGAATGTCGGCAACAGCAGTCGCCTGCCCTTCAAGCTCACGTTCTACAGGGATTCCGGGGGACGCCCGGGAGGCGCTCTCGGCGAGTTCACGGGCACGCTGGAAAGTCCTTCGGCGGGAAGGTGGCGGTGCTACAGGATTGGCGGCGCCATCACCGCCCAGAAGCTCAGTGGCGGCGACACCTGGATCGGCCTGTCCTGGCTATCCTCAACCGGGATGGCGATGGTCGTGGATGACCGCGCGACCGGGTCCACGAAACTCAGCATCAGGGCCCGTTTGACGTCGAACTCAAGCTGGATCGCGTGGCAGGACCACCCGATCTCCTCGGTCAGGGTGTTCCTGATCCGTCTCGCGGTCAACCACGGCGGAAGTACGATCGCCTCCGTCCCGTCCGGCGACCAGCTACACGTTTCTCCACGACACTACAGGCCGGGTTTGTTCTAGCCTCTTCGATGTGCTGAAGCGCAAGGCACGACTTCTCCTCCTCTTGTTGGCGATCGTGTCACCGGTGACCGCGCAGCAAGGGAAACCGGGAGCCGCGTACTCAGCCGCTGAACCTGTCCATTCAACGGTCGGTCTTCGCGGCGGACAGGGCGCCGTCAGGAGCTCGATATCGAAGGGAGAGTTCACGGACTGCCGTCCCACGACGACGCCACTCATGTTCGATGGCGGCTATCGAGTGAGCATGTGTTACGAAACCGCGGAAGGCGTCGTCGGCGAGGCCCGGGGGGGAATCTGGGCCTCGGGACAGTCGGGCCTGCTCTGGTTCTTCGACCGTGACAATGCCGAAGTGCTGGTCAAGGTGCTCGACGGCTGCTCGCACAACGGTCGGCGCTGGATCTTCGTCGCGCCCGTCACCGATGTCGCCTTCAACCTCCACGTTACGAGCAGCGGAGGCCGTGAGTGGACCCATCGCAACCCCCTCGGCCGAACGGCGGAAACCAGGAGCGACACCTCGGCGTTCGTCTGCGCGACCGAGGACGACGCGACGAGTACGTACGCCGCAGCCAGCGGACCGCCGGAGACCGCGCCGGGCCTATCCGTCACCGCGAGTCCCATCGTCCGGGGGGAGCACACGGACTGCAGGCCCGCGACGACGCCACTCACGTTCGACGGCGGCTATCGGGTGAGCCTGTGTTACGAAACCGCGGAAGGTGTCGTCGGCGAGGCCCGAGCGGGGATCTGGGCATCGGACCAGTCGGGCCTGCTCTGGTTCTTCAGCCGCGGCAATGCCGAAGTGCTGGTCAAGGTGCTCGACGGCTGCTCGCACAACGGTCGGCGCTGGATCTTCGTCGCGCCCGTCACCGATGTCGCCTTCAACCTCCACGTCACGAGCAGTGGAGGCCGTGAGTGGACCCACCGTAACCCCCTCGGCCGAACGGCAGTGACCAGGAGTGACACATCGGCGTTCGTCTGCGCCACCGACGACGGTGCGCCCGACGATGCCACGCCCGTCGACATCACGGACCCGACTCTGCGCTCGGCTATCCGGGCTGAGCTTGGTCTGCCGAGCGGCACGTCGATCACAAGAGACCACCTGAAAGGTCTGACTCGCCTGGCTGCCAACGACGCAGGGATCAGGGACCTGGAGGGACTCGAGGCAGCGACAAATCTGACCTTCCTGGAGCTTCAGGGCAACGAGATCACGGACGTGTCTGCCCTGGCGGGACTCGTCAACCTGAGCTGGCTGAAACTTGCAAGCAACAGGATCTCGGACGTGGCGCCACTCGCCGGACTCACCAGACTGAAGGTGCTGGAACTCGCCTACAACGGATTGGGCAGCCAGGCTGTGGGAATCTCGAACGTGGCGCCGCTCGCCGGACTTACCGGGCTGACCCACCTCACCCTCGACTACAACCGAGTCTCGGACCTGGCCCCGCTCGCCGGACTCACGAACCTGAACAACCTGTACGTTCAGGTCAACAAGATCACGGATGTCGCTCCGCTGGCCGGACTCACGAACCTCACGGGGCTGTACCTGGCGGACAACGAGATCGGGGACGTTGGTCCGTTGGCAGGACTCACCAAACTGAGCTGGCTGCACCTTCAGGACAACGGGATCGCGGACGTGGCCCCGCTTGCCGGACTTACAAACCTGAAGAACCTGGACCTTGGCTTCAACGAGATCGCGAGCGTAGCGCCGCTCGCCGCACTCGCAGATCTGACCGACCTGCGCCTTGCCTACAACCGAATCTCGGACGTGGCCCCACTTGCCGGGCTCACCAACCTGAGCGCACTGGACGCTCGCTTCAACCAGATCGCGGACGTGGCCCCACTTGCTCGACTCCCGAGCCTGAGTGCGCTGGACCTTCGCGGCAATCCTCTCGACCCCGCCTCGCTCGACCTCCATGTCCCAGGCCTTCTCCGGAGAGGCGTCGAAGTGCAGTTCGATCGATTCACCAAGGGCGAGTTCGACATCGAACTCGTCTTTCTGGACGAGCGGTGGAGTGGCGGCCGCGGCCAGACTCATCGGCAGGTGGTCGAATGGGCGGTCAGGCGATGGACAGCGATCGTCTCGAACGACCTGGCCGACCATGTGTTCAGTCAGGCAGAGTCGGGCAGGTGCGGCGAGGGGTCGTGGGAAATCTCAGCCGGCGAGCGCGTGGACGACCTGCGGGTCTACGTGACCAGCTTTGAGGGAGATCCAGAAGATCCGGTTGGCTACGCCGGACAAGCCTTGCTCCGCGACAGTGGTTTCCCGGTCGTGGGGTGCATGGCGATCGACCTGGACCGTGCCAACGTCGACGTCACTGCCTCCCACGAACTCGGGCACGTCCTGGGCATAGGGATCGGGCCTCTTTGGGGCGACTTCCTCCAGACTTCGACCGATCCCCACTTCAACGGCCCTCTGGCGATCGCCGCGTTCGACGATGCGGGCGGCACGAGCTACGTCGGCGCCAAGGTGCCCTTGGCGGAGCCAACGCACTGGAGAGTCCCCATCCTCGACCATGAGCTCATGGGGCCGCACGGGGGACACGCCCTCAGCGCGATCACGGTTCAGGCTCTCGCGGATCTCGGCTACCAGGTGAACTTGGACCAGGCCGACGAGTACTCCTTGTCAGGCGCCGGCGCTGCGGGTGGGGCGTCAGCCCACGGGGCAGCGCAGGCTCCGTTCTGCGGCGTCCGCGGCACAAGCAAGCCGATCCCCGTCGTCGGCCGGTAAGCTCTTCTCCTGGCGCTCTGGGAAGAGCCAGCGCGCCGCGAGGAATGCCTGGACAGCCCTTTCCCACGCACGCATTCCCCTGGTTGCTGCGGCAGAAGGTCGCGATCCCGGACCGGGTCGCAGGGTACCTCCCGCGGCCGGAACTCGAGCAGCGGGCCCTCCCCACGCGCCGCAGGTTAACGGTGTTGCGAGCAGCCGGCGGGTTTGGCAAGACGACCCTGATGGCGGAGTGCTGCCGCCGGCTCCGCCGCAATGGGGTCACCATAGCCTGGGTTTCGCTGGACGAGAGCGACGAGCCTGGGGTGCTTGACGTTTACATCGCCTTTGCCTGCGCCAGAGCCGGGCTGAACCTCCTCGACGCGGCGCCTGCGAGTGAAGTCGCCGACGGGCCAACTGGCCGGATCGGCACGGTTCTTCGCGAGATTGAGTCGCTTGGAAGACCCTTCGTCCTTGCCTTCGACGAATTGGAGCGTCTGAATCCCGCCTCCGTCCCGCTCCTGGCGTTCCTCCTGCACCGCGGACCCTCCAACCTGCATCTTGTGTTCGCCGGCCGGGAAATCCCGGACGGCATTGATGTGGCCAGTCCCCTATTGGCGGGTCACGCGGAAGCGATGGAAACCGAAGACCTGAGGTTCTCCCGGGCGGAGGTGGCTAGGTTCTTCGGCCTCCGCCTCTCGCGTCGCGCCCTGGCGCAAGAAATCACTCGTTCGGCTGGATGGCCAGTGGCACTGCGCATTGCCAGAAACAGCATGGAACACGCAGCGGACGACGGCCGCGACGCTGCGCATGGCTTCGTCGGAAACTGGATCGAGTCCCGCCTGTTCGCAGCTCTTGGGCGCAGCGAGCGGGACTTCGTTCTGGACTTGGCGCAGCTCGACTGGATCGACGCGGAGCTGTTGGACGAAGTGCTGCAGCGGAGGGACTCGTTGCGCCACTTCGAGTCGATGTCCGCGCTGACGGGTCTGCTCGAGCCGCTCGCTGACGGCGAGACCCAGCGCTGGCGGCTGCATCCGCTGGTGCGAGAGCACTGCATCGACAGGCGGCGTCACGAAGACCCCGAGCGCTTTGCCGCCGTCCATCGGCGAATCGCCACGGCCCTGGCGAAACGCCGCGAGACGATAGCGGCGATGCGCCACGCAATCGAAGGGCGCGATCCGTTCCTCGCCGGCAGGATTGCCGAGCGGGCAGGCGGCGTACGCCTCTGGATCCGCAACGGTGTCCCGGAGTTGCTGCAAGCAAATCGCCTCTTGACCGAGGAAGTCGTTGCCGCATCGCCGCGACTCAAACTGCTCAGATGCATGGCGCTGGCACTTGCAGGGCGCGGCGACGAGGCAAGGGCGCTCTACAGCACGTGTCCCCGCTCCATCCCCTCCAGCGACGACAACGACGACTTCCGCTACCCCCTGGAGGATCTCACCGTCCGTACCGGCCTGGCGCTGTACGGCGTGTCTCCAGTCGGGTCGAACTGGTCGGAGACCCTGTTTCGCGACGCCGCCCGGCTGACGGCAGCGGTGGACCTAAGTCCGGCAAAGCGCGGTGGAATCGAGTACGGTCTATCCATCCTCCACTTCCTGAAAGGGGAGTTCGACGTCGCCCTCGAGAGGCTCTCCGAGGCACTCGAGTCCACCGGCACCGACTACATCGTGTTGTACGGAGGAATCCTGCACGGCCAGATCGACTTCGTGAGAGGCCGATTGGAGGGCGCCCGGGCACACTTCCGCAGAGCACGCCGGATTGCCAGGAAGGGTTTTCTACTCGATCCTACGGCGATGACGAGCTGCGATGTCGTTCGGAACGAAATCGCCCTGGAATGCAACCCCGCTTCGGCCGCCGTCGAACCGCCCGGCGTGCTGAGAGTGTTGACGAGCCACGGCGTGCCCTTCTCGTACTTCGCAACGGCCAGCAACGTGTTGATCGGCACCAGGCTGCGGTCCGGACAGGTCGACAAGGCCCTCGCCCTGGCGGACAGGTTGGTGCTTCGTTCGCGCAGGGCGGGATTGACCACCTTCCTGAGATTGATCGTCGCGCTTCGCGTCTCGGTGCTGGTGATCGCCGGCCGCGAGGCAGAGGCCGAACGAGCCTGGCGGCGGGAGGGGTTGCCTGCGGAGCCTGCGGCCTGCGTGGACTTGACGGCTCAGAGTTGGAGGGAAGTAGAGGCCGTTTCGGAAGCGCGTGCTCGTCTGTTGATAGCAGGCGGACGGTGGGAGGAAGGGCGGTCGCTGTTACGTCAGTTGCACGAGGTTTCGGCCGAGCTGGGCCTACGCACCGTCGAGATGCGCGCCCTGGCGTTGTCCGTCGTGCTGGAACAGCGAGCTGGCGACACCCAGGCGAGCCTGCGACATCTGACGAAGTACCTGAGGCGGTTCGCCGAATCCCCCTACGCCTGGCCCCTGGTGCGGGACCAGGTAACCTGCGTGGACGCATTGCGGATGTACCTCGACCTCGACGCGGACGCATCCCACCGGCAAGCCGCGCGTTCGCTGCTGGCGATGTGCCATGCGGACGAGGGTTCGGCGCCGCTGCTCAGCGAGCGCGAACTCGAGGTGCTACAGCGGTTGCCGGGCCGCCGGGACAAGGAGGTCGCGGCCGACCTGGGCCTGAGCACGCATGGCGTGAGGTACCACCTGCGAAGCCTCTTCACCAAGCTCGCCGCCCGAAATCGGGCGGAGGCCGTAAGGCGGGCTCAAGAGATGGGCTTGATCCCGGACGACTCCTGACCGGTCGCTTCGCCACAGCAACCAACTACACATTTTTCTCCCGCACTACAAGCCAGGTTTGATCTACGCTCTTTGGCGGTAGCGGCGCAGGTCCGCACCCGCTTCCGACTCGTCACGACGCGCGGGGGCAAGAGTGCCGTCTCAGGGTGGCACGAGCAACCGCCACGTCGTCCAACGTGCGCGCAGCGTGGGAACAATTCGTGCTGGGAGACACGACCATGACCATCATGAGAACCTCCGGAATCAGACGCGTTCGTCCGGTGCGACCGGCCGTCGTGCTCACGCTGACGGCGTTGGCCATGGCCGTGTCGGCTCCATCGATCGCTCAGCAGGGGCGGGATCTTCTTGCCTGGGAAGAGCCGGTCCGCGAGCAGGTCTTTGTCAAGGAAACCGTCCGCGACGTAGTCGTCCATGAGGCCAGCGACATCTCGCTGGTCGAAGCGGCTGTCTCTGGCCCCTTCAGAGTCGCCTCTGCCTCCACAACCGAGTACAAGTACGACGACGGCACTCCTGAGGGATTCACTCGCATCAGGAACGCACACGAGCAGGAGTACGCTCAACGATTCCGGTTGCCTAGTGCCGGAACCGTGACCTCCGCGACGGCCTGTTTCGGTCGAGACCAGGACGACGACAACGCGAACGTGTCGTTCGTCCTGACGTTCTACCGCGATTCCGGTGGGCGACCGGGGAGTCAATTGGCCTCGTACTCCGCGAGCGCTTCGGGCCTGACCAGAGGCCAGGGGACCTGCGTCAATGTCAACCGAGGCGACATCACAAACCAGCGACTTGGGAGCGGCAACACCTGGCTGAGCGTCCGGTGGCAGAACTCAACCGGGAAGTTCTTCGCCGAGGATCGCAACGGACCCGGAGGCACGAGGAACTTCTGGCGGAGTCGATCCTCATCGGGAGCCACTTGGGGTTCATGGAACGCCGAGACGGTAGCCACGGCCTACTTCATTCGCCTGAGCGTCGACCACGGAGGAGGTACACCTCCGCCTGACCCGGATCCAGAGACGCCGCCGACCTCCGGCTGTCGACCCACGACCACGGCACTGCGTTTCGACGGCGGTTACGAAGTCAGCATGTGTTACCGCACACCCCAAGGGGAAGAAGGTCAGGCGAAATCGGGCGTCTGGGCCTCCAGCCAGTCGGGGATCCTGTGGTTCTTCAACCGCGAGAACGCCGAAGTGCTCGTGAAGGTGCTCGACGGTTGCGCGCACAACGGCCACCGCTGGGTGTTCGTGGCGCCGGTCACCACGCTGGAGTTCAACCTCTGGGTGACGGGGCCAAACGGCGACCGCTGGACGCATAGCAACAAGCAGAACCAAACCGCAGCCACTAAGAGCGACACATCCGCGTTCATGTGCGCCGACGAAGACGGCAACGACGATGAAGGAGACCCGTCGGGCACAACGTACAGCGTGGGAGACGTGATCACGACGCTGCCGACGGGATCGTGGTTCCCGAACGTCTGCACCGGCGGCTGCAGCTTGAGCGGAAACGTCAAGACAGTCAACTCCAGGGGCGGCTACATCGAGTACGGGAGCTACCGCTACACATGCGAAGCGAGCTCGTGCCAGATCGACGGCAGAACCGTAACGCGAGGCACTTGGTTGGAAACCAGAAGATGAGCTCCCTGGGAGGCGGGCTGGCGATTGCCTTCCTTCTTTCGGCCCCAGCCCCCACGCTCCCCCACGCCATGCCCGCGGGAGACTCGACGGCCGAACCACCGGCGTCGCGTGCCGAGACAGCCCTGAGCCGCGGTGAGTACAGCGACTGCACTCCCGACACGACGGTTCTCGTGTTCGATGGCGGTTACGGCGTCAGCCTGTGCTACGAAACAGCACAAGGGACAGTAGGCGACGGAAAGGCCGGGATCTGGGCGTCGGCCGAGTCGGGAATCGTCTGGTTCTTCAGTCGCGAGAACGCCGAGATGCTGATCAAGGTGCTTAACGGCTGCGCCCACAACGGCTATCGCTGGGTGTTCGTCGCGCCCGTGACCGACGTCGCCTTCAACCTGCACGTGACGAGTAGCCGCGGCAACCGCTGGATCTACCGGAACCGACTGGGTGAGACCGCCGCGACCAGCAGCGACGTCACGGCGTTCAGGTGCGCGACGGACGACACGTACGGAGCCGACCTGGCCGTGCGGGCGCCTTCGGTCAGCGACGCCGACCTCGAGCCGGGACAGTCCTTTTCCCTCCAGGTGCTGGTGGACAACCGCGGCGACGACCGGTCGGCCGCCACCACCCTCAGCTACTACCGATCGAGGGACTCCACGATCACCACGAACGACAGGGCGATCGGCACCGACCCGGTGAGTGCTCTTGTCGAGTCCGGAACCGCGGCCCACTCCATCGGCCTGACCGCTCCGTCAAGTGCCGGCACCTACTACTACGGCGCCTGCGTCGACCCAGTGTCAGGCGAGGCGAACACGGCGAACAACTGTTCCTCCGCAGCAGCCGTACGGGTGGGCGTTCCCGAGGCACCGCCGGCGCTTGAGAGCGGAGGCGACAACGAGGTCGCCACTGGCGACACGACCACCCTGTTCGCGGAAGTCGCGGAAGCCGGTGACGATCTGTACAGCTTCGGCGCCTGGTCGGACGATGAAGACGTCGCCGTTGTGGCTGAGGTGAGAGCTTCGAAGTCCGGTCGACTACTCGCTGTCACCGGAAAGAAAGCCGGAAAGGCGACCATCACGGTCGTGGCCGTCAACAGCCGCGGCGAACCGTCAGGGCTTTCGACGTTCGATGCGCTCGTGACGTCGCCGACTGCGAACGCACCCGCGCTCGAAACCGGCTCAAATGACGACGCGCTCGAGGTCACGTTCCGCGCCACGTTCCGGCCTCTGGAGACGCGCGCCTACGACTATCAGGTTCGGCTACGGAGACCCCAAACCGCATGGACCGATATCGGCTGTCAACCAGTCCGTAACTCGTCTAGCAGCGAAGCAACCGGTGCGGTTTCGATCACGATCACCGGGCTTCGCGCCGGCACGACGTACGAAGCCCGCTACCGGTCGCGCCGCTCTTCTTCCTGTACCGCCGGCTCGCCGGGCCTCTGGTCGGCCGTAGGCCACGGCACGACGAGCGGCACTGCCATCAACAGCCGTCCCGAGTTCGCCGGCGCCACTTCAGTCACCGTCTCGGTCAAGGAGAACGCGGGGGACGAGGTGAATGTTGGCTCGCCCGTTGCCGCCGATGATGCGGACGGCCTTCGCGACATCCTTACCTACAGCCTGAGCGGACCGGACGCCGCGAGCTTCCAGATCGTGCCCGAGACGGGCCAGATTCGCACCCGCGCCGGCCGCACCTATGACTTCGAGTCCCGGTCCACGTACAACGTCACCGTAGAGGCTCGAGACGTACACGACGAGACGGCAAGTCTCCCGGTCACCATCGACATTCTCGACCTCGAAGCTAACTGCTCGCAGCCGCCGAGACTGCGTCTCAACCCGCGCGACGGCCTGCTCGTCGTGCGGTGGACGCCGCTGGAGGAGGACGATCAGACCGCCGCCGTGCTCGGCTACGAAATCGAATGGCGTGCCGGGTCGAGCGGCGCGTGGACCAACCGCGTCACGGTTCCCGGGCGAGAGAACGACTTCGCGTACCTTGCCGGCCTCACCAACCTTCAGCGCTACTACGTTCGCATCCGCCCATTCGGCCCGGAGCGGGCCTGCGGCTGGTCGGAACCGGTATCCGGCATACCCCAAACGGACCGGTCGCCTCTGAACGACCAGGACTTCGAAGATCGCCTGGGCCCCGGCGGCAGGCTGGGCGACCGGCGATTCCCCGCACCGGGCCGGTTCAGCGAAAGAACGAACGGCAGGCACGTCCATGGCAGCTACGACTACGAGAAGACGGAGCCCGACCGGGGCCTGATCACGCTGGAGTACGACGAGGTCGGCCGCTCCGGCTGCTCGCTTTCCCTCCTCTTCTCGTCGCTCACTTCCGGTTCGTTCCTCGACGAGTGCGGGGACGCTGGCGTCAACACCGACTTCGACCTCGAAGAGACGCCGCCCGAGCCGGAGAATCTCGCACCACGGAGCCAGGAGGAGTTTGAGGTCCTCGCGCAGGGAAGGCCGTTCCTGCCCGGGGTGCAGATAGGCGGCCACATCTCTGGAACAGGAGTGTCTATTCGCTTGCCACCGGGCTTCGTGGCTCACACGGGACCCAGGAGAGATTCGGATACTGGTGCAGTGACTCGGTTTGGCCGCTACGAGTATCAGCACGTTGGCCCCAGCAGGGCTCAACTCATCCTCTGCTTCACGTCGTGTACCGAGGATCCGGAGGAACGGTGGGTCATCGATCTGGAGTTCATCTCCAGCGATGCAGCTAAGTACACGATCACCGTTCACCGCAAGGGTCACGAACCGCTCACGCTGGACGGGTTCATCGACTTCAAGAACGGCGACTACCTGAGCGACTTCCCACCGGAACTCGTGCCGCCCCGTCATCCGCCGCAGGCCGCCGGCCGGGACCTACTGGGCATCGACGCCGCATCCGGTTCGACGTCGCTGAGCATCGGCGCCGATTCGCTCCAGACGATCCTTCTGCGCGGCGAGGGCATCCAGGACATCGCGTACTCCCCTGGCGACTGGCTGGAGCCAAAGGACGGCGGCAATCAGCGCATGATGATCGTCGGAGCCGGCCCCGTGGCCGCGTTGGCTACGGGCACCGGAGCGAACGGGCGAACCGGAGCCTCCGACGGACCGGGGTTTGTTTCAAGCGCACAAACCGATCTGACGGCCGTGACCGTCGTCTGCATGCAACGCGAAAAGGGGATCCCCACTCGCGGCTCGCGGTACTTCTCGCAACCCAAGGCGGCGGAAGGAGCCGTTCAACTCTGCCAGCGCGACTGCGTTCGACTGCGCAGCGACCTCGTGCAGGGCTGCGTCTGGCAGTGCGAGCGGACGAACACCGCGTCCGCGGCGGGACTGTCCAAGACGTCGATCGTCGGCAAGTCACTCATCGAGCTCGCCTCCAGGCCCTAAACAGAGCCGAGACACCGGCACCTGCGCGCTCGTTTTGGCGCTCGGGCTCTCTCCAACTAGCATCGTTCGCCAGTCCACATCCGGTCTTTAGAAGAGCGGCTCGATCCCGACAGGTACTCGTCCCTTGCCGGGACCGGGCACGCGAAAGGAGGGTTCGGCCATGAAGAGTCGTTTCGTACGGATCCGAAGCGCCCACAGGTGTCTCGCGGGGGTCGCAAGCGCTATCGCGACGGTCATGTTCCTTCTGGTGGCGGCGACACCTGCCTCCGCGCAGAGAAACAACGTCATCCTGTTCGTCGGCGACGGCATGGGCGTGTCGACGGTCACGTCCACCCGCATTGCGACGGTCGGCGTCGACGGACAACTGACGATGGACCGGATGCCCTACACCGCCATTTCGCGCACGGCGTCGGCCGACTACATCACGCCTGACAGCGCCGCAACGATGTCGGCGATGATGACCGGAGTCAACACGAACACGGGCGTGATCGGCTACGGCCCGACCACCGAGTTCAGCGACTTCAACGGCAACGGCGACGGCCCGCGGTTGACGAACATCGGCGAGTTGGCCATCTCGATGGGCTACGCGGTCGGTATCGTGACGACGACTCGCGTCACCCACGCGACCCCTGCGGCCGTCTTCGCGCACGTCAACGACCGCAACCTGGAGAACGAGATCGCCGCGCAGATGGTGCCGGGCGGAGGGGGCTTCAACACACGCCTCGGAGACGGGCTTCACGTCATCTTCGGTGGTGGCCGACGGCATTTCCTTCCGACTTCGGCTTCGGACGACGAGGGACTTCCGGGACGGAGATCAGACGGACGCGATCTACGAAGCGAGCTGCAACAGCGGGGCTATCGCTACGTCTGGAACCGGCAGGGTCTCAACTCGCTGGGCGGTTCCGGCCGCGCAATCGGTCTATTCGCGTCGAGTCACCTGGCGTACGAAGCGGACCGGGGCAGCGGCGAGCCGAGCCTGGAGGAGATGACGAGGAAGGCGATCCAGATCCTCACCGCTACGGGAAAGCCCTACTTCCTGATGGTCGAAGGGGGCCGCATCGACCACGCGCACCACGAGGGGAACGCATTTCGCGCCTTCAATGACACCCGGATGTTCGACCGGGCGATCAACGCCGCGCAGCGAAGCGTCAATCTCAACAGGACCCTGATCCTCGCGACCGCCGACCACAGTCACGTCTTCACGATCGCCGGCTACCCGATGCGACCGCTCGGCGACCTGCGCTACACCCCCCGCTCGGTGCCCGCGTCGTTCCGCAACCAGCCGCACCACGGCATCCTGGGAACGGTCCACGACATCGACAGCGGAGGCACGATCTCGGAGAGCGGAGACTCGGGCGGCATTCCCTACACCATCCTGGGCTACGCCAACGGGCCGGGACACCGGAGCGGCTCGCGCGTCAATCCGAACAGCGACCGGACGGCAGGCTACGGTGGCGCGGTTCCTTCGAGCACCGCCCACTCGGCGTACCGGCAGGAGGCAACGGTCCCGCTCTTCCTCGAGACGCACGCTGGCGAAGACGTGATGATCTATGCGGTCGGCCGCACGTCGGAGAACGTGCGCGGCACCGTGCCCAACAGCAAGGTCTTCGACTGGATCAAGGACGGTTTCGCCGACCGAGGCTCGCGGCCATCCGGACCCGGCCCCAGCCCCGACCCGGATCCGGATCCCGGACCGGCTCCGGACCCGGTCGGGACCTGCACGCCCACTTCCGTGGTCCTCCGCTTCGACGGCGGCTACGAGGTCAGCATGTGCTACGTCACGCCAGAAGGTGAGTCAGGCTCGGTCAAGGCCGAAGTCTGGTCCAGCGAGGCCGGCATCCTGTGGTTCTTCGGCCGCAACAACCCCGAGGTTCTCGTCAAGGTACTCGACGGCTGTGGAGTCAACGGCCATCGCTGGGCGTTCGTGGCGCCGGTGACCACCCTGGACTTCAACCTGTGGATCACGGGACCCGACGGCAGCCGTTGGACGCACGGCAACCCGCAGGGCACGACCGCCGCTACGAAGAGCGACATCAAGGCGTTTCCCTGCCAATAGGAGCGGACAGCCCAAGGGCCGACGCACTCCGCCCTACATGCTTCGCCGGTACTCGCCGCCGACGCGATAGAGCGCGTCCGAGATCTGCCCGAGCGAGCAGTGCTTCGTGGTCTCCATCAGCTCCTCGAAGACGTTGCTCCGCCGGCGGGCCACGTCCTGCAGCCGCTCGAGACACGCCCCTGAATGATCGCCGTGACGCCGGTGGAAGGCGGCCAGACTCTCGATCTGCTGCCGCTTCTCCTCGTCCGTCGAGCGGATGAGCTCCGCCTCGACCGTCTCGGCGAAGTCCTGGCCTTCGGCGAGGAAGGTGTTCACGCCGACGACCGGCAGGCTGCCGTCGTGCTTCTTCGCCTCGTACTCCATGCTCTCGTCCTGGATCTTCGAGCGCTGGTACATCGTGTCCATCGCCGCCAGCACACCGCCACGCTCGGCGAGGCGCTCGAACTCCAGGTAGACCGCCTCCTCCACCGCGTCGGTCAACTGATCCAGGGCGAAAGAGCCCTGCCAGGGGTTCTCGCTCCGGTTGAGACCGAACTCCCGGTTGATGATCAACTGGATCGCCAGCGCGCGCCGCACCGACTGCTCGGTCGGCGTCGTGATCGCCTCGTCGAAGGCGTTCGTGTGCAGGGAGTTGCAGCGATCGAGAATGCCGTACAGCGCCTGCAGCGTAGTGCGAATGTCGTTGAACTGAATCTCCTGCGCGTGCAGCGAACGACCGGAGGTCTGGATGTGGTACTTCAGCATCTGGCTGCGGGCGGAGGCGCCGTAGCGCTCGCGCATCGCTCGTGCCCAGATGCGCCGCGCCACCCGGCCGATCACGGCGTACTCGGGGTCCATGCCGTTCGAGAAGAAGAACGACAGATTGGGCGCGAAGTCGTCGATCGCCATTCCCCGCGCCAGGTAGTACTCGACGATCGTGAAGCCGTTGGCGAGCGTGAACGCCAACTGGGTGATCGGGTTCGCGCCAGCCTCGGCGATGTGGTAGCCGCTGACCGAGGCGCTGTAGTAGTTGCGGACGTTGTGGTCGATGAAGAACTGCTGGACGTCGCCCATCATCCGTAGCGAGAACTCGGTCGAGAAGATGCAGGTGTTCTGGGCCTGGTCCTCCTTCAGGATGTCGGCCTGGACGGTGCCCCGGACCCGGCTAAGGGCGTCCGCCCGGATCCGTTCGTAGACCTCGCGTTCGACCACCTGGTCGCCGGAGATGCCCAGCAACTCCAGTCCCAGGCCGTCGTTCTCCTCGGGCAGCTCGCCGCGGTAGGCCGGCACGTCGCCGCCGGACCGCCGGTCGATCTCCGCGCGCGCCTCCTCCAGGCCCCCGGTTTCCCGGAGGTGACGCTCGACCTGCTGGTCGACCGCTGCGTTCATGAAGAAGGCGAGGATGGTCGGGGCCGGGCCGTTGATCGTCATCGACACGGACGTCGCCGCGTCGCAGAGGTCGAATCCCGAGTAGAGCCGCTTCATGTCGTCGACGGTGGCGATCGAGACCCCCGAGTTACCGACCTTGCCCCAGATGTCGGGCCGGAGCCCCGGATCCGAGCCGTAGAGCGTCACCGAGTCGAACGCCGTGGACAGGCGGTTCGCCGGCTGCCCGCGCGACACGAAGTGGAATCGCCGGTTCGTGCGTTCGGCGATTCCCTCGCCCGCGAACATCCGCGTCGGCTCTTCGCTGGCGCGCCGGTAGGGGTAAACGCCGGCGGTGTACGGGTACGCGCCCGGCAGGTTGTGCTTCATCAGGAAACGCAGCAGGTCGCCCCAGTCCGAGTACTCGGGCAGCGCCAGCTTCGGCATCCGCAGGTGACTCAGGGTGGTTAGGTAGTTCTCGCCGGTGACCTCGCGCCCGCGGACCGGATAGCTGTAGTGGTCCGCGCGCGCGGCCTCGACCCGCTCAGGCCACTTCTTCAGGAGTTCGGCCGCCTCGGGGCCGACTTCCGCCAGCGCTTCCTGGTAGCTCCGGCGCAGCCGCGCCAGGGTCTCGTCGCGCGCCGCGTCGAGCGCCGCCGCCGCGTACCCGGAAAGGGGCGCCGGGAGATCCGGGTCGTCCAGTTCGGCCAGCGCCCGGTAGCAGCCGTGCGCCTTCGAGGCGGCCGACGCTCGGCGCTCGGCATCGGCCTCAGCGGCGCGGCCCGCCTCGGCGATCTCCGCCAGATAGCGGTTGCGATTGTCCGGAATCAGGATCGCCGCGCTCGGCTCGCGCTCGTCCACCGCGATCGCCGGCGTCCAGGCGGCCTCGTCCAGGTCGAGGCGCTCGCGGAGCAGCCGGCATACGTTCCAGAACATCCAGTTTACGCCGGGGTCCTGGAACTGGCTGGCGATCGTTGGATAGACCGGCACGTCCTCGTCGGCCGTATCGAAGGCGAGCCGGTTGCGCCGCCACTGTTTCCGCACGTCGCGCAGCGCGTCCTGGCCCCCCCGGCGATCGAACTTGTTCAGCACGATGACGTCGGCGAAGTCGAGCATGTCGATCTTCTCGAGCTGGCTCGCGGCGCCGTAGTCCGAGGTCATCACGTAGATCGAGAGGTCGACCAGATCGACGATCTCGCTGTCGCTCTGGCCGATGCCGGCGGTCTCCACGAGGACCATCGAGAACCCCGACGCCTTGAGCAGCGCGATCGCGTCGCCGAGCACTTCGCTGGTCGCCAGGTGCTGGCGCCGCGTCGCCATCGAGCGCATGAAGGCGCGCTCGCAGCGGAGGCTGTTCATGCGGATGCGGTCGCCGAGCAGAGCGCCGCCGGTCCGCCGGCGCGTCGGGTCGACCGCCAGGAGGGCGATCCGCGTCGCCTTCGCCGCCTCGGGCATGCACTCGAGGAAGCGGTTCAGCAGCTCGTCGGCGACGCTGCTCTTTCCCGCGCCGCCGGTGCCGGTGAGCCCGACGACCGGCACGCCGGCGCCGGCCAGCTGCCACTCCTTGCGCAACCGGCGCAGCTCGGACTCGCCCACCGCTCCGCGCTCGATCGCGGAGAGCAGGCGTGACAACTCGATGTCGCCGTCCGGGTCCGAGGCCACGCGTACTCTGAACCGCGATTCGGGCGCCGGTCGGCGCTTCGCATGCGCCCGCTCGACGACGTCGTCGATCATCGCCGGCAGGCCCATCTTCAGACCGTCGTCCGGGTGGTAGATCCGCTCGACTCCGTAAGCCTCGAGTTCCGCGATCTCCTCCGGCGTGATCGTGCCGCCACCGCCGCCGAACACGAGGACGTCTTCCCTGCCCTCTTCCGCCAGGCGGTCGATCATGTAGCGGAAGAACTCGATGTGACCGCCCTGGTAGGAGCTGATCGCGATCGCGTCGGCGTCCTCCTGCACGGCCGCGCGGACGATCTCGTCGACGCCGCGGTTGTGGCCCAGGTGAATCACCTCGGCCCCGCGGTCCTGGATCATCCGCCGCATGATGTGGATCGCGGCGTCGTGACCGTCGAACAGCGACGCCGCGGTCACGAAGCGGAGCGGGCTGGCGTCCTCGGCGGGCCGGATCCGGGGATCCTGTTCAGGTGTAGTCATGAGCGGGTTGTCCGGGCGACTGGCCTCCGCTCGAAGTTTACTGCTGACAGGCGGATCTGATCCTCGACCAGACTCACCCTCGGTGTGGGGCTGCCGCTGCCGGCCATGCCGGCCTGTAAGCTCCGCGAGCTACATCCAACCAGAAGCGCCGGCCGCCACTGCCCCGGCCAACCGCAACCTCTACCGGAGTTGCCGTGCGAACGACGACCAGCATCAACGCCCTCACTCTCCTGGCCGTACTGCTTCCGGCGGCAGCCCCGGTCGCCGCCCAGGAGCAAGCGGATTCGAACCGATCCGACTCCGCCCCGGCAACCACCGAGGCCGCCGACAGCGACGCCGCAGCCAGGGCGGCAGCCCTGCGCGAGCGGTTCCGCCGCTTGCGGTACGGCAACCTGGCTGAACTCGCACTCAGCGGCAAGCAGCTCAGGATCTCCTATCCGGACCTCATGACGGACAGCGACGACTACCGGGCGTTCGCAGCTCTCGACCGAGGCGAAGTCGCCGCCTGGAACAGTGGCAGGGCCATCAAGCTGCTCAGCCACGCGACACTCTCCTTCGACGGCGTCGTGGTGCCCTACGGCAACGCCTCCCCCGACTATCCTGGCGTCTACAGCCTCTGGCCCAGGCGCACCGCGGACGGTTGGAGCCTCGTGTTCAACGGCGACGCGGACATCTGGGGCAGCCAGCGTGACCCGGCGGCCGACGCGGTCCAGGTGCCGCTAACGCACTCAACGGCCGACGAGCCGACCGAGAAGCTGACGATCGAGTTCCTGGAAGTCGAACCGGGCGCGGTACTGCGGATCGCCTGGGGCGATCACCAGTTCCTGGCGGCCTTCGAGGCCGCTCCGTAGCTACGCCTTCGTCACCCCTGGCACCGCCACGGCGTACCGGCCCTTCTTGTCCGGCACGGTCGGCGGGTCGGCGTCCCAGGCGTACGTCGCGGGCTCGAACGACGCATCCGACTTGATCGCTTCCTTCCAGGTGATCTTCTTGCCGGAGTAGGTCGCCATCCGGCCCATCACGGCCGTCATCGTGGCGATTGCGCCGTTCTTCGCCTCGTTGAAGGGCTTGTCCTCGCGAATCGCCTCGAACAGGCGATCGTGCTCGACCTGGTAGGGACTCTTCTCGTCCTCGGGCTCACGGTGGGTCCATCCGCCCGGCGCTTCGATCAGGCCGGAGGCCAGACTCGCCCGGCCCTTGCTGCCGTGCGCGAACTCGGCGACCTGGTCCCAGCAGTTCTGGATGTGCCGGCACTGGCTCAGCATGACCGCGCCGTCGTCGTAGGTGTACTCGACGAAGTGATGGTCGAAGATCTCGCCGTGGTCGGGACCGTTCCGCCACTGACGGCCGCCCTGGCCCTGGGCCTCGACCGGGTGCCCGCCCTTGACCCAGTTGCCGACGTCGATGTTGTGGATGTGCTGCTCGACGATGTGATCGCCGCAGAGCCAGTTGAAGTAGTACCAGTTGCGCATCTGGTACTCCATCTCGGTCTGGCCCGGCTTGCGCGCCCGCACCCAGACGCCGGAGCCGTTCCAGTAGACGCGGAGTGCGACGACGTCGCCGATCGCGCCGTCATGAATGCGATCGATCGTCTCGTTGTACATCGCGCTGTGGTGGCGCTGCAGGCCGACGCCGACCTTCAGGTTCTTCTCCTCCGCCGCCTTGGCCGCCTTGAACACCCGCCGCACGCCCGGCGCGTCGACGGCCACCGGCTTCTCCATGAACACGTGCTTGCCCTGCTCGACCGCGTACTCGAAGTGTTCCGGCCGGAAGCCCGGCGGCGTCGCGTGGACGACGACGTCGACGCCGGAGTCGATCACCTTCCGGTAGGCGTCGAAGCCGACGTAGCGGTTCTCCGCCGGCACCTGGAGGCGCTTGCCATTGTCGAACGACCCGTCCTCGCCCAGCTCGGCGAGATGCGCGTAGCAGTTCTCCAGCCGATCTTCGAACGCGTCGGCCATCGCCACGAGTTCGACCGGTCCCTCGGTCGACATGGCCTGCGCCGCGGCACCCGTGCCACGTCCGCCACAGCCGATCAGGCCGATCCGCAGCGTCGCGTCGCCGCGAGCGCGTCCGACGTCCGAGTTCGTGTTGGCAGCGGCCGCTGCCGGTCCACCGCCGACTCCGCCCGCAAGCAGGGCCGCCGAGGCCCCCGTGATGAAACTGCGCCTGGAGGTTCCGTCCATCTCTGTTCTCCCGTGACCGTTACGAACTCGACTGTCTGCTGAAAAGGTGGGGTCAGCGTAGCCGCCCCACTCACCTGTCGCAAGTCGCGAACGCCTGCGTGTCCGTAACCGCACGAGGCGCCGTCCCTGGCGAGTTGTAGTAGATGGCGACCACGCCCGACGTCGTATCCCAAACGTAGAGGTAGTACTCCAGGTCCGTTGCGGCCGCCGCAAACACCCAAAACCGGTTGTTGATGCGACACCCATCCAGGACCTTGATCAGCATCTCGACGTTGCTCTCGTCGAAGAAGTACATAAGAGTCGACGCATCACCGAGGTCGACGCGCTTGACTTTGCCGTGCCCGGTGCCGTCGTCGGTCGCGAAGTGCAACCAGACATCGAACCGCCCCCGCTGAAGACACGTCGTCGTCTCGTCCTCGTTGCACGGATCGCGCGGCAGGAAGAACCCGATGCTGTTGCTCGTTTCCGAAGCACCCGCCGCGTTCCTCGCCCGAACGGCAAAGGCGTAGTAGTCGGGGCTCAGACCCGTCAGGTCGACCTCCACGGTGTTCGCGCCGACGGAACGGATCCGCGACCCGGAGAAGGCCACGTTCCTGGGAGCGAGAGTGGGGGCCTGAAGCACCTCGAAGGTGTCCTCACTGGTTGAGTTGTCCTTCCAGGTGAGATGTACGCTGGATTCGCTTGTCGCGTAGCCGGTCAACTCCGTGGGCGCCGCCGGCGCTCTGTTCCCCGGCGGCGGTGCGAAGACGTCGCTGTAGCGGCTGGCCATACCGACCGTCGCGCGAAGGGCGCGGGCGTTCTCCTGTCTCCCCGCGACGCCGACAGTCGCGCCACTGTTCCCGGCGAGCGAGAAGATCGCCACGGGGAACGTCGTATCCGTGCCCTGACTCGTGACGGTGTGGACGCTTTCGGCCAGGTTGTTGTAGGCGAAGGCATAGGGCCGAACCGCCTCCTCGGGCGCAATGTTGCTATTCGAGGGCACATGGTTGGCACCGAGATTGTGACCCACTTCGTGAGCGAAGAGTTCGTCCACGTCGCACCAGGTTCTCGTGACGGCGTAACCGTACGGCGAGAACAGGGCGACCGTATGGTGTCGCTGAAGAACCCATGCCCAGCCGCAGGCGCCCGTGCGACCTTCAGCCGCCTGATCGATGAATAGATGAACCAGGTCGGCTCGATGGCGCTCCCGCAGTGCGCGGACCCCCCGTGGTCCGTCAGGTTCAGCGCGATGTCCTCGAGAGGAACCGTGTCCGTGGAAGCAAGGCCAGCCGGCGCCGGCGCGATGTGAACGATGCGCACCATCGCGCTGATCTCGCTGTTCGAGAAGGCCGTGTTGAGATAGTCGCCCGCGTTGCGGATGGCGGCCCGCATTCCCGCGGCGCCACCCATGCGCGCGGCGGCTGTCGGCGTGTAGAGGGCAAGCACATCGATCACTGCCGTCGTGGCCGCGCCGACCGCGCGTTGCGGCTGGTCCAGTCCAGGAAGAAGCGCGGAGGAAGGCTGGCCGGGAGCGCTCTCCGCCGCACAACGAAGGGGACCGTCCGCACTCTTCAAGAGAGCTTGGCCGCCCACGTCCGGCTTGATTCTGTAGCTGCCTTCGCCGTCACCGAACCGCCCGACCAGAATGCCATCCTCCACCGTCAGGACGACACCATCGAGTTCCTCCCCGGCAAGACGGCCCCGCCACAAGACGTTGCCGCCGCCGCGATCCTCGAACGTGCTCAGGGTCGCCGCCAGCTCGCGACCATCCGGTGTGAGAAGCCTCAACTCTCCCGGCGCCGAACGCAGCAGTTCGACATCGACGTCGATAGCGAAGGCACGTCGCGCAACTCCGACCGCGTCCACCTCATCGCCGGCAAGTCCCGTGACCGAGGCATCGCCGTCGATCTCAAACAGGGTCTGGCCGGCCGCAGGAGCCTGCACCCACATCGACGCACCGAACAACGTCCCAGCGACGACAGCCCCTCGGCATCCCGCGAACGCAAGAGTGCGAGCCCGCCACGCCGATGTTGTCGACCGGAGCATCAGCGGGCGGAGTGTAGCGGAGTCCATCCTCAAGCCGGCCAATGATCTCCGCTACACGCGGTTCGAGGACACTTCGCTACCATCCGCCGCCATGAACGAACTCCAGACCCTGCTCTTCGAACTCGATGACGGGGTGGCCCGGGTGACTTTCAACCGGCCCGAAGCGGCGAACGCCATGAACCTGCAGATGACGAAGGATCTGCTGGAAGTGGGCATCGAGTGCGACGAGAACCCCGACGTGCGCTCCGTCCTGCTGTGCAGCGAGGGACGCATGTTCTGTGCCGGCGGCGACCTGGCCTCCTTCGCCAAGGCGGGTGACGCCCTGCCGCGTGGCCTCAAGGAGATGACGGTCTACCTCCATGCCGCGATCACGCGTTTGACTCGCGGCAGTGCGCCAGTCGTCGCCGCGATCCAGGGGCCGGCTGCCGGCGCCGGTTTCTCCGTCGCCTGCGCAGCCGATCTCGTCGTGGCCTCTGAGCGGGCTGTGTTCACGATGGCCTACACGCGCGCCGGCCTGACGCCGGACGGCAGCTCGACGTACTTTCTGCCACGGCTGCTCGGACGCCACCGTGCGCTGGAACTGATCCTCACGAACCGCACGCTGTCGGCCACCGAGGCCCAGGAATGGGGAATCGTCAACGAGGTCGTGCCGGCCGACGAACTGGACGCCCGCGCGGGGAAGCTCGCAAGGCAACTGGCCGCTGGACCGACCTGGGCGTTCGGCGCGGCCAAGGAACTCGTGATGCGCTCCTTCTCGGAGGACCTGGAGTCCCAGATGGAGTTCGAGTCGCAGGCGATCGCCGACGCCGCACGAACGGAGGACGCCGCGGAAGGCATCGCCGCCTTCTTCGAGAAGCGGCGAGCGAACTTCCGGGGCCGCTGAGACCGCTCCCGTGCTGAAGGGGCTCCCGATCCTGGTCGCGCTGCTCGCCGCCGCGGTCCAGGAACCGGGTGCCGGCCGCTATCCGGACATGCCGCCGGGCCGGCCGGCGGCCGTCGACGTACCGGACGCCGTCGCGGCCACGGAAGCCGAGATGCAGCCCTACCGCGAGCGGATCGTCGGAGTCAGTGCCGATGGCGGCGAACTCCACCTCGACATGGCTCCGGTGCCGGGCGGCGAGTTCGAGCTCGGAAGTCCTGAAGGCGAGCCAGGGCGTGGCGAACTCGAGTTTCCACGGCGCCGTGTACACGTCGGCCCGTTCTGGATGGCGACGCACGAGACGACCTGGGACCTCTACCGCGTTTTCATGTTCGACACCGACCGCGGCGGCGACGAACCCGCGGCCGCCTGGGCGGACGCCGTCAGCAGGCCGACGCCGCCCTACCGGCCGATGGACTTCGGCATGGGCACGGACGGCTTTCCCGCGATCTCCATGACCCAGTTCGCGGCCCGCCAGTTCACGAAGTGGCTGTCGATGAAGACCGGCCGCTTCTACCGGCTGCCGACCGAGGCCGAATGGGAGTACGCCTGCCGCGCCGGAACCACGACCGCCTGGTCGTTCGGCGACGAAGAGACTGCAATCGACCGCTTCGCCTGGCACGCCGGCAACAGTGACCGGCGCTATCGACAGGTCGCCCAGCTCGAACCGAATCCCTGGGGCCTCTTCGACCTGCACGGCAACGTGGCCGAATGGACTCTCGACGCCTACGCGGAGTATGCGGAACCTGGCGACGGCGAGCTACTGACCGATCCGATCGCCTGGCCGCAGCAGGAGTATCCCCGCAGCGTCCGCGGCGGCTCCTGGCAGGACGAGCCGGCCGACCTTCGCTGCGCCGCCCGCCGCGGCTCCCAGCTCTCCTGGAAGCGGATGGACCCCCAGATCCCCCAGAGCGTCTGGTTCCATACGAACGCCCGCTTCCTCGGCTTCCGGGTCGTCCGGCCGCTGGTCGAACCACCCCTGGAGGAGCAAGCGAGGTATTGGGAAGCGGATCTGGACTCCGTGCGCAGGATCGTCGACCGGCAGCGACGCGGCGAGCGCGACTGATGTCGCTACTCGGGGACTTCGACCGCGAGTCGTAACGTCGGGTGGGTCTCAGGCGCCACGATGGCGTTGAGCACGGCGAAGGACAGTTCGAAGTCCGCGCTGTTCTCCCCGGTCACGCTGAGTTCCACCGTTCCGTACGGCGGCACCTCGACCACAGCGGCGCGGTCGTAGAAGCGCTGCGGGCCGACGCTCAGAAGGTCGAACGCTCCCCCGGAGCCATTCGCCAACGTCACGGTCACCACGCTGCCCCTCGGCTCCCGATACCGGACGGCCGACACCTTCAGGGACGCTTCGAGGAGCGGAACCACCACATCCTCCCGCCCGATCAGTTCGTGGTCCTTCCATGCGGCCGTACGGTTTGCATGCAATGCCTGCTTGATCGACTCCGCCGTCCTCTCCTCGGCCAGCACCAGCGTGGCTGTGCGGTGTCCACCGCCATGAACGTCGTACTCCCAGTCGATCAGGCCGTGGATATCGGTGACGCCGAGAATGGCGAGGTCGTAGTCGAGGGCGATCTGGAGCGCTTCCGCCGAGTACGTGTGCTCATTCGCCACCTCGATTCCGTGCAGGAGTCCGTCTGCGATCAACCGGCGGTGCATGTCCGTCAGCCTGGCTACACCGTCCGGCCGCTGAGTGATCCAGGCGGGGTGGTTCCAGAACAGGAAGGCGTCCTGCCGGTTCGCCTCCCGGAACACCTCCATCACGTCGGCCCGCAGAAGGGCGTTCGCGTCGCGCAGGAAGACCGCGTTGACGTGGCCGGGCGGCATGCCCCGGGAGATCTCCGCACCGTTGACCACGATCACCCCAGGAGCCTCCGCGCCCGCGTACTCCGCGGCGATCTCGAACGAGCGGTTGCGATCGGGATGCGGGATGTCCGCAGCTCGGGGCTGGTGTTCCAGATGTTCCGTCACGGCGAGCAGGGCGAGGCCGTCCCGCTCGGACTCCTGGACCCGGATGACCGGCCACACCGAACCGTCCGAAAACACGGAATGCGTGTGCAGGTCGACGGCGAGGGTGTGGTAGCCGCCCACTTCCGGAAACTCGATCGCGCGGCTCTGCGCGGCCGCCGGCGTCACCGCCGCCGTGGCCAGAAACAGGGCCTGGAGGAAACCTGGCCCGCTCACCGAGTCGTTCATTCGGCCGAGCTCGCCGGCGCTACTTCCACCTCCAGTCGCAGGGTCGGGTGTGTCTCGGGCGCTGTGAACGCGTTCAGCACCTCGAAGGCCATCTCGAAACTCGTACGGGCTTCGCCGCTGATCGCCAGGTCCAGGTCGCTGTGCGGCTCGACCCGCATGGTCGACGGAGGACCGTTGAACCGGTGGCCGCTGACCACGCGGAGATCGAAGGCGGCATCCGAGACGTTGGACAGCCTGATGTCGATCAGTTCGTCGCCCAGGCTGCGTTCGACCTTCGTCAACAGGAGCGAAGCCTCGAGCAGCGGCATCAGCGCGTCCTCGCGGCCCATGAGCCAGTTGCCCAGCCAGGCGACGGTGCGGTTCGCGTGCAACGCCTCCTTGATCGACTCCGCGCTCCGTTCCTCCGCGAACACCAGGGTCACGGTGCGATGGCCGCCGTCGTTGGGCATGTAGTCCCAGTCGATCAGGTAGTGGACGTCGGAAACGCCCAGGATCGCCAAGTCGTTGTCGAGCGCGATCTGGAAGGACTCGGCCGAGTAGAAGTCACCGTTCGCCACCTCGATGCCGTGAAGCAGCCCCTCAGCGATGAGGTCCCGATGCATGTCGGTCAGCCTGGCCACACCGTCGGGCCGCTGCCGCGGCCAGTTCGGGTGATTCCAGAAGACGAAGGCGTTCTGCTCGTTGGCCGCCTCGATCGCGTGCCGCGCCTCGCGCTCGCTCGCCGCCTGTTCCTCGGGGGTGGAGGGCTGGAGCCGGATCATGTAGTCCGCGTCGCTGGTCTCGACGAGGAGTGCGTTCGCGTCCGAGATGAACACGGCGTTGACATGGCCCGGAGGCATGCTGCGGGTGATCTCGGCGCCGTTGACCACGATCACGTCCGATCCCGCCTCCGCGGCGTACTCGCTGGCGACGGCGTAGGACCGGTTCCGGTCGGGATGCGGTATGTCCGCCCGGTGAGGCTGGTACTCCAGGTGCTCCGTGACCGCCATCAGCGTGAGGCCGTCCCGCTCGGACTCCTGCATGCGGATGATCGGCCACACCATGCCGTCGGAGAAGACGGAGTGGGTGTGCAGATCGACGCTGAACGTGCTGTAGCCGTCGACGTCTGGAAACTCGATCGCGCGCTCCTGGGCGACAGCGGGCATAGTTGCGGCGAACGCCGCGAAGGTCAGCACCTGCATCCGAACGGCCAGTCGACTCTTCATCGCGAGCTCCTCTCGGGTTACGGAGTTCCGGGACAACGAGCGGAGAATAGCCGGTGCAGCGGCTCGCTGATGAACTCGCCTGGTGCGAACCGTCCGGGCGTCCGTCATCGGACGCACGGATGACACCCGGCGTCAGGAAACGACGGCCGCGCTCCGTCGCCGGCGCCAGACGTCCGTCGCCACCGCCAGCAGGATCGCCGCGCCGGTGATGATCCGCTTCGTCGGTTCGGAGGCGCCGGCCTGGGCCAGGCCGGTCTGAAGAACCGCGATCACCAGCACGCCCAGAAGCGTGCCGGTCACCGAGCCCCGGCCGCCAAGCAGCGACGTGCCGCCGATGACCACCGCGGCGATCGCCGACAACTCCATGCCGATCGCAGCGTTCGGGTCGGCGGACTGCAGGTAGCCGACCTGACAGAGTCCGGCGGCTGCCGCCAGCAGGCCCGCAAGCGTGAACACCGCGAACTGTACGCGTGCGGGCCGGACCCCGCAGCGATGGAGCGCCGTGCGGTTGCCGCCGACCGCGAACACCCACCGCCCGAAGGCGGTGCGCGAGAGAACGAACTGCAACACGCCAACCACGGCGAGCGCGCCGATGAAGGCGACCGACAGCCCGAGGACCGGCAGGTTGGTGCCCAGCGCGGCGACCCGGTCGCCGAGATAGCTGGTCCTAGAGGCAGTCACCAGGTAGGTCGAGCCGCGCGCGATCTCAAGCATCCCGAGCGTGACGAGGAACGACGGGATGGACCAGCGCGCGACCAGCGCACCGTTGATCGCGCCGCAGAGCCCGCCGACCGCAAGAGCTACAAGGGCCGCCACGACGAGGGGCAATCCCTGATCCAGCGTCAGGACGCCCAGAACGGCAGCGGCCAAAGCCAGCACGGAGCCGACGGAAAGGTCGATGCCACCGGCGATCAGCACAAGCGTCAGGCCGGCCGAAGCGATGACCAGGGGCGGCAACTGGTTCGCCAGCGTCCGGAAGGTAACGGCGCTCCAGAAGTGATCCGTGACCAGGCCGAAGGCGACGCACAAGCCGAGGATGACCAGGACCAGTCCTCCCTGGTATCCCGGAGACAAGGAGCTGCGCCAGCCGGCAACGGCCAGCGTCATCGGTCGGAGCGCCCGGCGAGCATCGGGACGAGGATACAGTCGCGGCTGGCTCCGATGCTCTCTCTCGTTCGCAGGGTCCGCGGTGGTTCAAAGGCCGCCGCATACCGGTTGACGAAGGGCGTGCTGGGTCGATTCGGATACGACTTCGAGATCTTCCCCCGCTCGAGGCGGGACGCCCACGCGGTGAAGAACGCGGACGAGCGCTTCTACCGCGCGTGGAAGTCACCGTCGCCGGTCTGGGCGCCCTGGCGCGGCGAGCCCGACTTCCGGGAGGCCTATGAAGGCGTCGAGCCGTACACGGTCGTTTCAGGCGACCGCTGCCAGGTCCTCTACCGTCTCGCCAGCCAGGCTCTTTCCGTGGACGGCGACTTCGCCGAGTGCGGCGTGTACCGGGGCGGCACGGCGCTTCTTCTCTCGAGGGTCCTGGAAGGGTGCGAGAAGACCCTCCATCTCTTCGACAGCTTCGAGGGGCTCCCGGCGCCAGATCCGGAGAGAGATCCCGATCTGGAACAGGGCGTCTTCAAGGCGACGTCCGCCCAGGCCGTCGGCGCTCTGCTCGGCGGCTTCTCGGGATCCCTCAGAGTCCACCCAGGGTGGATCCCGTCGACCTTCGAGGGTCTCGAAAACTGTCGTTTCGCCTTCGTCCACGTGGACGTCGACCTCTACCGTTCGACGCTCGACTGCCTGGAGTACTTCTATCCGCGCCTCTCCCCAGGCGGGATCGTGGTCTTCGACGACTACGGCTTCCCCGCCGCTCGCGGGGAGAAGGACGCCGTGGACGAGTTCTTCGCCGACCGGCCCGAAGCCCCGCTCGCCCTGCCCACGGGCCAGGCGATCGTGACGAAGCTCCCCTAGTCGGGCGCCGCGACGACGTCCACCGGCGTCTGACGGTCTCCGGCTTCACCGCCGCCGAGAATCTCCAGCGCGGCCTCGATCCCGAAGACGGCGAGCCGCCAGGGCGCCCAGCGCCATGTTGTCGTTGGCGCACAGGAGCGCGCGCAGGTCCGGATACTCCCGGAGCATCGCCGCGGCCACCGTGTTTGCCTGCGCCTGCTCCCACCCGCCGCTTTATGTGTCGACGATCTCGGCGCCGGCCGCGTTCATCGCATCCTCGAAACCGGCCTGCCGCTGCTGGGCGTTGAACGCGGTCGGGATGCCGCCGACGATCGCCACCCGATCGCCCGGCGTGAGCCGTTCCGCCAGCACCTCGCCGACCCGCCGAGCGCCATCGCGATTGTCCGGACCGACGAACGGCGCGTCGAGGCCCGTCTCCGCCGCCACCTCCGCGTCGAGGCGGTTGTCAATGTTGACGACCACCACGCCTACCGCCTGGGCCCGAGCGAGGGCCGGCGCCAGCGCCTTCGAGTCCGCGGGTGCGATGACGATCGCGTCGCTGCCGGAGGCCACCATCTGCTCGACCAGGGCGACCTGCTGGGCAAGGTCGCTTTCGTTCCGGGTGCCGTTGACGATCAGGTCGTACTCGTCCGCGTTGGCCTCGTGGTGCGCGCGGGCGCCTTCGGCCATCGTCTCGAAGAACTCGTTGGCCAGGGACTTCATGACCAGGGCGATCCGCGGCCGCGCGTGCACTTCGTCGCCGGGCGCGTCGCTGCCGGGGCCTCCACAACCCGCGAACGCGAGTGCTATGACGGCGAGGAGGCCTGGGAATGCGTTGGAGAGTCTGCCGTTCACCATCGCGCAACAGAGCCTAGTCCGAAACAGCCAGCTCCACCGACTCCGCGAATCTCAACAGCGCGCTCTCCGCGGCCGCCCGGTCGGCGGCCGGCGCCTTCGGGCCGTCCGCCTCGTAGTGAAGCGCCAGCACTTCAAGGCGACCCTGACGCCGGTGCGCCTTCAAGTCGAAGCGCGCCACCAGCCGGTCGCCGGCCAGCACCGGCATGCAGTAGTAGCCGTACCGCCGCTGCGCGGCCGGCTTGAAGATCTCGAGGATCTGGTCGAAGGAGAACAGGTGCGCGACCCGCGTCCGGCGCCAGAGCACCGGGTCGAACGGCGACAGCAGCACGCCCCGGCCCGGCGCCGGACGCACCCGCCGCAACCGCGCCGCGAGTTCCAGATCCGAGGGGCGCACCCATCCCGACCGCCTCTTGCCGCCGGCCGCGATCACGTCGCACGGGGTCGCCTCCCCCGCCGCGGCCAGATCCTCCAGCGCGGCCCTGATCTGCGGGCGCACGTTCTTGAGCCGCCAGGTGTCGGCGAGCGTGCCGATCGTCGCCCACCCGTGACCCTCGAGCGCGCGCAGGATCAACGCCCGGACCCCCTCCTCCAGGCTCCATTCCTCGTTCCGCCAGCGCTCGGGTATCACCCGCTCCGGCAGGTCGAAGGTTCGCTGGAAGTTCCGGCGCGACCGGATGGCGAGTTCACCAGTGGACCACAGGGAGTAGGCGACCCACCGCTCCCGCTTCGAGCGCCACATCTCGCCCATCATCGGCCCCGTCAGATCCAGCGAACGCATCGGCCCTTCGGCCTCGACCCGGCGCAGGATCGCTTTCGCCACGTCCGGGTGCTCGCGTATCCCCTTGCTGTGCCAGGTCCTGCCGCTTCGATACTCCTTCCGTCGGAAGCCGAACGCAGGGTAGAGATCGATCGGGATCCAGCTCGCCTCGTGACCCCAGTACTCGAAGATCGGCTCGCCCGGCTGCAGGAGTTCCTCCGGCAGGTTCCGATCGATTCCGGGCCAGCGCGACAACGGCACGAGGGCGTGGGTGCGGGCGCCGGCAATCGAGATGGTGTCGAGCTGGAGATAGCCGAAACGCCCGATCAGTGCGTGGAGCGCCCGGCGCGCACGCAGGCCCCGGCCGGAAGCCGCGCGCGGCAAGCCCGTCCACTCGGGCTTCAGCAGCCCCGCTCGGGCCAGCGCCAGCCGCCGCGCGTCGCGGACCGTGATCTCCGTCCGGCCGGCGCCCACCAAACCTGCCTTCGCTACGTTCCGAGGCAACGGATCAGAACTCGACGCTCAGGGAGATCTGCACCCGGCGCGGGTCGAAGCGGTCACGGGGTTCTCCGAAGGCGGCGTCGCGCCGGAACGGGTTCATGTTGTAGCCGGTCTGGCGGTCGAAGAGGTTGAAGAGATCGACACGCAGCCGAAGCCCCAGGTCCGGCGGCAGGAGGAAGCGCTGCGTATAGCCCAGGTCCAGTTGCCAGTGGCCCGGACTGCGCCGGCTGCCGGCCTGCTCGGCGTAACGGTTGGTCGACGAGAAGTAGGAAGGCAGTCCGTACGCGACGGAGTCCCACGCCTCCCAAGGTTGCCCGGACTGGAAGAAGACGAAGGCGCCGACGCTCGCCCGCCACGGCAGATCAAGACGGCCGAAGACCTTGGCGAGATGCGGCCGGTCCCCACGCAGCGTCCCGTCCTTGTTGTCCCACACCTGCCGGCCATAGCCGTCGGCGAGGTTGGACGAACCGATGAACAGATTGGCGTCGTTGTTCCAGCTCGTGTTGTCCTGATCGAAGTTGCCGGTGTAGCGGCTCCGCACGTACGAAGCGTTCAGGTAGCCGCGCTCGCCCCGCCACACCAGTTCGACCGCGGCCTCCGAGTACTCCGTGTACGCGTCGTCGAGCTCGGCGATCACGTAGCTCGAACCGCCGATCTCCGCTCGAACGGCGTCGAGACCCGGCACGTAGAGACCGCGGGCGGCGAGGTGGGTGGGGGCACTGTCGTAACCCCTGGATCCGTTCCAGGTGTCCTCCCAGAAGTGCCCGCCCTCCCGGCGGCGCAGGTGAAGGCTGAGGGCCAGACCCCGCGACAACGTCCGGGTCGCGCCGAGCGTCCACTCGTCAATGCGACGGGGCTTCATGCCGTCCTGGAACACCTTGCCGGAAGATCCCGGGTACGGCTCGTGGGAGATGATCCGGCCGCCCTCGTCGAACAGCACGCGGAGGCTGGCGCGGGTGTTCCGGTCCCAGGAGGCCGCGCGCGCCAGCGAGGTCGCCTCCGGGTGGTAGCGCGCGTAGTTCGCGAAGACCATGCCCTCCGCCCGGTAGGACCAGGCGACGCCGAGCCGCGGCTGAATCATGTCCCGCCAGTCGATCGTGTACATCCGGTACTTCTCGCCAGGCGCCAGGGCGAAGCCGGACACCGTCCCCGGCGCCACTCGCAGACCCTGCCCGTACAGGACGTCCTGACTCAGCAGCACGCCGGCGTCGAAGGTGAAGTCGCCAGTCGCCAAGCGATCGTGGACCTCCAGGGACGTCGTCTCCGTGAAGGAGTCAATGGGCGAGACCACCGTGCCGTCCGGGCGCCGGAGGCTCATCTGCTGTACCGTAGCGACGTAGAAGACCGGCGTTCCGTCCTCGGCCAGGTCGACGCCGCCCGGCGCCTCGATGGCGCCCCAACCGTTCGATTCACGGCTCAGCGTCTCGCGCGCCTCGGCGGCCCGCAACCCGACGTGGACGTCGTGGCCTGTGGCGCCCCAGTCGAACTCGTGATCGAACGCCAGTTCAAAGCTCCGCCGGTAGAACGCCTGGTCGTTGATCAACGGATGCGCGCCGACGGCACCGCCTCCCCGGCCCGCGCCGTGCTCGTCCTCGTAGCCGTAGCGTTCCACCAGTGGCCTGACCGCGGCGTTGTAGGCATCGGCACCGTCCACGTACTCCGGGACGCTGAAGTAACCCATCAGGTCCAGATTCTCCACGTCCAGGGCGCCGTCGAGCGCCGGCTGAACGGCCAGCACCACGTCGGGGCGGGAAGAGCCATCGAGTTCGTAGTCGCTGAACCGGAACGAGAGGGCGCCCAAGCGTGTCTGCCAGACGCCGTCGACGTTCGCCACGCGCTGATCCGCCCTGCCGCCGAGCGATACCGAGTCGGCTTCGTAAGGCCCGACCGAGACGCCGTTCTCCTCACGCCGCGAGGTACGGTAACCGGCGTTGAGCAGCACCTGGTCCGACGGCATGTGCGTCAGCCTGCCGTACAGCTCGCGCCGCGTGTTCGCGTAGTCCTTGACCGGTCCGTACGCCGTGGCCGCGTTTGTCCGCTCTTCCGTGGGCCGGAAAGCGGAAGCGAAGAAGAAGAGTCGCGAGGGAACGATCGGGCCGCCGAGGGTGGCGACGGCCCGCTGGCGGTCCGTGTCGTGTCCAGCCACGGATTCCAGGACCGTCTCGGGTTCCGCCAGGAGATCTGGCGGCTCCACCGTGTACTCGACGCTGCCCGCGAAGGCGTTCGTACCCGACCTCGCCGTCGAGTCCATCGTGAATCCGCCGCTGCGGTTGAAGCCCACCGCCGTGGCGCCGGCGCGCTCGAAGGTCAACTGGTCGACGTCGTGGCTCGAGAGCTCGGCCGACAGCGTGCCGAACATCGGCAGCGACACGTCGACGCCGTCGAAACGGTACACGTTGTCCTGGCCGCTGCCGCCGCTGGCCGGTCCCCGCACGCCGTCCTGGGTCACCTGGATGCCCGGAGCGAGCCGAACGAGGCTGCGATAGTCGGGACCGAGCGGCATGTCGCGCACCGCCTCGCCGTCGATGGCGCTGGCTACGGCGGCACGGCCGCGAACGGCGACCCGCTCTCCGATCACGACCAGTTCCTCGCTGACAGCGGCGGCCGCCGCTTCGAGTTCCAGGTCCAGGGTCGTCGTCTGGCCGAGCAGCACCTGGGCCTCGACCGTGCGGCTCGCTCCCGCCGGGGTCGTGAACGTGACCCGATAGAGGCCCGGGTAGAGCCGCGGAAGCGCGTAGTGGCCGGACGCGTCCGCGAAAGTCGACCTTGACCGGGGCACAGCGTCGGTCTCGGCCAGAATGCCGATGCCGTCGGGCGAAGCGGCGCCGCGCAGCGTCACCGTCCCCTCGATGCGCCCGGTCTGCTGGGCTGTCGCGGCATCGGAGCAGAGCAGCAGCGCCAGAGCCAGGGACGTGGCACCAATCCGCGGAAGCCGCCAGTCAGTCATCACCCAACGTGCCCACGCGCTGGGCCAGAGACGCGACGCCGCGGTAGTACGCCTCGTCCCGTGCCAGATCCTCCCGGTTGACCAGCATCGGATTGTCCTGCAGCCCGCGCAGCCACGCGTGGTAGGCGAGTCCGGCCTTGTAGTGACGCGTCGGCGGCTGGAAGATGAAGCGGGCGAGTTCTTCGGCCGGCCCCATCAACTCGCGATAGCGCTCGACGTCCCCGTCGCCGAGTGCGCGAAGGGCCGCGGCCGCCGGCTCGGCTACCGCGTCGAAGGCGCCGAGCAGAGCGTGACTGAAGTCGCCCAGGGCCACCCTGCGGCCCTTCAGTTCGAACGTGCCGCGAACTCGGGAACCCCTGGCTGGCGGCTGCCCTTCCAGCAGCCGTCCGAAGTGGTAGTCGTCGCCCGTCAGCACGATCTGGCCGCGCATGCCGATGCGCCGCCGGAGCAGCACCTCGTACTCCTCGTCCAGGAGCGACAGCTTGACCCCGCGCACCTTGTCGGAATGTCGGGCGAGGATCCGCTCCAGGCTGTTGCCCGGAAAGTAGCCGCGCATCGCCGGGTGGAACATCTCGCCCAGCCAGTGCAGGAACAACGGCTCCTCCAGTTGATCGATGATCGCGCCGTAGACGTCGACGTAGTCCCTCTCGGAGGCGCCGGTGGCCGTTAGCCGCGGCATCGGCAACAGCACCGGTACGCCGCCCTGCTGACCGATGAACTCCGCCTGCTCCGCCACCGCGTCGATCAGTTGCGCGTTGCTGCCGATCGCGTCGAACTGGTCGCTGCCGGCCCCGGCGACGAAGCCGTTTCGGAGCTCCAGGGAGGAGCAGAGTTCGATCAGCCGCCGCGCGCTGGGCCAGCCGATCTCGAACCGCTGCGCCGTGTCCATCGCCTCCGCGACGCCGAAGCCGAGCGAGTCGACGTAGCGGCGCAGGCCGGCCGTCGCCTTCCAGTCGATCCAGTGTTCGATCTCTTGTGCCGATCCGGGCTGCTCGAGCGAGTGGCCGGCCTGGGCATAGCCGTCGCGAACGACGACGTGGAGCGCGGCGAAACAGAGCCTCGGTAGCGGCGCTACACCGCCGGAGGGTCCCTGGAAGGCCGTGCTCATAGGGCGGCCGCCTTCTTGATCTCCCTGATCCGGGCGAACTCGGGGGCCTGCCGGTAACGCTCATCCAGCGGGTAGCAACCGCTGACCATGTTGTTGCGAGGCCCCGTCGTGCAATCGCTGAACGTGCGGCAGACGCGCCGCCGCTCGAGCGGCCGCCCCGCCAGGACGTCGGCCGGCAAGTGAGGGTAGGCCAGGACCATCCGGCCGAGGCCGACGAAGTCGACGTGACCGCCGCCAACCTCCGCCTCGGCGACGTACGGCAGCCACTCCTGCAGGTAGCTGTAGCCCGTCCCCACCAGGGGGAGTCGCGGGAACGCCGCGCGCACCGTGCGCACGGCGGCCAGCTGACGCAGCACCGAGCGCAGCGGATCTTCGGGCGGCAGGTAGCTGTCCGACGCGGGATACGTGAACGGCCGTGACAGGTGGGGGCAGCTGTAGGGCGAACCCATCGTCACGTTGACCACTTCGACTCCGGCCTCGATCAGCGACCGAATGTAGCGAATCGCCTCGGCGCAGGTGGGTTCGGGAACGGCGACGTCCGACGGGTTGAGCCCGAAGCCGAGGTCCGCCGGTTTCGGGCCCTCGACTTCCGGCACGCCGATCCCATCCCCACCGGCGCCAAAAGGCGCCACATCGCCGATCGACAGGCGAACGCCGATGCCGAGATTGGGACACGCAGCCTGCACCGCGGCGATGATCCGAAGCGGCAGCCGCACCCGGTTCTCGAACGATCCGCCGTAGGGACCCGGTCGGGTGTGCGCGCCCAGCAACTCGTGCAGCAGATAGCCGTGGCAGCACTTGATGTCGACGAAGTCGTAGCCGGCTCGCTCGGCGCAGCGCGCGGCGCGCACATAGGCGCCGGCGACCTCCTCCAACTGCTCGTCGCTGACGAGTGGACGGTTCGCGGCCTCGCCGAGCCGTGCGTCCAGCACCGGATGAACCTGCGCTCGAAGCGGCCGCGGAAGCGCAGGCGGCGGATCGGGCCGCGACAGTCGCCCCGAGTGAGTCAACTGCAGGCCGATGACGGGCCAGCCGCCGCCTACTCCACTCTCCTCGTGCCCCGCCAGGACCTCGCGGCGAAGCGCCTCCAGCCAGGAGATGCAGCCTTCCAGCCGATTGCCGTCGATGAAGAGCTGGTTCGGATTCGCGCGCCCCTCCGGCACCACGGCCACCGCCTCACCGCCCCAGATCAGCTTCGCGCCGCTCAAGCCGAACCGCCGCCAGCGCCGCCGCGTCAGGTCGCTCGGGCTGCCTTCCCGGTTCCCGTCCCAACCCTCCATCGGGTGGATCGCGAACCGGTTGCCGGCCTCGCGGCCGAACACGGTGAACGGCTTGGCCAACGGCCCCTCCGGACCGAGCAGCTCCTCCCCGCAGTCGAACGCCGGGTCGAGGCCGCGCAGGTGCTCCCGAAAGGCCTTGACGGTGCGATGGTGGCCCGGAGGCGTGTAGGTCCGGCTCAAACTCCGTCCCCAGCCTCCACGGGCGGCCGCCAGGGTTCCGGGCCGTCGGGCAGGGCACTCAGGAACTGCGCCCCCACTTCGCCGTACCAGGCGTGGAGCCGCGCCCTCATCTCCGCGACACGGTCGGGGTGCTCGGCAGCCAGATCGTTCCGTTCACCCTCGTCGGCTTCCAGGTCATAGAGATGGACCTGGCCGTCCTCGTAGCGCTCGAGCAGCTTGTACGGACCCTGCGAGATCCCGCCGCCGGGAAAGCCACCCTGGTGGCTGTAGTGAGGGTAGTGCCAGAACAGGTCACGAACCGCGGCTGCGGCGGCTGCCTCTTCACTCGCCTCGCCGCCGCGCAGCAGGTCGAGGAAACTCCTGCCGTCGACCTCGACATCGGCAGGCAAGTCGATGCCGGCCGCCTCGAGCAGCGTCGGGTAGAAGTCGGTGCTGATTACCGGCGACGCCACGTCACTGCCAGCGGCCGCCACCGCGGGCCAGCGGACAATCATCGGCTCACGGATGCCGCCCTCGTAAAGCCAGCCCTTGCCGCCCCGGAGAGGCAGGTTCGAGGTCGGCAACATCTCGGAGGTGGACAGGCCGCCATTGTCCGAGAAGAAGACGACGATCGTGTTCTCGGCCAGGTCCAGAACGTCGAGGCGGTCGAGGATCTGGCCGACGCTCGTATCCAGGCTCTCCACCATCGCCGCGTAGACGGGATGGTTCTGTACCTCTTGCACCCGGCGCGGCTCGTTGCGAGGCCAGATCTGTTCCTCAAACCCCAGGCTGTCGGGATTGACCGGCGCGCCCACTTCGACGCCCGCCTTCGCCGCGTACTTCGCGATCAGGTCGGCCGGCGCCTCCAGCGGCGTGTGGACGGTGTAGTACGAAAGGTAGAGCAGGAAGGGCCTGCCTTCCTCGTCCGCCGCGTAGCCATCGAGCAGGGCAAGCGCCTCGTCGGTCAGCCGTTCGGTGAGGTACTCGCCCTCGGGCCCGTCCTCGAGCCTCGGGTTCAAGTAGGGCGAGAAGTAGCTACTGGGCCTCCCCCGAACGTAGCCGCCGACGTTCACGTCGAAACCCTGTGCCTCCGGCCAGAACTCCTCCGTCGGCCCCAGGTGCCACTTGCCCAGAAAGGCGGTGCTGTACCCCCCGTCGCGCAGGGCCTCGGCAAGCGTGTACTCCTCGACCGGCATCCAGTCGTTGAGCTGCGCGGGAGCGAACGTCTCTTCCTGGCGGCCGGAAAACCAGTTCGTGGCGCCCACCCGGGTCGGGTAGCGCCCGGTCATGATGCTGAACCGGGTCGGGCTACACACCGGATTCGCGGCGTAACCGCGCAGAAAGCGAACCCCGCCCGCCGCCAAACGGTCGATGTTGGGCGTCTCGTAGAAGGTGTCCGGATTGAAGGCGCCCACGTCCATGGCGCCGAGGTCGTCGACCAGGAGGAAGACGATGTTCGGCGGTTCCGCGGGCAGTTCTCCGGATCCGCCGTCGTCGACCGGATCCGTGCAGGCAAAGGCCACCATCGTCGACGCCGCCAGACTCCAGACCCTGCCAACGGTGCTCATCGGTCAAGCCTACGCCAGCATCGAACCGGGGCTGCGCCAGCCGCTACGGGCTGCTCGGCGATCGCACCGCTAGCTGCCAGGGTTCCGGGCCGCCCGGCAGGGCACTCAGGAACTCGGCGCCGACCTGGCCATACCAGGCGTGGAGCCGCGCTCGCATTTCGGCGACCCGCTCGGGTTCCTCGGCGGCCAGGTCGTTCCGTTCGCCGATGTCGGCCTCGAGGTCATAGAGGTGGACCTGGCCGCGCTCGTAGCGCTCGATCAGTTTGTACCGGCCGCGTGCGATCGCGCCGCCCGGGAAACCGCCCTGGTTGGCGTAGTGCGGGTAGTGCCAGAACAGGTCACGCTCGGAGGCGGCGGCCCCAGCGTTCTTACCCGCTTCGCCTCCGCGGAGCAGATCGAGGAAGCTCGACCCGTCGATCTCGATCCCGGGCCGAAGGTCGACGCCCGCCGCTTCCAGCAGCGTCGGGTAGAAGTCCGTGCTGATGACCGGCGCCGAGATCACGCCGCCAGCGGCCGCGACGGCCGGCCAGCGGACGATCATGGGCTCCCGGATGCCACCCTCGTACAGCCAGCCCTTGCCGCCCCGTAGCGGCAGGTTCGAGGTGGGCGACCCTTCCGCCGTCGACAGGCCGCCGTTGTCGGAGAAGAAGACGACGATCGTGTTCTTCGTCAAACCCAGGGCATCGAGGCGGTCGAGGATACGGCCGACGCTCGTATCCAGGGTCTCGACCATCGCCGCGTAGACGGCGTGGTTCTGGACCTCGCGCACCCGCCGGGGCTCGTCGCGGGGCCAGACCTGCTCCTCGTCGCCAAAGTCGTCGGGATCGGCCGGATACTCGGCCACGCGACCCGGCGGCGCCTCCGACACGCTGACCTCGACGCCGGCCTTGGAGGCGTACTTCTCGATCAGGTGCGCCGGCGCGCGCAGCGGCGTATGAACCGTGTAGTACGAGAGGTAGATCAGGAAGGGCTTACCCTCCTCGTCCACCGCATAGCCGTCGAGCAGGGCGAGCGCTTCGTCGGTGAGCCGCGCGGTGAGATGCTCGCTCTCGGGGCCGTCCTCGAGCGTCGGGTTCGAGTAGGGCGAGAAGTAGCTGCGCGGCATGCCGCCGCGGTGGCCGCCGACGTTCACGTCGAAGCCTTGCGCGAGCGGCCAGAACTCTTCCGTCGGCCCCAGGTGCCACTTGCCCAAAAACGCCGTGCTGTAGCCGCCGTCCCGAAGCGCCTCGGCCAGCGTGTACTCCCCGAGCGGCATCCGGTCGTTCAGCGGAGCGGGTGCGAACTTCTCCTCGCGACGACCGGCGAAGTAGTTCGTCGCGCCCACGCGGGTCGGGTAGCGGCCGGTCATGATGCTGTAGCGCGTCGGGCTGCACACCGGGTTCGCGGCGTAGCCCCGGGTGAAGCGCACCCCGCCGGACGCCAACCGGTCGATGTTCGGTGTCTCGTAGAAGGTGTCCGGGTTGAAGGCGCCGATGTCCATCGCGCCGAGGTCGTCGACCAGCAGGAAGACGATGTTCGGCGGCTCGGCGGGCGCCTCGGCCGCGCAGGCGGCGAGACAAGCGACGCAGACCGCGGCTGCAAGGATCGCGAGTGGTGTCAGGAAACGGGCCGGCCGCATCGGTCGACCACGCTAGCAGTCGAGTCGCGGCGTCCGCGCCGCGCTGACGCACAGGAAACAGGCCTGTCTCATGCAAGCCCGTGGCGGCTACAATCGGTGGCCGCCTCCAGGCGCGCTTCCGACTCTGGGAGGAACACCATGTCCGCCATCACCCGCCGCGTTTTCCTCGGCTCGGCCGCCGCTGCCGCCGCCACGACGACTCTGGGATGCCGTGCCTCGGCCGGCACGACCGCCGCGAGTCCCAACCAGCAGCTCCGCGTCGCCGTCGTCGGCCTCCGCGGACGCGGCAGAGACCACGTCAATCAGTTCATCGATCTGCCCAGTGTCCAGGTCGCCGCCCTCTGCGACGTCGACAGCAACGTGCTCGAAACGGCGAAGGCCAAGGCGATCGAGGCCGGCGCGACGGATCCGCTGACGATCGGCGACTATCGGGAACTCCTCGAGCGCGACGACATCGACGCCGTGTCCATCGCGACGCCGAACCACTGGCACGCGCTGCAGGCGGTGTGGGCCTGCCAGGCCGGTAAGGACGTGTACCTGGAGAAGCCCGTTTCCCACAACGTCTGGGAGGGACGCCAGATCGTCCACGCGGCGGCCAAGTACGACCGCATCGTCCAGACCGGTACCCAGATCCGCTCGTCACCCTCGATCCAGGACGCGCTGGCCTGGGTCAACGAAGGGCACATCGGCGAGATCCAGCTCGCCCGCGGCCTCTGCTACAAGCCACGGCAGAGCATCGGCCGGGTGGAAGGCGCGCAGAAGATCGACCCGGCCGTCGACTACGACCTCTGGTGCGGCCCGGCGCCGAAGAAGGCGCTGATGCGCGAGCGCCTGCACTACGACTGGCACTGGGTCTTCGACACCGGCAACGGCGACCTGGGCAACCAGGGCATCCACCAGATGGACATTGCGCGCTGGGCGCTGGGCGAGCCGGCGCTGCCCCCTCGGACGATCAGCGTCGGCGGCCGCTTCGGCTACGTCGACGACGGCAACACCCCGAACACCCAGTTCGTGTACCACGACTACGAGCGGGCGCCGCTGCTGTTCGAGGTGCGCGGGCTGCCGCGCGACGCCAAGGCCCAGGCCGGCAAGTGGCGCGACGGCATGGACGATTATCTCGGCGCCAGCATCGGCGTCATCGTCCACTGCGAGGGCGGCCACGTGCAGATTCCGAGCTACACCCAAGCCACTGCCTACGATGCCAAGGGCAAGAAGCTGGAGTCCTGGAAGGGCGGCGCCAACCACTACGCGAACTTCGTCGAGGCCGTGCGCAGCCGCCGCAGCGAGGATCTGACCGCCTCGATCGAGGACGGCCACCTGTCGAGCGCCCTCTGCCACCTCGGCAACATCTCCTACCTGCGCGGTGAAGCCGGCGGGCCGGCCAAGGTGTCGAAGATCGCCTCGAAGCTCCGCCACGCCGGCGACACCGCCGACCGGTTCCTCGACCACCTGTCGAAGAACGGCGTCGACCCGGAAGTCGAGCAACCGATCGTCGGCCCGTGGCTCGAGATCGACCCGGACACCGAGACGATCGGGGGCGACCTGGAGGCGAGCCGCTTGCTGACCCGCGAGTACCGCGAGCCGTTCGTGGTCCCGCGGACCGTCTGATGCGCCGGACACGCATCGAAGCGACGCAACAGACTGGGTGCGCCGGCGTCCCCGCCGGCATCCGGCGCAAGGCGCCGGTCTGGCTAAGCCTGGCCGCATTCACCACCATCGCCGCCGCCGGCAGCCTGCACGCCCAATCCGGCGTGCCGAAGGGCTACGAACTCGTCTACTCCCAGGACTTCACCGACGCCTCGGCGCTCGACGACTTCACGTTCAGCGACCAGCGAGCGTGGGAGTACGGCGCGGGAGACTGGCGCGGCTACCTCGACCTCAAGGGCGGCAGCAAGTACAAGCCGAAGCACCGTTCACCGCTCAACATCGCCCTGATCGACGATCTCCTGCTCGCCGACTTCGTGCTCGAGGCCGAGGCCTGGCAGACGGGCCGCGAGTACGGCCACCGGGACTTGAGCCTCTTCTTCGGCTTCGAGGGCCCGAACCGCTACTACTACGCCCACCTGGCCACGGAGCCGGACGACCGCGCCCACAACATCTTCCTGGTCGACAACGCCGACCGGGCGCCGATGGGTGCGGTCCCGGACGAAGGCGTCGACTGGGAGCGCGGCTGGAAGCGGGTCAGGGTCGAACGCCAGGACGGCTCGCTACGGGTCTACTTCGACGGCGAGAAGCAGCCGACGGTGTCGACCGACCGCGATCCGCTCGGCTGGGGAAGGGTCGGCTTCGGTTCCTTCGACGACACCGGCCGCTTCAGCCAGGTGCGGATCTGGGCGCCGGAGACGAAGCGGGCGGTCAGACCGGCTTTCGACTAGGCCAGGCTCAACGGGCCCCGCGGGCCAGCTCGCGCACCGGCTGTGGCGAGTCACCCACGGGCGTGTTGTGCTGCATGGCGATTCGCCACTCGTCGCCCACCCGCGTGTAGGTCATCGTGTAGCGGCCTTCGTGCACAGTCTGCCGCCCCTGCCCGTTGTAGTTCACCGACAACGAGTACTCCCCGTAGGCGATTCCCGTGTCGCCGATGATCCGGTACTCCTCGTTCCGCGTCTCGAAGCGTGCGTTCGTCGTGGTGTTGAAGAAGAGGCGCCAGTCCACCGCGCAGGCTTCCCGGCCCTGCTTGCCCGACGTGGGACCGCAGGCATAGAAGGAGAGCGCCTCGTCGTGAACGGTGTCGAGGAAACCGTCGAGGTTGCCTTCGTTGAGCGCGGCAACACCGGTCTCGAAGACCTCCTTCACGGCCGCCACGGCGCTGTCGTCGCCGGCGAACGCCGGACTGCCGGCCGCCAGGCAGGCAGCGAGAATCGCGATCGAAACGAAGTGGGCTGGGCGCATTGGGAGTCTCTCCAGGCGTTGTTCTCGGTTCGTTCTGTGACGCTGGACCGGACGCCCGAGCGGCGGCGGGGAGGGTAGCACGGCAGGTTTCCCGTCTGCCGGCGCGAGGGCTAGTCGGCCGCGTACTGCCGGAGCGCGCTGTCGAGCTGCTCCGGCGACACCTCGCCGTCGTGGAACAGCAGCCGATACCGCAGCCTGAGCTCGCCGCCCGCCGGAATCGTCCAGTCGCCCGTGCCCTTCTTCGCCTTCTCGAAGTCGTGGACACCGAAGGGGTTGGCGGCGAACAGGCCGTAAGCGCGGGCGTGCCACCAGGTCGGGTGACGGAAGTTCCCGGGGTGGTCGAAGATGGCGATGCCGACCGGCCTGCCGTCGACCGGCCCGCTGTAGTGAACCCACGCCGCGCGCTTGCCCCAGACGGCGACGCCTTCGACGCCTTCGCTGTTCAGCATCGCGCCGGCGGCGTGCTCGCCCTGGTGGCGGAGCGTCGGCGCGACGCGGATGGCCATCGTGCCTTCCTTCGTGTCGCCGAGGACGATCGCCGCGTCGCCGGTCCGTAGCTGCAGATCGAAGTCAATGGCGCGCCAGGCCTGGCCGCTGTCAAAGGCACCGGCGAGGAAGGTCATCGCCCGTTCCTCGCTGAGTACCTCGTCGCCTCCAGGGTCGACCCAGGAGTTGACCGTCCGTAGCACACCGGCCTCACCCGACTCGGCGGCCAGGATCTTCTCGTGGACGATCGCGGAGCCGTCGCGGCCCGTCCAGAAGTCGTAGCGTTTCGAGCCGTCGGCCGGGCCAACGGCGCCGTGCGCGAACCACAGTGACCGGTGGTGAGGATGATCCCGCTCCTCGCCTTCCGCCTCGACCATCGGCCAACTGCGGGTCAGCGCCTGCCCTGCCGGACCGTAGACCGGGTACAGGTACGGCAGGTGGCCGCCGCCATCCGCTTCGCCGCCCGGCCGATACTCGGTGAACGGTTCGCCGTCGACGGTGACCAGGACGCGGTCGCCAGCTTGCCTGGTGAGCTCGATCATCGGACCGCCGTCCTCCGCCGCCACGGTCGCTGAGACCGCGAACACGCAAGGGAACAGAACGGCGGCGGCTGGCGGATTCAGGCGGCGCAACATGGTCGGTTCCTCTGCCGTTGTTCGCGTTCCGGGAAGGCCCCGGCATGGTACCGTCTCGCCCGTGAATCCACGGAAATGCTTGGCTGCGCTGGCGGCCATGCTCCTGGCCTCGGTGACGTTCACCTCCTGCATCGCGGGTGAGGCGGAAGCGGAAGCCGACGGCTCGGACGCGGAACCCGTGAAGGGGCAACCACCGGCGGAAGTCGTCCGCGCCCACCTGTTCGACGACGACGCCGAAGGTCAGGCCGCCTTCGCCCGCGTCAAGGGGCACTTCGAGACGGCCAATCCCGGATACACGATGACCTTCCTGGCCGCGGCCACGGAGATCGCAGCGGACGCCTCGAACCGGCTCGTCTTCGTTCAGACGCCGGTCGAGGAGGAGCCCGCAGCGGCCGAGATCCATACAACCTCCGGCCCTACCCCGACCGAGCTGCACGTAGGTGACATCGCGGTGCTCCGCCGCGGCGAGCGGCTCACCGTCGAGCCCGCGATCGCCGCGCTCGTCTTCGACGTCCCGGACGCCCCGGGCGACGGCGTGCCCGCGGCAATCCGTCCCGACTGGGACCCGGACATCACGGACGTCCCAGGCGGCTGCGCCACGGAAACCGGCGCCTACCGGCGCATCCTGCTCACCTGGCTCAACGACAACGGGCCCTACACCTTCCACGGCCTGAACGCCCACCGGGTGCGGATCACCGACTCCTTCACCCACTACCACCCGGTGGACACGGGCTTCGACGAGTTCTACCTGGTTCAGATGAGCAACGACGAGGATCGGCTGCTCACGAGCTACCACGCCGCGGACATCGAGTCGCCCGAAACGATGACGCCCGAACTCGCCGAGAAACTCTTCGAAGTCCACGACGTCCGCGCCGGCGACCTGATCTACCTGCCGCGCGGCGTGATCCACCGCGGCCTGGGCGGTGTGCTGGCCCAAGTGATCACGGTGCCCGGCTTCCGCCCCGGCGCCGAGATCGGCGTCGACCACCACCTGCTGGCGATCAACGAGCGGCTGGGGCTCGAAGGCGACGAGGCCCTGCCGTACAACGTGGAGGCGTCGACCGAGGCGGTCGTCCGTTGACAGGCACCTCTGGCCCAAGAACTTCCCCCGCATGAAGCAGACCTCCGACACGAGGACCTACGACGCGGTCGTCGTCGGCTCCGGCGCCACCGGCGGCTGGACCGCGAAAGTTCTTACCGAGGCGGGCATGGACGTGCTGATGCTCGAAGCGGGCCGCGCCTTCGACCCGGCCACGGACTTCCGCGAGCACACCCTGCCGCACGACATGGAACTCCGCGGCCGCCCCGACCCGCGCAACGAACTGCTCCAGCGCCGGCACCGCCAGTCGTACTGCTACGCCTGCACCGAGGTCAACGCGGACTTCTTCATCGACGACGTCGACAACCCCTACACCGAGGCCCCCGGCACCCACTTCAACTGGATCCAGGGCAACGTCGTCGGCGGCCGCTCGATCATGTGGGCACGCCAGTCGTACCGGATGAGCGACTACGACTTCAAGGCGGCCAGCCTCGACGGGTACGGCTTGGACTGGCCGATCAGCTACGCCGACCTGGCCCCGTACTACGACCGGGTCGAGCGCTACATCGGCGTCAACGGCCGCAAGGAGGGGCTGGAGATCCTGCCGGACGGCGAGTTCCTGCCGCCGATGGCCTTCACCTGCGGCGAGGCGATGCTGAAGGAGACCCTGGCCGAGAAGTTCAACCGGCCGATGACGATCGGCCGCAACGCGGTCCTCACCCGCCGGCACAACGGCCGTGACATGTGCCACTACTGCGGCCCCTGCCACTACGGCTGCCGGACGAACTCCTACTTCAACTCGCCGCAGACCACCCTCGTCGACTGCGAGGCGACGGGCCGGTTCACCCTGGTGCCGGACGCCGCCGTCATCAAGGTCGACATGAAGGCCGGCGACCTCGCCTCCGGGGTCACCTACGTCGACAAGAACACGGACCTGACCCGGGAAGCGAAGGCCGACGTCGTCGTGCTGTGCGCTTCGACCCTGGCTTCGACCCGCATCCTCCTCAACTCGGCCGAGGGCGGTCTCGCCAACGAGAGCGACTGCCTGGGCCGCTACGTGATGGACCACATCTACGCGACCGGGGTGCGCGGCGTCCTGGAAGCGCGGGCCGGCGCTCAACCGGAGCGCGCGAACCGGCCAAACGGCATCTACATACCCCGCTTCCAGAACCTGAAGGACCCGGCGACCAGGAACCCGAACTTCATTCGGGGCTACGGCTACCAGGGCGGCGAGAACATCACCACCTGGCAGCACGGCAACGCCATTCCGGGCTTCGGCGCCGACTTCAAGCGGATGGTCGAGTCGAGCACCATCTCGACGATCGGCCTCGGCGGCTTCGGCGAGATCCTCCCGCGACCCGAGAACCGCGTCACCCTCGACCCGGAGGTGACCGACAAGTGGGGCGTGCCCGTGCTGCAGATGAACTGCACGCTCGGCAGCAACGAGTACGCGATGGTCCAGGACATCATCGCAGAGGGCCGCGCCATGCTGGAGGCGCTCGGCTGTACGAACATCACGCAGAACACGGAACCGGCGCCGCTGGGCTCGGGCATCCACGAGGTCGGCACGGCCCGCATGGGCGACGATCCGGGAACCTCCTACCTGAACCAGTACCAGCAGTCCCACACGGTGAAGAACCTGTTCGTCATGGACGGGTCCTGCTACGTGAGCATCGGCTGCGTCAATCCGACGCTGACCATGATGTCGCTGGCATTGCGTTCCACTGAGTACCTGATCGACCAGCACAAGCGGGGAGAACTGGCATGAGCAAGCGGACGACGAGGCGGAACGTCCTGGCGGCCGGCGCCGGCGCGTTCGGCTACGCCACCCTGCAGGCCGAGCCGATTCGCGCCGCGATCCCGGCGGTGGCCGCTTACCAGGCCGAAGGCTCCGGCTGGACCCCCCGGCTGTTGACGCCCGCCCAGGGCGAACTGCTGGGCACGCTCTGCGAGCACATCCTGCCGCGCACGGACACGCCCGGCGCCCGCGACGCCGGCGTCCACGAGTTCATCGACCTCGAGCTCTCGCTCGCCGACGGCGACGATCAACTGGCCGCGCTCGGCGGACTGGACTGGATCGACCGGCGCGCGCAGGAAGTCCATGGTTCGACCTTCGTCAGTCTCGACGCGGCCCGCCAGCTCGAGATGCTGCGCGAGATCAGCGACGACCACGAAGACCACCCGCCAGAACTCGCAGCCGGGGCTGCCTTCTTCAGCGATCTGAAGCGGCGCACCCTGTTCGCGTTCTACACCTCCAAGGTCGGACGCACGGAAGCGCTCGGGCTGCCGGACCGGGTCCGCGTGGAGCGCTTCCGCGGCTGCCAGCACAAGCCCGGCGAAAGCCACGTCTAGAGTCAGGACCCAGGTTCACCCAAGTTCCAGCCAGCCAGCAAGGAGACCCAAATGTGTGACGACAGGACAGACGCCGAGAACGCCAGGTACCTGCACGGGAAGCAACTGACCCGCCGCGAGTTCGGCGCCGTCTCGGCCGGAGCCGGGCTGACGATGCTCCTTCCCCGGCCCGCGAATGCCCAGAGCGTGACCGAATCCGAGATCGAGGTCACGACTCCCGACGGCGTCTGCGACAGCTACTTCGTGCATCCGGCGAGCGGCGCCCATCCGGGCGTCCTCATCTGGCCGGACGCGTTCGGTCTGCGCCCGGCGATGCGGCAAATGGCGACGCGCCTCGCCGAATCGGGCTACTCGGTGCTGGTGGTGAACCAGTACTACCGGTCGAAGAAGGCGCCCATCGCCGAAGGGACCGACTTCGGCGCGCTGCGCGAGACCCTGCGGCCGCTGATGGGTTCGCTGAGTCCGGAAACCAACGTGACGGACGCGAAGGCCTTCGTGAGCTTCCTGGACAGCCAGTCGTCCGTCGACAAGGGCCGGAAGATGGGGACGATGGGCTACTGCATGGGTGGTCCGATGACGATGCGGACCGCGGCAGCCATCCCCGACCGGATCGGCGCCGGCGCCTCCTTTCACGGCGGAGGCCTTGTCACCGACAGGCCGGACAGCCCGCACCTTCTCGTCGAGAAGATGACGGCTCACTACCTGTTCGCGATCGCCGAGAACGACGATCAGCGCCAACCCGAGGCCAAGGACGTGCTGCGCGAGACCTTCGAGAAGGCGGGCCTGCCGGCCGAGATCGAGGTCTACGACGGCGCGATGCACGGCTGGTGCCCACCCGACACGCCCGTCTATCACGAGGCCCAGGCGGAACGGGCGTGGAGCCGGCTCCTGGCCCTGTTCGAGCGCGCCCTGGCGTAGCGCGGAACGCGGAGTCTCGGTCAGGCCGCCGCACGCGGCGGCCTGATCGCCTGCCGCCTCCACCACAAACTCGATGATCACGATCTACCACGTCCCGCGCACCCGCTCGGCGCGCGTCATCTGGCTCTGCGAGGAGCTCGACCTTCCCTACGAAGTCGTCCCGGTCGACTTCAGCCCGGAGTACCGGAAGTCAGCCGCGTGGCGGCGGCTCAACCCGATCGGCAAGGTGCCGGCGTTGACGGACGTCGACGCGGACGGCAACCCCTTCACCATGATCGAGTCCGGCGCGATGGTCCACTACATCCTGGAGCGCTACGGCGAGGGCCGCCTGCAGGCACGGCCCGGCACGCCGGAAAGCGCGCTCCTGCTGCAGTGGTCCTGGTTCGCGGAGGCAAGCCTCGCCCGGCCACTCGGCGACATGGTCCACCACCGCATCCTCAAGCCGGAGGCGGAGCGCATCCCCGCCGTCGTCGAGGACGGCCAGGAGCGCGCCAAGATCTGCCTCGACGCGGTCGAGGCGGCGCTCGGAGTACGCGACTACCTGCTGGGAAGTGAGTTGACGGCCGCCGACATCATGATGGGCTACTCGCTGGCCCTGGCGCAGCGACTGCGTGTGCTTGACGACAGGTACCCGAACGTCGTCGCCTACCTGAGTCGGCTCGAAGGCCGTCCGGGGTTCCAGATCGCGTTCGCCGACGGCGAGCGATCGGGTCCGTTGCACGACTGACCTGCTCCCGAGGCAGGCCCTCGGCACCGGATGCCGGCGAAGACGCCGGCGCACCCAAGGTGAGCAACGCTGGAAAGTGTCAGTCCGACACGAGCCAGGGGCGACGCGTCGGTTCCATCACGACATCGCCCGCACCGCCCGGTCTCCCGGCCAGCGGATGGTGCCAGCGAAGACCCTCGAAACGCGCGAAGTCCCTGTCCGCCGTGGCCAGATCGCACCCCGCCTCCATGACGATCGCCGCGAGATAGGCGTCGGCGACCAGCTTGCTCCGAGGTGCATGGCGTTTGCAGAGGTCCTCGAAGATCTCCCAGTGCCCCGGACCCGGTCGAACCGGAACACACTGGGGAGGTGCCAGCAGTCGGGCGGCGCTGGCAAGGGCCTCGTGGTTTTCTGTCGGCTTCGAGTAGATCCGACGGTTCGTCACGATTCTCACGAAGGAACTCAGCACCATCTCCGACATGCCGTAGGCCGGGCCAGAGTTCACCAACCAATCGAGCCACTCACGGTACGGTTCATGCTCGGTCATGTCCGCGCGGTGCGCGTAGACGAGCACGTTGACGTCAGGAACGATCAACTAGATCCAGGAAGCGCTCGCAGTCCATGGTGTCGAGCAAGTCCGTCAGTCGATCGCTTCGGATTCCGGGCCTCAGGCCGCCTTCTCCGCCGGTCAGCAGCTCGACACGCTTCGCCGGCGCCCGCCGCTCACCTCGTGCGAGCACCTCTCGGAGCCCCTCGTCGATCAGAGAGGTGAGGGTCCGCCCCGTCCGCGCCGCGTAACGCTTCGCTTCTGCCAGCAGTTCGTCGTCGAGCCGTACCGTCGTGCGCATGCAGGTGAACCTACAGCGAAGTATGTCGGTATGTCAATCGGCTGTCGTCATCGCTCGTACGGCGGCCTCCTGCAGCCTCTCAGGTGACACGACGTACAAGTACTCCTTGTTCCGCAGGTGGCTGACGCGACCGACTTTCTCGCCGCTCGGGTTGAACACGCCGATCCGGGCGCCGACGTACCGCCTGTAGTCGTTCTCGATCACCAGAACCTCCCCCCGACGAGCCAGCACCGCTTCCATCTCCTCGCGGCCGATGAAGCCCTCGTCGCTGAAGGAAACGATGAGGTGCTGCGCGCGGACTCGATCGACCACCCGCTCCCACGCGGCGCGGAACCTCTTCTTGCTGTTGAAGTCGCTCTTGCGTTCCCGGCAGTCGATGCGCTTGCAGGCGACACCGTAGTGCTCGGGCTTGTCCCACAGGACCAGGCTCTCCCACACGTGGTAGTTGCCCAGGTAGCTGTGCTGGTTGTATGGCGGATCGAGGTACGCAATGTCCGCTTCGAGCACCCCTACGGCGTCGGTCGCGTCCATGCGGTGCGCCCTGCCCTTGCCGGCATCGGCGCGCGGAGCGATCTCAGGCAGCCGCAGCTCCAGGTCATTGGAAGCTCGAGGCGCCCACTGCTTGAGATAGGCCATCTGCACGCCCGTCGTGCTGTCGACCCGATCGGCCGCCTCCATCAGAGAGACGAGCACGATCGCCCGGAGTTCCGGGTCTAGGTCCTTGCGCTCGATCTCCTCGCGGATGGCGTCGACACGGGCACCGTTCTTCGGCTGCAGGTAGCGGCTCTTCTCGCAGAAGACCTCCGTAAAGTACTCCGCCGACGGCGGCAGCCGGTTGAACTCGTCGATCAGCAGCCTCGCCTGCCGGAGTTGCTCGGACGTGCCGTCGGCTTCGACGTAGCAGCGGGCGATCGCCTCGCCGCAGGCCAGGTAGTCGTTCGCCAGCACCCGGTACTGCCGCCGTTTCAGCGCGGCGCCCACTCTCGCAGTGCCCGAAAACAGGTCGAGCACCGTGCAGGCCGGTCGAAGTTGTTCGACAACATCGGCGATCAGCGGCACGAACTGCCGCTTGGAACCGAGGTACTTGATCGGCACGGACTACTGCGGGCAGCGGTCCGCCTACCGGGCCGATGCGTCGTAGGCCAGCAGTTCGTCCCAGTTGCGGATGTAGAGCACACCGTTGCTGACCACCGGATGGGCCCAGCTTGGACGGCCGCGGTTGTCCAGTTTGAATCGACCCCGTTCGACGTAGCCATCAGGAGTCGCTTCCGCCAGACCAGCGAGGTACCTCTCGCCGAGCAGGAACAACTTGCCGTCCGCGAGAGTGAGCGAGCCCTTCCCAACGCTGCGGTCTCGCCACACGGTCCGACCGGTTTCGAAGTCCACACACGCAAGGGCGCTGCCGAAGAAGCCGTAGAGATGTCCTTCGTAGAGCACGACGCCGCCGTGGTGGTTGCGAAGTCGCGACTCGAACCACGCCTGTCCAGTGCGCACGTTGTCGCCGACGACCCGCACCCGGAGCGCGCCGCCGCCGGTGCCATAGTCCGAGGTGTAGAAGACGAGGCCGTCCGCGTAGATCGGCGTCGCCGCGTTCGCCGTGCGGTTCGCCGGCTCGCGGTAGTGCCAGAGCAGTTCGCCGTCGGAGGCCCGAACGCCGACGCCTGCCCGCGACGTGAAGCCGACGATCGTTCGTAGCGGCTCGGCGCCGTTCTCCAGGTCGACGGCGATCAGGGAGGAGTAGCCGGTCCGATCGGTCAGGCCGGTGCTGGTCCACACCGTGGCGCCCGTCTCCCGGTCGAGGGCCGCGATCGCGCCGCCGTCGCCGCCCGGCATCACGACCACCCAGTTGCCCTCGATCAGGGGCGACTCGCTGATCCCCCAACTGATGTTCCGCTGGCCGAAGTCCCGGAGGATGTTCCGCTGCCATGCGACTCTGCCGTCCGAGAGACGGATGCGTGCCAGTTCCCCCACGCCGGTCAGCGCGTAGAGCGAATCGCCGGCAACGGTCGGCGTTCCCCGCGGACCGTTGCCGCGGCCGTCCCGCAACCGCGAGCCGAGCTCACGCTCCCAGCGGACGCTGCCGTTCGACGCATCGAGGGCGAACACCAGGCTTCGACCGCCGCGGGTTCCCTGGACGTAAAGGGAGCCGTCGACCACCGCCACCGTGCCGTAGCCCTCGCCCAGGCCGTCGACGCGCCACAGCAGCGGCGGTCCCCCCGCGGGCCAGCGGTCGGCGAGCCCGGTTTCGGTCGAAACGCCGTCCCGCCCTGGCCCTCTCCACTGCGGCCAGTCCTCGCCAGCTGCCGGGGGAGGCGGGACGGAAAGCGCGAGCAGGAAGAGGCCGACGGCGGTCGAAACGGCGGGTCGAAGGCCGATCGGGCCCGTTCTCATTCGCCTCATCGCTCGGACACTCTGCTCCGTCGAGCCAGCGTCGTCAACTGCCGTACGCTCCGCCTGCATGCCTCCGACCGCGCAGCGACCGATTCTCGCCTGGTTCCGGCGGGACCTGCGGCTGACTGACAACCCCGCGTGGTCGTGGGCAGTCGGGACCGGACGTCCCGTCGTCCCCGTTTTCGTGCTCGATGAGGAGGAGGGCGAGCAGCCGATCGGCGGCGCATCGCGGTGGTGGCTGCACGGCAGTCTTCAGGCGCTCGACCGGGCGTTGCGAGGCCAGGGGAGTCGGCTCATCCTCCGGCGCGGGAACACCTGCCGCATCGTCGCGGATCTGGCTCGGGAAACCGGCGCCTCGACGCTCGTCTGGAACCGGCTGCACGAACCGGCGATCACGCAACGCGACGAGGAGATCGCGGAACGCTGCGCCGAAGCCGGACTCGAGACGCTGACGTTCCAGGCCGGTCTCCTGTTCGAGCCCGAGGACATCCGAAGCGGCACAGGCGGGCCGTACCGAGTGTTCACACCGTTCTGGCGGAAGTGCCTGGAGCACGGGTTCGCTCGACCCGTTGCAATTCCGCCACCGCCCGCGGCGCCGGCCACCTGGCCGGCGAGCGAAGACCTCGAAAGCTGGGAGCTCCGCTGCCACGAGCCGGATTGGGCAGCCGGCTTCCGCGACGTCTGGCAGCCCGGCGAGGAGGGCGCGCAGCAGCGCCTCCGCGCCTTCCTCGCCGGTGCGGCCGAGCACTACGACCAGGAGCGCGACCGGCCCGGCATCGAAGGAACCAGCCGCCTGTCGCCGCACTTGCACTTCGGCGAGATCGGTCCCCGTCAGATCGCCGCCAAGGCCACGGCTCTATCGCCCGGCCCAGGCCGGGACGCCTTCCTGCGCGAACTCGGCTGGCGCGAGTTCAGCCACCATCTCCTGTTCCACAACCCGGAGATGGGCACCCGCAACCTCAGGCCGGAGTTCGACCGCATGCCCTGGCGGGACGCGCCGGAGGACCTCCGCCGCTGGCAGCGGGGCGAGACCGGCTATCCGATCGTCGACGCCGGGATGCGGGCACTCTGGACCACCGGCTGGATGCACAACCGGGTGCGGATGCTCGTCGCCTCCTTCCTGACCAAGCACCTGCTGATCGACTGGCGGCACGGAGCGGACTGGTTCTGGGACACCCTGGTCGACGCGGACTGGGCCAACAACAGTTGCGGCTGGCAGTGGACGGCGGGAAGCGGTGCCGACGCGGCCCCCTGGTTCCGCATCTTCAACCCCGTAGCCCAGTCGCGGCGCTACGATCCATCGGGCGCGTATCTCCGGACCTGGCTTCCCGAACTGCGACACCTGCCCGACAAGGCCATCCACGCCCCCTGGCTGGCAAAGCACGCCACGCTCTCCGAAGCGGCTGTACGACTCGGCGAGACGTACCCGCTACCGATGGTCGACCACGCCGAGGCCCGTCAACGAGCGCTTCACGCCTATCGGACCCACGTCCGCGGGAGAGCGACCACGCGCCGCTCCTGACACCGCACCTAGGGCCGGCCCGTCTTCTTTCTCGGCGGTCGCAGCAGCAACGCAACCACCGATCCCGTCAGGGTCACCGCTGCGATCGTAATGAACGGGATCGCGTAGCTGCCCTGGGTGTCGAACGCCCAACCGGTGATCCACGGCACACCGGCGCCGAACGGCGCGCCCACGGCGAACCTGGTGCCGGTCGTCGTGGCGAAAGCGCGGCGCCCGAAGAACTTGGCGAAGGTCGCCGCCTGGCAGATGTAGGCCATGCCGAAGCCGAAACCCAGCAGGACCAGCGAGACGCGCGCGACATCCGTGGTGCGGGCGAACAGGAACAGCAACAGGCCCGTACCCTCCATCGCGAGGGCGACACCGAGTAGACGCGGCGGCGAGAACCTGTCGGCGAAGCCACCGCATATGCGACCCGCTGTGCTCGCCAAGACCATCAGCCCCAACAGAACCGCCGCCGCACCAAGATCGAATCCATTGTCCTCCAGGTGCCAACGACCATGCGCGCCCAGCACGCCCCAAGGGACCGCGTAGCCGAGGCCACAAACCACCATCAACGCGAACTGCGGCGTACGCAGCGCTTCCCGCGCGGTCCATTCATCGAGAGTCTCCACCGCGGTCCCGGCCGTCGCGGACTGCAGCTCGTCCAGTGAACGGGCGCCATCCCGCAACTGACCGATCGACTCCGGTCTACTGCGGATAACGAGGTAGGACAGGACGCCCAGCGCCGCGCACAAACCGGCGATGACCGCCCAACCATCCCGCCACGTATGACCACGCTCCAGCAAAGCGGCGTCGAACCTGAGGATCAGAGGACCCAGAATGCCGGCGGCCGTGATCAGGAACATCATCGCCCGGGCCCGGTACCGCAGGAACCAATTCACCGCCAGGGTCTGAGTCGGCAGCACGGTGGAGAAGCCGTGGGTCAGGCCGGCGAAAAGCCCGAAGTACAGCAGCACCTCCCAGAGACCCATGGCACGGCTGGTCAGGAAGTAGCCGACCGCCGTGGCCAGGAAGCCGGCGGTAAACACGGGGCGCGGTCCGTAGCGGGTCAGGCAGATGCCAATCAGCGGCGCCACCGCGCCGCCGAAGAAGGTCCAGCTACCAAAGGCGAGGCCGGTATCGCCCCTGCTCAGACCAAGTTCGGCCGCCAACTCCGGCGAGTAGTAGCCCCAACTATAGAAGGGCGCCGCGCCCAGGCCGTAGATGAGCCAGGCGGCCGGCAACATCCTCCAGCCGTAGAACCTCGGGTTGAACGACTGCCAGAATCCGGTCCGGCCGCTTGAAGGCACCTGGTAGCTCGCGCCTCAGAGCGCAGCGAAGCAAGTTCCGCGGCGCGAGGTTCTGGGGAAGTGGAGGCTGGGGCCAAACATGGAGTCTGCGACAGGTTTGGCGGCGCTAGGACGGTGCTCCCGCGCCCCCGAACAAGATCTCGCAACCGGTGCCGTCCAGCAGCCCGTCCACAGCCGACCGGTCCTGAGCCGTCAACTCCTCGTACCGCTCCCGCAACCACATCAGGCACTTGCCCTGGTACGGAAACGGCTTCTGCACCCAGGGCCGGCCGTCGATCTCGCACTCGACGCTCTCGGCGCCCGACGCCAGCGCTCTCGCGTTGGCGATCAGGAAGGGAGCGTAGACGCGGCCGACTTCGCCGAGGAGCGCCCGGAGCGTCGCCGGCAGCTCGCGCCCGATCCAGTCGTCCCCGGTCGGTTCAAGGCCTGACAGGTCCTCGACCCGATCGACCCACGCATAGACGCGCGGCGCCACCTCCAACGTCACCGCCATCGGCGTCGGATCGAAGGCCGCGAGTTGCGTCAACTGGCCGAAGAACGCGAAGTCGGAAGCGCCGGGACGGTTGCCCATCAGGAACTGCCGCTCCGTCAGGTGATCCCGGAACAGCTCCAGGATGCGCCGGTAACTCGCCTCGATCACCGGGCCCGTCGTCTCGTTCGAGCCCACGACCCAGAGTCGCGAAATCTGGCGTTCGGAGACCGTCTTCGCCGCCTGCTGGAACTGTTCCTCGGGACCTTCGACCTGCCTCCAGCGGGGCAGGATCTGGCCGGCTTTCTCGATGTCCGCCTCGTAGACCCAGCGATAGTGGAACATCGCCTTGGTCAGCCACTCGTCGCCGAAGTCCTCGAGCAGGTAGTCGATGAACGCGGTCACAGGATCCGGCGGAACCACCGAGCGACCGTCGAACTCTGCTTCGAAGCGCCGGATCAGCGGCGTCGAGTCGACGACCGCCTCGATCTCGCCCTCGGCATTGGGCAGGTAGAAGGTCGGCAGCAGGCGCACCTTGGCGGCGGGCAGATCCTCGCGGCCGCCGGCGCCCGAGATCAGGAACCGGTACGGGATGCGCCGGTAGCGCAGCAGCGCGCGCATCTTTCTCGTGTAGGGCGACCCTGGGGCGCCCATGAAGGTGAGGAGCTGCGGTAGTGGTTCGGACATCAGGAGCGGCGACGGATCATAGCCCGCCGCCAAGACGGTGCCGGCGAACTCAGCCCTTGCCCCGCAGCCGCTGACTCTGGCCTACGACTCGAAGTTCCAGAGTTCGTACGCTACGAGCCACCTGCCATCCGGCTCGCGCCGCATCAGGCGCATCCAGTTGCCCAGGGAATCCGTCCGCGGTGAACCGTCCTTCGGGGTCACTCCAAGGGCGAAGGTGCCCTGGACGTAGGCCAGCTCACCACTGAACCGGGTCTCCTCGACCTGAAGCTGTACCTCGAGATCCGAACTTTCAAAGGTCTGCGCAATGTCCTGCCGGATCGCTTCCCGGCCGACGAGCGGAAGCCCGTTCGGCGGCATCCTGCGCCCGTTCGTCGCATACAGCGCCGCCATGGCGTCCGCGTCGCTGGTGTTCAGGGCGACCATGAAGTCGGCGATCAAAGCGTTGAGGGCCCTCTCGTCACCGATGCTGGGTTCGACCGCGCTCTGCTCCTCGGCGACCTCCTCCTCGGCCGGCGGACAGGCGACGGTGAACAAACCAACGAAGAGGACAGCCAGCAGGCTGATCGCGGGATACTCGAGCACACGAGTGAGCCACTTCATGTTCAACCCTCCTCCCCGGGCGGATCGGGCATCTGACCCGGCGGGTAATCCCGGTTCGACATCTCCCGCGCGATCAACCACGATCCGTCCTCTTCGCGACGCATCAGGTCCATCCACTTGCCCACTTCCTGGTAGACGGCGGAAGGGTTCTCCTTCTGTGTCAGGGTGATGGCGTACGTGCCCCGCACGAACGCCAGATCGCCGCTGTAGTCGCTCTCCTCGACGTGGAGCTGCATCTCCCAGTCGGTATCGGCGTAGTCCGCGGCGGCGAACAGCCGGATGGCGTCGCGCCCTTCGATGCGCCGGCCATCCGAAGGGAACCGGATTGCATCCTCGGTGTACAGCACCGCCAGGCCATCCGCATCGCCTCTGTTCACGGCCTGCAGATACTTGGCCGCCAGTTCGTTCAGGGCCGCTTCATTCTCGGCCACCGGATCCACTTCCGGTGCCGGCGCCTCTTCCTCCGGGGGCGCCGCACAACCCGCTGCAAGGATCAGGACCGAGCAGAACGCGACGGTGGCAGGGACCATCCGGCGGATTTCTCGACAACCCATTCCGGACCTCCTTTCCGCGGCAAAGCCGCAAGAGCGTTGCTCGTAGTCTGTAACTCCTAGGGTAGCACCCGGATTCCGCCGTGCGGCGTTTGGACCGCTACGCATAGTCTCCCCGCAATCATGACGCGCCCGCGCCCGCCTCTCGCCGCCGTCGCCGCGGCTTCAGCCGCTGGCCTGACCGCCGTGGCGCTGGGTTCGATCCCCTGGATCGCGGGATCGATCACCGTCGTCCAGCCTGACGCGGCGCGGCTCGTTCTCGTCGCTGCGGCACTCGCCGGCTTCGTTTCGATCGGAGTGGCGGCCCTTGCCCGTCGAGTTCATCCGGCGCTGCGCGGCACGGTCCTGAGCCTCGGCCTGCTGGCTGCGGCATCGAGTCCGGCCTTCGTCGAGCTGCTGGCTCGCCAGCAGCCGGCGGAGCCACGGCTGGTGGGCGGCCCGGCGACAGCGGAGCCGGTGCCTGGAGCCGATCGGCTTCGTGTACTCCAACTGAACGCATACCACGGCTATCCAGACGGAGAAGGGCGCCTCCTGCCACCCGCTACCGCCTCGGACCGCCTGGTGCGTGCGGGTCGCCTTGCGGACGCGATCGCCCACCTGCGACCCGACATCGTCGTCCTCCAGGAAGCCTGGTGCACGGTCGCCGACGGCTGTCTCGCCGACCGCCTGGCCGAGGCCCTCGATCTGCAGGCGGTCTACGCCCGCGCTAACGGCTCGCTGCGCTGGCTCGGATTCGAGGAAGGCTCGGCAATCCTCAGCCGCTTTCCCATTGCCGACCCGGCGACCTGGCCACTCCTTCCCGACCGGGACCGTTTCGAGCGCCGGATCGCCCTGTCCGCCCAGATTGAGCACCCGGCTCTACCTTTCGACGTGGTGGGCGTCCACGCAGCGAACGGCGACCCTGAACTCGCCGGCGCCCAGACCGAACACCTGCTGGAGCGCGTCCTCTCATTGCCAGCCCGGCCGGCGCTCATCGCGGGCGACTTCAACCTGGATAGCAGCCACCCTGCGCTCGGCCGCTTCGAGGCGGCGGGTTACCGCGACCTGCTCCCGGGCGGCATCGACCACGTGCTGCTCGACGCCGAAGCGTCCGGGTGGTGGCCCCTCTGGAGCGAATGGCCACCCGCCTTGCCCGACACGGCGATCTCCGATCATCCCGGCCTCCTGGTCGAGTTCCAGTTGCCGCTACCTCCTCCCGACGACGACTGGCCCGGCGAGTGGCAACTGGTCCCAGCCGACCAGGTCGGGCTGGACGCGGACCGGCTGGAACAGACGATCCAGGACATCGGCGAACTCGAGGGCCTCCACGGTTTGCTGATCGCGCGCCACGGCCGCCTCGTCGCCGAGCGCTACTTCCGCGGCTCTGCAGGCAACCGCCTGCACAATCTGAAGTCGGCCTCGAAGAGCGTCCTCTCGGCACTGGCCGGCCTGGCGGTCGAAGAGGGTGTTCTCGAACTCGATCAACCGATCGCGGAGGTGCTGCCCGAAGCCGCCGATCTCGACGATCCACGAAAGCAGGCGATTACGGTGCGCCACCTGTTGACGATGACGTCGGGTCTCGAATCGACCAGCTTCGGCAACTACGGTTCCTGGGTGGCTTCCCGCAACTGGGTTCGGGCCGCCCTGGCACGGCCCCTCCAGGCCGAGCCGGGAACCCGTTTCTCGTACAGCACCGGCGGGACCCACCTGCTTTCGGCGATCCTTGCCCGCGCCGCCGGTCAAAGCACCCACGACTTCGCCCGCGAGCACCTCTTCGATCCGCTCGGAATCCGCCGCTCGGCCTGGGCGCGCGACCGGCAGGGCGTCCACATGGGCGGCAACAACCTCTCCCTCCTGCCGCGCGACATGCTGACGTTCGGTCAGCTCTACCTGAATCGGGGCCGTTGGGGCGGCGAGCAACTGCTGCCCTGGCAGTGGGTCGACCGGTCCACCCGCCCCGGACTTGTCGGGCCGCGCGGACGCGGCCGGATCTACGGCGGCTACGGTTACCTCTGGTGGCTCCGAGGGTCCCGGGAACGCAGCGCCTACATCGCCAGCGGCTACGGGGGCCAGTACATCTATGTCGCCCCCGCCGAGGATCTGGTCGTCGTGACCATCTCGACGGAGATCTCGAAGGGGCGCGGGTGGCGTGGCGAACTGTTCGGCATGATCCGCGCCGGCATAGCCGGCAGCGTGGTCGACCCGTACGAGCGGAGCGGGCGACCGGCGCCGTTGTAAACTGGCCAGCGCTCCAATGGACGCGAACGTGAGGACCTCGCTGTGCTCGGGCGCCGCGATCCTGGCCGCTGCATTGCTCGGCGGGCCAGCGGCCGGGGCGGAGTTCGCCCCGGAGGATCTGGAGTTCTTCGAGCAGAAGATCCGACCGGTCCTGGTCGAGCACTGTTACACCTGCCACAACAGCACGGAGATCGCGGAGAGCGGTCTGCGCCTGGACTATCGCGGCGGCCTGCTCGAAGGCGGCATGCGGGGCCCCGCCATCGAGCCGGGCAAGCCGCGCAGCAGCCTCCTGCTGCGCGCCATGAGGCACCCGAGCCTCGACTTCCGGATGCCGCTGGGGGGCGCGAAGCTGCCCGACGACGTGGTCGCCGACTTCGAGCGCTGGATCGAGATCGGGGCGCCCGATCCCAGGGACGAACCGCCCTCCGCCGACGCGCTCAAGGAAGCGACTGCGTGGCAGACGATCCTCGAACAGAGGAAGAGCTGGTGGAGCCTGCAGCCAATCACCGACCCGGCACCTCCCGAGATCGCCGACGCGACCTGGTCGCGCAACCCGATCGACCGGTTCCTGGCTGCGGGGATCGCGGACGCCGGTCTCGAACCCGCTCCCCTAGCCGAGCCGCGGACCGTGATGCGCCGGCTCTCCTACGTGCTCACCGGCCTGCCGCCGACGCCCGCCCAGGTCGACGACTTCGAGCGTCGCGCCGCGGTCGACCGGGACGCCGCGGTCGCGGAGGAAATCGACCGGCTGCTCGCCGACCCGGCCTTCGGCGAGCGCTGGGCGCGGCACTGGATGGACTGGGTCCGCTACGCCGAGACGCACGGCAGCGAGGGCGACCCCCCGGTTCCCTACGCCTGGCGCTACCGCGACTACCTGATCCGGGCGCTGAACGCCGACGTCCCGGTCGACCAGTTGATCCGCGAGCATCTGGCGGGCGATCTTCTCGACGAGCCGCGGATGAACGCGGAACTCGGGATCAACGAGTCGGCGATCGGTATCGCCCAGTACCGCTTCGTCCTGCACGGCTTCGGCCCCACCGATGCCCTCGACGAACAGGTCCGCTTCACGGAGAACCAGATCGACGTCGTCTCCAAGGCGTTCCTGGGGATGACCGTCGCCTGTGCACGCTGCCACGACCACAAGTTCGACGCGATTAGCCAGACCGACTTCTACGCCCTCTACGGCACGATGGTGAACGGCCGCCCGGGGGTTCAGACGATCGACGACGAGGCGCGGCGGAACGCCCACCGGGACGACCTGACCCGGCTGAAGGGCGAGTTGAGGCAGGTGCTCGCCGAGGCATGGCTCAAAGCCGCCGCCGAGGTGCCGGGCAGGCTGCAGCGGCCGGACGGCCCATGGGCCGCGGCACTCACGGGCGGCCAGTCGCCCTACGACCCGCTCTACGCCTGGGTCCGGGCAGGCCGGGTCCGCGGCCGCGGGGCCTTTGCCAAGCGGTGGCAGGAACTGTCCGCCGCCTACGAACGGAGCCGGCAGCAACTCGAGGCCCGCCGACAGGCGCCCGCCGTCCAGCGTTGGGACCTGAGCCGAACCAGGGACGTTGAGCAGTGGTACCGGCACGGCAACGGCCTTGCCGATGCGAAGCCGCAGGCAGCCGGGAGCTACGAGGTCGCCCAGGGCGGCGGGACGATCGTCGCCGACATCCTGCCCGGCGGCGTCTACACGCACTCACTCACCAACCGCCACAACGGCACCTTCTCGTCACCGCGGTTTCTCATCGAGGCCAATCAGAAGTTGGCGGTGCGGATCGCCGGCCGCGGCGGCGCGGTCGCACGCTACGCGGTCCAGAACTACCCCCAACGAGGCGAGGTCCATCCGATCGAGACCCTCTCGGACGGCGAATGGCGATGGCAGCACTGGGACCTCGCCTACTGGGATGGCGACCATGCCTACATCGAGCTGGTGACGGCCGCCGATCACCCGATGACCGGAGAGAGTTCCGGCGGGCGGTCGGACCGCTCCTGGTTCGGGATCACCGAGGCGGTCGTGCTCGACGAGAACGCCCAGCTTCCCCGCGACCAGCCAGCCGAGTTCACCGCGCCCCTGTTCGAGATCGAAGGCGCGCCCGGCGACCGCGGCGAACTGGCGGCCCGCTATGGCCAAGCGGTTCAGGGCGCGGTCGCGGCCTGGCGCGACGGTTCGATGACCGACGCCCAGGCACGTTTCCTCGCGAACTTCGTTCGCCGCGGCCTGCTTTCCAACGACACGGACGAGGTGCCGGAAGCGGGGCCGATCGTCGACTCGATCCGGCGGCTCGAGGAGGCGATCCCCGCGCCGACCCGCTCCCCCGCGGTGCTCTCCGGCCCGCGCTTCGATCAGCCGCTGATGGAGCGGGGCAATCACCGGCAGCTCGGTGAACCCGTGCCACAGCGATTCCTCGAAGCGATCGACCCCGAGCCGTACCCCGACTCGGTTCATCCGCGACTGGCCCTGGCCGGGAGCATCCTCGACCCCGGCAATCCGCTCACGGCCCGCGTCATCGCGAACCGCCTCTGGGCCCACACCTTCGGGCGCGGGATCGTCGGCACGCCGGACAACTTCGGGCAGATGGGTGAGCTCCCGTCGAACGCCGCCCTCCTCGATCACCTGGCGACGACGCTTCGGGAGGACGGCTGGTCCCTCAAGACGTTCGTGCGGCGGCTCGCATCGACCCGGGCCTTCCAACTCGCGTCGACGCCGGAGGCGGCCGCCCGGGAACGGGATCCCCGGAACGACCTCCTCTCCCATGCCCATCTGCGCCGCCTGGAGGCCGAGGCCGTGCGCGACTCGATGCTGATTGCCGCCGGTCAACTCGAACCGGTTTCCACCGGCGAGACGCTCCCGGAACCAGGCTGGTCGAGCCGGCGCAGCGTCTACGTACAGGTCATTCGGAATCAGCCGGATCCCCTGCTGCACACGCTCGACCTGCCCACCCCGGTGACGACCAAGGGCCAGCGCGACCAGACGAACGTGCCCGCCCAGTCGCTGCTCATGATGAACAACACCCAAGTCATGCACCTGGCGGCCCGCTTCGCCGAACGGATCGCCCGCGACCCCGACCTGCGCAGCGACCGGGAACGCATCGTCGCCATGTTCCGCCTCGCCCTCGGTCGGCCCCCGACTGAACCGGAACTCGGCGCCGCCGCAGAGTTCCTCAACCAGGCCCAGGACCGGAAACCCGCGCGGGAAGACGTAGAAGCCTGGAGTGCGGCGGCCATGGACCGCCGGGAGGAGAGCGCCGAAATCCGCGACTTCACCGCGGACAAGACGCGCGGCGTACTTCGCTTCTACCACCGGGCGTCGGCGCCCAGGGCGATCGCCGCGTGGGAGTTCGACGACCAGCCCAAGAACGGCCGCGTCTACGACGCCATCGGTTTTCTTCCCATCAAGCTGGGCCGCGACGTCCACGTGGAGGACGGCGCACTGTGGCTCGGGGCATCGGATGTCGTGACGTCGAAGCCGATCCGGCGGACGCTGGACGAGTACACGCTCGAAGCCTGGGTCGGCGGCCTGCCGGGCGAGGCGGACGCCGACGAATCGCCACCGGTCCACCTGGTCCTGGCGCGGGATCGCAAGGGCGCCTGGACCGCGTACCGGAACGGTGCTGAGTCCGATCCGGAAAACGTCCGCAGCGAACTTCCGATGAGCTTGGAGAAGGATCGTGTCCAGTTCGCGGGCGCCGGAGACGCGCCCCTGGGGGTGCTTCAGGCCCGCCTCTACGACCGAGTACTGGTTCCCGCCGACGTCGCAGCCTCCGCACTCGGGAACATCGAAGCACCGTCGGAAGCCGAGCAGGCACGGATCTACCGCAGCAGTTGGTCCCACATCGCGCGCCTCGAGGCGGAAGCTGACCAACTCGAGAAGAGCGCCGGCGGCGGCGACGCATGGCGCCGATTGGCGCACGCCATGTTCAACCTGAAGGAGTTCATGTACCTCCGATGAGCGACCACCAGTGTTCCTTGATGAGCCGCCGGCAGATGCTGGCCCAGGTCTCGACCGGGTTCGGCGCCATCGCGCTGAACGGCATGCTCGGCTCGGCGCTCCTGCCCGGAGCGGCCCATGGCGCGCCAAGAGCGCGCGCCCGGCACGTCATCTTCTGCTACATGTCGGGCGGCGTGTCCCAGGTCGACTCGTTCGACCCGAAGCCGCGGCTCGACCGCGATCACGGCAAGCCGATGCCGACGAAGATCGAGCGCACCCAGTTCAACGAGAACGGCAACATCTTCGCCTCGCCCTTCCCGTTCAAGGAGTACGGCGAAAGCGGCATCCCGGTCAGCAGCATGTTCCCCCACGTCGGCGAGTGCGTCGACGATCTGGCAGTCATCCGCTCGATGACCAGCACGGTGAACGAGCACGCCCAAGGCAACTACTTCTTCCATACCGGCTTCCCGCTGGTGGGTCACCCGTCCGCGGGCGCCTGGGTGAACTACGGGCTCGGCACCGAGAACGAGAACCTGCCCGGCTTCGTCGTCCTGCAAAGCGGCCAGGCCGGCATCCCGCACGGTGGCGTCGGCATCTACAGCAACGGCTACCTGCCGGCCGAGTTCCAAGGCTCCATCATGCGCGGCGACGCCGAGGACGCGGTCCAGAACATCCAGGCGCTGGAGGCCCCTACGGCCCAGCGTGAGCGGCTCGACTTCGTCCAGGAGATGGACCAGGCCTTCCTCGAGCGGCTCGGCGGCCACGCCGATGTCGAGGCGGCGGTCCGCAACTACGAGACCGCGTTCAGGATGCAGGCCGAAGTGCCCGAACTCTGCGACATCAGCGGTGAGACCCGGGCGACGCGCGAGCTCTACGCGCTGGACCACCCGAACCAGACGACGGCGGACTACGGCCGCCAGTGCCTGCTGGCGCGGCGGCTGGTCGAGCGCGGCGTCCGCTTCGTCGAACTGAGCTGCCTGCCGGAGCCGGACGACGCGGGGCAGGCCGCGAACCCCTGGGATCAGCACACCGGCCTCGAGGTCGGTCACCGGAACATGGCGCTCCAGGTCGATCAGCCGATCGCCGGACTCCTGAAGGACCTGAAGGCCCGTGGCCTGCTCGACGAGACGCTCGTCATCTGGGCCGGCGAGTTCGGCCGCACGCCGTTCCACCAGGGCTCCGATGGCCGCGATCACAACCCGTTCGGCTTCTCGATCTGGCTCGCCGGCGGCGGGATCAAGGGCGGCACGATCCACGGCGCGACGGACGACTTCGGCTACCACGTCGTCGAGGACGAGGTCACGATCTACGACCTCTGGGCCACCGTCCTCCACCTCCTCGGCATCGACCACACCAACCTCACCTACCGCTACGGCGGCCGCGACTTTCGGCTCACCGACGTCCACGGCAACGTGGTCGATGGGATCCTGGCGTAGGGCGGTGGCGGGCACCCGCCTGAGTCGGGGCCGCGGGGGGCGGACTCCTGCGGCCGCTCGCGCTCAGAGGAGGATGGGGGGACGGCGCTCGCTTCATTCCGCTCGCTTCGGTTCGATGTCGGATCCTGTGAGGTCATCGAGCGTCGCTCGCTCCAAGCCCGCTGGTGTCCGCCCCTCCGGACCTCCCCCCAGGCTGGACACCGTCTTACTACGAGCTCTCGGGTGGTTTGCCGGCGTCGGTTCGCGACTTGGGGGATCCGGACGGAGCGGCGACTCGACAATGCCAGTAGAGAAGTGCTGTACCGGCAACGCCCGATCTCTGGGTGCGCGGACCTTCTGGTCCGCATCGAGTGCGATGCCGCGAAGCGGCGAGCCCGTGCCAACAAGCGCCGCGACGCCGACTGTCGGTGCGCCAGCCTTCCGGTCCGCATCCGCCGGAGGCGGAATCCGGTTGCTTGCCGTAGCAGTCGCGGCCGTACTCTGCGTGACCACCGCAGCCGCTCAGGAAGGGGGTCCGAGTTACTACCGCGACGTCTGGCCGGTGATCCAGCAACGCTGTCAGGGGTGTCATCAGCCGGCGCAGTTGGGTGGTGAGTTGAACCTGACGAGCTTCGAAGGGCTCGCCGCGGGTGGGATGAGCGGGCCTGCCTTTGTCGCCGGCAAGCCGGACGAGAGCCGGATGCTGCAGATGCTCCGAGGGGAGATCGAGCCGGCGATGCCGATGCGGGCGGAACCGCTGGCGGAGGCGGAGATTGCCGCGATCAGCGATTGGATCGCGGCCGGGGCCGCCGACGACACACCGGAGGAGATGCGGCTCGGTGCTGCGACGGGGCCGATCGTCTACCGGCAGCCGCCGGTGATCACGGCGGTCGCCTACTCCGCCGACGGGGACTGGCTGGCCGTATCGGGCAACCGGGAGGTGCTGCTCCACCGTCGATCGAAGATCGGCAGCGGCGACAGCCTGGAGGCCCGTTTCAGCAGCGTCTCGCAGCGCATCCAGGGGCTCGCTTTCTTGAAGAACGGGCGGCTGATCGCCACCGGCGGCACGCCCGCGCGGTTCGGAGAGATCCAGATTTGGGATGTCGACGACCGGAAGCTCCGGGTGTCGAACATGCTCTGCCACGACACGCTGTTCGGCCTCGCCGTATCGCCGGACGAGCGCCGGCTCGCGATCGGCTGCGCGGACCACACGGTCCGCATCCACCAGGCGACCAGCGGCCGCGAGTTGCTGCGGATGAACCACCATGAGAACTGGGTGCTCGGCGTCGTCTTCGGCGGCGACGGACGGCGGATCGTCTCCGTCGGCCGCGACCGGGCCGCGAAGTTGATCGACGCCTCGAGCGGCGCCTTCATCGAGAACATCAACCTGCTCCGCGGCGAGCTTGCGGCGATCGTCCGGAACCCGCGAATCGAGGCGGTCGTCATCGGCGGCGAGGACCGCGTGCCCTACTACTACCGGATGGACCGCGCCCGGAAGATGCTGATCGCCGACGACTCGACCCTGGTCCGGGAGTTCGAGCGCCAGGACGGGGAGATCTTCGCGCTCGCGGTGGACCCGCGCGGCAACCGTCTCGCGGTGGGAGGCGCCGCCGCGACGGTGCCGATCTACGACCTGGAGACCGGCGAACTGGCCGCGACCGCCTCGGGCCACAGCGCCGGTATCTACACCATGGCGTTCGACCCGACCGGCGCCGAGCTGGCGACGGCGGGCTTCGACGGTCGCTTGAGGCTCTACCGCGCCGGCGACGGCGAACTGCTGCAGGAGTTCGTACCGGTGCCGCTCGAAGGCAATCCCCAGGGAGTTACGACCGCCGGAGGAGCGCCGTGAACGGTCATCGACTGCTGCGAGGCGCGTCCTTTTCGCTAGCCGGCATAGCCGTCGCCACGGTCGCGGCCGCCGCGGGCCCGCCGCCGAACCTCGTCGACATGCATCCGCACGGCGGCCAGCAGGGGCGAGCCCTGCGGCTGGTCATCGAGGGCTACGGTGTCGCCAGCGAGCTGGAGATCGAGAGCACGCTGCCTGGTTCGTTCGCCCGTCTCGGCGAAGCCGCCGACGAGGACCGGCTGCAGAAGCAGCGGCGGCCGAACGACCGCAACCTCCAGGCCGCGGTCTTCCTGGTCGAGATCGACGCAGACGCCGCGCCGGGGCTCTACCCGCTGCGCGCCGTCAGCGACGACGGGCTGTCGAACGCGCTGCTGTTCCGCGTGGACACCGTGTCCGAAGTCTCCGAACGGAGTCTGCGCGACAGCAGCGCCGCCACCGAACCGCCGCAACTCGATGCTCTTCCGGTCATCGTCAACGGCACGCTCGACGGGGCGGAGCGGGACCGCTATCGCTTCCGGGCTGCATCGGGTGAGCGGATCGTGCTGGAGGTCGAGGCGCGGCGCGTCGGTTCGGCGATCGATCCGGTGCTGCGACTGCTCGACAGCGAAGGCAGCGAGATCGCCTTCAACCAGGAGGGGCCCGGCATCGACGTCGACGCCCGTCTCGACTGGCAGCCGCCCGAGGCCGGGGAGTACGTCGTCGAGGTCCACGACGCCCGCTTCAGCGACCAGAGGCGGAACTTCTACCGCCTGAAGCTGATCGCCGCGGCGAACTACGAGTACGCCCATGCCGTCTTCCCGCTGGGGGCCCGCCGCGGCGAGGAGACACGATTCGGGATCACCGGCGGCAGCGTGGCAGCCACCAGGGAAGTCGCCCGCGCCGTCGTCACGGAGAACGCCTTCGACAGCGTCGGTCCAACAGCTACCGCGAAGGCCAGCGTGGCCCTTCCGTTCCAGGTGGTCGTCGGCAGCCATCCCGAAGTCCTCGAGAGTGAGACGACCGCCGACGATGCCCTCGACACGCCCGTGGTCGTCAACGGACGGATCGACGATGCCGGCGAGCCGGACCAGTACCGGATCGCCGCCGAGCCGGGCCAGAGGCTTCTGATCGAGGTCGAGGCAGCCGCGCTCGGCTCCTCCGACCTGTTCGGCGTGCTGACCGTCACGACGCCGGACGGCGAGTACCTGGCCTCCTCCGGCGACGACATCCCCGACCCCGACACCTTCCGGCTGCTATCGCCGACCGCCACCTCCTTCGACCCCTGGGTCCTGGTCGAGACGCCGGAAGGCGTGGACGAGCTGCACGTCGCGGTCGAGGACCTCGTCGGGCGCGGCGGCCCGCGTTTCGGCTACCGGTTGACGGCGACCGCGAACGGCCCCGACTTCGAGCTCCGCCTGAGCACGGCCCAGCTCACGCTCAACAGGGGCGCTTCGAAGCCGATCGAGGTCGGCGCCGTGCGCCGCGGCTACCTGGGGCCGATTCGCCTCTACGTCGAGGAACCGCCGGCCGGCATCGAGGCCCGGGACGGATGGATCACCAGGGAGGTGCGCGACCTCGACACACGCACTCTGGCGCGCTCCGGGCGGATCCTGGTCACCGCCGACCTCGACGCGCCGCGCCAGCGCTTCGACTTCGAGATCTGGGGCGAAGCGGTGCTTGAGGACGGCACCGTGATCCGCCGCCGGGCGACGGTGCCCGGAAGCACGACCGCGGTCCGCGCCGGCGACGGTCGCAGCTACACGACGGAGGCCGAGCGGTCGTTCAGCGCTCCCTGGCTCGAGTCGCGCCTGCCGGTCCTGCTCACCGGCCGGTCCGGACCCCGGCTGATCGGCCTGGAGACCGAAACGGTGAGGCTGGTCAAGGGCATGCCGTTCGACTTCGGGTGGAGATTCGAGGCGCCTCCGGGTGAGGAGGCCCCGGTGCAACCGCCCATGGTCGTCACTGCCCTGATCGGCGTGGGCGTGGGCGAGTTTCGGGTCGAGACGACCGAGAAGGCCGACTACAACAAGTCGGAGGGCAGCAAGCTGATCCGAAGCAGCGATGGCACCCAGCACGACCGCTACACCGTGACCCTCACCGGCGAAGTCACGGTGGGCGGACGTCCCGAGCGCCTCTACACGCCCGGCACAACACTCGAGATCGTCCCGGGCTACCGGATCGAAGTCGCGAAGGCGGGTGTCCGATCCGGCAGGAAGGGCGCCGTCGAAGGCGTCCTGCATCGCGAGGAGAGCTTCCGGCAACCGGTCGAACTGCGCGCCGACGCCCTCCCCACGGGCGTCGTCTGCGACGGCACCGAAGTCGAGCCCGAAGACGACGGCAGGTTCCAACTCGCGTGCGAGGCGTCGGACGCCGTCGAAGCTGGCGACTACGACTTCCTGATCACCTCGTCGTCCTGGCTGGCCGGCGAGCGAGAAGTCCGCTCCGCCTACACTACGGTCCCGGTGACCGCGCGCATGGAGGTGAAGGGCAGATGAAAAGTCCCTGTATCGCCCTCGCCCTCACGATCGCCGCCATAACTCCCGGCGCCGCCGCCAACGCCGCGACCGACGCCGCCGAACCCGTCACCTTCATCCGCGACGTCCTGCCCGCCATGAACAAGGTCGGCTGCTCCAACGGCACCTGCCACGGCGCAGCCAAGGGCAAGAACGGCTTCAAGCTCTCGCTGCGCGGCTACGACCCCGAGTTCGACTACCAGTCACTGCTCTACGACATGTCCGGCCGGCGGTTCAACCGCGCCGACCCGGCGCGCTCCCTGATGCTCGCCAAGCCGACGATGCAGGTCCCCCACGAAGGCGGCCTGCGCCTCGATCCCGGCGGCCGCTACTACAACCTCATCCTCGACTGGATCAGGGCGGGCGTGCCCTACGGGGATCTCGCGCGCGACCGGGTCGAACGCCTCGAGATCCACCCGGCCGAGGTCTTCATGAACCGGCCGGGGATGCGGCAGCAGACGACCGTCATCGCGCACTACGGCGACGGCCGCAGCCGCGATGTCACTCGCGAGGCGCATGTAACGAGCAGCAACACGGAAACGATGGCGGTCGAGGACGGTTCCGCCGGCCCGGTCGTGACCGGGCTGCGCCGCGGCGAAAGCACCCTGCTCGTGCGCTACGAGGGCCAGTTCACCACCGCGCCCGCCACCGTGCTCAGCGGCCGCGAGGGCTTCGAGTGGACCGCCCTGCCCCAGGCCAGCTACATCGACGAGCTGATCGACGAGAAGCTCCAGCGGATCGAGGTTCTGCCCTCGGCGCCGGTCGACGACTCGGCCTTCCTCCGCCGCGCCTCGCTCGACCTGACCGGCCAGATCCCGACCCCGAACCGGGTGCGCGCGTTCCTCGCCGACGACACGCCCACACAAGAGAAGCGGAACCGCCTGGTCGACGAACTGATCGCAAGCGACGCGTACGTCGACCACTGGACCCTCAAGTGGGGCGACCTGTTGCGCAGCAACCGGAAGTTCATGAGCTACAAGGGAATGCTGACCTTCCGCGGCTGGCTGCGCGAGGCGATCGAGGAGAACCGGCCCTACGACCAGCTCGTCCGCGAACTGGTCACGGCCTCCGGCAGCACCCTCGATCAGCCGGCCGCCAGCTACTTCCGCGCCGCTCGCGATCCGAAGGAGGCGATGGAGACGACGACCCAGCTCTTCATGGGGGTGCGGATGGTCTGCGCCCAGTGCCACGACCACCCGTTCGAGCGCTGGACCCAGAACCAGTACTTCGAGATGACCGCCTTCTTCGCCGGCCTGGGCGTCCGGCCCGGCTTCCGTACCGGCGAGGAGATCGTCTTCGACAAGCGACGCGACAACGAGCAGTTGCACCCGAAGACGAACGCGATCGTGCCGCCCAGGTACCTGGTGCCGGTCGAGGGCGCACCGGACCTCGGTGAGGGTCTCGAGCGCCGGGCCGCGCTGGCCGACTGGCTGACGTCGCCGAACAACCCCTACTTCGCCCCGGCGATCGCGAACCGCGTCTGGAGCTACTTCATGGGTCGCGGCATCATCGACCCGGTCGACGACATCCGCGCCTCGAACCAGCCGGTCAATGCGGCGCTCCTGAACGCGCTGACCGCGGACCTGATCGAGAACGACTTCGACCTCCGCCACCTGATGCGGACGATCGCCACCTCCCGGGCCTACCAGTCGTCCTTCCAGACGAACGAGTGGAACCAGGACGACCGGATCAACTTCTCCCGCCACGAACCGCGGCGCCTCAGCGCCGAGCAACTGGCCGACGCCGTCGCCCGCGCCACCGACTCCCGGTTCGAGATCGACACCCTGCCCGAGGACTTCGACGCCACGGCGCTCCCGGATCCGCACGTGATGACGGCGAGCATGGGCATCGAGGGCTTCCTCGACCTGTTCGGCAAACCCGACCGTGAGACCGCCTGCGAGTGCGAGCGGAAGACGGAGATGAGCCTGCCGCAGGCGCTGAGCCTGCTGAACGGCTCCGTCATCGCCGACGCGATCGCCGACCCCGAGGGGCGGGTGGCGAACCTCGTCCTCGGAGGCCTGGACAACGAGGAGCTGATCGCCGAGCTTTACCTCTCCGCCATCGGCCGGCTGCCGACCGGCGACGAAGCCGAGCTTGCGGAGGGCCACTTCGAGTCCTCGGCCAGCCGCACCGCGGCGGCCCAGGACCTGATGTGGGCGCTCTTGAACTCCAACGCCTTCCTCTTCAACTCCTAAGCTCTAGCTCGTAGCCGAAAAGGAGCCTCCGACCATGCTCGTCATCCCAGGACAGTCCGGCCACACGTGCGACGGCCCGACCCGGCGCGAGTTCCTCCGCGTCGGCTCGCTCGGCATCTTCGGCATCTCGCTCAGCCAGACCCTGGCGCTCCGGGACGCGCACGCCGCGACCGCCGCCGCCGACGCACTCGCGGGCGGCAAGGGCTTCGGCAGCGCGAAGTCGGTCATCCTGCTCTTCCTCCAGGGCGGCCCGAGCCACATCGACATCTGGGATCCGAAGCCCGACGCGCCGTCCAACATCCGCGGCGAGTTCGGCGCGATCGACACGAAGATCCCGGGCATCCGGCTCTCCGAGACGATGCCGAGGCTCGCCGACCACGTCGACAAGTGCACCCTGATCCGCTCGATGAGCTACACGCCGAAGGGGCTCTTCAACCACACCGCCGCGATCTACCAGATGCTGACCGGCTACCCGCCGGACCGCGTGTCGCCGTCTGGCCAGCTCGAGCCGCCGACTCCGGCCGACTTTCCGACCGCCGGCTCCCACATCTCCAAGCTCAAGCCGCTCGACGACGCGATGCTCCCCTTCGTCGAGATGCCGCGGCCGCTCCAGGAATCGAACGTGATCGGCAAGGGCGGCGCCGCCGGCTTCCTCGGCAAGGCCTACGACCCGTACCGCCTCTACCAGGACCCGAACCAGCCGATCGAACTCAGCGACCTAGAGCTCCGCGAAGAGACCTCCCCCGAACGCCTCGCCGGCCGCTTCGAACTCCGCAAGGGCCTGAACGCCTCGCTGCCCGAGCTCGAGAAGGCGGTCGCCGACTCCGCGCTCGACGAGTACTACGAGAAGGCCTACGACCTCGTCCTCTCCGGCAAGGCGCGTCAGGCGTTCGACCTCTCGAACGAGAGCGACGAGATGCGCGAGCGCTACGGCAAGAACACCTTCGGCCAGGGCGCGCTGATGGCAAGGCGGCTGATCGAGGCCGGCACCCGTTTCGTCCAGCTCAACTGGCCCGCGGTGGCGAACGGCAACCCCGAAGTCGACTCCTGGGACACGCACGCCGCCAACTTCGGGCCGCTCAAGAACCTGCACTGCCCCGTCCTCGACCGGGCGCTGTCGGCCCTCCTCTCCGACATGGACGACCGTGGCCTGCTCGACGAGACGCTGGTCGTCGCCGTCGGCGAGTTCGGCCGCTCACCGCGCCTCGGCGTCAGCACCTCCGGCAACAGCAACTCCCCGGACGGCCGCGATCACTGGCCCTACTGCTACACCGCGTTGGTTGCCGGCGCCGGCGTCTCCCGCGGCCAGCTCTACGGAGAATCCGACGAGACCGGCTCCGCCCCCCGCGAGAAGCCGGTCCACCCGAACGACCTGCTGGCCACCGTGTACTACACCCTGGGGATCGATCCGGCGATGGAAATCCTGAATCACCTGGACCAGCCGAGAGAGCTGGTGAAGGGCGAGGTGATTCGGGGTCTCTGGGCGTAGACCGGCCGTCCGGGCCGATCGACGCGCTCCGTGAACACCCGCGCCATTCTCGTCGGGCTGGCGCTCGGCCTGGGGCTCGGCATCGCCGCGTCGGCGACGGGTTCGCCGACGCTACTGTGGGCCGCCGAGGCCGTCGAGCCGCTCGGCCAGGTCTTCCTGCGCGCGATCCAGATGGTCGTCATCCCGTTGGTGGCGGCGGTCGTCTTCGTCGGCGTGGGGCGGATCGGCGACCTGCGGAAGCTCGGCCGGCTCGGGGGACTGGCGGTGGGCTTCTTCTGGGCGACGACGCTGCCCGCGATCCTGATCGGGATGGGGGTGATGGGTTTCGCGCTCACCTTCACGGCGCCCGTGGCGCCGCCTACGCCCACGGCCGATCTGGACACCGCGAGTGTGGGCATCGTCGACTTCCTGGTCAACCTCGTCCCGCGGAATCCGGTCCAGGTCGCCGCCGACGGCGCGCTGCTCTCCCTGCTCATCTTCGTCGCCCTCCTGGCGGCGGCGACGACGGCCCTGCCCAGCGAGAAACGGCGGACGCTGACGTCGTTCGCGGAGGCCCTGGGCGACGCTCTGACGAAGCTGATGAGCTGGATCCTGTGGACCGCGCCGGTGGGCGTCTTCGGCCTCGCGGCGCCGGTCATCGCGAAGACCGGGACGGCGATGCTGCAGAACCTCGCCGTCTTCATCATCGCCGTCGTGGTGGGCCTCTTCATCCTGAAGGGCCTCGTTCTGCTGCCCCTGGTCTGGTTCCTGGGCGGCGTACCGCCCTGGCGCTTCATCCCGGCGACCGTGGGCACGTACACCGTGGGCTTCACCACGACGACGTCCGTGGGAACGCTACCGATGATGCTGCAGGAGGCGAAGAAGCTCGGCCTGTCCGAGCGCAAGTACACGCTGATCCTGCCGCTGGCGGCGTCGATCAACCGTCCCGGCAGCGCGCTGTTCCAGAGCGCGTCGCTCGTCTTCCTGGCCGCCATGTACGGAGTGCCGCTCGACGCGGGGATGATCGCCGCCGCGGTGCTGGCCATCTTCCTCGCCGCGATGACGGTCGCGCCGGTGCCCAGCGCCAGCATCGTGTCGCTCGCGCCGGCCCTGGACGTGGTCGGCGTGCCCCTCGCGGGACTCGCCATCCTGCTGGGGATCGACCGCGTGCCCGACGTCTTCCGCTCCGCGGCCAACGTGATCGGCCACATGTGCGCCGCGACCACGGTCGACACGATGACTCGTGGCGACCGCGGGGAACCGGCCGACGGAGCCGCGCAACCGCCGTTGCCCTAGACTGGGAATCCTGCCCGAATCATCTTGACCTCTACTCATCGCCTTGATGTCTACTGGAGGAGCCCCCAACACATGCGCACGAACTGCCGCAAGACGACGATCCTTCCGCTCACTGCCGTCGCCATGCTCTCGCTCGGCGGAGCCGCCGTCGTGTCCGCCCAGAACCTTGAAGAGGACTTCGCCGCCGCCACTGCAGGTGCGGCGGCGGCCGGACGGGCCGTCCTCTACAGTTGCGACATTCCGACGAACCGTGTCGGCTTCGGCTATCTACAGGAACGGCCTTCGGAAGAAGGCGTCAAGGCGGTCGACATCTATCTCCGCCTGTACGCCAACACCGGCATCACCCGAGGCAAGCACGCGGTCCACATCCACGAAACCGCGTCGTGCAATCCGTGTGGCACCGCGGGCGGGCACTTCGACCCCGGCCCCAACTCGAATACCAGCCCGGACGGCAACCACCCGTTCCACGCCGGTGACCTGACGAACATGACCCTGGACCGCCAGGGCCGCGGCTACCACATGGTGACGACAACGCGGGTGACCCTCTCCGACGGTCCGCTCTCCGTGTTCGACGAAGACGGCAGCGCCTTCATCATCCACACGAACCCCGACTCCTACTGCCCCGAAGGCGAGGCGGCCGGCTGCGCAGGCGGTTCCCGAGCGGCCTGCGGCGTGATCACACCCTACCCCTAGCGCCCGCGCCTTCAATCCGTTCCCGGGGGCAGGGCCCGGGCTCAGGATCCCGAACCGGACGACTCCCCGGCGGCCGCCTCCAGGCGCTCCAGGTACGGCATGGCCGAGTCAAGGTTCCCGACGAACGGGTCCCGGCCCGCGTCCTCGTTCCACTCGTACTCGGTGGCCTGGGCCAGCATCCGCGCGGCGTCCTGACCGAAGAAGCGGGCGACGACGGCCAGACTCATGTCGATGCCGGCGGAAACGCCGGAGGACGTCATCACGTGGCCGGCATCGACCCAGCGGGCTTCCTCCACCCACTCGGTCTCGGGACCGAAGCCGGCGATGTAGCTGAAGAAGGCCTTGTTTCCTGTCGCCGGCAGGCCGTCGAGGACGCCGGCCTTGGCGAGGATGGCGGAGCCGGTGCAGACGGAGGTGGTGAGCTGGACCTCGGCGGCGCGTTCAGCGATGAAGTCCAGCAACTGCTGGTTCTCGACTTCCCGGAGTGTGCCGATACCGCCCGGCACCATGATCACGTCGAGCGGCGGAGCGTCGTCGTAGCCGTACTGGGCCTCCACCTTCGGAGCCATCTCAGCCGGATAGGTCGTCGTGGTCAGAGCGACCGAACGGGCGGAGTCCGCGATCAGGTGGACGCGGATCAGGCCCGGCCCCACGTTGAGCCACATCTCGACCGGCCCGAAGACGTCGAGCGGCTCGGCGCCGTCGTACAGGACGACACCGATGTCGAGCGGCGGGTCGTACGAGGGAGCATCAGACTGCCCCGCGGCCGGGATGGCGAACACGGTCGCGAGGACGACAACGGTCGCGAACGCTGAAGCAAGTTTCGTCATGCGGACCTCCCAGGAATCTCGGCCCGCTATGGTACTGGGGAGAGTCCCGCCAATCTGAGAGACCGGCAGCCAAACCGCGAGGGTTCGCCATGTTGAATCGACGCCGCTTCGCAACCCGCCCCGTGCTCCTCGCTCCGCTCGCTCTGGCGCTGGTCGCCCAGGGCTGCACCACCCAGGACTCCGGCGACTACCTGACACCCGAGCTGCGGCAACGCGTCGAGGCGCTGAAGCTGGAAGCGCCCGAGAGCACCGAAGACGTCGCCGTCCTGAGCGAGCGACTCGACACGCTGTGGCAGTGGGCGAACGCGTACTCCCTCACCGGCGGACCGATCCCCGACGTCTTCCCCCAGCTTCTCGCGAATGCGAACCGCTCACTTCGCGGGCTGGGGGGCGGGGCGACGATTCCGGTGCCGAGGATCCCCGAGTTCATCCGCCTCTACACCCGGGAGTTCCAGATCAAGGACGAGCACCCGGGAGCGGTCGGCACGCTGACGCTCGACCCGCCGGGTCCGTTCCGCGCCGGCGACCAGGTGACGATCCGGCAGATCTACACCGTCGGCACGCTCGGGATGGCGGAGGGCGGCGGCATCCTGGTGCGGGCTGCACGGCGGGGAGGGATTCAGGCCGAGGATCCGGCTGGCCCGAACTACGTCACGGTCGGGAGTTCGAATCCGGACGCGACGTTCACCTCCGGCGAACCCTGGGGCGAATGGTTCGGCATGCACTTCAGCGCCGGACGCGGCCAGGTCAGCCCCGGCGTGCCGCGGACCGTGCTGCAGTTTCGCCTCGGCGGCACGGCTCTCGCAGAAGGCGACACGATCACCATCACCTACGGCGACACGTCGGGCGGGGGACCCGGATACACCCTGCAGGAAACCTCCAACGACCAGGTGATCCTGCACGTCTACGCCGACATCGAGGGAACGGGCGACCTGTTCCGGCCGGCCTGGCCTTCGTTCGAGGTCCTGGGGCGCGAGGAGGTCCGCTACGTCAACGCCGTGGCCCCGTCGATCGTGGCGCCGGGCGAGCCCTTCACCCTCGCCGTCCGCGCCGAGGATCGGATGAAGAATCCGTCGTCCGGCGTCATGCCCGCGCTCGACGTGCTGCTGGACGGTGAGCCGTTCCGGACGATCGCCGCCGGCAGTCCGGCGATCTCGCTGCTAGAGAACGTAAGCCTCGCCGAACCCGGCGTCTACCGCTTCTCCGTTCGGAACGAGGACGGCTCCATCCGGGCGACCAGCAATCCCGTCCGCGTCGAGGACGATCCCGAAGCCCGCGTCTACTGGGGCGAGACGCACGGCCACACCGCCTTCGCCGAAGGCCAGGGCTCGCCGGATGGCTACTACCGCTTCGGGCGCGACGTGGCGCGGCTGGACTTCCTGAGCCTCTCCGAGCACGACATCTGGATGGACGACAGCGAGTGGAGGAAGCTGCAGGAACTGGTCGAGGAGTACCGGATCGAAGGCGAGTTCACAACGATCCTCGGCTTCGAATGGACCTCGCGCTCGCCGCTCGGCGGCCACCACAACGTGTTCTTCCGCGACACGCCCGGCCGCAGCCGCGTGCCGAACCAGAAGGCTCCCCTCCTCGACGAGCTCTACGCCGGTCTGCGCGATCAGAACAGCGCCGACGACGTGCTGGTCATCCCCCACGCCCACCAGCCCGGCGACTGGACGAACAGCGATCCCGACATGGAGCGTCTTGTGGAGATCCAGTCCGGCCATGGCACGTTCGACTGGTTCGGCAACAAGTACCTGCAGAACGGCTTCGAGGTCGGCTTCATCGGCGCCTCCGACAACCACAACGGCCATCCCGGGTACTCCGGGGCCGGCAACCGGCAACTGGGCGGTCTGGCGGCCGTGTACGCGCCCGAGAACAACGCGGACGCGATCTTCAGCGCGCTCCGCGACCGGGCCGCCTACTCGACGACCGGCGAGCGCATCATCCTCGAAGCGACGCTCAACGGCGCTCGCATGGGCACCCGCCAGGAGGACGCCACGGTCCGGCGGATCGACTGCCGGGTCCACGGCACGGCGCCCGTCGACGAGATCGACGTGATCAAGAACGGCGCGATCGTCTACACGCGGAGATACCTGGAGAGCGCGCTCTCCGAGGACGCGCGCGTGCAGATCACCTTCGAGTCGTCGACCGAGATCCATACTGAACGTACGCCGCCGCGCGGCGGCCGACCCTGGAAGGGGGCGATCCTCGTCGCCGGGGCGGAACTCGTCGACTACGACGATCCCTGGTTCATACAGCCCGCGACCTATCGAGTTGCCCGCAGCGCGGAAGACCGCAACCGGATCGACTTCGACTTCCCTACCCGCGGACGCCCGAAGTCCCTGGTCCTGGAACTCCGCGGCGCGGGGCCCGACACGGTGATCACCGTCGAGATGGAGACCACGACCGAGTCCCGCGGCTCGGGCGGCTATGTGCGCGTGCCCCAGGAACTGCCCGCGAACACGGTCCGCTTCCGCCTGGGCGACCTCAAGGGCCAGGTCGAGCGCCACGAGTACCAGGTGCTGGAGCACATCGACGCGCTCTCCGCCCAGATCGTGACCGAGGGACGGGCACTCGACCAGGAGTTCAGCTTCACCGACCAGGGCGAGGTCCAGTCCGGCGACTACTACTACCTGCGGGTGCGTCAGATCGACGGCAGCATGGCCTGGTCGAGCCCCTTCTGGGTCGGCGAAAGCTCCGGGTAGGCTAGACGGCACCGTCGAACAAGGAGAACCGAGATGCGAAAAACCCTCGCGCTGCTTTCTCTGCTGCTCATATGGGGGGCCGGCGCCGCCACGGCCTCCGACGACGACATTCCCCGCACCCCAAGCGGCAAGCCCGACTTCACCGGCCGCTACGACATCCGCTCGTTGACGCCCTTCGAGCGCCGGCCCGAGCGCGGCGAGGAACTCGTCCTCAGCCCCGAGGAGGCGGCCGAGGTCGAAGCCAACCAGCGTCAGCGCGTCCTGGACGGCGACGCCGCCAGTGCGCCGGATCGGCCGCCGCCGGAGAAAGGCGCCTTCATCGACCGGCAGAGCTACAACTACGCTTGGTTCGATCCGGGCCACACGATGTTCCAGATCGACGGCAAGTACCGCACGTCGATTCTGACGCACCCCCCGAACGGCCGGATGCCACCGCTGACGGAGGAAGCCCAGAAGAACCGCGGGGCACTGCCGCGGTTCATCTGGATGAACGACGACGGCACGGCCTGGTGGCTGGAATCCGGTGACACGCCCTTCGACAGCCCGGAGACGATGGTCCTCGGCGTCCGCTGCATCTACCAGCCCGGCGCCTCGATCCCGATCCGCACGATCTCCTACAACAACCTGAAGACCCTGGTGCAGACCGACGACTACCTGATGATCCACATCGAGTGGATGCACTGGACGCGGGTCGTGAGGATCGACGCGGAGCATTCGCCCGCGGCGTACCAGTCCTACTCCGGCGACTCGATCGGCCGGTGGGAGGGCGACACCCTGGTCGTCGAGACGACGAACTTCCGTCGTGAAGCGGCGCCCCAGATGTTCCACGGTCGAACGTCGGCCGGCGTGCCGCGCGGCGCGATGAAGGTCACGGAACGCTTCAGCCCGATCGACGGCCAGTCGCTGCTCTACCAGTTCGAGGTCGAGGACGAGGAGTACACGGCGCCGTTCGGCGGCGAGATGCCCTGGCCGAGGACCGACCAGTACAACTACGAGTACGCCTGCCACGAGGGCAACTACTCGATGCTGGGCCAACTCAGGGGGGCGAGGCAGCTCGAGAAGGAGTGGATCGCCGCCGGCAAGCCGGTGAAAGGCGCGGAGTAGCGGGCGAAGGAGGCTTGAACCCGGGCTCGCCGCTTCGCGGCATCGCCCGGATCGCGGGCCAGAAGGCCCGCGCAACGGCCGGCGCACCCAGTGGTTAGATCATGCTGTAGCCGGAGCCCTGGCGCTCCGTGCCGAGTCCCCGCCCCTTCTCGATCCAGCCGAACTCCTCCAGGATCGCCTGGCTGTAGGTGACCCGGCCGGTGACCCGGTCGATCGGTTCGGTGGCGAGCAGCAGGGCCGCCTGCGCCATGATCTCGACGGTTTCGGCCTCGTTCGGGTCGCGTCCCTCCATCAGTCGGTGGTGGACGACGCCCGGCGTGGGCACGATCTGGGACGGGCTGTAGCAGGTCACCGAGACGCCGTCCTCGTAGACCTCGGAAGCAAGGCCCTGGGTGAAGCGCTCCAGGGCCGCCTTCTCGGCGCCGTAGAGCGAGCCGCCCGCGAACTGAGGCCCCTTGTAGGGACCGCGGCCGGGGCCGATCGCCGCGCCCGAGGAGACGTTGACGATGCTGCCCGCGCCACGTTCGATCATCCCGGGCAGCACGAGCTTCGAGAGATAGAACGGCGCGTGGAAGTTGACCGCGGTCGAGCGGTGCCACTTGTTGATCGGAAAGTCGACGACCGGGATGAAGTAGGTCAGGGCGGCGTTATTGATCAGCACGTCGACCGGCCCGATCGCGTCGCGCACTTCGTCGACCAGGCGCTCGCAGTTCTCGTACTCGGAGACGTCGCAGGCGAACGCAGTGGCATCGCCGCCAGCGGCCCGGATCTCCTCGATCGTCGTCTCGAGCGAGCCGCCGAGGTAGTGCCCGCCCTCCGACAGCGTCCGCGCCGTGCAGGCGACCCGCGCTCCGTGCTCCGCGAACAGCTCGGCGATCGCCTTGCCGATGCCGCGGCTCGCTCCGGTGACCAGGGCGACCTTGCCTTCGAGCTTCTTCTCTGTCTGCGTCATTCAGCGTTCTCCTTCATCCGTCGTACGCGTCGCGGTATCGTTCTCGCAGCACGTTCTTCTGCACCTTCCCCATCGCGTTGCGCGGCAGTTCGCCGACCCAGTAGAAACGGCGGGGCTGCTTGTAGCGCGCGAGCCCCGCATCGAGCGCGGCGCGGAGCGTATCGTCTTCCACCGGAGCCTCGTCGGCGACGAGCACCGCGACCACGCCTTCGCCCAGGTCGGCGTGCGGCGCGCCGATCACCGCCGATTCCGCTACGCCCGCTACTTCGTCGAGCCGGTCCTCGACCTCCTTGGGATAGACGTTGAATCCGCCTGCGATGATCAGGTCCTTGCCGCGACCAACCAGGGTGACGCGGCCCTCGCCGTCGAGGCTCGCAAGGTCGCCGGTGACAAAGAAGCCGTCGCCGCGCATCTCCTCTGCCGTCTTGTCCGGCAGGCCCCAGTAGCCGGCGAAGAGGTTCGGTCCGCGGATCTCCAGGGTGCCGACCTCGCCCGCAGGCAGCTCGGCGCCGTCCTCCCCCACGACCCGAACCTCGACGTCCGGCAGCGGAAAGCCGACCGTACCCGCCACCCGATCCCCACACAGCGGGTTCGAGGTGATCATGCCGGCCTCCGTCATGCCGTAGCGCTCCAGGATCCGGTGACCGGTGCGGGCCTGGAAGTCACCGAAGACGGCTTCCGTCAAAGGCGCCGAGCCGGAGACGAACAACCGGAAGCCCTCGCAGTCCGCGGCTCTGAAACCAGGCTCCGCCAGCAGCCGCGAGTAGAACGTCGGCACACCCATCAGCACCGTCGCCTCGGGCAGCAAACGGCGCACGTCCGCGGCATCGAACTGTGGCAGGAAGAGCACCTTCGAGGCGTTCAGGAACGCCGTGTGGAGAGCCACGAACAGTCCGTGGACATGGAAGATCGGCAAGGCGTGCAGCAGCACGTCACCGGGCTCGAAGCCCCAGATCTCGTGCAGCGCCAGTGCGTTCGAGGTCAGGTTCCGATGCGTGATCATCGCGCCCTTGGAACGCCCGGTCGTGCCCGACGTGTAGCAGATGGCCGCCAGATCGTCGTCGGCGCGGCGTTCGATCGCCGGATCGGGATCGAAGGACCTGCTCTCCCGCCACAACGCGTCGATGTCGACAGTGCGCGGCGCTGCACCGGAGTCCCCCACGCCAACACCTGTCGCGTCACGCACAACGACCCGCGGTGACGCGTCGGACACGAAGAAGGCCACCTCCCTTTCGGTGTAGGCCGTGTTCAACGGTACATAGACTCCGCCGCAGCGCAGAACCCCCAGGTAGAGCGCCACCGCCTCGACCGACTTCGGGACCTGCACCAGCACCCGGTCCCCGGGCTCGACACCGCGCAGGCGCAGCGTCGCCGCGAACCGGGCCGAAGCACGATCCAGGTCGCGGTACGTCCACGCCGGTTCCCTTGCACCTTTCGCGGCGCCGGACAGCACCAGCGCGGGACAATCGAGCGCCTCCTCGAAACGCTCGTAGAGTAGGGCGAAGAGGTTCATCGTCGAGAGTCGGTTCTCCGGAAGATCGCTGATCCTACGCGTGTTGCAGACTAGGTCCATGCACCGAACCGGAACGCCCCTCCGTTCCTCTCGCCGCAGCGCTCTACCGCTGATAGTCGTCCTCCTGACGGCAGCCCTCCCGGCCTGCACGGACGATCCGGTCTCCGAGACGCTCACGCTCGAGTTCTTCCCGGAATCCGCGGACGCGCCAGCCGCGGAAACCGATGCGCCAACGCCAGTGGACATAGCCGGCTACGTGCGAATCGAGGCTCAGGTCGACATCCGGCGCCACATGATCCCGAAGGAAAACTCCCTCGTCGCGCGGCGGGTGAACGACCGCACCCAGGCGCTGATGAACGAGCATGACCCGTGGCACATCCGGTTCGACCGCATCTTCGAGCCGCTGGCCGACGGCGCTGAGTGGCAACGGGCCGAAAGAGAACTTACCTCCTACCGCCGCTGGGCGCTGGCGGCCGATCCGAACGGCGCTCTCCAGGACTTCTTTGTCGACACTCCGATGCAGCCCGTCTTCGAGGTCCGGGACAACGAGCCACGGCTGCCGGATCAGGGCCGTCCGCCGCCGCAGACCGTCACCCTGGCGTTCCTGTTCACGGGCGGCACGCGAGCGACGGCGGGCGAGTCGACAACCGTCGACCGCGGCTTCCGCAACTTCGCGGCCGATGCTGCCCGCTACCAGCGACGGATCGCGGTGCTGTGGAAGTACATGGACGAGAACCCGGGCCGCCGCTTCGAGACGCTGCGCGGGCTGTTCGCGGCCGCGGACGGCGAGGAACTGCCGGAGTCTCAACTGATTTCACAACCGCGGCAATTGACACCGCCGGCAGCGCCACCGCCCGTCCGCCGCGGCTCGGAGAGCCTCTCTCGGCTCCGAGACCTGGAGGTCGAACTGATCGAGAGGGTCGTGGACGCGGGTGAACCGCTCGTCGAGATCTTCGAACTGAAAGATGGGGACGCCTTCACGCTGCAGGAGTTGTCGCGCCGGGTCTTCGATCCGTTCCCGGGCATCGTCACCGTCAAACCTGACGGCGCGGTGGCCGAAGCAGTCGGGTTCGTGGAGGGCGGCAACGGCTACGGCATCCCCTCGCTCGACCTCTGGAACGCCTACCGGACCCTGGACGGCCTGTTCGTTTCGCCCGACCCGCTCGTCTTCCTGCTCGAGACCCAGAACGACGACTTCGGCTGCCGCGAGGATGATGACGCCTGCAGGAGCAACCAGCGCGTCTCCGCTTTCCTGGAGAGGGGGCCGATGAGTGCCAGGCCGGGCTCCTCGAGGCGAATCCAGCAAGCCTTGGAAGCCGAGCTGCAGCCCCTCGACGAGTACCGCCTGGTCTGGATCCGCGGCGAACCCGGCGAGAGCGTCGGGGAGGCTGCTGAGACACCCATCGAGACGGGCGGGTAACCCTCTCCCGGGCCGGTACAATCCGGCGCGGACTTCCCGATCTTCACGAGGTGCCGATGACCCGTTCGACCTTCCTCCGATCCAACCGACGTCCGTCCATGCGCGCGTCGCTTTCCCTTGCCGTCCTCCTGGTTGTGGCCGCTGCCGCTCCGGTCGCGGCCCAACGGCCCTATCCGCCCGAAATGGAGGGAACGACCCCGGAGGTCTACCGCACCGTCGGCGATGTCGAACTGAAGATCTATCTGTGTAACCCCGAGGGCCACTCGGCTGAGGACAGCAGACCCGCGATCGTCTTCTTCTTCGGTGGAGGCTGGCGCGCGGGCTCGCCTCAGCAGTTCCTTCCACACTGCCGATACCTCGCCGACCGCGGCATGGTCGCGGCTGCGGCCGACTACCGGGTGGCCAGCCGCCACGGAGTGACGGCGGATGAGTGCGTCAAGGACGCCAAGAGCGCCGTCCGCTGGCTGCGCACCAACGCGGACCGGCTCGGCATCGATCCCGATCGGATCGCCGCCGGCGGTGGATCGGCAGGCGGCCATCTGGCCGCGGCTACCGCCACATTGCCGGGCCACGATCCCGATCCCGACGGCGTGAGCCCGGTCCCCAACGCCCTGGTTCTGTTCAATCCAGCGACCGTTCTGGCGCCGGTCGAAGGCGGTCCCGAGCTCACGGACGAGGCGAGCGAACGGCTCGAAGCACTTGCCGAACGTCTCGGCGCGCCGGCCGAGTCGATGTCTCCGTACCACCACCTCCGCACCGGTCTGCCTCCAACCATCATGTTTCATGGCACCGCCGACCAGACCGTGCCCCACAGCACAGCCCACGACTTCTGCCTCGGTCTGCGGTCTCACAAGGCGCGATGCGACTTCGTCAGTTACCACGACAAGGCGCACGGCTTCTTCAACCATGGGCGCGGTGAGGGCGACGAGAAGAACAAGATGTACAAGGACACCGTGTCCAGGATGGATGGCTTCCTGTACTCCCTGGAGTGGCTGGATCCAAAGCCGAACCCCGACGGCACACCCGGGAAGCGCCTGACCTGGCAGGAGTCGCTCAGCGAGGCGCTCGCCAATCAGAGTCTCCCCCCAGGCTTCAACGAGATCAAGGAGGCCCTGGAAGCCGGAAGGAACATCCCGGGGGCCTCGGAAGACGAGAAGAAGAGCGGCGAAGAGACGGCTCCCTCTGGCGAAGAGCAGAGCGATCCCGACGGCATCGAGCCGGAATGATCCGCGGTTCCAGGATCCGCCGGTACCTCAGCGCCGTTGCCGTCAGCACGTTAGGACTTGGAGCCGCGGTTCAGGCTCAGACAGCCCAGGTTCCGCGGCCGGCTTCAACCAGCACTGCCGCGGCCCAACCGGTCGGCGAGTGGCACAACTACGCCGCCGACAGCCGGAGCAGCAAGTACTCGCCGCTCGACCAGATCGACCGAACCAACGTCCACCGGCTCGAGGTCGCCTGGCGATGGAAGTCGATCGACTACGGTCTCGCCGCGCGCCACCGGGGCGTCCTCCCGCCGACGGTGTTCCAGAACACGCCGATGATGCGCGACGGCCGGGTCCTGGTCGCCACCGGCATCGGGGCGGCCGCGCTCGATCCCGCCAGCGGCGAGATCCTGTGGACCTATGACCCCTTCGAGGACGAAGAGCCAAGGAACTTGGGGCGGCTCTCCGTTCGCGGCGGCGTCACCTGGAATGACGGGGAGAGACGGCGCCTCTTCTTCAACGGCAACGGCCGCCTGACCGCGCTCGACGCCGAAACCGGCGCCCTGGACCAGGACTTCGGCGACGAAGGCCGGATCGACATGCTGGACGCGGGAGAGGGCATCCGCCGCCGGCAGTACTTCTGGACTTCTGCGCCCGTGGTCTGCCGCGATGTGATCGTGCTCGGAGAGTCGACGTCCGACGCCTGGTCGAGGCGCAAGAACCCGCCCGGGATGATCCGCGGCTACGACGCACGTTCCGGCGACCTCCTCTGGCGATTCAACATCATCCCGGAGCCGGACGAATTCGGCTTCGACACCTGGGACAGTCCGGAAGCCGCCGAGGCTGGCGCCGCGAACGTCTGGACCTGGATCAGTTGCGACCAGGAACTTGGCATCGCCTATGCCGCGACCAGCACCCCGAGCAACGACTGGTACGGCGGCCACCGCCCGGGCATGGGCCTGTTCGGCGAGTCGATCCTCGCTCTCGACACCGAGACCGGCGAGCGTCTCTGGCACTTTCAGGCCGTGCACCACGGACTCTGGGACTACGACTTCCCGGCCGCTCCCGTGCTCGCCGACATCGTTGTCGACGGCAAGCCGATCAAGGCGCTGGCGCAGCCCTCCAAGCAGGCGTTCCTGTACGTCTTCGACCGGGAGACCGGCGATCCGGTCTGGCCGATCGTCGATTTGCCGGTACCGCCGTCCGAGGTTCCCGGAGAACAGGCCTGGCCGACCCAGCCGCATCCGACGTGGCCGCTTCCGTACGACCTCCAGGGTTTGGCCATAGACGACCTGATCGACTTCACCCCGGAGTTGCGGGCGATGGCGCTCGAGTACGTTTCGGAGTACCGGATCGGCCCGATCTTTCAACCACCAACGCTGATCGAAGGTCCTGGCGCCAAACCGACGATCCAGGTGCCCGGGGCGGTTGGCGGTACGAACTGGAACGGTGCGGCCCTCGATCCGGAGACGAACGTGCTCTACCTGCCCTCGGTCACCGTGCCAGCGATCCTGGGCCTGCGGCCGCCACCCGACCCTGCGCGCTCCAACGTGCGCTACCGGGTCGACCTGAGCGAGGCCGACGGCTACGAGTGGGCCACCCTGCCGAATGGCCTGCCGATCACGAAGCCGCCCTATGGCCGCCTGACCGCGATCGATCTCGACACCGGCGAACACCTGTGGATGGTTCCGAACGGCGACGGACCGCGCGACCACCCCGCACTCGCGCACCTCGACCTCCCGCCACTCGGCCAGCAGGGCCGCGTTTCCGCCCTGGTCACGAAGACCCTGGTCTTCCTGGCCGACGGCTCCGACGCGATGATCGTCCAGCCCGAGGCCGCCGGCAGCCGCAAGTTCCGCGCCTACGACAAGATGACCGGGGAGGTCCTCTGGGAAACGGAACTGCCAGCCGGCGTGAGCGGAGCGCCGATGACCTATCTCCACGAAGGCCGCCAGTACGTCGTGATGGCGATCAGCGGCAAGGAGTTCCAGGGCGAGCTGCTGGCCCTCGCACTGCCTGACCTGCCGGCGGCTCCGGCGCCCTAAGGCCGCCAAACCCGCCCCATGAACCTGCGAGCCGTTTCCGGTCTGGTCGGGCGGCTTCTGCTGCTGCTCGCCGGCGCGCAGTTGATCCCCTTCTTCTTCGCGCTCTGGCACGGCGAGGAACGACCCGCCGCGGCGCTCGGAGGATCGCTCCTGGCGTGCGCGGCGGCCGGCATAGCGGCTCACTGGTGGGGCAAACCGCACGAGAAGATCTACCGGCGCGAGGCGATCCTGGTCGTGGTCGGCGCCTACATCCTGGCCTCCTTCTTCGGCGCACTTCCCTACCTGCTGAGCGGCGAGATCACCGATCCGATCGCGGCCCTGTTCGAGTCCGCCTCGGGCATCACGACGACCGGCGCCTCGATCCTGACCGACATCGAACAACTGAGCGCCAGCATCCTGCTCTGGCGGAGCCTCACCCAGTGGCTCGGCGGCATGGGAATCCTGCTCCTGTTCGTCGCCCTGTTCCCGAGCCTGGGACCCGGCGCCCGTCTGCTCTACCGGTTGGAGGTACCCGGGCCGACGCAGGACATCATGCAGCCCCAGGTGCAGAAGACGGCGACCGTGCTCTGGCAGATCTACGTCGGCCTCACGATTGCCCTCATCCTGCTGCTGCTCGCCGGCGGCGCCAGCCAGTACGAGGCCTTCTGTTACGCCTTCACCACCGTCTCAATCGGCGGTTTCGCGCCCTTGAACGCCAGCGTGGGCGCCTTCAACTCGGCCTTCATCGAGTGGACGATCATCGCTTTCATGCTGATCGCCGGGATCAACTTCTCCCTGATGTTCGCGGTGCGTTTCCGGCCCAGCCAGCTCTACCGCGACACCGAGTTTCGCGCCTACACGTCGATCGCCGCGGTGCTGGTGGCGCTCGTCACGCTGGATCGCTGGCGCAGCACCGATCTGCCCTTCCTGGAGGCACTACGTGAGGCTGCCTTCAACTCGGTTTCCCTGATGACGACGACCGGCTACACGACCCGGGACTACGACTCCTGGAGCGATACGTCCCGCACCCTGCTGCTGCTGGCCATGTTCGTCGGCGGCTGCGCCGGCTCGACCGCGGGCGGCGTCAAGGTCGGCAGGTTCGTGATCACGCTGAAGATGGCGCTCCGCGAAGTCCAGTTGATCTTCAACCCGCGCCGCGTGCTCGCCCTGCGCGTGGGTGAACGCACGATCAGCGATCAGGTCGCACGAAGCCTGGGAGGTTTCATGACGCTCTTCGCCTTCCTGTGGCTGGGCGTCGCCGCCACCCTCGCGATCGCGGGCAACGACATGGTGACCTCCCTGTCGACTTCCCTCGCCTGCCTTTCGAACGTGGGCCCGGCGATGGGAGCCGCCGGTCCGTCACTCGACTACGCCTTCTTCGCGGGCTGGGAGAAGCTGCTGCTGATCGTCCTGATGTGGCTCGGCCGCCTGGAGATCGTGGCCGTGACCGCGCTTCTCCTGCCCGCCTTCTGGCGGCGTTGACCTACTCGACGCGGCAGACCTCCTCGAACTCCGGCCGCGGCAGCCGCCCGAAGAGTCCTTCGGGATCACCGTAGCCGATCGAGCACAGGAAGTTCGAGCGCACGGTCGTGCCGGGGAAGAACAAGTCGTCGCACTTCGCGTTGTCGAACCCCGACATCGGGCCGCAGTCGAGGCCGAGCGAGCGAGCGGCCAGCATGAAGTAGGCCCCCTGCAGCGTGGCGTTGCGAAACGCCGTCACCTCCGCCAGCTCCGCGTTGTTGCGGAACATCTTGGCCATGCCCGGGTTGTGGGCGAAGAGCACGTCCATCCTGTCGAAGAACGCCAGGTCGTAGCCGAGGATCGCGGTCGCTGGCGCCTGCCGGATCTTGTCCTGGTTGCCCGGCATGGCGATCGAAGCCAGCCGCTCTTTCGCTTCATCGCTCACGGTGAAGACGACCCGCTGCGGCCAGCAGTTCGCGCTCGTCGGCCCCCACTTCATCAGGTCGTGGAGCTCCTGAAGGGTCTCCCGCGGCACCTCCCGCGGCAACCACCTGTTCTGGCTGCGGGCGTCCCGGAACAGGACATCCATCGCCTCCTCCGCAATCCTCGGCATGACCTAGTCCGTCGCCTCGACGCGCCGGAAGAGCGACCCGACATGGGCCTCGGGCAGCGGCTTCGTCGCCAACGACACGGCCGCCGTGCAACCCATCGCGAACAGTCCGGCCAGCGCCGCGCACGAGGTCGGGTTCGGCGCTTCCCCATGCAGCCAGGAGAACACCGGGTGCAGGAAGCTGCCCTCGAACCAGGACGGATCGATGACGCCGGTGTGCAGGATCAGGAAGGAGCTCAAGCCCACGATCAGCCCCGTGTACGCGCCGGTGCGCGTCACGCCGCTCCAGAGCGCGCCGAGTACGAGCGGGCCCGCGAACGCCGCCATCATGCCGCCGTTCCCCGTCCAGACCAGGATGGCGATGTTCATGTCCATCAGCATCCAGGCCATCGTCACGCAGACGACCATGACGCCCACCGTCGCCCAGCGGCTGATGAGCAGCACCCGCCGGTCGAGCTGCTCGTCGCTCAAGTGCGAATGGAAGCGAGGCGCGATCGTCCGCCGGTAGAGATCGTTCGCGACGATCTGCGACGAGGACACGACCAGTCCGTCCGCCGTCGACATGACAGCGGACAGGATGCCGACGCCGATCAGCGCCGCCAGCCAGGCCGGGAAGAGCTCGATGAACAGAGCCGGCAGGGCCTCGTTCGGATTCGACCCTTCCTCGTAGAGACGGCCGCCCAGCACTGCCCGGGCCAGGGCGCCGCCGAGACCGAGCATGCCCAGCGTGACGCCGAACACGGAAGCGAAGCGCAGGAAGGTGAAACGCGACCGGCCGGTCTTGAGAGCCCAGATCTTGTTCCCGATGTGAGGCAACAGCCCGAGCGGGATATGGGCCAGGAGAACCGCCATCTGCGACCACCAGGAGTGGTAGAGGGGCGTAGAGCGGTTGATCCAGCCCACCTGGTTCGGGTCCTGGCCCCGGATGCTCGAGATGACCGAGCCGAAGCCGCCGTCGAGGCCGGCGCCGAAGAGGAACAGGAGGATGACGAGGACGCCGATCAGCAGCATGAGGAAGCCCTGGACGCCGTCGGTGAGGATGTCCGCGTGGGCGCCACCAAGCGACACGTAGATCATCAGCACGACGGCCGTGATCCCGAGCGCCCAGGCCGGCGACAGGCCGAGCATCGTCTCGAACATGACCAGGCCCGACAGGAGCTGGCCGGCGAGGTAGAAGAAGAGGAGCAGGGACGCCACGGTCACGATCACGCGGATGCCGTCCGACTGGTACCGGTCTCCCAGGAACTCCGGAATCGAACGCGAACCGAACCGGTCGCCTACGTTCGCCACCAACCGCATGCAGATCAGCACGCCCAGATACACGCCGGCCGGGTACAGCACCGCCGACAGCAGCGCCGCGGTGCCGTGCTCGTAGGCAAGCCCCGGGAAGCCAAGGAATGTCGCGCCGCTCGCGGTCGTTGCGGCGAAGGCGAGGGCGAGGAAGAAAGGCCCGTAGGCCGCCCGGGCCGTCGCGAAGTCGTCGGCGCCTTGAACCCGGTTCCGGCCGATCACGCCGAAGGCCAGCATGCCGCCCAGATAGACGACCAGGAACAGCCAGGACCAGACGATCAAGCTCATGCGCGAAGGCGTCACGGTATCGCAGGAGCGGACCGGCACCAAGCCGCAGCCGGTACGAGTGGATCCCGGATTCGACGGCGAGCACTGAAACCGCGGGCCGCCCGGCGGCGTAGATCTCACTGCCAACGCTCATGACCCGGGAGGTCTCATCCGTGCGCCAAACCCGTCTCTTCAGGGCGGCGGTCGCTGCCGTCCTGCTGACCGCTCTGCCAGCCGCCGGAATCGCCGAAAGGGTGCGGATTCCGGCCGGAACGACCGTCTACTGCGTCCTCGACGAGAGCCTCTCGACAAAGAAGAAGTCAAGCAACTTCGTCCGCCTGGGAGACCGCGTCCGCGCCAGGGTCGCCGAGGATGTCGTGATCGACGGCCGCGTCGTCATCGAAGCGGGCACCGTGGTCTGGTCCGAAGTCAGCAAGGCCCGGCGGGCCAAGATCGCCGGCATCCGGGGCCGGCTCGAGGTCGAAGCCAACACCGTCGCTGCGGTGGACGACTCATCGATCCGCCTGGCAGGCGGCTATGACCGCTCCGGCAGGGGCCGCTTCGTTACCGCCGCTGTCCTGGCCAAGGTCATCGCCTGGCCTTTCATCCTCATCAAGGGCAAGCAGGCGCACCTGAGCCGCGGCGTCATCTTCGACGCGCAGACCGCCGCCCCCGCGGAGGTAGACGTCGTGACGCCCCGGGATCTCCCGGTTCTCCGCTCCGACATCCCCGGATTCGAAGTCAGCATCCCGTATGACAGCATCGACCCCGAGGTTCGGCTCGTCAGCCTGCCGCTCCTGTTCACGGGACTGGCGGCCGATACCAACGAGGCCCACGTCACCGAGGTCAACGGCCAGACGATCCGATGGATCGGAATCTCCATCGTCGACGGAATGGGTGAAGTCGACTTCCAGGAACTGGCGGAGCACTTCCGCCTCGGAATGAACCGGTTCACCGTCACCGCGGAGGGTCAGAGCGTGGAGGTGCTGCTGGAGTTCGAGTTCTAGCGGTCGCGCCGGCACCGGGCAACCTCGGTTTCTGCTCCACAATCCGTCTTGGTCGGTATGGAGAGAATAGACTTGTCGCTCGAGCCCCGAGAGGTGCAGCTACGGTTTGAAGAAGTTGGCTTCGACGCCCGTCAGGCCAGGCTGCTAGCCGACGTGATCAGCCAACGCGAACAACAGGGCGCCACGAAGGACGACGTCGCCGGGCTGAAGGACGATGTCGGCCTGCTCAAGAACGATGTCGCCGGACTGAAGGACGATGTCG